>CAVQMZ010000016.1:0-33993 GCA_963713725.1 uncultured Bacteroidota bacterium
GTATTTGGCTTATCGCCCATTTCAAAGCTTAAGCCTCCACCCTGCTGGATATCCGCAAACTGAATATAGTTGGGGGCATATTTTTTCCCGTTCAGGCTGGCCGATTGTATATAATAGTTCTTACTGCCGAATTGTTATTTGCTGAAATGGTAAAGCTGTTTCCGTTTTCCAGGGAGACGTCGCTTTATCAAACAAGGGAGATCCAATTACATATTGATCTGTACCCGGAGAAACCGGATAAAAACCCAGGGCACTGAAAACATACCAGGCCGAGGTTTGTCCATTATCCTCATCCCCACAATATCCATCCGGTGTTGCAGCATAGAGTCTGTTCATAACTTCTCTGAACTTTTCCTGTGTTTTCCAGGGTGCATTTGCATAATTGTAGAGATAAATCATATGTTGAATGGGCTGATTCCCATGTGCATAGTTCCCCATATTTACGATCTGCATTTCCCTGATTTCATGAATGGTTAACCCATAATAGGAATCATCAAAATCCGGAGGCATTTCAAATACATTATCCAGCTGTTCAATAAATGCTTCATTTCCTCCCATCAGATCAATCAAGTCCCTGAACATCATGAAAAACCGACCAGGTATAATGCAGGCTGTTACCTTCTGTAAATGCATCTCCCCATTTCAACGGATTAAAAGGATTCTGAAAATTGCCATCTTCATTTTTACCCCGCATCAGTCTTGTGGAAGGGTCAAAAACATTTTTGTAATTCATTGACTGCTTTAGATAGTGTCTCAATTCTTCATCTTTTCCCCAGCTTTTCTGCCATTTTACCAATGGTAAAATCAGCATAAGCATATTCCAGGTTCTTGCTGCATTTTCATTCACACCCACATCATAAGGTACATATCCCAGCTTATTATAATATTCAGACCCTCTCTTCCCACCGAACAATCAGGCCTGCCCGTCATCACTGTTCATTTTTCACAATGGCTTCAAAAAGGGTTTCTATATCACTATCTGCACATGATCCCTTTAAAATAGGCATCGCAATGATGGATGCCGAATTGGATCCGATCATACAATCCCTGTGCCCGGGACTGGCCCATTCGGGAAGCCAGCCGGATTCCCTGTAGGTATTGGCAAGTCCCTCCATAATCTGCCCATTCAAGTCCGGGATACATCAGGTTAAAAAATGGAAAAACGGCCCTGAAAGTATCCCAGAATCCATTATCGGTAAACATATATCCGGGCAGGACCTCTCCGTTATAGGGACTGTAATGCACAACTTCATCATTGCTCATTTAATTCATAAAATTTCCTGGGAAACAACAGGACCCGGTAAAGGCAGGAATAAAAAGTTCTGATATGATCTATATTATCGATCTTCAATCCTTAATTCTTCCCAAGTTCATTTTCCCATGCATCTTTTGCTTTCTCTTTGGTTTCTTCAAATCACTCCTCCCCAATTTCTCTTTCCAGATTTAAGTTCTGCCTGCTCCGGACTGATAAACGAAGAAGCCACTTTCACATGAACTGCTTCTCCTTTTTTTGTTTTAAATCCAACCACTGCTCCCACATGCTCTCCTTCACTATCCAGGACTCTTTCTGCAAGTTCCATCGTCCTCCAGGTATGCATAAATTCAAAATCCTTATCGAATTCAGCTACAAAATAGTTATGAAAATTTTCCGGAACTCCTCCGCTGTTATTCCTGCAATAGCCCACAATTTTTCTTTCTTCAGGAATATCTTTACCATGGAACCCTTGTAAAAGCCATCCAGCAAAATATAGGATGAATCGGATTCCGGAAAGGTGAATCTAAATGGGCGGCCCGTTCCGTAGGAGCGATTTCAACTATCACATCGTAATCCGCAAGATAAACATTGTAATAATATGGCTTTACTGTTTCAGCCTTATGTGAAAACCAGGAGGCCCGTTCATTCTCTTCATATTTTAAGTTCGCCGGTAACCGCCATCAAGGAAAAGGCAGCATAATCATTGATCCAGGGACTGGGTTGATGGGTTTGCTTAATCCCCCTGATTTTATTGTCATGGTATTTATAGGTCCATCCATCTCCCATTTCTGGGTCATTGGGGTCCAGAAATTCATCCCCCAGGGAGTGCAATGGCAGGATAGGTATTGCCATTTGACAGGTGAATTCAGAGTCAGTTCCCATCAAGGGATTCACATAATCTACCAAAAAAACCTGTTCAGTTCCCGAATTAGCATCTCCATGCTCTCCCGGGGTGCATGATAGGATTATAATGGAAAATACTGTAAATATTAAAACCTTAAGTTTCATTCGCTTTCCTTTTAATTTTTTAAGCCCGCATTACAATTTTTACGAAGATAGTCCAGGCTACTTAAAAGTTCCGATTGCTGTAGTTCTATATCAAATTCTTTTTTAGACATGCCCTCAGGAGGACTTTTAATCTCAATGGTCTGGCCCTGCCTTACCAGCTTCAGAAAATCTAAAATTTCAGAGGCGGGCAAGTCTGGAAAACCTTCCCAGAAATAAGGTGTCAAATAGGGAATCGATCGTGCTGAGTTGGAGATTATTTCAAGATGCAAGGGCACGCCCGGGCACAGGCTGCCCAGGGTCTTTGAATAGAGCTGATAATCCAAAAAACCCTGCCCGATAGCCATGCCCTGGAACATGGCCCCATCTTCCACCCCCCAGATGGCCACATCGCGCACACTGGTGCAAAGTATCTCCGACCCAAGCACCTGCAGAGCCTTTATAGGATCTTCCATGGCCCACAGCGCATTGGCAGGGTCAAATAATGCCCCGCAGACATCACTGCCTGTTTCATGAATAAGCGCCAACAATTCATCCGAACGAAGGTCACCCATGTGGTTTTCAAAGGCAAATTTTATTCCTGCATCCCTGGCTTGTCCTGCTGCACTTTTCATCACTTTTATTACAGCTTCTTTATGTGCACTGATCCCGCCAGGGGTATAACGATCGTCAATACTGCCTATTCTGCAGCCCACAATGGGTGAACCCACTGCCGAAGCCACTCGTATACCCTCATCTAATAAGGCCTCCGCATTTCCATAGCGACCCGAAAATTGTGAGGAACCTTCGCTGATACTTCCCACTCCAACATAAATACTCACCTCATTCTCCCGGGCCATTTCCTTCAATCCAGCCAGATAAGACTCTTCAAGACTTTCAAAGGGCTGGAAAGTGTTCAATAAAACCGAGTCCAGCTTTTGTTCAATGGCATATTCGATCAGTTGTCGTGCATTGGGCTTCATACCCCTTAATGAGTGATTGCATAAGCCCAATGGGACCTTTGTATCCATTGAAGAAGCTTCGGAAAGCATCATTGCAGACACCCTGCCTGGAAAGCTTTGTAAAGCCAGTGCACTCAGGCCAACTACTCTTGTGAAATCTCTTCGTTTCATTGAAAAATCTCTTGATCAATCTACGATTAATTTACGGTAGGCCCCTTCCATCATCAGAAAAAATGCTTGGCCTTCGGGTGATGTCCCCGGCGAATTAAACCGGGGTGCTTTGCTTGCATTTTGAAGCAATCCAAAATCATCCACATTGGCATAAACTGCAGGTCTCATTTTATCTGCAGGGACTTATAAGATGGGATCCAGCCAGCCTGATTTTATTGCGGTATAGATGGTGTAGGCCAGCATGGCCGGCAGAGTGGTTTCTTCAAAATTGGGTTCTGTTATTTTATCGTACAACAGTCCGCTAGGCAACTGATTTGCAATGCAGCCATCCAGTAAATCTGTGCAATATTTAATCAGTTTTTGTTTATCCGCTTTCCTTTCTTCGGGTAAGGATTCGATCACCTGTGCCATGGCAGCAGCACACCATCCGTTGCCTCCCCCCAAAAAGATGGATCCTTAAACTCGCCGGTTTCCTGAATGCGAATATGATGAAACAGTTTTTTATCCTCATTCCAGAGCACATCCCGAATTCCTTCAATCTGACGCCATGGCTTCATCATAATCGCCCATTTGAGCCAGAAAAGGAGCCACCATAAACATATTATCACTGAAAATAACCTTTGACTTATTGTTATGATAAATCACACCAAAGCATTTTTTGACTCTGGCCGTTTCAAATAATCATACTGAGCCTGTGCGGCCTGTTTATATTTTTCCTCTCCGGTAATTTCGTATGCAGCCAAAACTCCGGGACCATTTACGCCCGGATCGGCAATATTCATATCGGAACCCACCATGGATAAACGTCCATCCGCCTTTTTCCGTCTGGACCGACTCCCGGGCCATAATCATCAGACTGGTGGTATCTCCGATCTCCAGCATGCCCTGCATGGCTGTTCCCTGTTCCCAGGAATAGCGTTGCATACAAAGCATGGCCTTTTTTACTTTCTCCACAACATCATCATTGCAGGTTGGCGACTCTGCTTTTTGTCCACATGAAAGCAGAAAAAGCAAGCCCATAAATGCAAAGGCCTGGAAGCTCTTATTCAAAACCCCAGCCTTTATTGGCTTTTGGCCCCATTTCAAAAACCAGCTTTCCGCCGTTTGCACAGCTTCATGAGTAATCCATGGCATTGTCCAGCGTTTCTCCGTCCAGGGTGGCCGACTGTATGTATTTATTCTCGGCGGAAGCATTACGGGCTTCAATTTCAAAAGTATTGCCATTGCCCAGATCCATGGAAACATGTTCAAACATGGGGCTTCCGATGGTATAAACCGGATCCCCGGGTGTAACCGGATAAAATCCCATGGCAGAGAAAACCACAAAGGAGGACATTCCTCCGCCATCTTCATCTCCGGGCACACCCATCAGGTCGTTGCGGAACCACTCATGAAGCAGTTTGCGTAGACGCTTCTGGGTTTTCCAGGGCTGTCCGGCATAATTGTAGAGATAGGGAATGTGAAGTGAAGGTTCATTGGCCATGGAGAATTGTCCCACATTTCCGGTATGGTCGGGCAACTGGGCATAAAAGGCATATTTGCTTCGCCCAAGGGGCTCGGTAAACATGGCATCCAGGTTATTTACAAAAGCTTCCTTGCCACCCATAAGGTCGATCAGGTCGGGAATATTGTGCTGAACATCCCAGCGATAGACCCAGCCATTGTTCTCGTCGTAGTAAGCCCCTGGCCCCCATTCCCCTCCGAAAAATCATAATCAAATGGTTCAATGAAATTCTCCGTCATCATCCTTTGGATGAAAGAATTTTGTTTCCTCATTAAAGAGGTTCCTGTAGTTAAAGGAGGCCTTTCCAGAAATATTCAGCATCATCAGTTTTTCCCAGCTCCTCGGCGATTTGCGACAGACACCACTGATCGTATGATGTACCCAGGGTAACAGCCACCGGCTGACGGCGTTCAAATGAATGCACCTCCGGAATGGTTTCCTCTTCACCTTCCCTAAGGCGGAATATAGCCGTTTTCTATGTAAAACCGATCCAGTTCACCGGCAGGCATACCTGACCAGGGTGCCAGTGTTTTTTCAGTAATGGCTCCTTTGGAGGCCGGTAAGCTTTTTCCAGGTCAAAATTGGTCAGCCCTTTGCGGTGGGCATCGATCACAGAAGCAACCCCGTGATTGGAGTTCATCGCGCGGCTGATCCCCGGTGATCTTCGGGAAAGTTGGCATCCAGAAATTATCCATCTGTTCGGACATCAATACAAATGAATGCAGGATATCCTCTTCCCTTTCCGGATCGATCAGGATCCGCAGGGGGTGATGTGCCCGGTACGAATCCCAGATCCAGTCGTCGGTATAAAACGGTCTGCCCTATCTTCATGCACAGTTCCATCAAAGGCGACTGTAGTACCGTCCATCTTCCGAAATACCAACCGGCCGCTCATAGCAACGGTAGAAGTGAAGTATAAAAAGCAATCTTTTCATCGGTGGTTCCTCCCTTAATTTTGATTTTCCCAAGTGCTTCATTCCAGATATCACGGCCGCAGACTGCAGTTCGGCCACTGTTTTCCCTGCCACTTCGCGCTCCATATTTTCCCTGGCCTGGGCTTCATCAATAAATGAAATTCCGTATTTCAGGTTCAATTCTCTGGTTCCCTGGGCGTATTTTAGCACCAGGCAGGCATCCCGCCCTTCAGCAGCTGGCTGCTTCAGTCAGGCTCCTCCTTTCAGAGATGAAACCTGTTCCGGGATTTGTTCAGGAACCAGGTATAAATAGACCCTGGTGTTGTTTTCAATCATGCTGGTACCCGCTGACGGCTTCGCCATCCCAGTTCATTCCTCCCCTTCTGGAATTCAGGATCAGGTAAGCCGGTGCATCCTGTTCAAATTGCAGATCATAGGCTGCCGATTGATGCGATAATCCAAAATCACCTGTATTTGCTGTTCATCCAGGTAGACTGAATAGGAATAGGGGGTCAGTTTTTCCTGATCATAAGCGTACTCAATGACGGGTTTCAGGTCGCTTTCGTCACCCTGAAAAGGACTCAGGTTGAAAGCTGAGCTACCCCGGTGACTGGTGACTACCAGCGGCAGTCCGTTCAGCCTGATATCTGTGATAATCCCGCCGCTCGGGATAAACACGTAACAGGCTGTTGGGCAGGTGAATGGTTGGAAATGTGGGTACCAGCAAATGACTGATATTTCCCATATAGGGATTTACATAGTCGACCGGTTGCTTTTGACTTCACCAGTTCTGTTTTCCTGCGGAGAGGAACAGCCAAAAAAAAAAGCCAGATAAACAATAAGAGCTATTGCTAAATCTTCATTCTGAATTGATTATCTTTTGGCTAATTTTATTCATTAGTTGGATTGACCAAAGTCTTATTATATAGATTTTCATCTTTATCAAAACATCCTGACGAACTGAATCATTGCCTGATCATTCTCAATGGAAACTGGGAGTCTGACACATAATTCCTCATGCGGCTGCCCCATACAGAGACCGTTAATTTTTTATTTCCTTTAACCAGCAAAAAATCCCAGGAAATGTTTTCCGGAACGGTGGTCAGTGCACCATTCCCACCTGAAAATGCTTCTACATTGCTTAAGGATGTATGTCCTTGCCCTTCGATGATAATAGGATGGATATTTTCAACTTTTTCTCCGGTATTGGCAATTATTGAACCCTGTGCTATCTGCCAGTTGCGGTTTTTCGTATTATTTCCACGCTTCAGAATGCCAACGGCAACACAATCAAAGTTAAAGTTGGTCAGTTGCCCGTATGATTCCCCATCCAGAAGAATTCCGCCATAGGTCCCAAATGTGAAGAGATCAATAATCTGAGCATTATCGGTGTGATTTATGGTAATAAGCAAATGTTTTCTTTGCGATTACTGCATCAACTACCTCCCGGCTGAATTGTCCGCCAATATACCTTTGTATGGCAGGATTAACGTGACAATGCAGGATCCTGGGAACATCATAACAGTAATCCATGCGGATGAATTCACCACTGAGGGGATACCCGTAGCAATGCTCAAAGGTCATTAATTCGCAGGCAAATTTCCGCACTGCATTAAAATCAAAAGCCAGGTATTCGCCATAAAAAGTGAGGCACGAAAGGTAGACTCCCTGCGCCCTGCTGGTAGTCGAAACTTTAATCGTTGCCTTATACGGGAATAATGGCTGACGGATCTTTGATCGTTTGCTCGGGATACCAGAACTGGATGCCTTTAATCTGGGTACCGGTTTCCACTGTGATAAAAGCATTGTCCTTATCTGTTATAGCAAAGACACTGCCAACCGGCTGTTTTTTGGATGCATGGGTCGTTCCCCGGGGAGTGGGGCCATGAACTCCAACCAGTGAAACATTCCTTTTCAGGATAATCCCGCCGTCAACCGGATAGGGCTCTTCAGATGGCTCCACAAATAGTGACGAGCCACTCGCCGATGCCCAGTCAATAGCCTTCTGAAGATTTAATTTTATTATCGGCCGCACTGTTCTCCGGTTTGACGTCAAATTCCCGGATACTGATTATCTCGGAGGCCCTTAACAGGTTCGTAACTGATTATTAGAATCAGCACAATCAAAAAGTTGGGTTTTATAAACATGTTATTTGTTGTTATGGCATTAATAATTTTGTCAAATCAATTATATCGTAAGGTTTATCTCCAAAAGCTGCATAGTATTCAAGTGAGATGCTCTCCTTTCTTATCATCCGTTTTAATAATTGCATATCCCGGCAGATCTGTTTGTTTATAATAGGTCACATAACTTCGCCTCTTCGGCTAACATGGCTTTCCTGTGCATCAAGGGTTTCGGGTTGCCAGTCAGGCACATTCTCAGCCAGGGAAGGGCCGTATTCCGTAATCACTTTTGCAGGCTTCCGGTAATCCCTGTCTTTTACAACACTGACGGCCATTACCTGCACAATCGGGCCATACTCGGTATTGCGTCTGACAACCGAGTAACGATGAAGATGGGCGCATAAAACGATCGCTCTGTTCTTTGCAATAACTTCCAGGAGTTTTTCCCGCTTTTCCTGGTTTTTCCTCAAGGTGTGCCAGCACCTTTCAGTAACAGGAATTACAGGTTCGTGGATGGCAACAAATTTAAATTTTGCATCCGATTTAGAGAGTTCGCCATCAAGGAAAGCAACCATATCTGTCTCCCTGTCCCAGGGATCAATACAGGTTATCTGGACATTATCAAAACGGTATGAGTAGCTCGCATTCTTGATATCCGGATTGCTGGTTTGTTCCCTGAACATGGGAATATAGTACTCCTGAAAAGCCTTTGCTGCCCCCGGCCCGGTTATATCATGATTTCCTTTAGCTATGATCCAGGGCGCAGGCATCCTGGCTGCCTCAATGGCTTTCATGGTATTTGAAGCCATCTGCCGGGCCATTCTCTTCCGTACCAGCCAGGCCTTCCGACAAATCTCCCAGTTGCACAACAGCTTTTACCGGTGGTTTCACAGACCCTGCCCTGTTTTGAAGAACTGCCATAAAATCGTCCCAGTTTTCCCTGGTATAAACCGTATATTCTTCTGTCACCTGCCTCAGATCATCTGGCTTTTTGCTGAGCCACTCCATATCATGATCCTCCAGCAGGTCATAGTGCATATCACCCAGCACAATGAAACTGCTTTTCTGTGCCACTGATTGAACAACCAGCATAAGCGACAAAGAAAAACAGTGTCAAAAATCTTTTCATTCATAAAATCATTGTATGTTGTATTCCTTAATTTTAACCTTTCTTCCTGTTTTGCTGCTTTTACGCGCAGCTTCAAGTATTTCAACAACCGTCATATTGATTTCAAGGGAAGACAGATCTGTTGGTTCAACTGTTTACTTCCCCTTTTATAGCTGCGGCAAAAAATGCAAAAGGATCATTAAAAGGAGCATCCGACAAGGGTATCTTTTTAACACTCTCCTTTGATTTTTCATCCAGCCGGTACCTGATTGTTTCGTGCATCATCCAGATAGATATATCCGGTTGATCCATATACATGCATGTCCTTTCGGTTAAACGGCCAGTTCCATGAAGCATGAATGACACCTTCCATGCGGGTATGATAAGAATAATTGTTGCATCATCATCCACTTTGGGATATACATCCGGTTTATATTGTTTTAGATCAGCATAAACGGTCAGTGGTTTTTCCCCTTTCAGGATCCAGGTAATCAGATCGGCTCCATAACAACCAAAATCCGTCACAGCACCCCCCCCATTCAGAACAGGATCGGTAAGCCACTCTAAAAATTCACTGTTTACTCCGATCTCCTTCGGGCCTTTGTGTCCGTCATAGACAATGATTTTTCTCAATTCACCAAGTTCTCCCTTAGTTTATCATCTCATAACCCACATAATTGGACGGATACCAGGATGTTTCATAATTGGTCAGTAACAATATCCCGTGCTTTTCTGAAAGCTTTGACATGGCTTCTTAGCGTGTTTGGACTAACTGCCAGGGGTTTTTCAACCATCACATGAATTCCCCTGGGAGCACAGGCTTCCACAACCTTCAGATGATCGAAAATGGAGGTGAAAGTAATCACGCCATCGGGACTGGTTTGCTCCAGCATTTCATCCAGAGATTCAATAAATAGATCCTGGTCGATTCCAAATTCTTTGGCATATCGTTGTGAAAGATCTGTATCGCTTTCAGCAATTCCCACAATCTGAAGATAATCCTTACGGTCCAGATTTCTCAGCAGAGGCATAACATGTGAATGTGATAAACCTGCAACTCCGATCCGAACCTTGTTTTGCCCGGGCATTGAAGCTGAAGCAAAGCCAAGGAATAATAGTGAGATAAAGATAATTTTCATGCCTGCCGTTCTATTTGTCTTCAAGAATCCTTAACGCTTTAAGATTACCTTGCCACCGTATCTCATCTGATTATCCGGGTTATGAATGGAGTACAGATAAATCCCATCGGGTAAGAGATTCCCCCTGGCGTCTGTACCATCCCAGATTACCTGGTCGGTTTCATTAAAACCAAAGGAGTTAACGAGTGCCCCATTGATGGAATAGATCTCCAGCATGGAATTCGTTGAAACCTGCTTGGGCCTGGTAAAGCTTGTACTCAGGGAAAAGGGATTGGGAGCTGCCATATTGATTTCCTGAACCCTGGCTCCTGAAGTAGCTGTATGGCTTGTGTTTATATAATACATTTCAATTCCCTCACCCGTACCCAGGTTCCTTGTATATTGCTTATCGCTGGGGTTATTCCAGTGTTCATGCACACCCAGGCTGGGGATGGGAGTCCCGTCATCTTCCGGATCATAGATGATCCCTTCCGGCCACCAATCGCTTGATGCCGCCTGGTGGAGGTAGTCGTCCACTCCTGCAAACCTCACATAGGTATACCTTGGGGGATAGACAGTCTCGTCCCATTCCTGGAATTCTTCCTGGTAAATATCCAGGGCCACAGATGATACAGCTACCGGATCTAGGGAAACGATCAGGGATGAGGTAAAATCATTGTTAAAGGGTGCTGTTCGGAACTTCACAGGGGGGTCATGTTCCATGGAGGTTCCCCACAGGAAATCGCCAATGTAGATCAGGTTCTTTCCTCCCAGGTGCTCATAGGCCATAATATCCACAAATACCCTGTACATCCTGTAGTCTGAACGTAATTCACTAGTCCCTTTAACGATGCCTTTGTGCATATGGGCTGCCCCATCCCTGGTATGGGTCCCAAAGTGGTTCTTTTCGAAGAAGGTAACACCGCCACCCCGGTGGCCTTTCATGGCAGGCAGGCTAAGGATATAATCGGCATTTATTGTACAGTCGTAGTACTGATCGCTTTCAGCATCAAGGACACTTCCCCGGTCGGAAAACTTCATCTGAGCATCATTGGTAAGCATCAGCTTGTCGCGAAACTCATGGTCCCCTTTTGACAGGTAATGCACTCCCGGGAAATCGGCACTAAGTTTGTCGTAGAGGTGTTTGAAGACTTCGGTGAGAGGATCCCCGATATAGATGGCTTCTTCAGGTACACCTGCCTTGTTAATAAGCTGTCTTAATACTGCCAGTATTACCTGGGGAGAGGTATCCACATTTCCATAAGCATCATCATCCAGAATGCTTAGGTCGTCGTTTGTATTCCAGGCGTGTACCGCGTTAATCTTAATAAAGATCTTCTCCCCTTCAATATATCCGATTTCCCCTTTTCCGTGATTCGCATTAAAATAACCGAATACTGCAGCCCAGGCAGCTTCCTCAGTTTCTTCACCGCTCACTTCCAGCATGGCTTGGCTCAACATCTCATCCACCAGTTCCTGATCACAGTTCTTGTCAAGGAAATAGCCATCCCCATATTCCCAGGGAACACAATTCTCATTGGTAGCATCGGGATTATGCATCCAGACCACCCGACCTGGAAAAATACCCTTGGCTTCACCAATGGGAACATTGGGGCCCAGCGGATCCTCATAATCAGTCGGCGGAATGGCAGCAAAACTTTCATTTTTCTTAATGAGCACCGTACCGAGGCTGAATCCAATAGCAAGCAACAACAGTAAAGTGGCCAGTGCATATTTTGATTCGCTTATTTTCCTGAATGCCTTCCGAAAGAACATCACAGATGCCAGCAGCGTGCTCATGTAAATGATTAGTGACGACGCCAGAGGGATGGCGACCTTCATGCAGGGATATCCTGCTCTTTGGGGCTTGGGTAACACCCGGATCAGGACCCAAAGCAGCGCCAGAACACTAAAAAATGGAATTGCCCATTTCTTCAACACTTTCCTGGGACGACCAGTCTTTGGGCAATACTTAATTACTTTGGGGAATAATTTCATCTTTCGCGGATGTTTTTACCAATGATAATGCAGAAAGCTTAACAAATAATTAATTAAAGCTTAAACGAATTCAATTCTGCCACATGGAATAAAAAAACATGCCTTACTAAATGAGATGAAGAATGTATATTTACGGCGATTAAAAAAATAAACACTGATCCATGCGTATCCTTATTGTACATCCGAATGTAATTCCTGTCAAATTATATGGGGGAACAGAACGTATGATATGGTCTCTGGGCAAGGAACTTGCCAAGCTGGGGCACGAGCTCGTTTACCTGGTGAAGAAGGGGTCTTACTGTGACTACGCAAAAGTTCTGTTCATCGATGAAGATCGATCCCTGATTGATCAGATACCTCCGGACTTTGATGTGGTGCATTTCTTTGTCAGGCCCCAGGATATAAGCCGAATTCAATTACCCTACCTTATTACCTTGCAGGGAAATTTGAATGATTCCAGAGAGCTGGACAAGAATACCATTTTTGTTTCAAAAGATCATGCCCGGAGGTTTGGCTCCAACTCCTATATCCACAATGGTATCGACTGGGATGAGTATAGCCCTCCTGATTTGAGCAGGGAAAGAAATCACTTCCATTTTTTAGCAAAGGCTGCCTGGAAAGTCAAAAATGTTCAGGGTGCCATAAATGTGATAAACAAAACAAAAAGCGAAAAACTTGAAGTACTGGGTGGTGTAAGATTCAACATTAAAATGGGCATGAGGTTTACCTTTTCCCCTAAGGTGCGATTCAGGGGAATGATTGGAGGTCCTGAAAAAGACGCGCTGCTTAATGGATCCAAAGGACTACTCTTCCCTGTAAGATGGAGCGAACCTTTTGGGATAGCCATCACCGAAAGTCTGTTTTACGGATGCCCTGTTTTCGGTACGCCTTACGGCTCATTGCCGGAGCTGGTCACAGCTGATGTCGGGTATTTATCAAACAGGGAGGATGAGCTTGTCAGTGCCGTATTAGATGCAGAATCTTATTCCCGTCAGAGGTGTCATGAATATGCGCGTGATGAATTTAACAGCAAAATAATGACATTGGAATATCTTAAGAAATATGAAAAAGTGATTCAGGGAGAAACTCTGAACGAGAAGCTTCCATGCTTAAAAGAAATACAAAAGCAGAAGTTTCTCAAATGGGAATAAGAAATTGGATTGGAAAAATGCAACTAATGTTCAGTGGCACGAAAAAGATAAAGCGCACCATAGGACCAGTGTGGGCCTTGCATGCCCGGGTAATTAAATCGGTCCATCATCAGGGCCACATAGCGAAAGGGATAAGCCTCGGGTAACTGGACCACATTGGGCCACACCCGGGTTCCCGATCTTTCATTCCAGGGAGGCAGGTCCATATCAAGCACCCCCACTTCATTAAGGTCAGGATAAGTATAGACGAAAATTTCCCGCTCCTTACTTCCCGAAAAGCAAAAGCGCTGATCGCCTATTTTTTGAATGGATGTTCCGGTGGAATTATGATCCACAGGACCGGCGATCCTTTCATAGCCCTTATTCCAATGCTCCGATTCCAGGACAACAGCTTTATAGCCCTTCATGTTTTCACAGGTAAGCATCCTCCATTTCCCGGCATCTGAATCGTAAAGGATATGAGGATCCTCAATATCTCCCACCATACCAAAAGGAACAGCCTTCATAATGGAAAAACCAAAGCGTGGATCTCTCTTGCTCTCAATGGCAAGCAGCTGTTTTTTCTCTTCGGGATTGGCATATGCGCTGAAGCCCGTAGTTAAACCTCTCCATATTTCGTCCTTCCTGTCATAAAAAACATGAGATGCAATCTCATTCCTGAGTAAGCCATCATCGCGATCAAATAAAATGATTCCTTCAAGCCTGAGGTCAAAAACAGCCGGATCCATACTAAATACCCCCTGGATATGATGAGGCAGGGCGCGTCCGCGAATGGACATGGTATACCATAATCTTCCCTGGTCAAGCAAAGGCTCTCCATTCTCATAAGTAATGGCCCGGATATCGGCCTGGCCAACCCCCGTGGTAAGCGCCATTTCAACTTTAGAAATTTCAAGCTGAGCATCCTTCAGGCTCAGGAAGAGCTTTGATTGGAAAGAATGAATTTTATCCTTCCTTCGTAAATCCATATAAGCAGAAAAATCACTTTGCCCTATCACCTCTGGCAAGCCCTGATCCTGCATATACAATACCAATCCGCTGCCCAGCATTTGGAGAAAAATTTTACCTGAGATTTTTTCGTCCCCCTTCAGGTTTACAGAAATAGATTCATCGGCTATAAGCTCCATATCCCGGAGGACTCTGAGCTTTACACCTGTCAGAATGTCGTCATTAAAACCCAGGGTGATAAAAAACTGTTCCTTTCTTTCTGCATCGGAAAACTCAAAACCAAATTCACCTTCCCCGGCACAGGAAACCAGGTCGATCGTGTATGTGGCAAAAGGATTAAAGCCGCCAAACCAGATACCTGTTTGGCTTTCCCCCTCCGATTGAATGAGCAGTTTGTTTTTGCTGACCGAAATTTCTGAATGTGTATCTGAGTATTGACTTATGGGATGCATTGCTGTCAGGCCAATGATCTTTCCCGGAACCAGGCTGGCAAGGGGAATGGACTGATCTTCATCAAATATCATTCTCTTTACCCCCTGCCTGACAAATTTTAGCTGTTCGGGTGAGACAGATGTTTGCGCTTGAGTACTTAAAAAAAAGACGGCAAATAATATGCTAATAATAGGTTTCATTAAGCTTAATCTCGCACTAAAATACGGGATTCCACCCCATCAACCAAAGGAGAATTTACATCCCGCAAATATTCGACTAAATCGCTGCGCAAGTCTTCCGCTTTTTCCCTGTACTCAAATCGTTCCGGATTAGAACCCAGCAAATTATTCATTTCCCGAGGATCCTTCTTTAAATCGTACAGTACCTCCACATTTTTTCCACCACTTCGGTGGGTGGTCATCAGTTTCCAGTTCTCAGTTCGAATCATTATGGAAGGAACACTGGCATTTTTCCAGCTCCATTCAGACACAGCAAAATCATATTTTGCCTCAGCACTTTTTTCCATGAGTCCTCTAAGGGAGTAACCATCTGTTGGAATATTTGACAGGCCCGCATAATCAAGAATCGTGGGGAAAATATTGAGGATGGAAACCGGTGTGCTGATGGTTTGAGCCTCTTCTATTTTGCCCGGGAAGCGAACTAAAAAGGGTACACGCACCGATTCTTCATAAAAATTAAATTTGCCCCTCATCCCATGGGCTCCCAGCATCTCACCATGATCAGAAACAAAGATTACCAGTGTATTATCCGATAAATTCAGGGTGTCCAGTGTCTCAAGGATCTTCCCCACCCAATGGTCAATTTCTGTAACGAAGGCATAATAATTCGCAACCATATATTGCACCTTTTCCTTTTCATTGTAGGGCGAAATGATTTCACCCGGACGATAGGGAGAATTTTCCCGGGCATCTTCAAGCGAAGCGTGAGTGCGCATATCCTTCGCCTTGTACATGGAGGCAAAGGGCTCCGAAGGGGTAATGGGTACATGGGGACAATGAAATGAGCAGGTAAGGATGAACCGTTCGTCTTTCAATCGCTCCAATGCTTCCATGGTTTGTTTTCCCTGAACAGCAGTAATGGTGTATTCGGCAGGCAAATCAAGTACGCCATGAATATCGGCCTGACTTAAGGGTTTTTCACTTTCTTTTTCAGGAATTTCACCCTTATCCATATACTGATAGTAACGGTCCGGGGGATCCAGTTTGTAGGGTACATGTACCACCATAAAAAGTGGTTTCATATAATTCACCCTTTTCCAGGGGTCTCTTTTCCACAGTGTTCTTCACGTACTGCACATACAAAGGTTCCCATTTCATAATGGGCTCGGTACCGGTCATTCCTTTAACAGGGGGATTCATATACACCCTGGCCATATGTTCCGGCGCATGAAATTTGCCACAATACTCAGATTTATAGCCTCTTTTCACCAGGATCTCATCAAAGGTGGGATAGTAGCAATCACCCGTTTTAGCATCCCCGTTGTCACGAATGGTGGTAGTCTCTGTTAAGCGACCTGTGAGTATGGAAGTCCGCGCCGGAACACAGACCGGACAGGGAGTTACTGCATGACTGAAATTTACACCCTCAGCGGCAAGCCTGTCCAGGTTAGGTGTAATAATTTGCTTATTTCCTGCATACCCCACCGCATCCCAGGCCTGCTGGTCTGTCATAATAAGCAGGATATTGGGATTCTCTCCGGCCTGAGAAAAAGACGTAAGAGAAAAGCAAAAGAATAGAGCACTGAGTAATGCAGATGTTTCGAAAATTCTTGTTTTAAACTTCTTCATAATCTATCCTCTTTATCTTATTTAGCTTAATGCTTAGCCAACTTCCAGCAAGGGTAAGGTCAAATAACTATTACCAACTATTCGGGTGGAAAGCTTGCGATAATTTCCATTGCGCTTTCCGATTCAAATGCGACATCTCCCGTGTGGAAGGGCACAAAAAACTTTGATCCCTTGTTAAGCAAGTAGCTTTGCCCGCCAATATTGATTGTACCGGATCCCTTTGAAACGATGCCAATATAAAAGGTCTCAGATTCTTTTACATAGCGATCCCTGACATCCATACGGTTCACTCCGAAACAGGGGGTTTGTAGTGAATCAATCAATACATATTCGCTACTTCGATTTTGAATATTTAATAGCCGTGGTTCACAGAAATACTTTTCCCTGATGGCATCAACCGGACTTGGATTAAAATTGAACATGGAGAGGGCAAAGTCGATTCCCCGGTTCATAAAACGCGACTCTTCAGGTAATAAATATCCGCCGCGTTCAAATTCAATTCGAACTGCAAAGTCAGTGGGTTCCATAACTTCTATCATAAAAACACCTTCCCCTATTGCATGTGGCATACCTCCGGGAACAAAAAAAACATCACCCGGCTTTATGGAAATCTTTTCAAAGCAGGCCAGTATGGCTTCTGTATCCTGTTCTTCAATCATACGCCTGAAATCCTCCCTGGCAGGAGGGTGTTGGAAGCCCATGTAGATGTATGGATCCTGCACCTCTTCGCGAATACCCAGGATAATATAGGCCTCCGTTTTACCAGCATCGGAATTAAGGTGTTCTTTTGCAAAGGAGATCGTTGGGTGGCACTGAATGTGCAGGCGAATCGAGGAATCGAGGAATTTGAGCAAAAACTGAGTATTGGCCCCATATTTTTCCATATGTTGTGATCCAAGCATTAAACCCGGCTCTTTTTCGCAGAGCGACTTAAGGGTCATTGTTTCACCACCAAGTTTAACTTTCGATAATCCTTCCTCAGTCAAGTGCTCACGGCCCTTGTTGACCGCTCTGGTGCTTGAGCCTATCCAATCTTCGGGAAAGTGAGTGTCCGAGGGATTATCCAGGCCTTCCATCTGGTCGAGCTTTTTACCCCCCGGATAGGTTCTCCATACGCGGTTGGATTCTAAAAACAATATTGCTGGAATATCCATATCTATTAGCCCGCGATTAGTTGCCAGACACCTTTGATCCCCATCGTGGATGTAAAGATGGAAAAGATAAGAACGGCTGTTAAAAATATATTTGAGCCCATGGAATTTTTGTGTTCCCCCATCAGGTCCCTTCGATTGCCAAGATAGAGGATGCAGCCCACAGTTACAGGAAGGATAATCGAGTTGAAAGCCTGGGAAATGATCATCACAAAAACGGGACGTGCGTGAAAAATCGGAACAACCAGGCCAAGCAGAGAAATGATCAACACCATAATACGGTATTTGGGCAGGGTCATTTCCCGTTCCGACTGATTGTAGTCACATAAGAGCCAGGGCAGCATAAGGACATTCGGGAATTGGGAAGAGACTCCCGCGGCAACAATTCCAAAGGCAAAAATCGAGGTGGCCAGCTTACCTGCCAGGGGTTCCAGCAGGGTAATCATCTGCGAGGCATTTGTGAGACCCAGTCCCTCTTTAAATAAAGTACCGGCTGCAGAAGCCATAATAGCAGCGCTGATGACAAACATTAAAGTCACCGAAACAATGGCATCGTTTCGCTGTTTTTTCAGATCATTGATGGTCCAGCCCGCTTCTTTAACAAGGGTGGTCCGAATAATAAAAAGGCCGGAAAAAACGGTGGTCCCTACCATGGAGGCAATGACCAGAAAGGGTCCCTTCCCCTCATCGGCCGGGACCTGGGGCAGGTTCGGAAGCATACCTTTCAATATGTCCATGGGTGGTGGCATCATGATGAAAAAGTTCAGTAAAAAACAGGCAGCCATGATGGCCACGATGACGGCCAGAGACCTTTCAAAAAACTGGGTTTTGCCATTCCAGAAAATAAAGTAAACTATCGTTATAAAGAATGCCGCAAAGTAAACTGCTTGGATGCCCCCGTCGATCACGGTAAGTGACCACTCGTAACAGATGTCAGCTACAATCCCCATCACACCCATCACGCTGCCCGATACACCTGCCGTGAGTGCGACGATGAAGAAGATACCCACTGCGGGATGTATATGTTTGCGAAAAGCCTGTAAGGCTGTTTCTCCCGTGGCAAGGGTATACTTCCCATAGAGGTTGATCAGGAAGTAGGTTGTAAAGCAGGATGCCAGAATCGTCCAGAGTAGCGACATGCCATATGTGGCTCCGGCCTTGGCCATGGCGGTTACACTTCCCGTACCAATGTTAAAACCCAGCAGAAAAATACCGGGCAGAATCAGGGCCAGGGCTTTTGCAAATTTCTTTTTAAATGCTGACATGGTTTAATTTTACCTCCGGTTTAATTCTACCTCCGGTTTACCTCCCCCACTGCTTATTGGGTAACTCCGAAAGCTCCAGTTCCAGGGTGGCGCCCGACATGATTTGTTCGTGGCTTATAAAGGGGGTGAAAATCTCCTCCCCGTTTATATATGCCCGCTGTATGTACTTATTGGTCCTGCTGGCACCCTCTGCCAGCACGGTGAATTTTTTGCCATTATTCAGCTGGACACTTACTTTTTCGAAAACCGGACTGGTGATGCTGTACATGGGGATTCCTGGTGTTACCGGATAGATACCCATGGAAGACAGGACCACAAAAGCTGTCATTCCTCCGCCATCCTCATCTCCCGGAATGCCAAAAATATTATCCTTGAACCACACGTCCAGCAGGAAGCGGGTTTTTTGCTGGGTTTTCCATGGTGCACCAAAATAATTGTAGAGGTAGGGTATGTGGAAAGAGGGCTCATTACCCATGGAAAACTGGCCAACCATGCCGGTCGAATTGGAACCATGGACATAAAAATCCCGCTTACTCATTCCCAGGGGTTCCCTGAATAATTGATCCAGCCGGGCTTCTGCAGCTTCCCTCCCACCGAGGAGTTCAATCAGACCTTCAACATCGTGTTTCACATCCCAGGCATATGTCCATCCATTGTTTTCATCATAGTATTCCCGGTACCCCGGTCCGCCATCTGATTTTGGATTGATGTCGACCCATTCTCCATTCTCATCTTTGGGCATAAAAAGTCTCTTATCCGGATGCCACAACTTTTTGTAGTCTTTGGCCTTTAGTGCAAATTCCTCCTGCTCGTCATTTTTTCCCAGTTCACCCGCGAGTTCCGATAAAGCCCAGAAGTCATAATTGATCCCCAGTGATACAGCTACTGGCTGCCTCTTCTCAAATCCGTCCATCTGGGCTTCGCTTTCCTCTTCACCCGGTCTCAGCGACGGGAAATATCCATGCTGGTGATAAAAATCATCGATGGGCCTTCTCGGAGTACCCTGTCTCCAGGGTATAAAGCTACCCTCCATCAGGTTTTTCCGGATCCCTTCATAAGCTGTCTCAACATCATAGTCCCTCAGCCCCTTCCTGTAGGCATCAATAAATATCGCTGATGAATGATAGGCATTCATACACATATGGTTTCCGTGGACCTGGGGAAAGGTAGGCATCCAGCCGCTTTGCTCATACATCAGGGTATAGGAATTCAGCATGTCATTTTCCATTTCAGGATCCAGAATGGTCCTCAGGGGATGAGCTGCCAGGTAAGTATCCCAGATCCAGTCGTCCACATAAAAAGGACGTTCACTTTGATGCACCTGGCCGTCGTACCCACTGTAATATTGTCCATACTCGTTAATATCCACCATCCGCTCATAGTTGCGGTACAGGGAGGTATAGAAAGTTCTTTTTTGTGCTGTTGTTCCACCCTCGAGCCTAATCTGACCAATGGTTTCTTCCCATAGGGACTTCCCGGCAGAAGCCAGACTTCCAAAATCCGCCTGTTCCACCTCTTTTGCATAAGAGATCTTTGCCTGATCATAGCTGATATAGGAAATGGCGTACTTGAGCAAAACCACTGAAGGAGCATCCCCCGCCAGCTTGATGAAGAGCTTCTCCTTATCTGCAGAGAATTCAGCCAGGGGAATTGCACCGCCCTTGACATTGCAAATCTTTCCATAAGCAAATACCGTCATCTCCCTGGTTTCAGAAAATATGCCCCTGGTTTTATAAATAATCTTGTCTTCCAGGGTAAAAACCCCCTCCTCTTCCGGGTGGGCAGAAAATTGTCCTGTGCCCTGAATCAACAGGCCTCCTCCGCTATTCTCAGGAAACTCAAGCTTATAGATCGCACCTTTAGACCCCGGGGTAAAACTTACCCGAATGTTTTCTTCTATCAGATAAGTGGAATAGAACCAGGGATGCACAACTTCAAGGTCATGATCGATGTACATTCCTCCCTTAAAGGATTCTTCTGTTTGATTCCCGGCATAAACCTTCATAGGGAAAAGACCTTTATTCCTGTGACCCGCAATCTGGAGAGGGAAAGCCTTAAGCTCATCTGATAAATAATCCTTCTTATCCGGAACCATCCTCAGCATTTGATTTGGCAGATGTATGGTTGGATAGGTAGGTACCAGGAATCGCGATACATTTCCAATGGTGGGATCGATATAAAAAACAAGGTCCTCCTGATCGGGGGTTCGTATACAGGAAGTAGTCATCAGGACAATGGCAATTATCGCCATTTTAAATATTTCCGCTATCTCTTGCTTATTGCGTGTCATGATAAAATGGATTTATGGGGATTCTGAGAAATCAATCACATTCTCCTGTAAATTTAAAAGTACAGGAATAATAAACGCTTAAAGTTTGATTAACAGGCTAGCTGAAAGAAGAAAAAAAATGAAAAAGAACAGAGCCACTGTTGTTTTACTGAATACTTACGAATCGGGTGTAAAGGTGGTCGGCAACAAGAGATTTTATGATATATACACCTGGCTTTATTCCTGAAACAGGGAAGATCAACTCGTGGATACCAGGGTTCAGGCGAATCCCCCTGATGCGCTTACCCACTTCCCTCCCACTCAGATCCACAAGCGAAATACTGACCTCTGCGTCTTCCTCCAGGCTCAAAGCAATAAAAAACTTTTCGCTGGCAGGATTGGGATATACATTCACAGCAGCTGTTCGGCTTTTAATGCCTTCGACTGAAACTGCCTCTTTGTAAGTCGCCGAAACTATGGCCGGACCAGCACCCATAATTAAAGTTGTACTTCTTTCACTGGAGTCAGCAATGATTGGGCTCCCCGACTCAATCACCCATTTATCAAATACCAAACCATTAAAACCCGGATTGGCTGTTATGCTTAGCTCCTCTTCTTCAAAATAGTTCCCCCCTCCCGATCCACTATTTACAATCAGGGTATATACGGGCCCCACACTGGGATCAATGAGCTGAATTCCATCCACCCGGCTTGTTACAGCACCCGTTTTTCTTCGGTAAATTCTAAACCAGTTAATGGCAGTTAAGTCAGGATTTCCCATTACGCTTGCCTCGCTGGTTTTTAAACTGATAAGATTCCAACCATTTTGCAAGCCACTCAGATTCCAGTTAAACTCATCCTGATCAGCCCTGCCAGCACTTCCTATTTCAACCTGGTTGGAGGATTCCAACTGCGAGACATCGGATACGTAATACCAGAATTTCAATTCTGTATTTTCCACAGAGCCCCTCGAATTATAGGGTGTTGAGAAGACCTTTTTAAACTCATCGGTGCTTGCTGCGGAAAATTCGAGGCAGCCTGTCCCCTGTTTCTGATCAGTGGTATTCAGACTTAGCCCTGCGGAAGATTTCCAATCTGTAAGCTCATCACAGGCATCCAGGTAGCCACCTGGGTTGCCGGAGATTATCTGAATGGGATCCGTTCTGGCACCAAACCATTCCTCCCCCTCCTGAATCATTTGCCATTGAAAAACAAAAATTCCATCGCTTTCTGGCACAGTAACTTTAAAGGTAAAGCTATGCTCAGAACCAGGAGCGATGCTGTCACCTTCATTTAAGGTCACTCGATTTATCCCCCAGTATTCATTATCAGCAGGACTCACACTGCCCAGCTTAAACTGCCCGCTTTCTGTCCATGTCGTGTTACCTGAATTCTTCATGGTAATGTTCACAGAAATCGAATCACCAGCTGTTAATTCAGGGACGTCCTGTGAAACAAAAACAGCACTGTTACCCGTTGCTTTTCCTCCATTCAATAAATCCCGCCGGGAAACACTGTAATAATGCACGGAATTCTTTTCCGCCAGCCATTCCAGCAAACAGGCCCGAAGTTCTTCTGCCTTATCCTGGTAAAGTGCGCGATCCGGATTGTTGCCCAGCAGGTTGGTCATTTCATAGGGATCGATGTTCAGATCATACATGGCATTAATAACCGTTGATTGTATGGTATATGGAATGATCAGCTTCCAGCCATCTTTTATCACCATGTAATTGGAAATGTTATCCCGGTCCCATTCAGTCACCACATACTGGCCATGAATCGTATCGCTACCCTCAATTAATCCACGAAGGCTCTTTCCTTCTGATACAGCTTCGGGTACTTCCAGATAATCCAGGATGGTAGGGAAGAGATCCACAAGGGATACATATCCATCCACAGTAGTCTCAGCCTGCACCTCTCCGGGAAAGCGAATAAGCAGGGGAATGTGCGCCGACTCCTCGTAAAAAATATTCTTTTCGCGCATACCGTGGGCTCCCAGCATTTCGCCATGGTCACTTGTAAAGATGATCAGGGTTTCATCGGCAAGACCCAGGGAATCAAGCATATCCAAAATCTCTCCTGTCCACTCGTCTATTTCAGTAATGATTCCATAATATTCCGAAATCATATATTTGATCTTTTCCGGATCGGCATATTCGGTCCGGCTCTGTCTGCTGTTGGATTTTATATAGGGTGAGTTAGACATGGGATCATGGATACTCACCGGCGGGATCATATCCTCCACCGGGTACATCCCGTAGTAGGGCTCCGGGGTAAGCATTGGAGAATGGGGGAAGTGGAAGGAACAGGTAATACTAAAGACCGTATCCTTAAGTCTCTCAATGGCCTCAAGGGTTTGTTTAGCCTGAAAAGCAGTCATGGTATAGTCCTTTTCCATAAGAAGTTCACCATGCTGATCAGGCTGGGAATGTTTCAAATTCTGATTTTGCAAATCCTGCCAGGTTTTTCCATAAAAACGATCCAGGGGATTGGCCTGGTAAGGCCATTTGGACATTCCGTCTATAAATTCTCCTTCACCCGGAGCAGGTGGCTGTCCCAGCTCTTCCAGTTCATCCCGCCAGATATGGCTTTGCCCCCCGGGACCAAAAACCCAGTTCCCGTTTTCCGCATACTGAATTGGATTTTCATACACTTCAGCATGCGAAGACAGCGCATGCCATTTGCCATAATATTCGCAGTGGTATCCATTTTCCGCCAGAACCTCATCAAAGGTGGGCATATCCATGACACCCTCTCCATCATAGTAATAGGTCTGGTCGTTAGAATATACACCCGTACTTTCAACGGTCGAACCCGTGAGCATGGATGAACGGGCCGGTCCGCAAACTGCACATGCTGTGTAGGCATTTCTGAAATAAGCCCCCTGCCTGGCAAGGCGATCAAGATTGGGGGTTTTAATCACGGTATTGCCAGCAAATCCCAGGGCATCGAAGCGTTGCTGATCTGTAACAATAAACAGTAGATTCTTCCTGCTCCCCTCCTGGGATAAGGCCGTTTGTAAAGTAAACAAACAAGAAAAAGCTATGATGCCGGCAATAAAATATTTCTTCATATACACTTAGCTGAACAATTCCGGATTTCTGTAATAAGCCCCAATGTAACAGAGTCCATTTAATAATAAATTAACAGGGTATTAATTGGGAAAGATTATTTTGCTTTCTTAAGCAAAGAAGCATGATCCGAAAGTTATTTTTCGCGCTATTTATCATAACAATTATCCCTCTGGTGTATTCTCAGGAATACAAATTTTATGCGCTATCCAATGATGGCTCAAATACAGAACCTGTCTACCTCTGTAAACTTGATGGATGTCTCCGGCTTGCCTGGTGGCGTCTATATCTTAAAGGGAAAAGCCTTGAACAGCAACAACAATAAAACCATCATTCTCCTGTAGGAATAGGACTTTCCCCCATCACAAATTTCAGGGTGCCACCACCCATGATATCCAGATGGTTTATGGTGTGTTTATGATAATCCTTCCCATTCAATTCCATCGCCTGAATATATATATTTTCAGGACTATTATTCTCAGCCTCAATGGTAAAACTTTTCCCATCCGGTAGCTGAATGGTCGCTTTATCAAAGAGGGGACTACCCATTACATATTCCATTGAGGCCGGGAATAAGGGATAGAAGCCAAGGGATGATAAAACATACCAGGCCGACATCTGACCGGCATCTTCATTGCCGATAACTCCATCCGGATCATCCTTATAAAATTCCTCCATAATATACCTGACCTTTTCTGCCGTTTTCCATGTCTGTCCGACTTCCGCGTAGAGATAGGCAATGTGATGGCTCGGCTCATTTCCGTGTGCATATTGCCCGATAAGCCCGGTCAGGTCAACCAGCACCTCTTCAGATTCGGATTCAAGGACGAAGAAAGAATCCAGGCGGGCAATAAACATGTCTTTACCTCCAAGGAGGTCCACTAATCCATCCACATCCTGGGGAGCCAGCCACAAATACTGCCATGCATTTCCCTCGGCATAATCTTTTGCAAGCGGGCGCTCGGATGCAAGCGGAGAAAATTCAGGGTCAAAACTCCCATCGCTCCTTATACCCCTGAAGAAGCCTGACTTCACATCGTAATAAAGCTGATAATTCCTGGCGCGCTTACTAAAATATTCAAAATCCTCCTCCTTGCCCATAGCCTTTGCCATCAGGGCTGTACTTCCATCTGAGATACAAAGCTCCATGGCCTGGGCCACAGTTCTGCCTAAGTCCACATCGTTGGGAATGGGCTTCAGTTCTCTAAGATATTTGAACCCTTCAAAATCCAACATGGAAGTAGTCCTGATAGCTTCATAGGCGCGTTCCGCATCAAATCCACGGTAGCCTTTCAAATAGGCTTCGGCTATGATCTGTAAACTACTGATCCCCACCATGGTTTTTGTCTCGTAGCCGTTCAGATGCCACATGGGTAAAAAACCCTGCTCGTCGTATATGGCCAGCATTGTATTGATAAAATCATCCATGCGTTCGGGCTGGGTAAGGGTAAAAAGCGGGTGCTCGGCACGGTAGGTATCCCAGGTTGAAAAAACCGTATAGTTCGTAAAACCAGGATTTGTATAAATCTTGTTATCAGCCCCCTGGTAATCCCCATTCACATCGTTAAAGAGGGAAGGGTGCATGCAGGTGTGATAAAGTGCAGTATAAAAAATTCGCTTCTGGGATTCATTTGTAGTTTCTATGGTAATTTTTGAAAGCTCGTCATTCCACTTTTCCTGGGCCGATGCCACAACCCCCTCAAAATCCCAATCCGGAATTTCCTCCTCCAGATTCATCAGGGCATTTTTTTCACTGGTGGGTGAAATACCAACCTTGAGCTCCACTTTCCCTGGGCTTTCACTAAAGGAAATCAGACCCTTTAAGGAATCCAATTCTGTATTTTCGAATCTTTCAAAATCGCTTATGGGCACCGAGCTGCGGATGGCAAAAAACACCTGCTGCTCTTTGGCCCAACCTGATGAGAAACGGTGCCCCAATATGGTATAGTCATCCACCTGCGTCAGCGCGCTTTCTGTGGTGCGGTCATTAATCCCCTCCTTTAAATCTATGATGATATGTGCGTTTTCATCTTCTGGAAAATAGTAGCGATGATAAGCTGTGCGCTCTGTGGCAGTCAGTTCCACCTTCACGCCATTATCCAATATTACCGAATAATATCCGGGCTCAACCTTTTCATTGTCATGACTGAAGGTGGACAAATAGCCTCCATGGGGATATTCCTGCCGGCCTTTATCCAGTCTCACCTCGCCTGTAAAAGGCATAATAAGAACATCTGCCAGATCACCGATTCCTGTCCCACTCAGGCGAAGGTTTGAAAAACCAATAATCAGGCTATCCGAATAGTGATAACCCGAACACCAGTCCCATCCCTTATAAATGTTGTTTGGCCCCACCTGCACTGCCCCGAATGGGACATTTGCACCCACAAAAACATGCCCGTGTCCTCCGGATCCAATCAGGGGATCCACATAATCAACGGGGCTTGGGCTGGCATGCTCGGGACTACAGGAATTAAAACTTAGTCCCACAAAGACCAATACAATCAGCATGGCTGTATTCTGCAATCGATTTATTTTCATTATCTATTATTGCGTTATAAATAGGATTAAATGGCCTGACAGAATCATCGCAGTGAATATCATCACTGAAATGATAAAGTTTCTCCTGTTATTTCAGGTTCTATTCAAGCAATATCAGCGCTTTATTAGTTGCTTCTCCATTCTGAACGCTAACAAGATACAGTCCCTTATTTAAATCGGAGATATTTATCTCAGTGAGATGGGCAGAACTTTTCCTTTGATGTACAATCCTTCCATCAATTGTGAGAATGGAGATAAGAAGTGGCTCCTCCATATGGGCCACCTGCACCTTAACTCTTCCACTATTGCCCGGATTGCTTATTAAAATCTGATTCTCCTGCACATGCCGGTCGATTCCCACAGGGATATACACCGAAATAACAACATTCTCAGTTGGAGCACCAAACCAGCCCTCCTGATTTTGCATCCGCCATTGAAAATCATAAGAGCCTGGTGTGCCAGGAGCAGTTATATTAAAGGTAAATGTCTTTTCATCTCCAGGAAGTACTAGCTCACCATTATCGAGCTCTACCTTGTTAATGCCCCAGTCAATGTTATCTTCAGGATTCTGGCTACCCAGTGAAAATGATCCTTTGGAAGCATCCCAGGTACTTTCCCCGGTATTTTTCAAAAGCACATCTACAGCCATCGTTTCACCCGTGGCCAAAGTGTCAGCGGGTATGGTCTGACTCACAAAAGCAGCATCTGAAAATGCGATTCCCGTAGTAAAACTCCAGGTATCCCCCACCCTGGTTCCGTCGCTGTTTTTTTCATTGATCTTCCAGAAATAGGTGGTGTTGTATTGCAGCATTCCGGGGCTAAAAATGGTGTCAGATAAATTGCCTGCAAAAGGCGGTGGATCAGTGGTGCCGAAATAAACATCATGTGAATCGGAATTTACCCCCGGCGTCCATGAAACAGTTGACTCAACATCCACCCTGATGGAATCATTGTCCGGAATGGGATCGGTCGCTTTTTCCGGAAGGGATAAAAAGACACCCACCTGAATCAACCTTATTTCACAAAGCTGTGTAAGCTTATCACCTCCCTTATTTTTTGTGATCTCAAGGCGGTAATACCGGTATGCACCCGAATTGTCCAGTGGAAGTAATTTCTCTTCAAAACGACTGCTCCAGGCCTGACCTTCCCAACTCTTTAAATCAGTCCATGTTGAATCATTATTAGACCCTTTTAATGTAAAGTTTTCCGGATCCCTGGACGGGAAATCGTTACCACTTACGATGGTAAGCAAATCTACAGTTACAGAATCAGGAAATTCAATCTGAATCCAACTTGGATCGCTTTTACCCGGCACCCCTGCATTGTCCAACCATTTGCTCCAATCAATATTCTTCTCTCCTTCCCTGTAAAGGTTGTCAAAAGCCCTGTCTGCACTTTCACCATCATTTATTTCAGCTCTTCTTTTTATTATACCCTCATAAATCTCCGTGAAACTCGTCCCATCAATGTCCCCCACAGTGATCACCACATTTTCTGACATTTCGCCAACCGAGATGTCCTCTTCACCTTCTGTCGCTTTGATCATTTGCCACTGAAAATTGTATTTACCCAGGGAATCGGGAGCGGTAATATCAAAGGTGAAAGTTTTTTTTTCACCTGGTGGTATACTGTCAGTACCCAGCTCGACACGACTATATTCCCCAGGTACTATTATTCTCGGGATTTCGACTTGCCAGTTTATAGCCCCTTGCTGCAGTCCAGGATGATGTACCGGTATTTATGGCGGTGATGCTGACTGATATGGATTCAGAAGGATCCATCTGTGTTTTTATATCGGGAGTTTCAAAGGTGGCATTATCCATTTCCACCTCGTCTGTGTCGAGCCTGTAAATGGAAATATCATCGAAATATGCTTTAACCTCACCAGTCTCTTCGGCACGATCATAAACAATAATTATCCTGTCTATGGTATCCCTGCTTAGTTCCCTAGTATCAAGCCATACCCCAATTCTGCATATAGTTTTAGTCCATTCATCTACTACACCCCTGCCGCCCGATGAAAGCATGGACTGCCCTTTGGTATCTTCAGCACCAGTACTGCTTAAAGTGGTCCCGTCAGTCAATACCAGGTCCACCGATGCATATTTTCCTAATTCGCTGCCAGGGTATGACATAAACATCAGTTTCGAATCATCATATACGGGGATGTCCACATCAAATACTTTCATGGCTGCATGGGATTCAGTGGTAGAATTATCAACACCCTCGAATCTCAGGGAATAGCTACCCACATGCGGATTCTCCTTCACATGAGCACATTTGGGTGCATCCACATTGACAACACCAATTTCATCCGGTGTATTGGTCCAGTTGGGTAAGGCATCATAACCGGGTTCGTTACTTGTCCTGAAATAGATGGGGCCCTCCGAAAATGGGATAGTTACATGAGGAGTGACCGGATCATCACCTTTTAATACACGGGTGGCTTTTCCCACCAGCCGGAGATAAAAATCAGATGAAATATAGCTGCCATCCGCACTGGATGTGAGGAAATACTGGTCGGTGGGAATGCCCAGGTAACTATCTGCCATTTTCATGATGTTGGTACCTTCATCGTATTCATCAAACATGGCGACGTACATACTGGGAATATCCAGGGTTGCAATATTCTCCACCTGGGCCCATAAAAACTCACCCTTATGTCTGGGGTATGCATTGGCATCGCCACCATTCCAGTTTGACCAGGCAAAACCCGAAAATATCACGGGCTGATAATCGATACCCAGTTCATCACATTTTGCCTTGTCAGGTACCAGAAAATCTCTTTTCCAATCATCAGCTCCACTCACATGCTTGTATCTGCCTGGTGTCCATGGTGAGATCATGTCAAGGGAAGCAAAAACATCCTCATACCCCACGGCCACATCACCTTCGCCATTGGTTTGTCTCCACCTGGAGGGAACTCCTCCGATTACATAATAACCTTTAGCATGCAACCAGTCGATGATGGTCTGGCTGTTTGTATTATATCCTGTCCCGTCCCGGTGATCAAAACCAATGCCCCATAAACAGATCACCGGTTTACCATCCTGATTCGCATAATTTGGGGAATCCATGAACTTTATATCACTCTCCATGTGCTCCACATCACCCTTAAAGCCGTCCACATCATCCGGTGTCATATCATACATAAGGTAATAGAGTGTTCCATGCTTCTCAGATGTCCTTCTCAACCTGACAGCAATAGAGTCGCGATTTGCCTTGATACTTGCACTGCTTAAAACAGGCCCGAGGAAACGTTGCAAGGCGACACCGTCAATGCCGTATTTCTCCATCCAGGCACCATGCACATCAATCACATTTTCCCTGTAAGAGGAAAACAGTTTCGCAGGCTGACCATCGGCCAGGGCAGAAAATCCGGATTGGAAAAGGCTGGAGGGGGCATAATCTGTTACATCGGGATATACCTCAAAAGTTAAATTTCCGGGACTCGGGGGATTTCCACCCCAGTGTGCCCAGGTGTCTCTGGGGGAACCATCCCCCTTGCAATTAAACCAGGCCTGGTAACCACAAAATACTTTTCCGACCACAGAATTATCTGAGGGCTGACAAAAAGCAGTATTTGTACACAGTACTAAAGCAGAAAATATAATGGCAAAACTTGTTCTTTTCATGATCGATAGAGGATTAATTATCAGGGAGGTCAAATTCCACATAGATGGGTTTATGGTCTGAAGGATAGGCTCCATCGACATTGTAATCCACGTCCTCGTAGTTAAGCACCTTCACAGGCCCCTTATAAAGGATCCAGTCGATTTTTTTCTCATCCACAAAGCTGTTTCTAAGTAAATCAGGATCGTCGGATTCCTCATCGCCTGCCAGGACCTTGTATGGTGGGCTGCCAGGACGACAGTTAAAATCTCCCATAAGGAAAACAGGGCGTTCAGGGGTCCAGGCGCCAAAGCGGTTCAACTGAGAAATTCTTTCCTTAATGAGTTTGGATGCATTCAACCTGGCCAGGGTATCAATCCGTCCATTGAAGTAATGGGTGTTAAACACATAAAACTCCTGGTTATCTTCCCAGTGCCCGCGGTAGTCTGAAGGATAAGAACCCTCCTTCCCCTCCGCCTTTATGTCAATCAGGGCAAAGCGTGCCCAGGTGACCATCCTGGGATTCACGGCCGGACCACTGCCAATGATCTCAGGTGTTTCCGAAAGCTGAAAACTTTGCAACTCCCTGAGACGAAACTTATCCCGCTTATAAAATATGGCCATGTGCTCATCGTCATCGCCCCCCTGCCGGCCTTCACCGACCACAACATATTCGGGCAGCTGAGCCGCCAGATAGTCGATCTGTTCCTTTAAGCCCTCCTGGGTCCCGATGATGTCGGGATCATATTGCCGGATCAAATCGACTTGCATAACACGCCTCACCTCCCAGGAAGGCTCGAAGGTGGGACTGGCAAACTTCAGATTATAGGTCATCAGTTTCAGGTCCTGCCCCTGGACCATAGAATTGAAACCAATTGATGTACAAAACATTAAGACTGAAGCAATCAGATGTTTTTTCATATAAGCTAAAGTTTAACGAATTTTTTAGTGATGCTTTGCCCATTCACATCAATTCTTACAAAATACACCCCTTTGGCTAATGTGCCAGAGCTTTCAGAAAGAGCAGCATTAATTTCCTGCAGCTGACCTTCATAGCTACTCAGCACCTTACCTGACATATCTATGAGTTGAACCTTAAGTGAGTGATTGCCAAGAGCCGTAGAAGCAAGCTGGAAATGATCAGCACTTGGGTTTGGATAAAGGACAAAGCTTGAAGCATCTGTCATTTTACTTTCTGCAGAAACCGTAGAGGTAACCAGGATCTCAAATTCTTTTTCGAAGCTCTCAAAAGTATCATCAGTACTGGAAATTCTTATGGAGAAGCTACTCTGGGTCTCATAATCGAAAACCGCAGAGCTCATCAGGAAACTATTTATAATGGTGAATTTTCCATTGTCATCATCTCCCTCCCCGGATACCAGTGTATAATTGAAGGATTCGCTGTCGAGCATCTTTGGTATTCAAAATACCAATGATAGTACCGCTGGCCTGATCCTCTGGAATTGTGTTATTGGAAAGGCTGATATCCGTCGGGGCCTGGATATTGCAATTCCCCTTATCCAGCCATTGATTATCCATCCATGCCAGACGCCCAAGTAACCAGGTTTTCAGCTTATCAATTTCCCCCTCATATGTGTCTGGATAAGGCTCTATGGCCGGCCATACATAGTTCCCCAGGGTTGGGAACCTTACAAAATTGCGATCAGCTGCCTCCCCCAGGTAAGATACACAGCTGTCAATGATCGCCATCACACTTTCATCGCTGTATATGCTGTCCCTGTGTTCTGTCCACCGGCAATAAGTCTTATTCTTATAGTGACTATCCTCCATCAGACGCTCATACCAGTATATCCGTCCACTTTGCGGGTAACACCAGCCATAAGTCTCCTTAGCATCCCAGCTATCACCATAGTTCAGGTTTCCATATCCAAGGTTGTAGTCCCAGGGTGGTCCTGCAATCAGCTGTCCTCCATCCTCATCGTTTTCCTTATGGAAGTAGTTACTGAATACATAGTTATCAATGCCTTTGGAGATTTCATTCAGAAACATCATATCGATGAAGGACTTTGTCTTTATGTATTTGCGGTACCCGTTTTCAGGGTCACCAAAGCCGGATCCTGACAATACCTCATCAAATTCCTTCATCCAGTCCCGGATATAGCTTGCCTGATCGGCACTCAGATCAGCATATTTGGGATCGAAGTATTCATACCACATTGTTGCATGATAGGGTTGTTTCACGGGCGACTTCCACCATTCTTCGGCTAAGGAACCACCCGTCTTATCCTTCCGCAGTATGTATCCGCCCGTAAGCTCCGGGGAGGAAACATCCTCAGGGGTGAGCTTATCAATATCCACCCGGTTTTCATCACGCTTTAGTTTTTCTGTTATAACATAAACTCCTTCGTATTCACCATTTAATACAAGTTCAATATACCTCGTCCGAGGTGCCCAACGACCTGTTCTTCTGAAAAGCTCATAGCTCAATACATTCTTTACCAGGGTCTGATCGCTAAAGGGTCCATAGAGGACAAAATCATTTTCCTCCGGTAATCCAAGCAGGGATACATTGTTATTAGAACCATCTGCATTCTGCAGCTCAAAGCTGAATGATTTTTTTGCAAATTCTTTGGAAGACTCCCCTCGTCTTTCGATGGCGATTACTCCATCATATTCATTCCATGGATCATCAATGCTGTTTATGGCGCCTTCCCCATTAAAAATCAATCCCATATCAGCCACAATACGAGGATCATTAGGTATTTTTTGCCCACGAGTATCGATATGCATCAAGGGAAGGTTAAACTCTGAGAAGGAAGCAGTATCTCCGAACCAGTCCGGTACCGGGCCGTAAATAGAATCGGTCCCCGCAATTTTCGCATGCAGGAAAACATTTGCTGAAAAATCATTTGCGTCGGCACGCCAGCTATGCACTTCCACAGCAAGCACATTCTCACCCCTTACCAGGGTTGAAGAGATATATTCTCCTATTCTGTATCTGTATGGGTTGACTCCGGTATACATGATGGCCTCATAATAATCAGTCAGTTCCATGTTCCATGAAATGGGATCCTCCACATTCTCGCGAGCTACCTCCTTTCCGTTTATATAGGCAACAAAACCAGCGTCATAATCCACATCAAAGTATAAATCTTTTATATCAGATATATCAGAAACTTCGAAGGGAATCCGAATGTATACGCACTGCGTTCCAACGGGGAGAACGGTTGCGTCATCATTATCTCCAAACCCGAATCCCGGTTCTCCGATTGGCCAGTCGCTGTCATCATAGCCTATCACCTGCCATGCTGTACCCAAATCCCGGTCAGGCACCAGATAAGAGCAAAGCACCCCTTCACCAAAAATGGACTCCCAGTGATCAGTAGTCTGGGAATAGGAGGTGAAATGGCCTCCAATAATTAGAATCAGTAAAGCGAATCTTGTAATATTATTACTCATTAAATTATATTTTCGTGATCATTAATATTTCTTTTAAGTACTATACCAGCTAATGCTTATTGTAGTTGCTTCAATGGCCCTTTCTTTTCCATTACCTTTCAAACACACTCCTGGCCTTAAATCAAGACCTCTGGTTCCTGAAAAAGGGATGGAATGGCAGCCGGCTTGTAAGGGCCCCGCAATACAA
>CAVQMZ010000017.1:0-177236 GCA_963713725.1 uncultured Bacteroidota bacterium
ACCAGAATAACTCTGCGAGTTATTTCCGGTTATGTAACACCTCATAAAATACTATGATACACCGGGCAAAGCGCTCTTTGAGTTTTGGGGACTCCAGAGCGCATTGCCCTTGATTCAACATTTAGTTTGGGACCTCTACTTTATTCCGTTCCAGCAGGTCCATTACATCATCGTATTTGTAGTAATACGTTCCTTTGATCTTACTGCAGGGAAGGGCTCCGGTATTTCTCAGATACTGGGCAGTGCTGTCGGATGATTCCTAAGATCTTTTTCAGTTCGGGTGTTCGCATCCAGGCCTTGGGCTTAGAGGCTTCTAGTATACCAAGGATCCTATTATACAATCTTTCTTCAAGCTCATACAGCTCAGCGACGGTTGGTAGTTCATTTCTGTTCATGACTCACAAATTCAACTCAATTTCAATCTCTCACGCACTATTAACATCCTCAGCATTATTTGATAAGAAGGATTCGAGCTTGGACATGTCTTCGCTCACTTTTTTATCGATCACTTTGGCATAGATCTGGGTAGTCCGTATGCTTTTATGCCCAAGCATCTCACTCACAGATTCAATGGGGACCCCGTTGGCCAGGGTTACGGTAGTAGCAAATGTATGGCGGGCAAGGTGAAAGGTCAGGGTCTTGTTGATTCCCGCCAGGGTTGCAATTTCTTTCAGATAGGCATTCATTTTCTGGTTGCTGTTTACAGGAAGCAGGGAGCCTGAATAGCTGGTTTCTGGATCGTCTTCGTACTTTTCCAGGATCCGGAGCGCAGGGGTAAGCAAAGGAATGTTTGATTTGGTATCCGTTTTCTGCCTGTAGGTCTGGATCCAGAGCTTTCCATCGATGCCTTTCACCAGGTTATCCGGGGTCAGGTTATCAATATCCACATAGGCCAGTCCGGTGTAGCAGGAGAATACAAATACATCTCTTACCGTATACAGCCTTCGTAAACCTATTTCCAGTCCTTCTAATTGGGCAAGCTCCTCCCGGGTAAGGTATTCCCTCTTGACAGGCTTTATCTTCGCTGAGAAATTGATAAAAGGATCCTTGCTCAGCCAATCGTTCTTAAGGGCCAGGTTCACCACCTTTTTCAGGTTCTTGATGTATTTCGCAGCCGTGTTGTGATTGCAATTCCGGACAACCTTGAAATAATGATCCAGGCTGCTGACAAATTCATGGTTCAGCTGGGAAAGGAACACATCCTCTACCCCATACTTGTATTTGATGAAATTCTGAATGTGCTGCTTTGTGGTCTTGTACCGGACCAGGGTTGTGGGAGAATACTCTTCAGGCACCAGTGATTCCATGAGCTTGTTATGGTCCTCGAACAGGTCCATAAGGGTGCGCTGTTTCTTATCCACTCCCTGGACCCTGTTTCTCAACGCCAGGGCGGTTACGGGCAAGTTTTCATCCATCAGCTCCTTTTGAGCCTGGTAAACCTTTCCTTTGAGCGTATCGAGATATTCATTCAACAGTTTCGCTTCACTTCGGGATCCCCTGGCCTTTTCTCCCTCCTTGTTCCATTTAGCCGGAGCGATGGAGCGCTGGGCGGACATCTCAGAACGCCTCCCGTTTACAGTGATTCTCAGGTATATAGGAACCTCTTCGCTTGAATTAAGCTTGTCTCTTCGGAGGTAAAAGAGGATTGATAATGTTTGTCTTGGTGTCATCTCTTGAAAATAGGTATCCGAATAACATATTTTTCGTGTATATTTACGCAGATTTACTGCGTTGTAAGAGATTGTTTTTCTGGTCTTTACAGCTTAATCGGATACCTATTGAAAAAGGCGTTAAATGGTATCCGAATAGCTTACATAAATATACGAATTTATTATGATTTAAGCAAGGGAAAGGGAAAGAAAAAAGGCCTTAAATGTCTGTTTTTAAGGCCTTTTGTGATTTTTGGTGTTATTTTCAGTGGAGCTGCGGGGAGTCGAACCCCGGTCCAAACGAGAAACCCATATGCTTTCTACATGTTTAGCCAATCTTTAATTGTAGGGAAGGAGCCAGCGAAAGGCTACAAACTCAATCCTTAGTCACCTTTATTTCGCCAGTGGGCCGGGACCTCCCAACGGCTATCCTTGCTTAGCTTGTGCCCCATATACTACTGCCAACCAGGAGGAAACAGCAGCGGAACATCTCGTCCTCAGTCTCTAAGACCGGGATTAGGCTTGTCTTACTTGGTAAGACTAAGCTGCGAGAGCATAGTTTGTATTGCCAATTATAAGTGTGAAACCTGGGATTAACGAGCCAAATTCCCACGCTCGACATGCTTACATACCAGTTCATCCCGCTGTCAAATCCAGCTCAGCCCCGGTACTGCGTGTAAAAGTACAAAAAACGGACCAATTGGGCGCAAATTAACCGCTAATGGATCACATATCTGGCAATCGCTTGATTCATATGTGATTTCGCAGTAAATTAGTATAAATTGAATCTCTATTTCGTTCTGCTGGCCTGGCAGAATTGTGCGTGCACTGTTTATTCAAATCCAATAAGCATTCCATCATGACGGCATTTCAGCAGAAAATCCTTTGTTGCTTACTTATTTTTTTAATGGCAGGTGATATCAAGGCTCAGGCTCCTGTAGTGGAGTGGGAAAAGTTCTTCCCTTCCCCAGGTAATTATGAAGTGGGAAACTATACCATAAATGAAATCAAACAGTCGCCATCAGAACCTGGACTTGTGCTGGTTGGCAGCCGGAAGATGACCTGGAAGGGAAACGGATACGAGGAAGTGCTGGTGATTCGGCTTGACCAGGATGGGGGTTATATAGCTATGAATAATACCTTCACCGGAAGGAAGATCGACGAAATATTAAGAGATGGAGTATGGGTCACGGACACCATTCCCTGGGACCAGGTAGCTTATGATATGGCCTTTAGCTTTGCTGAAGACAACAGGTACCTGATAACCGGTTACAGGGACACCACACTGCTCTCCAAAGACTCACCACCCGGCTTATTCCTCATGGAAATACGTGGTGATGGCAGGGTAGCCTTTGACACGCTCTATAAAAACGACAACAATCATTATATCAAGGGCTACTGTATTTATCCTGATCTGGAGGGTGGTTACATCATTGCCGGGTCTATCCTGGAAGATGGCAAAAGTCCGGAAAAAACAATGTTGACCCGGGTGCGAAAGAACGATAAGGAGAAGTATGATATAGTGACTTATCCCAAATTATTCAGAGCAGACACGGTGGGTAATTTTGGTTATGCCAGCTGGGTAAGGCCCTTCAGGGACGGCTACCTGGTGGCCGGAACTGCTTACAGAAGCGACAGCAAGTCTGATCTGTTCCTACGGAGGGTTGATGATGACATGTTCTCGGATTGTAATGAATGCTGGACGCTGTACTATGGCGAAAAGATGAATGATGAATTCGCTGACGCAGTACTTTCAAACGATACCATCTACCTGGCGGGTTCTTCACTGGATCCCGGATCAGGAAGGTACCAGATTTACGTGGTGAAAGCAGAGGCCGATGGCACCATTATCTGGGAAGAGACCTATGGGGGCAGCACCACCCACTTTGCCACCAGCCTTATAAAGACAGGCGATGGCAATTTACTTGTGGCAGGAAATGCCAGTGATGGCGGCTATAGCCAGATGAAGCTATTAAAAATCGATGCGGCCACTGGCGATTCCTTATGGATGCAGTCTTATGGATCCGGCTTTAAAACTGCCGGAATCAGGGATGCCGCCCTCACATATGATTATAATTATGTAACGGCCGGTCGTGCCTCATACACCACCATGCAGGATCCCCGCGTACATGTCATGATGCTTGACAATCCCAAACAGGCGAGTCTTTTCGTAAAACGAGAAGAACTTAACCTGGATATTGTTACCACCACTCCCACAAAGGATGTGATGCAGGTTAGTGCCGACAAGATCAAATTCCTGGGATTGACAGTTACCATTGAATCCCTGCGTCACCCTTCAGTGGGCGACCTGGAAATTACCCTGGAACATGGAGGAACCACCGTAACCCTGGTGGATAAGCCCAGGAACTCGGGTGAAAATTTTATCCATACCGCTTTTGTTGATGGCGCTACTTCGTCCCTGAATATGAGATTTGCACCTTATACCGGGTGGTTTATACCTGAAGAACCACTCTTTCCTTTCTTATTTCACGACCCCTCGGGTGATTGGACCCTGACGGTTACCGACCATGGTTCAGGAGGGAAAAAGGCCAGCTCGAAGGTACTTGATGGCTGGAGTTTAAATCTCCTTACCGAAGCAGATGGCGAAACAGGAGTTCCCACACAGGAAAACTTCATGGACTTCGGACTGGAAGGCATACAACCCAATCCTTTTAAACAGGAGACAATGATCAGCTTTCGCATACCAAATCAGGCGAAGGTGCGGCTGGTGGTATATAACCAGCTGGGACAGGCAGTAGCCTGGCTCACAGATGAGGTACTCCCACCCGGCGTTTATCAAAAAAGCTGGCAACCCGGATCCCTGGCTCCAGGAATCTACTATATTCAACTGGAAACTGAGGGTATGATCAGTATCCGGAAAGCCATACTGACCAGGTAAAGTCTAAATCTTTTCCTTACAATAAGTCACTATTTTCAACAAATGGTGTAAATGGACTTGCTGTCCATATGCCATTGCTCTCAGCCTGTCACGGCCAGATAAAAGTGTATAGTCCGGGTAATGATAAAATTTTTAAAAAAGTCTTACCTTTTGAACCCGAATCCATCTTAATTGGACTACTATAAAACCATTTTTATGGCTAAAGAAACGAAAGCACCAGAACAAAAAACAGATGTGGAGCAGATCAGGCTATGGGTCAGGGCCTTCCTGGTCATTGGCTTTATTTTCCTGACCTTAAAACTGAGTTATGATATCATAAGGCCCTTCCTTTCTCCCATTGTCTGGGGCATTATTATTTCAGTGGGGATTTATCCCCTGCATGTGCGCTTTACCAGATTCCTGGGTAAACGGGCCAAATTATCGGCTGTCCTGATCACCCTGATTGCCCTTTCAATTTTAGTGGTTCCCTCCATATTTTTCACCCGTGCCACTGTTCAAACTGTGACCGAGACAGTCACAGCCATCGAGGAAGACAACCTGAATGCGCCGCCCCCGGATTCTTCCGTGCGCGAATGGCCCCTGGTGGGTAAAAAGGTATACGAGCTATGGTCATCCGCGGCCACCAGCCTGAACGCAACCATTGAAAAATACAGTCCCCAGATCAGGGAAATGGCTCCCAAACTAACGAAAGCAGCCTCCGATGCTGTAGTCGGTATCCTGCTGTTTATTGCTTCTATTGCCATTGCCGGAATACTCCTGCTATTTGCCAAACCCGGGAAGGAAGCAGCAGATGGACTCTTTACAGTTCTCATAGGGCCCCGTGGACCCGAGATGACGCAGCTTTCCATTTCCACCATACGATCTGTGGTGCAGGGGGTGATCGGGATTGCCCTGATTCAGGCAGTGTTCCTGGGCATCGGCATGTTTGCCATTAAATTGCCCGGAGCCGGTATCTTTACCATCCTGGTTTTAATCCTGGCCATTGTCCAGCTCCCGACCATTGTGGTGATGGCCCCGGTGGCTATCTATGTGTTCAGTGTAAATGATACAGGGCCTGCCATCATATTTCTGGTGTGGACAATCCTGTGGAGCCTGTCTGATAATGTTCTGAAACCCATGTTTTTAGGGAAAGGGGTAGAAGTACCCATGCTCGTGATCCTCATGGGAGCCATTGGTGGTATGATCCTGGGAGGGCCGGTGGGCCTGTTTGTGGGATCCGTGGTGCTGGCCTGGGCCTACAAGATCATTACAGGTTTGATGTCCCGCATAAAAAAGGAAACTGAATCGGAAGCTGAAATAGAAGAAAGTACTTGATCCTGTATTTTCAAAAATCCTTACTTTAGTGTAGTTTACTATACCTAAATCCAAGGATTATGGCAATTTTAAATCCAGAGGAAGAGAACCAGGTCAGACTATCGGTACGCTCAGCGATGAGCATTGCCTTCATTGGCCTGATCCTGATTATCAGTTTTAATGTAATCAAGCCCTTCCTGGTTCCCATTGTCTGGGGTATTATCATCTCGGTGGGTGTCTATCCCCTGCATGTGCGTTTCACAAAATTCCTCGGGAAGCGGGCCAGGTTGTCGGCCGCACTGATAGCCCTGATCGGAATTTCAGTTATCGTGGTGCCTGTCATACTGTTTACCTCCACAGCCGTACAGAATGTTTCACAAACTGTACAAGCCATCGAAGAGGACAAACTGAATGTTGCACCTCCGGCTGAATCGGTAAAGGAATGGCCCCTGGTTGGAAAAAAAACTTACGAGATCTGGTCGGAGGCAGCCGGAAGTCTCAACGTAACCCTGAAAAGGTTCATGCCCCAGATCAGGGAGGTGGCTCCCAAACTAACCAAAGCAGCCTCCGGGGCCCTGTTAAATGTGCTGCTCTTCATCCTTTCACTGCTGGTGGCCGGAGGGCTCCTGCTGTATGCTGAACCCGGGAAAAGGGCTTCGGAAAAAATTTTCAGGGCTTTCCTGGGAAGCAAGGGTGAGGCCATGACCGAGATTTCCATAGGCACCATACGGAGTGTGGTCCAGGGGGTCATCGGTATTGCACTCATCCAGGCCATCTTCCTGGGCCTGGGTATGTTTGTAATCAAGGTACCGGCTCCCGGCATCCTTGCACTCGTAGTACTGATCCTGGCCATTGTACAACTTCCCACCATCGTCATCATGCTCCCTGTCACCATTTATGTTTTCAGCATGACCGACACGGTACCTGCCATCATTTTTGCCATATGGACCCTCCTCTGGAGCCTGTCAGACAACCTGCTGAAACCACTTTTCCTGGGCAAGGGAGTGGATGTGCCCATGCTGGCAATCCTCCTGGGGGCCATTGGGGGCATGATCATGGCCGGTCCCGTGGGCCTTTTTGTGGGATCAGTGGTACTGGCCCTGGGCTATAAAATCATTTCGATGCTCCTGGAGGACTAGAAACAACTTCGACTTCCTCCTCATTTACCAGCTTTTCGATATGTTTTGCTTCTGCTGCGGTCATGGAATATTCATTGGCCTCTGTTTCTGTAGACGATTGAGCCGTACGAATATTCTAAAAGCAGGCAAAATAAATGCCTGCCCGGGAAGGGATTCCTGCATGAATTCACGATCAAACCTGAGCCTCTGTATCTGATCCAGGTTTAGAATCAGGATCGGGTGTTTTTAGGACAGGTTTTGGAGAAGGTTTTGGAGAAGGTATTGAACCAGGTCCATACGCCGGTTTTGTGGCATCCGACCGGATGTGAAGGTCGCGTTGCGGGAAGGGGATCTCAATGCCAGCCTCCTTGATTTTCATATTAATGGCTGTCTTCAACTCACTCTCCACCCTGAGCCGGTCCTCCACGCTGACCCAGGCCAGCAGCCTGAAGTCAAGCGAACTTTCACCAAAATCAAGAAAAAATGCAGAGGGCTCAGGATACTTTCGGACTTTCTCATGCTCCCTGGCCACCTCATCCAGAATATCCATCACCTTGTTGGGATCCGTGCCGTAGGCCACTCCCACCCGGATATCCATGCGCCTGAATGCATCCGACAGGGTCCAGTTGACCAATACATCCGAAATGAGCATGCCATTGGGCACAATCATTTCAGCTCCGTCAAAGCTCCTCACCTTGCTGGCCCTGAGACCAATGTTTTGTACAGTTCCCATGAGTGTGCCCACCTCCACGGTGTCTCCCACGCTAATGGGCCTTTCCACGGCCAGGATAAAGCCCGACACCATGTTATTGAAGATATTCTGAAGACCAAAACCAATACCCACCGAAAAAGCACCCAGGACAATGGAAAGGTTGGTCAGGGCCATCCCGGCAGCTCGTGCAGCCAGCAAAAATCCCCCGGTAATCATGGCGATTCGAACCAGCAGGATGATGGTCCCTGGCGTTCCCTTGGAAGATGGTATTCGCACAAATACATCCTTCTCAAGAACATACCTGACCACCTTGGTGAGAAATATGGAGAGCCAGATTACAAAGACAAAAATCGCCATACTTTCCAGGGAAAGCTCAGCATCTCCTATCTTCTTGCTTGTGGTAAAGAATTTCGTCCACCAATCAAAAAGGCCCTGTTCGATTTTAAGAATTGATAGCACCCGGACAAAGAAAAATATCCAGAAGCCGAGGCTTACGATCTGACTTAGCCTGCGATGGATTACATCGAAGAAATCGGAAATCACATTCAGCTTGAGCATAAATTTACTGCCAAGTAATAAATAAAGTGCCAGGTCCCCCAGCCTGATCACGGTCATTACGATCAGTAAATTGAAGGTTATCCGGATGGGGATGAGGGTTAAGAATTCGGCCAGGCTGAATGCGCCGATGAAATTCGCCACAAGGCCAACAATCAGCAAAAAGAGAAACAGGATCAATACATTGCGGATCAGGTTTAAGCCTCCCTTGTTACCAGGAATTTTAAAAGAGGAGAACAGGTATAGCACTCGGCCAAACATTAGCAGGCTGAGACCAATTAAAAACATCAGCAGGATTCTCTGAAATATATCCGGAGAATAAAGAAGTTCATAAAAAATGGTCAGGATGAAAATCGAGGTGAGCCAGATCACCCAGGGCCTGACCACGAGGCCGAAAAAGCGAACCGCCAGGATCCCCAGGGGGAGGATCATGATCACGATTGCAATGGCCTTGATGGTTATGGGCAAGGTTGGAAATCCCAGGTAGTAGATCGTGCTTGCCACAAATATTGCTACCATTACCGGCGACTGGACCAGATTCAGTTGTATTTTGTTTAATTCAACCCTCTCTTCGGAAATAATTTTCGAATGATTGATTTTGAACCAGTACAAAAACCCGGTCAGAAAAATAAAAAATACGATAATAAATATAAAATTTCCACTGAAATCAGATTTAAATAATCGCATATCGGTCCGGAATACATTCCTGACTGTGCTGATATGCGCAGGTATCAGGCTGGAATCCGCAACATAAGATAGCTCCTTGAAGAAGCCCTGGGTATCCCTTCGAAATATATTCTGGCTGAGCGCCTGGTTTGCTGCCTTAAGCTGGCTTTCAAGGGCTAATAATCTGTTATTGCGATCCAGGACCCGGTCCTGGATCAGCAGCAGATCCTTCATATTCTCCTGCAGCAGCAAGGCAACAGAATCAATGCTATTGATGGTCAAATCGATCCGGTCTACCAGTTCTTCCGGAACCTCTTTTTCGGCTGATTGCTCTATGGTGAGCTGCCACTTTTTCTTTTCAGCCGCCAGGGCGGAATAATCATCTTCCAAATCCTTAAAACGCCTGTTCAACCTCTCATGCGCTGCTGAAATCTGGTTCCGGTAAAGACCCGCCTTGCTCAGGGCGGATTCAAGTACTCTGCTGCTTAAATTATCGGGGTTTAAAAAAACAGTGTCTGTAAGAAAGGGGTCAACCTGGACAAAAAAGGAATCAGCCTCTGCCTCTGCATTGCTAAGATCCTCACTGGTCATTTTGCGTGCACCGGCCTGTTGCAAAAGGATCACGGTATTGATGGCTCCCTGGGAAATCTCTGTCACTGCATAGGGGATAACATGAGCTACTGTGCTGTCCACAGGGGTTTTGGTCTCATGTGCTGGTTGTCTCGGGTATTCTGAGCCGAAAGCATGGGCGCCAGAAGAAACGCAAAAAACAGTATGGGGATAAGGCGGGCTTGAGGATATTTCATTTGATCAGGCTGTTTGATACCCAAATCTACAAAAAAAAGTACGCAGCACCCAGAACTTAGTTTTATCCAAGCACTCAGCACTGCGTTCTTTTAACTTTTGACTTTAAGCTTTAGTTATGACTAATTCAGGCCTCTGATGGGATAAGGCGGACGAACAGGCTCCACCTGCGGATTCTCCTTCAGCTGCTGAAGGGCCACCTCGATGGCCTTTTCAAGCTGTGGATCAATACCCTTGATTACATCGGCCGGGGTCTGTTCCACCTCGATATCGGGAGCCACACCCACATTCTCCACAATAAATCCGTCATCCTCGGTCCAGATGGCCACATTGGGAGCGGTAAACTGACCGCCATCCACGGTTTCAGGGAAACCCAAAACGCCCACCAGTCCGCCCCAGGTACGTTTGCCCACCATGGTGCCCACATCAAACTTCCGGAACATATAGGGCAACATATCGCCACCCGAGCCCGCATTCTCATCGATGATCATCACCTTGGGGCCCTGGATGGAAGCGCTGGGCGATTTCAGATCCTTACCGTAGCGCATGTTCCAGTGCGACTGATAGGGTCTGAGCAGAATATCAATGTAGTAGTCCGCCAGCAGTCCACCCCCATTGTAACGCTCATCCACAATAATGGCCTTCTTATTGGCCTGGGGAAAGAAATAGCGCTTGAAGTACTCATGACCTGCCCCGGCGGTGTTTGGCACATACACATAGGCCACCTGTCCGTCGGTGGCTTCATGCACCCTCTTCAGGTTGCCCTCCACCCAGTCGCGGTTACGCAGAGCGCTTTCATTTCCAATGGGGACCACCTCTATGACCCTGGATCCTGATCCGTCCGGATTGGGACCCACGCTGAGTTCAACGATCTTGCCTGAGGTATTTTCAAAGGGCATGTACAGGTTCTCTGCGGCAGTCAGATCCACCCCGTTTACGGCAAGCAGGTATTCACCTGCCTTTACATTCAGTCCGGGTTCGGTTAAGGGTGAACGCAGATTCGGGATTCCAGTTCAAACCTTCAAAAACCCTGGTGATGCGGTAACGGTTATTTTCCACCGCAAAGTCGGCGCCCAGCAATCCACCTGCCACCCGGTCGCGGTCGGTGCGGTCATCTCCACCACCTCCCCGGTGATGGCCCACTCCCAGTTCGCTGCTCATCCATTCGAGCACCCTGTTCAGGTCGGCACGACAGGATAAATGAGGTAAAAACTGGGAATACTTCTCTTTCACTGCGGGCCAGTCGGCTCCGTGCATGCCGGGATCGTAGAAGTAATCACGGTTCACCCTCCAGACCTCATCGAAAATCTGGGGCCATTCGGCCAGCGGATCGATCTTCACCGAAAGTCCGTTGGTATTCAACAAACCTTCTCCGGGTGTGGGCTTTGCACCGGCAGCTCCGATACCCCAGCTCCCGTTTTTACGGTAGAGCATCTTTTTACCATCGGCCGAGACCAAAAAATAGTCGAGTTCGGCCACCTCTTCACCTTCCCTGTCCTCAAGGCTGTATTTGTGCATGCTCCTTTTTCCGTTTTCATTCTTGATATAGAGAATCTCATTCTCACTGGCACAAAACAGGTTGGATAAATCGGCAGCCCCTACAGGGATGTCAATAATCCTGTTTTGCAAACCATCCAATGTCGATTTGCAGGCTCTCTTCCTCTTCAGCCTCTTCATCTTCCTCTTCGGCATCATCGCCCTTTTTCTTCTTTTTGCCCTTAGCAACCTTATCGCCATCCTTATGATCAGCCTTGTCTCCATCATCCTCTGTCTTTACTTCTTCTTCATCACTTTCTTTGGCAAAGGGACTCAGGGTTTCGGACTGAAGGGTAGCCAGGTAAATGGAGCTGGTCATTTCCATGTCGGCGGTGGATCTGATCGAACCAGTTCACAACAGGACCCGCATCGGTGGAAGCAAGGAAATAGAGGTACTTACCCCCCCGATCGAATACGGGCTCTGTGGCATCACTCATACCATCGGTGACTGCAAAGCTTTTCTCCTGCTCAAGGGAATAAAGGAAGATCTGCTTGAAAAAAGTGGAGGTCACCTTTGTATAGGCCATCCATTTTGAATCGGACGACCAGTCGCCGAACATATAGCGTAAATCGCCCGGGATATAAAGGTCATCGGAATCAATCTTTTTGGAAACTCCCGAGGCCACATCCAGGATGTAAATGTTCCTGCCGTTGTCCACGTAAGCAGATCTTTTTGCTGTCGGGCGACCACTGAATAAAGCCGTAAAAACCCGTTCCATTCAGCGCTATTTGACGCTCCTCGCCTTTTCCGTCCTGGGACTTGATGTGAATGGCATATTCGCCGGAGGCATCGGAGAAATAAGCGATGCTTTTACCGTCGGGCGACCAGCCGGGATACTTCTCATGAGCCGCTGCACTGTGGGTAATATTACGCGCATCGCCTTTATCGGCAGGAACAGTCATGATATCACCCCTGTAGTCAAATACTGCCCTTACCCCTGTCGGGGAAATAGCGGCACTGCGGATATATCTCGAACCCTCTTTAAAATGGGGCCTGAGTTCCAGCAGATCGGTGGAAATACCCACCGTAAGTTTTGCAGCAGAGGTGCTGGCCACATCGAAGGTATGCAGGTAACCTGCCTGCTCAAAAATGATCTTCGATCCATGGTTTTTGGCACTGATAATGGGAAAATCATCATAGTTTGTGAGCTGCTTTATATCCCCTGAGGAGCTTTCGTAGGAGAAAAGATTAAATTCTCCATTGCGGTCGCTCAGGAAATAGATGGTCTCGCCGATCCACATGGGATAAACATCATTACATCCGCCTTCGGGCTTGGGAATCTCAACAATGGAATGATCCTTAAAGGAGTAAATCCAGAGCCTTGAAATGGTACCACCCCGGTAGTTTTTCCAAACCCTGAATGCATCGGGAACCGGACTGTAAACCAGGCTGCTTCCATCGGGAGAATAGTTCGCATGAAAGGCATTGGGAATTTCCAGCTGAGTGGGGAAACCGCCTTCAAGGGGAACAGTAAAGAGTTGCAGGTAACGCCTGGTGTGTACCGACCGTTGGGAAAGGAAGAGCACCTTGGCTCCATCCACGGTAAAACCCCTGGCATAATCGCTTCCGGGGTGCCAGGTAAGCCTCGTGGGAATACCACCTTCCACCGGTAGTATATAGACATCTACGTTACCGTCATATTCGGCACTGAAAGCAATGTGTTTTCCATCGGGCGAAAAATAGGGGCTCGACTCCACCCCCTTGTCCACTGTAAGCCGTTTGGTATTGCTTCCGTCGGAGTTGGCCACCCAGAGATCGTTTGCATATATAAAGGCAATGTGACTGTCGCTGATGGCCGGCTGGCTCATCAGGCGCGTGTCAATATTATCGATTGCTGAAATGCCGGAAATTGTGAGAAACAGTCCGGCGGCCGTAAAAAAAAGCACGGCCAATCTGGCAGGCAGAAAAGATCTGAAATTCATAAGGATTTGGGTTTAAATAGATATGATCTTCGTTAGATAAGTATTTAGTTAGATATACGTTGAATAACAAAAGAATATGTAGAAATTGACCGCCAATTTAGATAATTGTTCACTTATTAAAGCCATTTTTAGGGCTCAAATACAACAATGAAGCTGCAGAGCATATACTTTTTCACTAATTTCGGAGTATGACATCCCAAAAACTGTACAGCATAAGCAAAATTATTTTCTGGGTGGTGATGCTCCTTATCCTCCTTCTGCCCCTGGGAAGGCACTGGCGTCTGCTTGCCTTTGGGGAGAGGACCACTGGAAAGGTGGCGGCATATATATATCATAAAAAGACCGGCTTGCTGGCAGAGGACCAGTTGGTGGAAGCCTCCGAGGTTTACTTCCGGGCAGGCGACAGCATAGTGAAAGTATTTGGGCCGGATGACTATCTTTTGGAACCCGGCAAAAGCATAAGGGTTTACTACTCACCCAGGAATCCTTCAGATCATGTGCTTTTCAACTTTGCCTGTCTTTACATGACCAGCTACAGCATCCTTCCCCTGATATTGATCTTTGTCTGGTGGGCTTTCTACCTTTCCTACAACAACTATCATCGGGAGAAACACGGAGAAAGCCGGACCCCTGCCTCCTCCCCCTACGTCCCCTTTGGGAAAAGTTACCGGCGCCCTAAAAAAAGCAGCGGCAAGCCAAAGCAAATCAGTTGATATTTGATAATCTGGTATAATTTCCATAATTTACGTTACATATTTTATGTAACATATTTAATGTAACACATATAATGGAACTTAATCCATTCACCTTAGGAGGATACAGGTCTTCTGAATACTTCTGCGACAGGGACTTAGAAACTGAAAGGATCGTAAATGCGGTGCAGAATCAACGCAATATAACCCTGATATCCACACGGAGAATGGGTAAAACCGGATTGATTTTACATGCCTTTTCCAAACTACCCGCCGACAAAACCCTGATTCCTGTCTATTTCGACATCATGGGCACCACCTCCTTAAGTGAATTTGCAGAGGCCTTCAGTTCTGCCCTGCTGCGGTCAATTTCCAAAAAAGAAAAGGCCATTCAGGGCTTTCTGAAAAAGCTGGCGGCGCTTCGACCCGGACTCAGCTTTGACCCCCTCAACGGAGAACCCAGAATAAGCCTGGATATCCGGAACAAGGAAGAAGCCGGCCTGTCCCTTGATCTCCTCTTCTCCCTCATAGCGGAGGACAAGCGGCATTTTGTGATTGCCATTGACGAGTTCCAGCAAATCACCACCTACCCTGAGAAAAATGTGGAAGCCATACTCCGCTCACGCATACAGGTCCTGAATAATATGAGCATGATTTTCTCCGGCTCAAAAAAACACATGCTCACGGAAATATTCACCCATCCTTCAAGACCCTTCTTCTCCTCAACAGAAATGATGTTCCTGGAGACCATCCCCCGCGATCTTTACTTTGAATTTATCCGCAGGCATTTTTCTGCAAGCTCAAAGATCATCAGTGACGGGGCGCTGGACCGGATTGAGGAATATACAGCTTTGCACACCTTTTATGTACAGTTCCTGTGCAACCGCCTTTTTGCTTCCCATAAAAAAGTGGGCGCCGGAAAGGTCGATCAGTGCATACAGGACATCCTGCATGAAAACGAACCCATTTATTCCAGCTATCTCAACCTGATCACGCGCACCCAGTACCTAGCCTGAGGGCCATAGCCCTGGATGGCCGGGTGGGAAGCCCCACTTCCCGGAATTTCCTTGCAAAACACAGCCTGGGTGCTGCCAGTACGGTAGCCCAGTCGGTGGAAAGCCTGCTGGGAAAAGAATTCCTCCAGCAGGAGTCCGGAGTTCTGAGCCTCCAGGACAAATTCTTTGCCCGCTGGATCCGCCAGAAATCATAGAAAACCAGGTAGCCTTTTTTCTCTCCATATTATATCTAATTACATATATTTTCATATATTTGGATTATATTATATCTAAATACATATAATGGATCAATTAGCAGCCTTTGTTAAAACACGTAGAAAAGAAGTTAATCTTACCCAGGAAGAATTCGCTGAACGTGCAGGAGTTGCGCTGACAGTGCTGCGGAAAATCGAACAGGGTAAAACGAATCTGAATATGGAGAAGGTGAACCTGGTCCTTCAGATGTTTGGACATGAACTGGCTCCTGTGAATCAGTAAAGACTTAAGTGAATGAGACGCGGAAGGGTATACTATAAAGAACATCTGGCAGGTATCATTACGGAGACTAATGATGGTGAATATGTTTTTCAGTATGATGAGCTCTATGTGAAAGACCATCCAGATGATTTCATCACCTTTACAATGCCGCCTACAAATACATCCTATACAGATAAACAACTCTTCCCGTTTTTTGAAGGATTAATTCCTGAAGGATGGCTATTGGATATCGCTTCCAAAAACTGGAAAATCAATCAGAATGATCGCATGGGATTATTGCTGGCCTGCTGTCAGTCTTGCATCGGTGCTGTAAGTGTTGAACCCATACCAGAAGCAGATGGAGAATAGATGCCTTTATTGTTACGAGCCTGCAAGTGCCGGGTCTGATTTTCATGAAAAATGTTCCCTGGAATTCTTTGGAACTCCTACACCTCCCGTAATGGAATATTCGATGGAGCAAATGGACGAACTTGCGAAAAATGTGGTGGAGCAGCGTATTGCGGTTCCGGGTGTTCAGCCGAAATTATCCATGTCGCTGGTGAAAGACACGATGGAAAAATCAAAGAACACGACTTACCGTCATTGGTGCTTTGGGCGGACAATATATACTCAAGCCCCCAGCTGAGCGGTTTCCGGAAATGCCTGAGAACGAACATGTAACCATGCGAATGGCTGAGTCCTTTGGAATTCGGACCGTACCCTCTTCACTGATTCGTCTGGCATCCGGGGAGCTCTCATATATAAGCAGACGAGTGGACCGGACAAAAACAGGGGAAAAGATTCATATGATCGATATGTTTCAGATTACCGAGGCCTTCGACAAGTATAAAAGCTCCATGGAGAAAATTGGAAAGGCACTGGGCAGCTATTCCGCTTTTACTTTACTGGATAAAATCTTCTATTTTGAACTGGCGCTATTCTCATTTCTCAGCGGCAACAATGATATGCACCTGAAAAACTTCTCTATGATCGAAAGCCCTTCAGGCTGGGCACTTTCTCCGGCCTATGATTTGCTGAATGCCTCAATCGTAAACCCCGATGATGAGGAAGAGCTGGCCCTAACTTTGCATGGTAAGAAAAAGAAGCTAAAGCGTGAAGATTTTGAGCACTTTGCTGAAGATTTGGGCTTGACTGAAAAGCAGATCCAGGGAACGTTTAAACGAATTGAAAAGAATAAAACTAAGGCCCTGGACTGGATAAGCCGGTCCTTCCTCTCTGAGCCTGTGAAAGCAGCTTACATCGAAATATTTGAGGCGAGATTTAAAAAACTAGCATGAAGCAGAAAACGAAAAATCTGAGATGGATATGAAGGAGTATACATACAACTGCTAGTGTTTCGGGATAAAGATTTTCGTAAAATGGCTCGAGGGAGTACTGTTGTTGTATTGTCTGTGAATGAAATTGACGAAAAAATGCTTCAGCTGACCCAGTTTAATAAATACCTTATGGATCCGGAAAGCGGACTTTACTTTCATGGCTGGTGCAACCAGCAAGCGGGAAAGTAATAGTAATCCTTGCAACGTTTTTTTTGGATTCTGCACCATAGCTTAAAGGTGAACTACATTTTTTTTCAAAATTTGCAACATACTATTTTAGTCCTGCAACATTTCTTGCCTGAACTTTATCAGCGTAAAAACCTAATGCAATAAGGCTATGAAAAACTATCTGTTGCTATTTGCAGGATTTATTTTTTTACTCGCTCCATCATGCGAGAAAGAATGCCCTGAGTGCCCTGAGTGCATAGCATTTGAGCGGAGCATGATGCTGAACTCTCCATGGGGAGAGAGGTCAGGAACGAACTCACCCGACTCTTTTATGACATTGAAGATCTGGCCCTTTTAAGGGTTACAATACCTAGGAGACATCATTGGTCTGGATTCGATACAAGCCAATGGAAGATAATAGGCAAATTGTTGGAACTATGACACAACTCTAAGGCTTATTTGGAAAAGATTTGAGGAAGGACGGTGGACACACAGCCTCATAGAAGTTAAGTATGATGACATAAATACTACAGTCTTGCAATACGTAAAGTTCATGGAAGGAGGAATGGTTGTAAGAAGGGCAAATAATGTACTGATTTTCATTTGTGACCATAAACGACCCTGCCAGGTGGATGGAGTATTGGCAGATGCCGTGAACCCGGAAGGTTTAATTGAGACATCGTCCATGGAGATCTTCACAAAATAAGCACTCCGCCTCATAAAGAAATACTTCGGTCAAGGGAGTGCGGGGAGAGGTGGTAGCAGGCCTCTCCTTTTTTTTATCCACAAATCAGGCTCCTCTTAAGGCCTTTCATTTGCGAAGGTCAATTTCTTTTTGTAATTTCTACTTCGCAAGCTCATATAAATCAAAGCGTTAATTAATCGATCCTGATCACATGACCTTCTCTCAATCCAGAGATGATGGCTTCCTTGTCAGGTTACGCGAAATTATTGAGGCTAACCTGACCAATGCCCAATTCGGCGTTACCGATCTTGCCAGTGAGATGGGAATGAGTCGCTCCAACCTTCACCGTAAAATACAATCCAGGGCAGGTACTTCGGTCAGCAAGTACATCTGCCAGATCAGGCTGACCAAAGCTGTCGAGCTGCTAAAACAATCTTCAGCTACCATATCAGAAATTGCATTTGACTGCGGTTTTCGCTCCGTTAGCTATTTTACCAAATGTTTCCACGATTTTTATGGATACCCTCCGGGCAAAGTCAGAACAAGTGAGTTAAAAGGGTACGATCCGGACAATCGACTGCAGCAAAGGGAAAAAATGGGCAAAGGGAAAAAAAGGATCCCCCTATGGCTATTTACTTCTGCCACTCTCTCACTGATAGCGGTCATCGTAATTCTTTTATTATTCATGCCATTCACAGCAAGGGAGGAAGAACTTGAAAAGTACGCTGAACAGCCCACCACAAAATCCATAGCTGTCCTTCCCTTCATAAATGACAGTCCCGGAGCGTCGGATATGACCTTCATTAACGGGACCATGGAAGCGATCCTGAATAACCTTGGCAGGATTGAAGCCCTTGATGTGGTATCCCGGACATCTGTGGAACAATACCGGGGTAATCCCAAACCCATTCCCGAAATCGCTGAAGCATTGGGTGTGAGCTACATTCTTGAGGGCAGTGGACAAAAGTACGGAGACAGCATCCAGTTAACCATTCAATTGCTTGATGCAATTGATGACAGGCATATCTGGTCCGAGCAGTTTAAAAGGGAAATAATTTCGGTAAAGGAACTGTTTGCTTTGCAGAGCGACATCGCACAATTGGTAGCAGCAGAGATAGAAGTAAGAATTACCCCGGAGGAAAAACAACGAATAGAGAACATTCCTACCTCAAGTATGATTGCCTATGAATTCTGGCAAAAAGCGAGAGAAGAATTCGGGAAATATAATGATCACAAATTAAATCAAATATCAATACAGAAAGCTGAAGACCTCTATCGATATCCATTGGAATATGACCCCCATTTGCCTGGCCCTGAGTTGGAATTGCTAACATTTACCTGTCTAAACATCATCAGGACCTTGATCTCTCAGGGAATTATCTTGATTCGGCTCGGGTGAATTTAGAAAGGGCCCTCTCCTATGATACTCTATACGCCGGTGCATATCACCTCAGGGCATATTATCACAATACAACCAGAGAAAATGATAAGGCTATTCAGGACTTTCAGAAAACCCTGGAGCTTAGCCCAAATGAATTTAAAGCCCGTGAAGGATTGGGATGGCTATGTCATAAAGAGAATGATTTTATAGGTGCCCTTGAGAATTTCCATAAAGTGGCCTTAATTGATCGGGGAGAAGATCTGCCAACTACTTTAAGATATCTGGGATTTACTTATTTTGCGGCTGGCTTTAAGTCCCATTCTGATTATTACCATAAGCAAGCTCTGGACCTGGACGGTGACTCAGTAAAATATTATATGGAACTGGCAAACTCTGAATTATAATTGACAATAATATTGAAAAAGCTGCTGAATTATTTATGAGGGCCTATAAACTGGATTCAAGTGACTTTAATACACTGAAAGGTTTGAGCACAGTATACCTTGATAAAGGACATTATGCCGAAGCTCTCAGATACACTGAAAAGAAAATAGAGCGTTTAGAGGCTCTCGGAGAAAAGGATCTCTACAGTTCTATGATCAACGGGCTTGTGTTTTTAATGAATGGAAATCGGGAAAAGGCCGAATACCATTTTGATCAACAAATAAAGTATCAGAGACTATACTCTTCTCAAAAGAATATGCTTGCTCAGTCAGCTATGTCATATGCTAGTCTGGGAGACAGAGAGCAAGCCTACAATAGCCTCATTGCATTTAATGAGATGGAGAGCATGCAGGTATACGTACTAAGGAATTTCCGGGACGATTACTTTTTCAAAAGCATTCAGGACGAACCGGAGTTTATAAAAATCAGAAGTGAACTTATTGGCAAATACCAGGCAGAGCACGAAAGGGTCAGGCTATGGCTGGAGGAAAATGACATGCTCAATATTACCCACACTTCTCCACCAATGTAAAAGCGTCCCTTCAGAATTTTGGGACCTTAGCGTTAATCTTTGACACGGATTCGTTAAAAGCTGTTGATGATAAAGTAATTGCAGGCTTCAGTTCTCTGGCAAAATCACAAATTTCTGGGCAGTAGAAGATGAACTGGCCTTGATGATGCAGCTCGGACTGGAATTGGGACCGGCGGCAGAGTGAAATCTTTTCCATAAAAAAATTCCAGATTAGATATTTTTTCAGTAAACTGCATGGGAAAGTACTGATAACATGATATCTATGAAAAAGAACACCCTCCTTTTCTGCCTCTTACTCGGGATCTCCGGAAGCGGGCTTCTGGCCCAGAATGTGGTTTTGACCCGCGCAATACACGGTCTGGATGCAGGTCATATAAACGAGATGAAGATGGCTTCCTATGTGGATCCCGGACCTTCAGGGGAAAAGCAGGTCTGGGACCTGAGCGGCATGGAGGCAGAGCAGGATTTCAAAGGATCCATTCGTTCGGCATTTGAGGTGGATACTGAAAATAATTTCACGGAATCGAACGTAGTCCTGAATGAAGGATCCAGCAACTTCTATTTTTGTCAGGACGATGACGCACTCAGGGCCTGCGGTATGGCCAGTGCCAACGGGAATGTCCGGATGACCTTCCACCGGCCCTATGTTAAAATGATTTATCCCTTTGCTTATGGGGATGCTTTTGAAGGAGAATATGACGGTACCTATCACTATTCGGAAGACAAAAATGCCGGTATTGCAGGATCCTACGCTGTGAAAGCCGATGCTTATGGCAGCCTGATCCTTCCGGGGGGCCATGAGGTTTCGGATGTCCTTCGGGTAGTCTCGGTCAGGTCTTACGATGTTCTGCTGGGCGACCTTCCCAATCGAAATGAAATTACAAATTACCGCTGGTATGCCCGGAATGAACGATTTCCGCTGGCCGTGCTCACCAGCTATTCAAGCACCGCATGCGGACAGGGAAACATAAGCTACCAGGCCGCCTACAGGATCCCCTCTGCTGAGAAGAAGGCGCCGGCTCAGGCCTTACCCGGGATCACCCAAATCTCCATCTATCCCAATCCGGTGGAGCATAACTTCACCATTGCTTATTCCCTTCAGTCCGACTCCCACGTACTCATGGATTTGTATGACAATACGGGTAAGAAAATTACCACCCTGGTGGAGGGACAGAAAAAGGCAGGCGCTCATAAGGAATACATTGAGCTTGAAAAATATTCCATGTATCCGGGGGTGTACTTTGTCCGAAGCCTGATCGGGGAAAACAGCCAGAGCACCTCCTTCGTTCTCGCAGACTGATCATATTAGAGAGAAATCTTTTATATTTAAGCATATAGGCTTATTTGACTTATTTACCAGAAGGTCATAACTTGCATATGACCAACCTGACCCACCATGCCCAAAAGGTCCAACAAACTGTCCCGGTTCTGGCAGGAGCTTAAGAGGCGCAAAGTCATCAAGGTGATTGCCATGTACGCTCCCATTGCATTTATTATTATGGAGGCGTCAGACATCATGTTGCCAAGACTTGGCTTACCCGACTGGACCGTTACCTTCCTGATAATTTTACTGATCATTGGTTTCCCGATTACCATAATTCTGTCCTGGATCTTTGATATCACAGGTGAAGGCATCAAAAAAACAGAATCCCTGGAAAAAATCGGGGAGGAAGAGTCCGGTCAACTCAAAGATCGCCAGAAGATTAAGGCTAAGCGACGGAATAATAGCTGTCCTATTTATTGTGGTTTGCGTTCTTCTTTATCCGAAGGTTCTAAGAAATGACAAATTCAAAAATATCAGGGATCAGGATAAGCGGATTTCCATAGCAGTGATGCCTTTTAAGAACCTGACGGGAGATACATTGCTTAATGTATGGCAGGAAGGCCTTCAGAATCTGCTTATCGCCTCCCTTTCAAATTCAAAGGAGTTATCGGTTCGTCAGTATGAAACCATATCCAACATCTTTGGGAGCAACGATGATATAAATTACGCATCCATCACCCCTTCACTGGCAAGAGAGGTAGCCGTGAAGCTTGAGGCGAACACTTTAATCGTGGGCAGTATACACCGCTCCGGGAATGCGGTGAGAATCACTACAAATTTAATGGATTCAAAAAGTGAAGAAATCTATAAATCATATATCGTCGAGGGTGATTCTGAAGACGATTTTTTCTCCCTTACAGATTCTTTATCTCTGCTGGTAAAGACCTACCTGGAAATCCAGATGCTCGATGAAGCCTTGCGCTTCGATTCCAAATATGCTTTTACAATATCTACTGAAGCATACAAATATTATATCCGGGGAAGTACTCATCATGGAAAGCTGGAATACAGGGAAGCCATAGATCTGTACTTAAAAGCACTTGCCATTGATACAAACTTTGTCTCAGCCATGATGAAATTATCCTATTCATATGGCGATGTAGGATTAACTGAACAGAGCAGGCTGTGGGCTAACAAAGCCTTCTCAAGGATGAATATGGCACCCCTGGATATTCAATTATCCATAAAAGAAGTAAAAGCTGCAGTGGACAAAAAACCAAACGATCTGATTCAATATGCAAATCAATATCTTGAAACGGATCCCTACTGCGCCAATAAGTTGTACGCGATTGGTTGGTCATATTTCAATACAGAGCAGTGGCAAAATGCGATAAATGCCCTTGAAGACAATCTTGATTTATTAAAAAGATTCGATCGGAAATCATGGATCTGGAGCTACATTTTATTAGGCAGAGCTTACCACGAAATAGGAGAGCATAAGAAAGAAAGGAAAGTATATGAAGACGGCCTTAAATACTGGCCCAAAGCTGAATACCGAATCGTTTACAATCTGGCTATTTGCGCCCTTTCACAGGGAGATAGCATTGAAGCAAAAAAGTATTTCGCCGAATTTAAAGCATTGGGGGAACAAAATGCCTGGAATGAATCAGAAATATTGTACTGGTTCGGAGGTGCCTATGATGAAGCTGATCATTTCAAACAGGCCGAAAGATTATATCGAAAAGCGCTTGAGATTAATCCTGGATATTCAGACGCAAAAAACAGTCTGGCCTATCTGCTGATCTCAAATGAGATTAATATCGATGAGGGGATTGAGCTTATCAAAAGTGTTCTTGAAACTGACTCTGAAAATGGCAATTACCTACATACTTATGGCCTGGGTTTATATAAACAGGGTGAACTTTTAGAAGCACAGGAAGTGCTAAAAACTGCATGGGATCTGATCCCCTATTATGATCACCAACATTTTCTTCACATCCAGGAAGTCGAACAAGCCCTTGCCAGGCAACGCCTATAATTCTGCCATTCTACCTGGCCCCATTCTGATTTGGAACAAAAACGTTAAAATTTGGGACTTTGAGCAAAGTCCTGACACAAAAACGTCAAATTTTGGAACAATACCGGTTGAAATACCGGGCCTTCCCTACCTAACTTGCTTTATATAAATTACTGGCTATACCAGGACTTATATTCTATCCTGCTAGCTGATCCTTTTAAGGAGAAGTGTTTATCATTCATGCGCTGACTGAATGTTTCAAAAATAAGAGTAACCAGAAAAGCGCAAATCACATGTTCACCTTTGGAATTCACAGGTTCCGGAAACGAAGCTTAGCCTCAAGAATGGTTATGGTGCTGCCATTTCTGCTCTCCCCTGTATTCCTCTTTTCCATGGGTGAAGAACGGACCTCAGAGCCGGATAAAAATACAGCCTTAAGCGTTGCAAAAAAATTTTATATCTCTATGTCATCTCAAAGCCATGAAGCGAGGCATAAGGCAAGCGATGCTGATTATCATTTCAAACTGGTTCATGAAGAATTTGCTGCTTCCCCGGATCTCTTTCCAAGGAAAAGCACGGAGCATGCCACGCCTCTTTTTTACGTGTTCAACGTGAATTCGGATGATGGATTTGTTATTGTTTCCGGAAATGAAAATGTAAAGCCGATTCTTGCCTATGCATTCAGGGGAGCCTTTAATCAGGATGACCAATGCCCCGCCTTCAGAGCATGGATGGAGCATTACAGTGTGCAGATTCAACATATCCTGGATAATAATGTCGAAACAACGCAAAAAACTACTGAAGAATGGAAGAGGTATAAAAACAACAGTCAGGAAAAAGAATCCACCCCCTTCAGGCAGGTAGCCGCCCTCCTGCCAACAAGCTGGAACCAGAACTATCCCTATAGTATGTCCTGTCCGGCAGATACCAATCGTTGCGATGGCAGGGCACCGGCGGGTTGTGTGGCTGTGGCAATGGCCCAGATCATCAAATTCTGGGAATACCCGGACACATGCAATGAAATGAAGGGATACTATAGCGTTGCCTATGAATGGATCAATGGTATTGAATCCAGCACTTATGACTGGTCGGTAATGCCAGATGAACTGTGTGACTCCTCTCTGGAATGCGAAATTGAAGAAGTTTCCAGACTAATACTATCATTGTGGTGTATCCATAAAAACCAATTATGGTCCAAGAGTTACGGACGCATGGAGCCCCATGATACCCGAGGCATTTTCCGAAACCTTCAAATATAAAGCTTCGGTCCGCTATACTATAAGGGAAAACCACATACCCGGTTCATGGATCAATCTGCTCAAAGATGAACTGGACAATGGAAGGCCGGTATTGTATATCGGGACGGACCCAAATGCATGTCATGCCTTTGTATGCGATGGTTATCAGAATTCCGGGTATTTCCACTTCAACTGGGGCTGGAGTGGAATTCATGATGGATATTATTACCTGGATAATCTGGCTCCGGGAGAATGGAATTTTTCTTCATATCAAGGAGCCGTATTGGGAATTGAACCTGAGCCTGTCAATCCCGTCTATTCCTACAGCTACAGGGCGCTTACGGGTACCGAAGACATTAAGGTATTTCCGAATCCGGTTTCTGAGCTGTTGACCATAGAATTTTCCACCCATGGAAGCCACCAGCTTGAAATCATCTCCTTAAACGGTCAGCAAATCTTCAGTGAAAAAACTGAAGGAAGTTCCTGTCAATTCGACCTTTCCGCCTATCCCTCCGGAATCTATTTTCTCACAATCCGGTCAAAGGACGCTACAAGAACAAAAAAGATCATCAAACTCTAACTGACTAATAATACCCGTACTTCTCCACCACCATAAAGAGTTCGTCCAGGTTATGGGCGGGGGTGTCGGGGGCGATGGAGCAGGCGGTGCTGAGGATGAAGCCTTTTGATTTCATATCAGCTTCCAGCCTGCGGATGGCATCTTTGCGAATCTTCTTAATGGATCCGTTCATCAGTACATTCACCGGGTCGATGTTTCCTTTGATGGAGACCCTGTCTCCTATCATTTTTACAGAGCCATTCCGTTCTTGCATACACTGGTGATTTTCATCTTGCCCTTATGTACCTGCAGGAGCACCAGGTCTGCGGGAGAGCCGGCACAGAGACCATGGGATGCATCGGGCTGCAAAAGACTTAAGGGATTTACCGAGCCCATATCCCATGCGGCCGGGAAACCAATAATTTCAGTCATCCTGCTCACTCCCCTGGATAGTGTCGAGGCCGATCCTGCCAGCACTTTGGGTTTTCCCTCCAGGTGCAGTTTTCCCTCGGGTGTAAGATAAACCAGTCCCGCTGCAGGCGAATCATATACACCGGGCTCCATCCCTGCATAACACATGCTGTCGCTTACCAGGATGCCCTTATTGCCTTTATTGCGTGAAAAAACCTTTAATACCGAATCGGATAAATGAAAACCGTCGGCAATCATGCTGGCGAAAAGTCCATCCTCAGCCAGCTGATCCCACAGGTAGTTGGGATGGCGGGGGAGCACTGCATGCGACCCGTTGCCCAGGTGGGTGGAGAGCGTAGCTCCGGCATCCACTGCCCGCCGGATATCCTCTGCCGATGCAGCAGTATGACCAATGGCAACCACCATGCCCAGATCCCGGCATATATGGATCAGTTCCATGGCTCCCGGCAGTTCCGGAGCCAGTGTCATGATCCGAATATTCCCCAGGGCCTCCTCCTGCCATTTTTTAACCAGGTCCCCGTCCGGTAAAAGACAATGTTCTTTTGGATGAGCTCCACGCGGACCATCCTCGGGTGAGATAAAGGGTCCTTCCAGGTGAATTCCAGCCACTAATTGAGATGCAACATCCTCTTCGTCCATCATCCCGGCCAGGATTTTAAGCGAGGCTGAAATCCTTTCCACAGGACCTGTAATCATGGTTGGGAAATATGAAACCACCCCGGTTAAGAGTAATTCACGGGATACTTTCCGGATCATTTCAGCTGTGAGATCCGGATCATTAAAATCCACCCCCCTGTAGCCGTTCACCTGCAGGTCCACCAGTCCGGGTGCAAGTACGGGGAGCACCGCCTTGATTTCCGGTTCGCTTTTTACATACTCGTCCACATCATGGATACTGTGAATCTGTCCCTTCCTGATGCCAACGTGGATCACATGGCCGTTTTGGTAATGAAGTCCCTCAAGAAATCTGATCGCTTGTTCCATCCTCATTATTTTTAGTTCCATTCCTTGCTGTAATTACGCCTACCAGGCAGTATACGATGAAGGTAACAAGCACAGGTGAGCCGATTTCAGCGGCCAGGGGAACATGAATAATAAATTTAGTCAAGATAAAGGTAAGAAAGCCTGAACCAATTGATAAAAGGGCAGCCCTGGAATCCATGTGTTTAAAAGCAGGAAGCAGGCCCAGCATCATGGGAATGGACACGGGCCCCATCAGGGCAGCAAACCAGGATATCAAGAGGCCAAGCACCCCGCCAAAAGAATCGGCATTAAGGGCAATGACTATGGTTGCCAGCAAAAAGCCTGCAGAGGTGAGCCTGACCACCCTCAGGGTCTTCAAGCTCTTTTCCCTGCCGGGAAATAAATAGGGCATGATGTCACGGTTAAGCACTGCAGTAATTGCATTGGCATCGGAGGAGGTCATGGTCAGGGTATTGGCAAACATGGAGGCAAGGACCAGTCCAACCAGTCCGGCCGGTAAAAACTCCAGGGCCAGTTTGGCATAGGAAGTCTCGGGATTTTCCAGGCCCGGAAAAAAAAGAGGGGTACACCACATGGGAAAAAAAAGTACCAGGGGCCATAGCAGGTAAAGCAGGGCTGAGAGGCGTGCCGACTTCCGAACGCTCTCTGGCGAAGGTTGGGAGATAAAGCGGGTGGCCAGGTTCCAGGTACCCCCGTTATAGCTGAGGAAATTAAGCACCAGGAAGGTAAGGGCAAACCAAATGGTATAGGGTTTAACAAAGGGGCGGCTGTGTCCCTCGGGCAAACGCTCCCAGATATGCATGGCTTCATCCACTCCTCCCAGTTCCACAACCACCACCACCAGCATGGTGATGCCAGCCACCAGCTGTATAGCGAACTGGAAAAGGTCATTCCACACATCGGCCCAGATTCCTCCCAGGGAGATGTAGATCATGGATACCCCACCAGCCAGCAGTATTCCGGCTGCAATGGGAAGGCCGGTAAAGCCGTTGAGCAGGATGGCGATGGCGGCCCACTTGGCAGCAATGTCGAAAAGCTTCAGGAAAACACCGCTCCAGGCAATCAGCTGATGAGTGGAGCGGTTATACCTTTTGAGAAGATATTCGGTGGGCGATTGAATATTGTATTTGATGCGCAGCCTGGCCCACTGGGGCGCCATAAAGGTGGAGCCCACCATCAGTCCCACAAAAATGGTCAGGGCCCACCAGAAGTAGACCGAGATTCCGTAAGTATAGGCAAGTGCGGCATAGGCCACAAAAACAGCTCCCGAATAACCCGAAACATGATGGGAAATTCCTGCAAGCCACCAGGGAAGCTTTCCACCGGCCACAAAAAAATCACCCGAATTTTTCACCTTCCTGAAATAGGACCAGACCCCGGTGCCCAGGAGCAGTACAAAAAAGAGAATCAGAACCAGGTAATCGATTTGCTGCACTTTGTCGCTTTCTTTTACTTCACTTTATCACCAAAGGTGTAGTCATAATATGCTGACAGGAATCTTACCCCAAAAGTTGTACCCACATCACGCTGGGTAATCCACAGCTTGCCCTTCTTATGACGAAGCCTGGTATTGATCACTGCCCCGGCCAGGTTTGGATCTGGATGATCAGCTGCATAACGGTTATTGAGGATCCACTTGAGTGAGAGTTCGATATCTTCATCAAAGCCTTCCACCCCGTGATCTCTCAAGCGTAGCCAGAGGATTCCCGAAAAGGCCACTGCTGATCCGCAAACCGAAGAGCGGTCGCGACTTCCGTCGATAAAATTCTGATAATAAATTGTACCTGCACCGTCCTGGAATTTGGCGAAGGTTCGGGCTGTCTTTGTGGCTGCCTCCAGGTAGCGGACATCGCCGGTGAGTTCATATCCATAAATCAGCGACTCGGCATACCAGAGATTGAAACGGGGGTGTACACTGCCCGATTCCTTGTCGTTGGGCATAAAGTCCATCCACAAACCCTCGGGGCCCTGGAAATCCACCAGGCTGTTGCACAGGGTAATAAATGCCGCCTTGTATTCTTCGTTTCCGCTATACTCGTACATATCCAGGAAAAGGGAACCCTCGTTATTGGGACGGGCCACATCATAAAGATCCTGCTCCTCCTTGTCGGGCCAGAAGGGGCTGTATTCCTTCATAACCTCCCCGCTTTCGGGATCCACATTGTCGTAACACACCCCCTCCTCAAGCAGGCACATATTCCTGAGCATCCAGTCGCCTGCCACGGTAGGCACATCGCCATATCGCTTATCACCGGTAACATCATAAAGCATATACATACCGGCCGAGCCATCCGACATGGTTGCAAAAACAATGGTCTCGCCGGCATGATCCCCGTGGGCCGACCTGACCATTCCCTTCAGTTTGGGATGATCCTTGATCTCCAGGCTCACCCACCAGTTCCCTGCCTTAATGGCTTTGTCAAGATATGCCTGCTGACCCGTTATCCTGTAGGCATCCAGCAGGGCATAGATGGCCTGTCCTGTATGCCAGGGCGGCTCATACTCATACCACTTTCCCTCGGGAATGTTATAGTCGCAACGCGAATATCCCTCCTCGTTGATCAGCACATCGGAAACGTAATCGGCCGTCTCCTGCAGGGCCTTCAACACCGCTGCTTTTTTTTCGTCCATCTCATTGTCCCCGCAAAAAGAGAGAACGGGCACCATCATCAAAATGGCAATGCTTCGAAATACTTTTTTCATATGCTTTTGTTTTACTGTATGTAATATTTATTCTTATGATTCCTGACCTCCACATCTTTCAAACGGAAGGACAAAGCCCAGCCGGCTTTCCATTGCTCCACCTTAATCATCAGATGATTCTTTCCTTCCTCCAGCGCCAGCTGAAACTCATCCTCATCGGCAATCAGGCTCCGCTTCCCGTGTACATGATGTACCTCTTTCCCATTACACCAGACCGTGGCGCCGTCATTGCTGCCCAGCAGAGCAGTGACTTCCTGGGCCCTGGTGGAATTGATCACACAATAGGCATAGGCCACAGCCGTAATATTGGGTTCAAAAATGATTTTAAAATCAACCTCCCCCTTTTTGGGTGAATCGTACTTGATCCACATCCGGTCCACTCCCGTGGTATCGGTAAAAGTCATGCCAGGGAAGGGTCGGGCCTCGGCCTCGCCCCCGATGGGTGTAAGAAAATCGGGTGGGTATTCATCGAAAGACTCCAGGTGAAAACTACCTGCAAGTAACCAGTACTGGAAATACTGCCCCTCCTGCTGCCGGATATCCAGCCTGACCTCGGTGGGAGGAGGCAGGTAGCGCCCTTCCTGAAAGGCTGCCATGGCCTGCTCCAGCAAGACTGCCTGGTCGGCAAAAGCCGACTGGTGCTTGCCAAAATCAAGCACGGCCCGGTCCCTCCAGTGGGCCCTGCTCTCCCGGTCCCAGAGCTCAAGGAAATCGGCGGCCAGCTGATCCATGCGTCCTTTGAGCTTTAGCACCATATCAAGGGCAATTTCCAGCTGGGCCTGCGCCCCGTCCCTGTCGCTTCGCTGCATTTCACAGGCCAGATTGTAAGCTGTGGAGGCTGCCAGCAGCTGCCTGCGGCTGTCGGCCATAAAGGCATACTGGTTGATGGTAAAGCGAATAAAATCCAGGTCGCCTTCATAGCGTGAGAAAGCTGCCCCCTCAAGGATATCTTCCGCCTTATCGGTCCACTCTTTCACCTCAATCCAGCTGGCGGGATCAAAGGTCACCTTTGATCCCCGCTCAGGAACCAGTTCCTTATAAAATACATTGGAGTTCATCTCAAAGGTGGGCTCCAGCAGGGTGAGCTTATTCAGGGCATGAAGGGCTTCCGGCACCTTATTATCCTGGTCACCGTATATGGCCTGGCTGAAACGGGAATCAAAAAATTCAAGGTCTTCCTTATTGGGCCGCCAGCTCTGCTCGGCATTGTAAGCCAGTCCATACCAGTCATGGGAAAAGAAATGTAATCCCCCGTCGTCCCACACTGTACAATAGACTCCCATGGCCCCCTTCTCATAGCCCTCGTTAATGAAGTTGCGTATGTTGGTGGTGGACATGTTAAAATCGGGAATCAGGCGCCGGGAATTGAGCACGCCAGGGGCCACCATAAATTCAAATCCCGCCGCGGTAAGGGGATCGATGAACTCTGCAAAGGATTCGGACGGACTGTAATTCCAGGCCCCCATGATGATAAAATCCGGGATCATCTCGAGGATCTCGGGATGCTCAAGGATAATGTCTCCCCAGATGAAAGTCGTTTTACCGGCTGCACGGAGCATGTCATCGACCTTGCTCACATGATCGGCATAAATACGGGCAGGCCCGAGCTCCCCTGCGGCCCCTTTCAGTCCGCCCCGGCTCAGGTCCCAGGCTTCATCCAGGTTGGGTGTGAAGTATTTTGATGAAAAGGCCGGGGCCATCTCGGTGTAAATGTCGTTCAGGAAAGTCAGGGCATCCGGATTCAAAGGATCCAGCATGCGCTCGGTGGCTCCCAGGTGCTCTGAACTGGGGCAAACTGAGGATCTTTTCAAAATGACCCAGCGACTGGAAAGAACCCACCAGTTCCATATGATAGTCTGCCGCATATTCGGACAGCTCTCTGAACTCTTCCACGGTAATCCCTCCTTCGGAAGGGGCCATATCGGGATACTTTTCAGTCTGCACCACATGCTCGATGTAAAAGGACATGTTGTTAATCTTCATTTCAGCATAACGACGAACCTGCAGCTTCATGTAGTCCATGGTGGGTATGGGGCCCCTGCTGATATCATCCATGATGCAGCGGAAAGCCAGGGAAGGCCAGTCCCGGATGGTCATTGCCTTTACCTCCAATGGTTCGGGGTTTCCTCTGAATATCTGCCTCAGGGACTGCACACCATAAAAGACCCCCGCAGGGGTATTGGCCACGATGGTAATGGCTTTTTTCTCAATCTTCAGAAGGTAACCCTCCTCACCCAGCTCCTCACCGGGCACCAGGTCTTTTTTCCGGGCAAGATCCATAAGTTCCTCATCCATGGAAGGGATTCCGATCCATATGCCCGGACCTTTTTCTTCCGACAGCACAAGCCCGGCGCCAAAGCGCTCTTTAAAGGCTGCTCCCAGCTGCTCCTGCATGATCTCCACGGTCCTCCCTTCCATACCGGAAATCCGCAGGCTCACTTCAGTCCTTTTAACATCATAATACCCCATCTCCAGTAATACAACCTGGGGATAGGGTACCACAGTTACCGGATCAGGCATGAGAGGGAGCTTTTGTGCCACCACACCCATTGCCATGGAAAACAAAAGGGCAATCATACAGGTTCTTAAGGTGCGTATCTTCATCTTTTCCTCTTTTATATTTTTTTCGTACTATTTGTTTTTTTCGCAACGATCTTAATCTCTTCCTGTTCCAGGTCCTTTACATCTTCGAGCTCCATAAGACCACGCTCATCCTTCTCCAGGAAACTCACCTGAATATCAGAAATTTTCATGCCCTCCAGGTGCCTCAGGTAGAAAACCGATGCCGGAAGGATTCCGAACATGGTCGCCTCGGGATAAAGGTCTTCCAGCTCCGGGACTTCTTCCTTCACCTCACTCCTTTTTACCCCTCCCCTGAAATCCATTTTAAAATCCTGAAGACTGATATTTTTTGCCGGGTGACCCGCTATCCCCGAAATGGAACAGCCCGTTTTACCAGCATTACGGACCCTTAGATTCTCAATCCGGATATCCTTCAACTTTCCCACCGGTGGAGGCGCAAGGCCTTCCATATATGGCCTTGCCCGGTTTCCCAGGCGTATGAAGAGGGGGACTTCCGGACCGTCCATGCGCACACCCGATATGAAGACATTCTCCATCACACCTCCGTCCACCACTTCCAGCGAGATTCCGCTGATGCCTTCCGGCAGACCATATATAACGTCCTTCCGTGCAGAGGGCCTGATCTCACAATCCCGGATGGTGATATTCTTAAAGCCGCCAACGGATTCGGTGCCCATCTTGATGGCATTACAGTGAGAGCTGATTATACAATTTCTGATAAGTACGTTCTCGCAGGCCCTGGGTGAGGTACTTTTCAGGGTCAGGGCATCGTCATCGGTATCCCCCTTGCAATTTTCGATGACCACATTCCGGCAGCCATCGATGTCGATCATGTCGTTATTCTTATTGCAGTGATTGTAAACCGTGATCCCGCTGATGACTACATTATCGCAGGCCAGGTAGTGCTGCATCCACATGGCCGAGTTCTGCAAATTCAGATCCTCCACCACAACATCCTTACACGCTGTAAAACGAATCAGGTAGGGCCGGTTGCGGTAGCGGTCCGGCTTCTTTTTAGTGTTGACCTGAAAGGCGGCTCCCTGTCCGTCAATCACCCCCTTACCCGTAAGGGCAATATCCACCAGCCTGTCGCCGAATATAAGGCTCTGCTTCACCCAGTCGTCGCCAAAAAAACGGTAAGGTGTGCTAAGCTCGGGGTAATGGGATGGATCTGTACTTCCAAGCAAAGTTGCCTTCCCCTTGATGTGCAGCTCCACATGATCCTTCATCACCAGGGTTCCCGAAAGGAACACCCCCTTATCCAGCACCACCCTTCCTCCCCCGGCATGGGCACAAACATCAATGGCTGCCTGTATGGATGCCGTAGAAAGTGTTTTTCCGTCACCCACTGCCCCAAAATCCCTCACCAGGAAATCAGCTCCCTTAAGCTCCGGGCAGGGAGCCAGCACAAGCATTAAAAGCAAAACTATGGAGGCACTTCTTTGCATCAGGATACCGGCTTAAACCAGGTTGATTGCAGCCAGCCTGCAGCATCGCGGTAGGCGCCATCCAGGTCGGGCACGGCCGACTCGGCCCCTCCCACATCGATGCCAAACATTCCCTGATAATCGATTCGGCTGAGGGTTTCAAAAAAGCGCTCCCAGTGGATGGTCCCGGCACCTATACCAAGGTGTTCCACCTTTGAGCCCCCGTTGTCGGATATGTGGATGTAATCGATGTGATCACGCAGCCTGAGCAGGGAAAGGAAGAGGTTGTCCTTCAGGAAATACTGGTTGGCCGTATCCAGGTTAAATTTTAAGTTATCCCGCTTTACCGCCTCTGCAAAAAGCAGGTAGGCATCGGTGGAGTTCACCAGGGCACCGTGACAGGGATGGAGCTGGTAGCTTAGTTTGTAAGTGGCGGCAATGTCGCACACCTCGCGGAAGGTCTCCACCAGGGCCACCCAGTATTTATCCCAGTTCAGGTCCCCGGGCAGACTGGCTGCACTCAGTACCTCATCATCGTAGTGGCGGGTGACCGGAATTCCCTCTGGGAACTTCCAGGGTGGAATGGGTGCATTGTCCAGCACCCTGGAAGAACCCAGGGCCACGGCAATCTCACAGCCTTTGGCAAACTGCTCCAGGTTCTCTGCTCTTTCCTTTTCATCGGCCGAACACAGCCCTGGAAGGACCGTACAAAAAACCGGCACCTTCAGCCCCAGTCTGTCGGCCTTCGCCCTCAACTCACAACGCTGCTCATACATGCCATTCAGGTGCTCCTTACGGATTCCCTCCAGTTCAATGCTGACATACCCCAGGGCCTTAAATTCCTCCAGGTGCAAACCCGCATCTTCAGCCCTGGGCGGATAGCCATGTTTTGTAATGGTGTACAAATAACAGGCTACAATATCTTCATGAAAACCTTCACTCTCGCTCTTCTCTTTCATCTCTCTTTTTTCTTTTGACTTTACTCAGCTTCGCTTTCGTGAGCTCGGCTTCGCCTCGGTTCGACTTTACAGACTATACAGACATTTGACATTATGGACTAAAACTGTCCGGCAATTCCGATCAGCCCCGCAATGGCCATTGCCACGGTGAACAGGAGTACAAATCCAAAGGATATATTGGAACCCACACCCAGGGTATTGTCCCCCATAATGGATTTCTTATTGTATATATAGAGCATCAGGGCCAGGACCACAGGGCTTACAATGGCAGCCATGGCCTGGGACATAATCATCACCATCACAGGCCGTCCCCCGAAAATGGGAACCACCAGTCCCAGCAGCACACCAAAAAGCACCAGCAGACGTGAGCTGGTGGACTTCATATTCCGGGGCTTGTTGTTAAAATCGGCAAAGAGCCAGGGCGCCAGCAACACAATGGGAAAAAGGGAGGAAAGTCCGGCCGCCACTATGCCCCCCACAAAGATGGAAATGGCAAAACGCCCAGCCAGGGGCTCCATCAGCTTTACCATATCAATGGCATTGTCCACCTTCAGCCCTGCCGGATGCAGGGTCCCGGCTGCCGCTGCCATCACGGCCACCGAAAGAATGAACATCATGGATACAGAGACAATGGCATCGCGCCGTTCGGCCTTCAGGTCACTGCCTCCCCAGCCCTTCTCCTGTACCAGGATGGAGCGAACCACGTAGAGGATGGCTCCCATGGTGGTACCTACCATGCCGGCCATAAGGAGCATGGCATCGGAATCTTTGGGCACACTGGGAATTAATCCCCTGAGCACCTCTTCCGGCTCGGGAATCACCATAAACATGGTGAGCACAAAACTGAGGCCCATGATGCCCACAAATACTGCAAGCACCTTTTCAAAGACCCGGTGTTTTCCGTTCCAGAAAAGCCAGTAAAGTATCCCGCCAAATATCAGTGCCATCACGATGGGACTGAAGCCATTGCCCGATTTGGTCAGGGGCCTCGACCATTCCTGAACCACCTGGGTTACCACGCCCATCACACCCATGCAGCTGACCCACTCACTCACCAGCAGAGAGATAAGCACAAAAACCGTGACCCCCAGTCCGAAATGTTTCCGGAAAGTGGTAAGGATGGTCAAACCCGTAATGGAGGTGTAACGCCCGAAGAGCATAATCAGGAAAAAGGTAAAGACACAGGACAGCAGCAGAGGCCAGATCATGGTCATGCCGTAAGCTGCCCCCGAGGAGGCCATGGTGGTAATGCTGCCGGTTCCGATGTTGTATCCGATCAGGAAGAGTCCCGGTGCAATCGAGGCCAGAAAAAGGCCTGTTTTTTTTGTGATGCTCAAAACGTCTTATTTAGTGGTGAGGTCCCCCACCGGAACCACATATACCTGTGGTATGCCTGTGCGGTCCGATGTAAAAGCGATATAGTTTCCCCCTGAACTGAAGGAGGGGTGTACGTGGGCCTGCTTATCATGTCCGGCTGTGACCGATGAATTGGGCCAGCACAGCACACTTGCTTCACCGCTTTCCAGGTTCAGAAGGACCAGTTCATTTTTTCCGGGTTCCTGGGAATCGGACACAAACCACCGGCCGTCCGGACTGCTGGTCCCATGACCCAGCCTGATGTTTTCACTTTCATAATAAAGCCTGAAATCACCCCCGTCCTTATCCTGGGAACAGATGGCCACAGGGCTCCAGCCGGGCCTGGTTTTCCGAAAGAAAAAGAAACGTTCTCCATCCTGCGACCAGCTCTCGTGGGTGGCACGATAACCATAGGGTACAGTCAGGAATTGTTTGTTTGTCCCTGCCTTCAGGTCAATCTTCCAGGACCGTGCACGCTGGTCCATGGGCAGGCTCATGTCGTTCTGGGTATCCGGACCGGGCACATAGCTTATAAGATCCGGGTCCGTGGGATTGATCAGGGGATGGGTGATTTTCCCGCCCGGCTGCCGGTGCACTTCCAGCATCTCCCCCCTGTCCAGGTCGATTCGATAAATGGCGGTAAGGGTATCGCCCCGCAAATAAGCCATGGTGTACCTGCCATCCCTTGTAAAGGAGCCGGTGAAACGGGGAAGATCGGGTAACAGGCCTGTAAAATCAAAGAGGACCTCCTCCTTTTTGTCCTCCACATGGGTGGCGTAGAGTTTCCATCCATCCATATAGCAAACCCTTTTACCGTCGGGCATCATGGTGTAATCATCATCCTTCACCCCGCGTTCTTCGGGGCTAATGGCTGTGGCCAATCCTGTGGCCAGCTCAGTTCTGTAGAGCCTCCACTGGCCCGACTTCCGGGAAGCATAAACCACGTACTTCTCATCGCCCGTAAAGGCCTGCCCTTCAAAGTAGCAGGCAACCGAAGGAGCGGTATCAGAGGTAATTTGAATAAACTCCCGTCCCGTTTCGGGCGAAATATGTTTGATCCAGGAAGGAAGTTCACCATCCACAGAGATGTCTTCTCCATTGATCTTTACCTCCTCCATTTTTACATAGGCAGTATAAGCACTCTCCATGGCCCTGGCGGCTGTACCAATATGCACATCCCGGATAAAAATGGAATCCAGGTGCATCTGCGGGGAGCCTTTCAGGAAGATCCCATAATCGCTGGCATGGGTTGCGCTGATGTTTTCAATGAAAATATTTTTAAATAAGGGCGGACAACAGGAGCCCTGGTTTTTGTAGTCTGAATCGATGATGATGGTTGCCCGTGTGGTATCAAACCGGATGTTGCGGGCATAGATATCGTGTACTTCCCCACCCCTGTCTCGGTTTCCCTTCAGGTAGAAACCATAGATCACCTTTCCTCCGTAAGTGCAATCCTCCACATAAACATTGTGCACCCCGCCCGACATCTCGCTGCCCACGGCTATGGCGTTATAGCCATTAAAGCGGCAGGAGCGCACCACGATATTTTTTGAAGGCCTGCCCAGGGTCCTCGCTTCCAGGTCCCTTCCCGCCTTGATGGCAATGTTATCATCACCGTTTCCAAAGCTGATATCTTCGATGAGTACATTCTCCGACGATTCGGGATCGATCCCATCATTGTTAAAGTTATAGGCCTCGAAACTGAGCCCCCTTACCGTTATGTTTTTTGAAAAGACAAAATGCAGGCACCAGAAGGGGGAGTCGGATATTTTCACACCCTCCACAAGGATGTTTTCGCTTTCGTAAAACTGGATCAGGTGGGGACGCAGAAAATGCCCTTCACCAAAGATGCGCTGATCCATGGGTGCAGCGCTGTTATTCATTTTCCGGATGAGCTTTTTATCCTCGTCCTGCAGCTGTTTCCAGCTATTCCAGGGTTCTTCTCCATTGCCATCAATCTCCCCTTCTCCGGTGATGGACACATTTTGACAGTGGAAGGCATAGATGAAGGGGGAGTAATTGTAGCAGCGGGTCCCTTCCCAGCTGGTGAGCACCACGGGCAGGTAGTCAACGGGGTCGCTGCCAAAGAGCAGTTTCGCACCCTTTTCCAGGTGCAGGTTCATATTACTTTTCAAATGAATGGGACCCTTCACCAGGTAGGTTCCGGGCTTTACCCGGATGCTTCCTCCACCGGCATTGAAACAGCTGTCAATGACTCTGTCAAATACAGCCTTATTGTCAAAAACCCCATCGCCGGTCCCGCCAAAATCCGAAAGGCTAAATTTCCTTTCCGGAATCGCCGGCAGCTGAATCTGTTCCACGATCCGATCCGCCTTTAACCAGGGATCCACCGCCTGTCGCTGGAGGGTCCCCTGGCATCCTGACAAAATCACCAGGAGCGCAAAAAGTATAATCATCCTAATCATATAAGAAAAAAGCTTAAGTAAAAGAAACTGCCTCAACCACAAAGCAAAGCAAATATAGGACAAATTTCCCTCTCCTCAAATAAAATGTGTGTGCGGTCACACCATTTGTAAAGTCAGAGTTTTTGACTAATTTAGCCCTTATAAAATAACCCAAAATACAACAGAGGAGAAAAACCAAATACAGTTAATGACACAGGAAAACGGGAATCATATCAGGATCAAGGACATTGCCGCACAGGCAGGCTGCTCCATCGGGACAGTCGACCGTGTGATCCACAAGCGCGGCAAAGTCTCTGCGGACGTGGAAATGCGGATCCTGAAGATTATGAAGGAGCTGAAATACAAGCCCGACCTCAGTGCCCGGGCCCTGGCCAGCAAAAGATCCCTGACCCTTGGAATCCTTCTCCCTTCCTACCGCAAGGGAGAATTCTGGGAGCTCCCGAACCTGGGAATCATGGAGGCCATAGAACATTACAGCGAACAAGGTTTTGAGATTCATGCTATACAGCATAAGTACTCAAACCGGGACCAGTTTTACCGTGAGGGTATGAAAATGACCATCGAAGATAATGACGGCATTATCCTGAGCCCTTCTTCCTACAGGGAAAGTGTCATGCTGGCACGCTCCTACTTTCAACACAACAAACCCTTCATTCTTATAGACTCGGATATCGAAGGCATTCCCTCCCTCTCTTTCATCGGGAAAAACCCGGTTCAGTCGGGACAAACGGTTGCAGGGCTCATCCACCAGGTTTCCAGGCATATCCCGGGAAGGAAAAAGGTGTGGACCCTGAATGTCAGCAAGAACCTTAGCCAGATGTATGCCCTGCTGGCCAGGGAAAGTGGCTTTATGAGCTATTTTGCTGACAAAGAACTTCAAAACGAATACAGTTTCAGAACCTTTGAAATGGAAGACAATGCGAGCCAGAAGGAGATAGACCGCCAGCTGGCAGAACTTTTCAAGAAGGAGGTCCCCCATGCCATCTATGTGACCAGCTCGAGGGTCCACAAGATTGCCGCAGCCCTCATAAGACTGAAACCCGAAAGAAAACCCCTTCTCATCGGGCATGACCTGATTGAAGCCAACAGGGCAAGGGTTGAAGATGAATCCATCGACTTCCTCATTGAGGAGGAGGGCCGCCGGCAGGGGGCCCTGGCAGTAAAGTCCATGGTCAGGCATATTATCTACAAGGAAAAGCCTGAGAACAAACAAATGATGAACCTGATGATTTATACCCGGGAGAATCTCCCGCAGTAAGCGCAGTTCGTTAGAGGCGCAGTTCGCTACAGGCGCTTTAATTCAGAAGCCGCATCCCTGTCCAGGTAAAGACAGACCGCTTCCCGCCCGGAAAGGATTGAAGCGGGCACTTCGGGGGTAATCTCACCCTCAACAGCAGCTTTCACCGCACTCGCTTTCCGCTTCTCATTTACTGTACAGATGATGAAATTTGATTTCATGATCTGAAAAACCGACATGGAGATTGCAGTCAAAGGAACATCCTCCAGAGTGGGAAACCAGCCCTCACCCAGCTGCTGCCTGCGGCAGGCCTCGTCCAGCTCTACCACCAGGTAGGGCACTTCAGTTTCAAAATTGGCAGGGGGATCATTAAAGGCCAGGTGGGCATTCTCTCCTATGCCGATAAAAGCGACATCAATCGGGTGTTCATCGATCAGCTTACCAAGACGAACACATTCAGCTTCCGGATTTTCCTCGGCATTGATATAATGAAAGTCCTCGAGCCCAACCCTGTCCACAAAGCGCTCCTTCAGGTATTTCCGGAACGAAGCAGGATGATCATCAGATAATCCGATATACTCATCCAGGTGGAAGGCTGTCACTTTTGACCAGTCAATCCTGGAACTGACAAGCTCATTCAGCATTTCAAACTGTGAGGAACCCGTGGCCACAATAATATTGGCGTGCCCTTTTTCACGAATGGCTTCATTAATCAGCCTTGCACCCTGCCAGGCAGCCTGCTTACCCGCCTCTGTTTTGTCATCGTGTACAGAAATTCTCATTTTGCCTTATACCTTGTTTTACAATTATTTACAGAACATATTTCCAGTAATGCATACAAATATATGGCTATTTTTGTTGCTTACCAAAAGAATTGTGTGTGCGGACACACTGTTTGCAATCAAGGGTGTGAATTAACTCAATGCAGCAAGATGTGCTTTTGAATGTAGGCGGGATCGATTTCCACTCCTGAACCGGGACCGGTAGGGACATGTACCTTCCCTCCTTCACTTTCCAGCGCGGAAGTGGGACACTCCATGGGAAGGTTCCGGTTAAAACCCTTAAACTCATGGTAGGGGCCTGCATTTGGAAGGGCCGACACAAAATGCATCATGTAGAGGAAGCCCAGCCCGGATCCGGAGATGTGAGGCACACAGCTTTTACCGGCGGCCTCAGCCATTCGGGCGACCCTCATGGAACGGATCATACCCCCGAAGTAAAAGATATCCGGTTGCACAATGTCCAGGGCATTATTTCCTAAAAGCCAGCGAAAGTTGCGCATGCTGGGTTCCTGCTCTCCTCCTGCGATGGGAATATTCAGCGCATCGGCCACCTGACGCGTTTCCTCATACCAGTCAAAGGGAACCGGTTCTTCGTAAAAGTCAATTTTATACTCCTCCAGTATACGCCCGATACGTATGGCCTCGACCACATCATAGGAGCCATTTGAATCGGCGTAAATCACCATTTCATCCCCGAAACTTTTCCTGACCAGCGGAATCAGGGCCTCGGTTCGGCCCGCAGGGTAGTCCGCATTTTTACTCATGCGTCCCCCCAGCTTAATCTTCAGGGCCTTTGCCTGGCTTTTTTCCACATCTCTGCGGATCTCTTCCAGCGATTCCTCAGCCGTTTTGCCCCTGTAATTATTTGCCTGGTATACATTAATATCCGGGTGGTGAATGGTCCCTATTAGCTCTCCCATGGACTTTCCTGCAATTCTGCCCAGCATATCGAGCAGGGCAAACTCAATGGTGGCAAGCGGAACCCACAGGGCCAGGCTCTGCAACTTGTAATTGCTCCTGTAGACATAAACCTCCTCAAGAAGCTGCTCAAGGTCCCTGGCATCCCTGCCAATGAAAAATGGCTGCAGGCGCTCCACAAAAATGGGCCACAGGGAAAGCATCTGCATATTATTTGCCACCGAGATACCCTCAGCCCCGTCCCCGGAAACCACCCTGCACAGGAAATTATCCTCATGGCGCAGGAGTTCCAGCTTTTCGATCTTCACAGGATCGGGAAAAAGTTCCCTTTTCAGTACCGGCCTGGCATGGGCCTCATCAAGTTTTGAATAGTTAAGGGATGAATGATCAGGAGAAGTGGGAGCACAACTTTGAAGTATAAGTCCGCTTCCCAGGGCCCCTGCTGCTGTAGTTTTCAAAAATCTACGTCTGTTTGCTTTCATGATCCATGTTTTGTTAGAGCTCATTTGCTCTGTCCTGCAATAATATCCTTGCTTTTTGTCAGATTTAAGCCATATTCCTTTATGCTTATTCCATTGTTGCTTAATCTTTCCACATGAATCCAGGCCATCATGTCATCAAGTTTAAGTCCCCAGTAGGTATCATCAAAGCTAATAAAGGGAGTCTTGCATCCATCTTCCAATACAGCCGTGACAAAATCATTTGACCACAAATCAGCCTTTGAAACGATTTCATCTGCATTATATTTTCTGATCCAAAAATTGGCAAGGGTATCAACACTGATAAATGCCCCTGGATTTAGTGGAATTACCTTAAGGTCCTTAATATGAAAAATACCACAATGACCGCAATATTCATTAAGCTCCTGCTCATAATGCCGAAGTTCTATTCTGAAATCAATACTGGAGTTTCCATCCAGGTCAAGCTCAAAAAACACCAGTGAATCATTGGGCAGGGGCAGCGGATCGCAGAAAGGATTCGGAGTGACATAATAATCCCTGATCGTATTCATTTCAATATCAGGCTGAATGTCGGTATAGGCAATTTCATCCCCGGGTACAGACGCTTGCTTCTCACACGAAAAGCTGAAAAGGCCAAACAATAAAAATACCAGGCCAGGTTTTTTCATAAGCAGCCCTAACTTACTCATTTTTCAGTTTTTTTTCAAAATACAGATTCCTGACCCTTCCACTGGAAACCCTCATTCCGGATATTGAGTTTTCCCTGTTTCGCTCAAAACTGATCTGGCTGAAAAACCATTGATTCCCTGAAAATTCATCCTTTTTAACCGGGCTGATTTCAATGTCGCTCAGTCTTGAATGCTTTGCCACCAGCAGTTCATCCTTCACAAAAATTTCATAGGCTGTGCTCAGCTCTTCACTGTAGAAAATACCAGTGTATTCTTCCAGTTCCCGAGCAGAATATGTAGCTGGCGTATAGGCTTCATGAATAATTGTATCGGTATTCTCAATTGTCACAATCATGGACTTCTGACCGCCCTCAATCCTGAAGGCAATTTTCACATCAGCCCCAATGTTCAGCATCTGGAAAGTATTTTCATTGATGGGAGCCAGGAGGGTCTCATCCTTCCCTCCTCTTGAATAAATCAGGGTATCATTTTTCAGGAAGATTTTTCTTGAGTAAGCTCCCTCCTCATTCCAGTAGAATCCTGTAAATTCTTCAAGAATTTCGGCTGACAATTCTATAAATGTGGCCTCCTCTCTTTCTCCCACCGCCGGAGATTCGGCCACTTCATCTTCCAGAAAAATATCAGCGACACTTAAAGCCAGGGCTATGGGGTTTGAGCCTCCATAATTACTGAATACAGAAACGGCAATCCCCTGATCCGGGAAGCGCCCCAGGTAGGATCGGAACCCTGCATCACCTCCTGAATGTTGTATTTGCCTTTTCCCCTTATACTCATTAAAAAACTGACCGTAAGCTCCCCCAAAAGTTTCGCCATTATTCAATCTGGCAAGGGTATTCATTTGTTCCATGATACTGCTGTTTCCTACCTCTGCTTCCTGAAAATTCATTGCCCAGAGGGATAAATCTTCTACTGTGGTAAACAGGCTGGTCGCTCCAACATTGGCATAGCTTAACACACTTTTCTTAAAAGTCCCATCATTTGCGTAATAGGAATATGCCCTGTTTTTTACGATTTTCTCATGATCGTCATAGAATAGGGTATTTGACATTCCCAGGGGATCGAAAATTCTCTCCCTGGTAAATTCTGCAAATGTTTGTCCAGACACCCTCGAAACCACCTCGGCCAACAGGGTAAAGCCCGTGTTACAATAAACATATTCTTCACCTGGCTCAAAATTCAACTCCTTCTGCGCGGCAACCAGCTTAAGTACCTGCTCTTTGGTGATCACGTCATCAAGTCGCCAACCAGCCATCGCCAGTAAGTTCCATTGATCCCTCAATCCACTTGTATGGGAAGCCAGGTGCCTTAATGTGATGGTTTTTCCAAAATCAGGCACTTCGGGGATGTACTTTCTGATATCATCATCGAAGGCTAATTTCCCATCTTCGGCCAGCAGCAGAACCGAGAAGGCGGTAAACTGTTTGGATACGGAAGCAATGTGAAATATTGTGGAAGTAGTAACAGGGATATCATATTCAAGGTTTGCAGCTCCATAACCCTTTTTAAATACAATTTTTCCATCTTTTACTACGGCTACCGCAGCTCCTGGCTTGTTTATGTCGTCATACTCTGAGAAGACCCTGTCAACAGCATCTTCATAGTCGCCCGAAGCGTTCCTGAGGTTTGGTCCACATCCATTTGCGATAGCCAGGATAAGTGAAAGGACTACAAGGGATTTTTTCATGATTAGGGTTTTAAGTCAATGAAAAGTAATAAAAATAAGCTTAGCCGGACCAATAAAAAATTGGGGCTTGCCTGATAAAAAGTCTGCGATAAATAGTAGATTAGTGCGCATGCAACGAAAGTACATCGGCTTCTTCCTGGGGATCGCTGCATTCCTGTCCATCATCCTCTTTGCGAACCTTGAGCCGGGAAAGCCCCAGGTCACTGCCACCCTTGCTGTGGCGGCCCTGATGGCCATATGGTGGGTCACAGAAACCATACCCCTGGCAGTCACCGCCCTGGTTCCCGTGGTCCTCTTTCCGGCCCTGGGTATTATCGATGGAAAGGCCGTCTCCGAAGTATATATGAACCACATCATCTTTGTCTACGTGGGTGGTTTTATGATGGCCCTGGCCATGGAGAAATGGAACCTCCACCGAAGGATCGCGCTTAAATTACTGCTGCTCATTGGGGTAAGTCCGGGACGCATTCTCATTGGCTTTATGGCCACCTCTGCCTTCCTTTCCATGTGGATCTCCAACACAGCCACCACCATGATGATGATTCCCATTGTGCTCTCTGTGGTGATGAGCCTGGAGGACACCCTTTCTGCAAAAACCATTTCCAGGTATGCCACCGGGCTTTTCCTGGCCATTGCCTACAGTGCATCCATCGGTGGAATGTCAACCCTGGTGGGTTCACCCACCAACCTGGTTTGCCCGCGTATCCTCACCCTGCTCTATCCGGGAGCGCCGGATATCTCATTTACAAGCTGGATGGCCTTCGCCCTGCCCATTTCTGCAGTCATGCTTGTGGCCGTTTTTGTGGTCATCTACCTGCTCTTTCGTCCCCGTGAAAAATGGGATCAGGTGGACCATGCCCATTTCAAAAAGGCCTATGCTGCCCTGGGAAAAGCAAGCCGGGAAGAGCGCATCGTCTTTATCCTTTTCCTGGCCCTGGCCATACTCTGGATAACCCGAACAGGAATCTCCTTCAGTCGCTTTTCAATCCCGGGATGGGCCACCCTCTTTAAAACACCGGCCTATATCAATGACGGTACGGTCGCCATATTCTTCTCCCTCCTACTCTTCATTGTGCCCTCCCCAAGCCAGAAAGGGAAACGGATTATGGACTGGGAAACAGCCAGAAGGATCCCCTGGAACATTGTCCTGCTTTTCGGAGGCGGCTTTGCCCTTGCCCTGGGCTTTCAGGCATCCGGACTGGCGCTCTGGTTTGGCGAGCAGCTGATGTGGACCAGTGGAGTTCACCCCATGCTCATTCTGCTGGCCGTGGTGGCCCTTATGTCCTTCCTCACGGAACTTACATCCAACGTGGCCTCCACCCAGATGTTACTTCCCGTTTTTGCCAGCCTGGCCATCAGCAGCGGGAACAACCCGCTTTTTATTATGATCCCCGCGACCCTGGCCTCCTCCCTGGCCTTTATGCTGCCCACGGCCACACCACCCAATGCCATCATCTTCGGCACCAACCGCATCCAGATTTCCACCATGGTCCGTACCGGTTTTGTCCTGAACATTATCGGAATACTGGTGGTGGTCCTTTTCACCTGGCTGCTGGGTGAGCGTGTACTGGACATCGAGCTGGGCGTAATTCCCGAGTGGGCTATTATTAATAAATAAGCTAAAGAACTAATGAAAAAAACTGCTTTTTTACTCACCCTGCTTTTGACCCTTCTCGGCTCCACATTCTACAACTTTTCAATGGCCCTGGACCATCCGGAAAAGAAGGCTGAAAAAGCTTCTAAAATCAAGGTTTTGATTGTGGATGGCTTCAGCAATCACGACTGGAAGGAAACCACCAGGGTAGTTTTGGATATTCTTGATGAAACAGCTTCTTTCTCTGCGGCAGTCTCCACCTCCCCTCCCACCATGGAGTCGGAAGGGTGGGACACATGGCGTCCACCGTTTTCTGACTACGATGTGGTTATTCAGAATTGCAACAGCATAGGAGGAGGCCCCACCTGGCCCCGCGAGGTAGAGGAGGATCTGGAAAGCTATGTAACAAAAGGGAGGCGGACTTTACATTCTTCATTCCGCCAACAACGCCTTTCCCCATTGGGCAGCCTATGACCAGATGATCGGACTGGGATGGAGAAAGGCAGATGAGGGCTGGGCCCTGACCATTAATGCGGACGGAACTGTGAATCGCATTCCCCCGGGGGAAGGTGAGAGAACTTACCACGGACCGCGGGTTGATGCCGTCATCCAAACGCTCGGCTCCCACCCCATCCACAAAAATTTCCCCAAGAAATGGCTGACCCCCAACCTGGAAGTATATAAATATGCAAGGGGACCTGCCGGGAATCTGACGGTGCTCTCCTTCAGTAAGGATGAGGAAACACAAAAAAACTGGCCCACCGAATGGGTCATCAGCTATGGAAAGGGATCAGTATATAACTCCACTTTTGGTCATGTTTGGAAAGGAGAAGAATACCCCGAAACCATGCGCTGTGTGGGCATTCAGACTACCCTGATCCGCGCCCTGGAGTGGCTGGCCACAGGCAAGGTGAATTTCCCCCTTCCGGAGCCCTTCCCCTCGGAAACAGAATTTGTGATTAAACCTTTAAAAGCAAACAAATAAAAGTTTAAAAAGATCAAATGAAGAATATTCTCATCACCGGGGCCAGTGGCAACATCGGGAAGGAGGTCATTCGTGGATTACATGAAATTGGCAGCTCTCACAAGATCTTTGCAGCCGATCGTAATAGCTTAAAATCCAAAAACATCCTGGGTGAATTCCCTGGCCTGGAATACAGGAAACTGGATTTTGCCGATCCCGGCAGCTTTGACGCCGCCCTGCAGGATATTGATCTTGTTTTCCTGCTGCGTCCACCCCAACTGGCCGATGTTTCTAAATATTTCCAACCCTTTGTGGATGCCATGATGACCAAAAATATAGGTGAGATGGTCTTCCTTTCGGTCCAGGGTGTTGAAAACCAGAAAGGAATTCCACATCACAAGATTGAACAACTCATTCTGGATAAGAAGCTCGACCATGTTTTTCTAAGGCCCTCCTATTTCATGCAAAACCTCACCACTACCCTTGTCCGTGAAATCAAAGAGGAGAACAAGATATTTATCCCTTCCGGAAAGCTGAAATTTACCTGGGTGGATGCCCGTGACATTGGCCTGGTGGGAGCCCATGTCCTTAACAACTTTGAAGAATACCGGATGCAGGCATTGGTGATTACAGGATCGGAACAAAAAGATTTTGGCGAGGTGGCCTCCATGCTTAACTCGGTCACCGGGCGAAGTATCAGATACGAAAGTCCGAACCTGATGAAATTTTTCAGGGTCAAGCGCAAAGAAGGCATGCAGAAAATGATGATTTTTGTAATGATCATGCTGCATTACCTGCCCCGCCTCTCCAAAAAGAAAAATGAGCTCACCGATACCGTAAAACTTATTTGCGGCAGGGAACCCGGTACACTTGAAGCTTTTATGGAAAGAGAAAAAACGAAGTTTGAGCCTTAAAACACCATGCATGAAACTACCAAAACACTTTTATACCATCACCGCCTTTGCCATTGCCATGGGCTTCCTGGAAGCTGCGGTAGTGGTATATATGCGTGAAATCCTCTATCCGGGAGGTTTCAGCTTTCCCCTTAAGCCTGTCCCGGTCAGTCTTGCCGTCACAGAGCTCTTCCGCGAGGTGGCCACCCTGGTCATGCTGGTCTCCATCGGCATCCTGGCTGCCCGAAAATTCAGCACCGGTTTTGCCTGGTTTATCTACAGCTTTGCCATATGGGACATCTTTTACTATGTATTCCTGAAAGCCGTCCTTGACTGGCCCGAATCACTAATGACCTGGGATGTACTCTTCCTAATACCCACCACATGGACAGGCCCGGTCCTCACTCCTGTTCTTATTTCGCTGACCATGATTATCTTTGCAGGGCTGATTTTATATCGGGATGAACTCGGGCTGGAGAGCCGCATCCCTGGAAAAATCTGGGCCGGACTAATAGCCGGGTCCCTCATCATCGTATTTGCATGGATCCTGGACTACTCCCGGCACATGCTGACCCACTTCACCCTTTTTGAAATGCTCCAGGTAAAAAACCCGGAGGTACTGCGAATTGCCACCCTCTACGAACCCGCACACTTTCCCTGGTCACTCTTCTTCATTGGAGAAGTTTTGATCCTGGCCAGTATGTCCTGGTATTTCAAGAGAAAATAAGCCTGACATGGAAAGACCATACATAGAAGAGGAGAAATTTGAGGGCCGGGACTTCACTAAAAAGGCCCTGCTAAGAGGCGACTATGAAGCCTGTTCTTTCAAAAGCTGTGACTTTTCAAACTCCGATCTGTCCGAGTGCCGCTTCATCGACTGCAACTTCTCGGAGTGCAATCTCAGCAATATAAAACTCAACAAAACCTCCTTCCAGGATGTGAAATTCAGGGACTGCAAGATGCTTGGTCTACACTTCGAAAATTGCAAGGACCTGGGCTTCTCGGTGGCTTTCGAAAACTGCCAGCTGGATCACTGCTCCTTCTACCAGCTCAGGCTCAGCAAAACGACATTTAATAACTGCCGGCTTCATGAGGCTGACTTCACCGGAACTGAACTTAAGGAAGCCTCCTTTGACCTATGCGACCTGCTGAACGCCAGCTTCGAAAGCTGCTTGCTGGAAAAAGCCGACTTCCGCGGGGCAATCAACTACAGCCTCGACCCCGAACTCAACCAGCTCAAAGGCGCCCGCTTTTCCTCGGGCGGACTGGGCGGGCTGCTTGGGAAATATGGCATCCGGATCGATCCCTGAAATGGATCTATTTGTATAGACTTCACCCTTTTGTATAGCCAAGCCAGGGGCACATCACATTTCAGACTGGAACTTTTACTTGTTTGATGCGGCACTTTTACCTATCTTTATTCAACACCATATTTGTCATGGCTAAAAACCAGGAAAAATACAGCTCGGAAGCCCTGGAGGTGCCAGGCCAATTATCTGAAAGCGAAGTTCTTTACTGGCTTCGCAACAAAAATATCGATTACTCCTTTCTGAATCTTCTGAAAGCGAATTCCTTGATGCCCGATGAAGTTTTAGCCGGATGGCTGAATATCAGTGTGAAGACCCTTAGAAACTACAGAAACCCGGAAAACAAAATCCGGGATAATATCAAAGAGCAAATTCTCCTTCTGATTGCCTTATACAGGCACGGTAATGATATTTTTGGTGACGAAGGCCGATTTAATCTCTGGCTGAATACTGAAAATTTCTTTTTCGATGAAGCAGCCCCGGCCACAATGCTTAATACAATCTCTGGCATCAGGTTCGTCGATAACAGGCTGAGCGCCATGGCATACGGAGACAATGTATAATATGGAGGTTTTCAGAATTTCCAGGGCTTGTTTTGCACGGAAGCTTCAGGCATCCGGATATGCCAATCGATGGAACATGGATGGCCAGATGGTAATCTATGCAGCTCCATCCAGAGCCCTGGCAACTCTCGAACTGCTGGTTAATCGCAGTAACATTAAACCTGATGAGGACTATCTGATGATGGTCATTTCTCTTTCTGTTTCCGAAGATGATATTCAGGAAATAAGATTGGGAAACCTGCCTGAACACTGGCAATCATTATCAGCTTACACCCTTCTTCAAAAACAAGGATCAGCATGGTATAAAAACCAGGAATCCCTGGTTCTAAGGCTACCATCTGCCGTGATTCCGCAGGAACATAATTATATGATTAATACCAAACATCCCGATTTTGCTGATAAAGTTTCACTGATCCGGAAAGAAGCGTATTTTTGGGATCAAAGACTCCATAAAGAATGACAGATAAACACTGGGAACAACTCAAGGCCATTGTAAATGGTGAAACCCTCACTCCCGCCCCCATGGGCTTCATCATCGATTCACCCTGGCTACCCAACTGGTATGGTATTTCCCTGCTGGACTATTTTACCAGTGATGAGCTCTGGCTGAAAGCCAACCTGAAAGCCGAAGAGACCTTCCCCGACCTCATGTTCCTGCCCGGCTTCTGGTCCGAATACGGAATGTGCACTGAGCCTTCAGCCTTCGGAGCCCGCAGCTCCTTCCCCTTCAACGAGTTTCCCCATGCTTTTCCCTGCATCGAAGCTCCGGAGCAAATCAAGAACCTTCCCCAGGCCAATCCGGAGAAAGACGGCCTTGGCCCCATGGTACTGAACCGCATCAAACTGAATGAAAAGAAAATCAACGATGCAGGACACCAGATCCGTTTTTCTGTTTCCCGGGGCCCCCTGAATATTGCATCCTTTCTTATGGGGACCACCGAGTTTATGATGGCCATGATCACCCACCCCGACGAAACCCACATGCTCATACGGAAAATCACCGACTACCTGAAAGGTTTCCACGACCGGCAGGCGGAGCTTTTCCCATCCACCGAAGGCATTATGATGCTCGACGACATTATCGGCTTTATCTCGGCCGATCAGTTTGAGGAGTTTGGCCTCCCCTACTTCAAAGAGCTCTACGACAGGGACCTTCCCGTAAAATTCCTGCACAACGATGCACCCTGCATGGAATCCGCCCCCTATCTGCCCGCCATGGGGGTGAACCTCTTTAACATGGGCTTTGATACCGACCTCAACGAGCTAAAAAAGATCACAGAAAACAAAGTCACCATGCTTGGGAACATCCCACCCAGGGATGTGCTGGCACGCGGAACTGAAGAAGAAATCAAGGCCTCTGTCCACGAACTGAAAACCCGGCTGGAAGATCCCTCCAGGGTAATCCTGTCCTGTGGCGGTGGCATGCCACCCGATGTCACCACTGCCCAGATTAATGCCTTCATCCAGGCCGTCAAATCCCACAACTAAGCCCCTAACTACTAACCATTAACCACTAACTACTAACCTACTAACCCACTAACTGCTAACCCACTAACCCACTAACCACTAACCCATTAACCCACTAACCACTAACTACTAACCTAATAACCCACTAACTGCTAACCCATTAACCATGAAACCAATATCCAGCCTGCCAATTTTTATTATAAGTCTTGCTCTAATGACTGCCTGTGCCCCAAAACCCCCATCACCCACCCTGCTTGTTGATGATACATCCACCACCATCGCAATGGGTGAAAACCTGCTGCTTACCTATGTTCATGCCGAGACACCGGCGCCCGAGGGTACCAATCCCCTCTATAAACGTTCAGCCTACATCCACCCTTTGCGTTCCCCAGGCGGTGAGATCCTGACCACCATTCAGCCTCCCGATCACATCCACCACTACGGAATCTGGAATCCCTGGACCCATACCAATTTTGGAGGCGACAGCGTGGATTTCTGGAACCTGGCGCTGGGACAGGGAACTGTGAGATTTAAGGAATACCTGGAGGTAACTGAAAACGAGGGTGTGGCCGGTTTCCTGGTGGGACATGATCATATTTACTTCCCGGAAGAAGGTGGCGAGAAAGTTGCCATTAAAGAGACCTGGGATATAAAAGTTCACAATCTGAGTGATTCTTCCTACATCGCTGACCTTACGGTTGACCTTACTAATGTCCTGGACATGGACATTGAGCTGGAGGCATACCGCTACGGGGGCGGACTGGGTTACAGGGCCACCGAAAGGTGGGATCCCGGTAATGCAACTGTGCTGACCTCAGAAGGAAAAAATTGGTCAGAGGCTGACGGTACCGGTGCCCGCTGGGTAAGAGTTGAGGGCGAATCGTCGGTTCCGCAGGGTCGCTCCGGCATCCTCTTCCTGAGTCACCCCGAAAACCGCTCCCACCCTGAGCCCATGCGCATGTGGCCTCCAATTTCCAACGAAGGAAAAGCCAATGTGTTTTTTGAATTCTGCCCCATCAGGCACCAGGCGTGGATCCTGGAGCCAGGGAAGATGTACACCCTGAAATATCGCATGGTGGTCTTTGACGGCAGCCTGGATGCTGAAAGCGCCGAAATACACTGGAAAAATTTCCAATAATCCCTATCTTAGAACCCACTAACCCACTAACCCAACTAACCCACTAACCCAATAACCCATTAACCCACTAACCCATTAACCCACTAACCCAATAACCCATTAACCCATTAACCCACTAACCCTTCATCCATGCAAAGACGATCCTTCATAAAAAAAGCCACGGCAGGCACGGCAGGCGCCATTTTAGTTCCCACCATCATACCTTCACATGTACTGGGTAAGACTGCTCCAAGCAACAGGATACAGGTTGCGCAGATTGGCTTCGGGCGCATTGCCATGACCCACGATCTGCCCGAGACCCTGAAAAACCAGTATGCCATGGGAGTGGCTGTGGCTGATGTGGACATCAACCGTGCCCATAAGGGGAAAAAATGGATCGAGGACTATTATGCCGGGCAGACTGGCAGGAAGGACTACGCTGATATAAAGGTTTACCAGGATTACAGGGAGATGTTAGAGGATAAAAACATCGATGCGGTGATTGTTTCCACACCCGATCACTGGCATGCCAAACCTGCCATAGATGCAGCGCTTGCCGGCAAGGATATCTACCTTCAAAAGCCAGCTTCCCTTACCATTGAAGAAGGCCGGCAAATGAGTGATACCGTAAATCGTACAGGTGTGATTTTCCAGCAGGGAAGCCAGCAGAGAGGCGGCCAACCCTGGCCCCAGTTTCACAGGGCCTGTGAGCTGGTTCGAAACGGACGGGTCGGGGAATTGACCAGGATTGAAATCGGGCTACCTGGCGACCCTTCGGGTGATGAGGAACTGATTATGCCTGTTCCCGAAAACCTGAATTACGACATGTGGCTGGGATCCACTCCAAACGTATACTATACTGAAAAACGGGTACACCCCCAGGACAGTATTACCAACCGACCAGGCTGGCTGCGTTGTGAGCAGTTTGGTGCCGGCATGATCACCGGCTGGGGTGCCCACCACCTGGATACTGCCCACTGGGGTATGGGAACCGAGTACACCGGCCCGGTCGAGGTGGAAGCAGAAGCCACCTTCCCCACTTCCGGTCTGTGGGATGTCCATGGCGATTTCCATGTCTGGGCTAAGTATGCCAACGGGGTAAATATGGAAGTCAGCGGAGCCTTCCCCAACGGTGTGAAATTCATTGGAACGGAAGGCTGGATTTTTGTCTCCCGCGGCAACGTGAAGGTAACCTCCACCGATCCGGGCCAGGCAGATGCAGAATTGAAGGCCCTGGATGCCAGCGACCCAAAAATTCTGAAGTCGGAGATCGGACCCGATGAAATCCACCTCTACAAGGCACCCGAGCAGCACGATGACTGGATAAATGCCATCCGCTCCCGAAAAGATCCGGTGGCTCCCGCCGAAGTGGGACACCGGTCCTGCTCAGCCTGCCTGGTGAGTCACATCGCCATGAAAGTTCCAGGGAAACTATACTGGGATCCACTGAAGGAAAGGTTTAAGGATAATGACCTTGCAAACTCCATGCTGGGCAGGCCCCAGCGCGCCCCCTATGGCACAAACTACTAACCCCTAACCTATTAACCCCTAACCTACTAACCCCTAACCCCTAACCTACTAACCCCTAACCTATCTAACCCCTAACCTACTAACCCCTAACCACTAACCCCTAACCCCTAACCCCTAACCTATTAACCCCTAACCCTACTAACCCCTAACCCATTAACCCATTAACCCATTAACCTATCAATCCATTCTAATGAAATTCATACCACTTTTTGCAATAGCGGCCCTCCTGTCCATGTTATTCTCATGTAAGCCCGCCACACAACAAAGCTCAGAAACCATGTTTACTCCCCTGGTAGCAAAAGTAAAATTCATGAACCTGGATCCGGGTCACTTTCACGCGGCCCTGGTGCAGAAAACCATGTATGAAAGTGTCGACCCGACCGTTTATGTCTATGCCCCGGAAGGACCCGAGGTGGAGAGTTACCTGAACCTGATTGAACGCTATAATTCCCGGGAGGAGAATCCCACTGCCTGGGAGGAAAAAGTGTACAGGGGGGATGATTTCTTTCAAAAGATGATTGAAGATAAACCGGGTAATGTTATGGTGGTCTCGGGGAATAATGCAAAAAAGACCGAATACATCCTGGAAGCCGTCAGCTCGGGCCTGCACGTCCTGTCTGACAAACCCATGGTTATCACTCCCGAAGAATTCCCCATGCTGGAGGAGGCTTTTGCCATTGCTCAGGAAAATGGCGTTCTCCTTTACGACATCATGACCGAGCGCTACGAGTTTACCACCATGATGCAAAAGGCCTTTTCCCAAATTGAAGGGATTTTTGGCAGCTCTTGAGAAGGGCACACCTGAAAATCCGGCCATCACCAAGGAAAGTGTGCACCACTTCTCCAAGATCGTATCCGGAAACTGGTTGATTCGTCCACCCTGGTTTTTTGATACAGAACAACAGGGTGAAGGCATTGTGGATGTAAACACCCACCTGGTTGACCTGGTACAATGGGAGGCTTTCCCGGATGTCACCCTTGAGAAAGCTGATGTGGAAATTATCTCGGCAAGGCGGTGGACCACCGACCTCACTCCGGCCATGTTTGAGAAGGTCACCGGACAGAAGACTTACCCGGACTACCTGCAGAAGGATGTGGATGGTGAGCTGCTGAAGGTTTACGCCAACGGGGAAATCAACTACGCCCTGAAGGGTGTGCACGCAAAAGTATCGGTAATCTGGAACTTCCAGGCGCCTGAAGGTTCGGCTGACACGCACTTCTCACTTATGCGGGGAAGTAAATGTAATCTGGTCATCCGGCAGGGAGAAGCCCAGGGCTACAAGCCCATGCTCTATATTGAGCCGGTGGAAGGGACAGACCTGGAGGTTTTTGAAAGCGATGTCAAAAAAGCAACAGAAGAAAAAATCGCCTCCCTTTATCCGGGTGTTCAGGTGAAAAAAGCGGATGAAGGAAGCTGGGTTCTGGATGTCCCAGCCAAATATAAAGTCGGGCATGAGGCCCATTTCGGCCAGGTCACCGAAAAATACCTGGGCTGGCTGGGCCAGGGTATGCTTCCCGAATGGGAAATCCCCAATATGATCGTGAAGTATTACACCACCACGGAAGGGATGAAGAAGGCCATGGAATAGGCCAATCTTTTATTTGCTGTACAGTTTAAACACCTCGGCACCGGCGCTCAAGAATGCCCCGGTGCCATAAACTTCTGTCTTGTCGGGCCATGCCTTTCCGGGGGCGGCCCCGATGGGCTGTACATAACCCAGCATGCCTTCCTCTGTGATGCAGGCTGTCATGGCATTCCAGCCCTTTCGTACAGCCGGTTCATAAGTAGCATAATCCAGGATGCCCTGGTTCACCCCATAGGCAAGTCCAAAGGTAAAGAAGGAGGAACCACTGCTCTCGGGGGTGGGGTAAAACTCCTGTCCCAGCAGGCTCATGGCCCAGTGACCCTCAGGGGTCTGGATCTCCAGGAGTTTTTTCGACATCTTTTTGTAAATCCCCAGGAAGTATTTGTACTCCTTGCTTCCGGGATCAAGCTCCATCAGGATATTGGCCAGACCGGCATAGACCCAGCCGTTTCCCCGGGCCCAGAATATTTTTGTCCCATTATCCAGCTTGCCCATATAGCTTTCGTCCCGGTAGTAAAGGGATTCTTTTTTATCGAAAAGAAAATCGGTCGTTGCCTTATACTCCGACACCATAAAGTCCAGGTAGACCTGCTCGCCGGTAATCCTGGCCAGTTTGGCCCAGACCGGGGGAGACATAAACAGGGCATCGCACCAATTCCAGCGGTCCTGGTGGAAGGGACTCTTCCATTGCATCGTGCTCTGTGAAGGGTGGTACCTGATAAAATCAAATTGTTCCCTGGTGGGCGTTATCATGGCCTTTTCCCCGTACTTCCTGTAGAGCTCCAGGTACATCTGACCCACCGTATGATCATCGGCATGGTATTGCCTGCGGTGTAATACCCATTGGTTTTCCTCACCGATGGACTTCAGCCACTCGTAATATTTTTCGTCACCTGCCATGGCAGCCCACTTGACCATCCCCACATACAATGCCCCATTGGTCCAGTCCAGGGGGTGGTGGGTCTCTTTCCCGGTAAAGGGCAGCATCTTGTCAAAATTTTCTATCTGCCAGTCCGCCACACGCTTCATGTCACGCTTCACTTCCTGGGGTTGAATATCCCGGGGCGAAATGTCCTGAGCGCAGAGGGAACTGAAAGAAATGAGCATTAAAATAAGCACGGAAAAAATGTGTCTGTACATGTGTAAAGGTTTTCGATAAGATTAGATACTTTTAAAGAGGATTAAAAATAGCAAAATACATTTGAAATGATATCTATTCACAAAGCAAACACCCGCCTGTCCCTTCAGCTCTCCTTCCTGCTCGCCTTTTTGCTGGTTTTTCAAGCCGGCCTTTCCAACCTCAATGCCCAGCGCAGCGTTATGGACCTGAACGGATTTTGGGAATTCGACCGCACCGAAAAGGCCTTCCCCCCGAAAAAATTCACCCGGAATATCCCTGTGCCGGGCCTTATCCACCTGGCCCAACCGCGCATTGACGATTATGATACCTGGTTTAAAAAACCCCTTGAGGTAGAGGCAAAGGAAACGCACAGTGTTTACGATATTGACTATACCCCCATGTACAGCTGGTACCGGAAAGAAGTCAGCATCCCTGCAGATTGGGAAGGAAGGGACTGTTTGATCCGGATTAAAAAGAGCCAGTACCTGACCCAGGTCTATGTAAACGGCATCGATATGGGGACTTCCATGGAATGCTATACCCCGGTGGAATTCCCGATAAGCCATGCTTTGAAACCCGGAGAGAAAAACGAAATACTCATCAGGGTAGGTGACCGCTTCTGGCTGCCACCCCAGGCAGCAGGTTCCACCGATAAGGAAAAGGAACATTACCTGCCGGGCATCTGGGACGATGTGGAACTCATTGCCTCGGGTAAGGTTCAGGTAAATAATGCCCTGCTGCTGCCCGACCTGGCCGGGAACTCGGTCCTCGTAAAAATCCGGCTGCGATCCTACTTTCCCCAGCAGCTGGGCTATGGTGATCCCAAAACCGACAGTGTGGTGCTGAGGGTTCAGGTACGTGAAAAGCTCAGTGGGAAGCCGGCAGGGGAAGGAAAAATCCGTGTCGCTGCCCGTCGCGAACATTTCACCATCGCCGAAATGCAGATTCCCCTGCAAGACCCCCACCCCTGGAGCCCGGATGAACCCTTCCTGTATTCTGCAGAGATCACCGTGGAGATGGATGGACAAAAGGTGGATGAATACCAGGATCTCTTCGGCATGCGCGATTTTGAACGCAGGGGAAAGTATTTCTACCTCAACGGGGAAAAGATCCTTTTGCGCGGTACAAACATTACCCTGCAGCGTTTCTTCGAGGACCCCGATTGCGGGGACCTGGCCTGGGACCGGGAATGGGTGAAGAAGCTGATCATCGATGATGCAAAAAAAGTAAACTGGAATGCCATGCGCATCTGTGTGGGCATAGTACCCGATTTCTGGTATGACCTGGCCGATGAATACGGGATTTTGTTTCAGAACGAATGGAACTACTGGCAAACCCATGGCTGGGATGAGCAGGTACGTACCGAATATACAAACTGGATCTGGGCTGACGGCAACCATCCGAGCATTGTCATATGGGATGCCATCAATGAAAACTGGGATGACTATATCGGGAACACCCTCATCCCCGAACTGAAGAAACTGGATCCAACACGCATCTGGGATGCAGGTTACATGACAGCCGAACAGATGAAGGGGGGAATGGATGAGATGGATGAACCCCACCCTTACGAAGGGAGGGTACCCCGGGCGGAAAACCTGGATGAGGTGGAAATGGATTACCCCATGGGCGACCTGGACTACCGTAATGATAAAAATATCGCCAGCATGGAATCCTCGGCCGCACAGCTGGTCAACGAATACGGCTGGGTGTGGCTCTGGCGCGATGGCCGGCCCTCCAAACTCACCACCACGGTCTACGACTACTATGTGGGTGTAAACAGCAGCCCGGCAGAAAACCGTGCATTCCAGGCCTACTGGCTCCAGTGCGAAACCGAGTGGCTGAGGAGCATCCGGGCACATGCCGGTGTGCTGGCTTTCACCCACCTGACCAACAATTATGGGTATACGGGCGACTGGTACATTGGCGATATTGCCGACCTGGAACCGGGCCCAACCCTCGGGTGGTTCCGCCATGCCTTTGCCCCCTCGGCCGTCTTTATAAACCACCCTGATGAGCGCTATGTGAAGCACCAAAACCTTCATGAGCCGGGATCCCGCCTGCTCTTAACCCTGAAGGCCATCAATGACTTTGCACAGGCCGACCGGGGTTCGGTAAGCCTGAGCCTGCTTGACAGCGCGGGAAAGGTGGTCCTGGTGCAGGAACAGGATGTGGAAATCGCTCCCTACGGAGAAAAGAATCTGCCGGTGGTCCTTGATCTTCCGTCCGAAGCCGGTGGCTACCTTCTGCTCAGTGAATTCCACAGCAGCCTGAGCCCTGTAAAAAAGCAGCAAAGCCGCCGCTTCATCCGCATCGGAGATGCCGGCATGGACCGCAGTGCATTCAGTTTCCCCCACTATTAAAAAACAAAACCCACATATGAAAAAATACCCCCTTCATCTTTTCGCCCTCGCGCTGATCTTCCTGGCTACAGCATGTAAAACCGAAATGGAAGCTCCTGTCAGGGCTCCCTTCACGGGCCTGGACACCATCTGTACCAACGACTGGTGGAACAGGGCTCCCAATCCCATCCATGATGTGAAGGTGGAGCGCGACCAGGTAGTCGCCTTTGGCATGTATACCGTTTCAAATTCAACCCTCAAACTCAGTGCGCAGCTTTATCCGCTTTATCCGGATGAAACGCGTGAAGTAAGGCTGGAGGTAAAAAAGGATGGCCGCTGGCAGAAAGTCGCCTCAGAAAAGGTGAATGATATCGGATGGTCGGCCCTCTTCCGCCTTGAAAACTGGGATAGCACGATTGATACACCATACCGGCTCAGGCATGGAAAAAAAGCCATGTATGAGGGACTGATCAGGAGGGACCCGGTGGACAAAGACGAAATTGTGCTGGCTGCATTCTCCTGCAGCAGCAACAAGGACAGGGGCGACCGTGAAATGTATGTGAAGAACATCGCTTACCTTGATCCGGACCTGATTTTCCTGGCGGGGGATCAATCCTACGACCACACAGAACACACTGCCGCCTGGCTTCTCTTCGGCTCCCAGTTCGGAGAGATGTGGCGGGAAAGGCCCTGCATCTCCATCCCGGATGACCATGACATCGGCCAGGGGAACCTCTGGGGCGAGGGCGGTAAAATTTCCCATACCAGGGGATGTGATGACGGAGGCTATAAGTACCATCATGAGTATGTAAAAATGGTGGAGCGCTGCCAGACTGCCAACCTGCCCGATCCCTACGACCCCACTCCCATTGAACAGGGCATCGGGGTTTATTATACCAACCTGGTGTTGGGTGAGGTGGACTTTGCCATCATCGAGGACCGTAAATTTAAGTCGGGACCCAATGGGAAAATTCCCCAGCAGGGTCCCCGGCCCGACCACATCTATGATCCCAACTATGACCCGGCCTCCATTGATTTACCCGGACTGGTTCTGCTGGGGGAAAGGCAGCTCGATTTCCTGGACCAGTGGGCCGAATGGAGCGAGGGGGTGAAAATGAAAGCCGTGCTTTCCCAGACCGGATTTTGCGGAGGGGCTCACCTGCATGGCAGTATGGATAACCGGCTGCATGCCGACCTGGACTCCAATGGCTGGCCTCAGACCGGAAGGAACAAAGCCCTGAAAGCAATCCGCAAGGCCGGCGCCGTTCATATTGGAGGAGATCAGCACCTACCCACCGTGATACAGCACGGGATTGATGAATTCCGCGACGGGCCCTGGGCCTTCATCGTACCTGCCTCGGTGAATACTTATTACAAAAGGTGGTGGTGGCCGGAAGATGAACAGCCTGGCGGTAACCATGATCCGGACAGCCCCCTGCCCTGGACCGGTGATTTCCTGGACGGACTGGGAAATAAAATCACCATGTATGCCTATGCCAATCCTGAAAGTCCCTCGGGTGCCGGAGGATTCGGCCTGATCCGCTTCCATAAATCCTCCGAAGAAGTTACTTTTGAGTGCTGGCCCCGCGATGTATATGTCCCCGCCAAGGGAGCCAAACAATTTAGCGGGTGGCCAGTTACCATAAAAATGGATTGAAGAACCTCGGAGCAGAGCTCTGAGGAATCTTCGATTCAAATATTATTTTAAAGGTGGTCGCATTTCTTAAATCATTCCTGAAGCCAAAATTTCTTTTAACTGCTTTAATTCTGCTGTCAGGTATACTGCCAGTAATTGCACAGGAAGAGAAGGAATACAATAATCAGGTCTGGCTGGATCTAAATCCACGGTGGGTCACCAATTCGGGGAAAATCATTCTCGCCGGCAGCCTGGCCTACAGGACCATCTTCCCCCAGGATTGGAATCGATATATTGTTAGTCTGGGAGTCAGATACAGTCCATTCATCTATCGCCCCGAGGCCAGTATTGCCCTGCAGTCTCTGCAGTTTCGTGCCGGAATAGCAGATTATTATACTTCTTCCATCGTGAATAAGAACCTGAATGAGATCAGGCTCTACCAGGGGGTGCGGGTGAAATGGCCTACCTTTCCAAGGATACACATGAGTCATTATGCACGTGCGGAAGAAAGGATTGAAAAAGTTCAGGACTCAGAAACACGTGACTTCACCATGCGTTTCAGATACCGCCTTACTACCGAATTCCACTTTATCAAGCCCGCATTGACCGATCTTTACCTCCCCTTCTCGGTGGAACTATTTATAAGTGGCGGCGAAGGTCTGTATTTTAATGATGTGACCCGGATTACCCCTGGAATCGGCTATGACTTTACCGACCAGTTTTCCACGGAGTTCCAGGTATCCTACCACCTCAGCCGTAATTCCAATACCGATTCCTTCGAAAACAACGACCTGGTATTCCGTTTGCGGGTCTACTTTACTTTCTGATCAAAAAGCTGTCCCACAAACTTATTCTTCTTCTTAATCACCCCTGTTTTCCAGGGCGGGGTAAGACATTCCGGACACCAGTGTCCACCCTTCAGCACGGCATGGGCTGTCATCTCAAAAGAGTGCCCCAGACAACAGGACCAGGCCAATTTCAAGTGCATATCCCCGTTCCAGTCAGCATCCTTCAGCTCTCCACCTCTGAAGGCAGCTGCCTGCAAAAGGTCTTCAGTATCCAATTTCTCCTTTGACTCGTCATAGCCGTGGTCAAGCCTTTTATGCGGGAGTTGATGATCCATGGCTGGCATGTCTCTGTCCCATCCGGGAATGGCGTTGAAGGCCTCTTCCGAACCATAAAAGGCCTTGATTTTTTCCTGATCTCCATCCCTGATCCATCGCAGGGTCCCTTCGGGCTCCAGGGTTATCTTTTCCATCTTCTTACGGGTGAGCTTTTCGATCAGATTTCGATATGGTGGAAAGATCCTGCATATCAGGAAGGTCATTTTCAAATACCAGGGCAGATTTGTCATTACAAGCCTGAAGTAGTCCTCCATACTCTGTCCACCCTCCCAGTGCTTTAGAAAAGTGTTAAGGCGTCCGGCATCCTCATAGAACATCATGTGAAAATTCTTCAGGGCATACCAGTTGCGATCCTCGATCTGTTCAATCCGAAGTCCCATTCTGGCATTCAGCTCCCGGGAAAACTCATAATTTATAATCCGGCAGCCAGGTCCGCCAGATATGTTATAGTAAGAGCCCCAGAAGGCAGAATCATCCTGCTGGTCAAGACAGGCCACCATCAATCGGCCTGCATCCCTGACATTAATACACTCCATGTAGGAGTTAAGAGGCTGATGGTACATGATGGGATCCTGCAAGGAAAATATATCCGGGATCATGATGAAGGTTTGTCGCAGGGATACCCTGTGCTTGATTCGTGACTGCATAACAGCCAGTTCAGCCTTGATTTTTGAGAGTGCATAGTGATCAAATTCACTGGGTAGAACCGGATCTCCGGTCCTTCCCACATGAAAGGGAGGTAGCCTGTCGCCATACTCGGCCACCGTTCCGATATAGATCATTTTGATGTGCTCCGGATCCTGTGCTTCTATGGCCTCCACAATGGCAAGGGTGGCATGGAAATTTACCCTTTCTGCCATCTCCGGATCCCGGTCGGCGGCAGGTGAGATCAGGGCCATCACATGCAAGCACCAGTCGATCCCCTGGCAGGCTTCAATCACATCCGACCTGTTTAATGCATCTCCCCATACGATTTTTAATCCGTCGCCCGAAACCGTTCCTGAACCCGCTATGGATTTAATTCCGGCAGCCTTCTCATAGGCTTTGAACATCTTCTTTTCTGCTGCTGTGGGTCGAATAAGCAATACGATTTCGTAGCGCTCCCGTCTGTTCCAAAGCTGCTTAAAAGTCTCAAATCCCATGGACCCGGAAGCTCCGGTAAGGAATATCCTTTCTCTTTTCTTCACTCCCATTTTTATTTATTTCGTTTGCGCCAGAAATGTTCCTTTCTACTTCAGGCCCAGCTCTTTTCCCTGCTCCAGCAGACTGATGGATTCATCCACCCGTTTTTGAATGGTCTCCGGCCTTTTTGCCATATTGATCCAGATATTAAATTGCCTCCTGCTGGCTTCCTTCATTCCGAAATAATAATCACGGGCCAAAGGATTAGACTGGAGGGCGTGAAGAAGGGCCCCGGGCAGCGTCTCATCTACCTCGGGTGATTTTATCCCCTTGTCCCACATACCATTTTTTTTCGCCACCCGGATACATTCCATTCCCGGCTCCTGCATGCGGCCTTCCCTGATCAGAACTTCGACCTTTCTTTTATTGGTTTCCGACCAGGTACTTGTGGGCTTCCGTGGAGTAAACTTCCGCATATATTCCTGATCATCGATTGACTTTAAAAGGCTGTCAACCCAGCCATAACAGAGGGCCACATCCAGGGCCATATGGTAATCGAAGGGAACAGGGCCCTTTCCTTTTTTTTTGAATACAAGCCAGACCAACTTTTGGTCCTGATGATGTTCCCTGAGCCAGTCGATCCATGCTTCGATACGATCGAGCCTCAACTCTTGGGATCTGTCAGTATTATTCATTTCTTAATCCTTCATAAATATGAGGATTTTTGAGCGAAATTGTAGTAAGTATATGAATCCAGAACCAGCCGTTTGCCACAAGAATGACCAGCCAGATAAGGATGGTGGAAAATGAAGTACCGCTATGTGAACTGAGAATGGAAGGAAGTGTGGCAATAATAGCAGTCCCGAATCCTGCAAATATTCCCCAGCTAAGGAGGATGAAATACTCTCGACTTAAAAGCCTCCTAATCTCCTTTGCACTGTAGCCCACGGCCTTCAGCAGTGCAATCTCCTGCCTTCTTTCAAGGATACTCCTGGAAAGGACCACTACCAGCCCGAAAGTACCCAGCAGGAGACCAAGGGCACCCAGTACCATGAATATGGAAAGATAAGCATTGGTCACTGAATTAAACTCTGCCAGACGCTGTGAGCAGAGTTGCATGTCCCAGCCCAGATCTCGCATTCCCCTTGTTAGTTCTGCAGCTTATCTGTGCCGTATCTGCCAGGGCCCCTTCCACCAGGAAAACATGGGTTCCACTGCTCTCGGGGTATTGCTTTAAGAAAATTTTCATCCGAAATAAGCACACTGCCCTGGAAGACCGAAGGGGCCATACCTCCCACAAGCAGCAGCTCCATGCTGCCCCCCGTGGAGTTTGTATAACGAAGGGTATCACCCACACTCAAACCCAGGCCGTATTTAATCACCGTTTCATCTGCAATGGCCGGAATTAAGTCCGCCCGGCAGTTCCTGCTGAAGGGAGCTCCAGGGATCCTCCTCATCAAGGAAGGGGGTACGTGGTCACAAAGGAAAAGCGGCCCTTCAGTGCAGCCGGATCAAGGCCAAGCACCCTGGGTGTCACTATCCTGTTGAGATTAAGACAGCTGGCATCATCCCCATCGGCCAGGCGCATTTGCACAAAGGAAAGCTCCCCCTCAATGCCATATTCATATTTTACCGCCGGATCATTCAGCATCCGGAGCACTGGCATGGTGGAGCGGGCATAATAGAGAAAACCGCCCGTACCACTGGAAGGATCGGCGGAGGAGGCAAACAGGTCCTTCCGGTTGCTGCCCGTGGAGATAACCAGGAAGGCCCCGATGGCAAAAAGGAAAACGATGCTCATGCTCCGGCTTCGGTTGCGGCTTGCATTTTTCCAGCTCAGCATGGCAAAGGAGAAGCCCGAGCTTACTGGCCTGCTCTCTTTTTCCCATGAACCATAAGAAGAAAGCGATCGCTGAGATCAACAGTAAGCCCCCTGCAGGGAAAAAGAGGCTGGAATTTAAGCCGTTCTGACCGGCAAACTGGGAGGCCATCAGTGCCAGGGCCACAAGGGCTGATCCAAGCGCAATCAAAAGGGCCGGCCTGCCCGGATGTTTTCTCCGGGAACTCCGCCCCAGGGACCTCTGCCCTGCTCTTTCTTCCTTTCTGACAGGCTTTATATGTGCACGCACAAGTCTTGCCAGCTTATTCTTCAGGGGAAACCAGAAGGACAAAAAGGCTATGATCATGCTGATGGCAAAGCCCGTAAGCAGGGTTGAAAGAGATACATCCACATGCATCATTTCGGTGCGTACAACATCCTTCCAGATACCATTCAGGGCCACAAATACCAGGCGGTTGTATAATACAGCAAGCACCAGGCCAAGCAGAGATCCTGCCAGGGCCACAAGCATGCTTTCCAAAAACATCATCCGACGGATGAGCTTCTGTGGAATGCCCAGGCTTACCAGGGTAAGAAACTGTGCTTCACGGCTTTCAATACTCAAGAGAAAGAGGAGTATGGCCAGTATGATCCCGGCCACCAGCAGGAAAAAACTGAGTCCGGCAAAAAGTTCGCTGAAATCGACACCTTCACCTGCTGCCTTCTCCCCCTTGGCCCGGGTAGCCTCCAGGGTAAAACCCAGCATGGCGGGATCAATGGCATCTGCCACGGGAGCCTCCAGCAGGGCCTGGCTGAATTCGCCTGCAACATCGTAGCGAATCGAAGTAAACATCCCGAAACGGTTATTCCAGATCTCTGAGGCACGATCGATAGAAATCCAGGCCTTGGGCAGTCCCCCGTATTCATCCCAGTAATCTTCATCCTTATCCCTGATGCTTCCCAGTTCGATGGGCACACCCGTATCCCAGTCCCTGCAGTTACCGGCATCGGACAAACCGGGGAGATCAGGCATCAGGCTGGCATCGGCATACCTTCCCTCCATGGGGACGATTGCTTTCACCTCAAAGCCAAATGAAACCTCTTCCAATTCCCTCAGGGGCCCCACTTCAAACCAGCTCAGCCGTATAATATCTCCGGGAGAAGCTTGCAGGTCCTCTGCCAGCCAGCGAGAGATGATCATTTCATTCCTGCCCAGTTGATCGGCAGGCAGGGTGGATACAAAGGAATAGGGAGTAATTCGTTCACCCAGCTGAAATTTATTCACGAAATAGGTGATGATCCCCTCTGACTCTCCCATATCTAAAAGCGGCCCGGACAGGTTTTCATCAATGAATACCCTGTCGCTGGTCACCTGGACTTTCCGGGTCCCCTCCAGCATTTTAACCTTCAGGCCTGCATCTTCAACAGAAAAATGCCCGCTTACCACCCTGGAGATTTCTTCGGAACTGCGATTGGACTCATCGGCCACAAGCATCACATTCACCCTTCCCTGAAAATCCATCAGGTCCTGCAGGACCTCCAGCGACAGGAAAACATTGTAAGGGGCTGTCTGACTTACCTCCAGGTTGAAGCGGCCCATGTGCTCCTCATCCACCACGTCCCTGATCAGGGCCCTGAAGCTTACATTCGCTTCCGCATCTGACACGAAGGGAGCATTCAGCGGGATCAGGCTGGCTTTTTCAATCCTGAGCAGAAGCTCATCTCCCACGCTTTTATTGAGCCGGTTTGCCAGGTTCCTGCTGATGATAATGGTATCGCCCGAAAGCCCTTCAAAAAAATCTTCCTGGCCTGCAAGCTGATCAAAGTTTTTGTCCACCCCCAGCACCTGCACATTATTCACCCTCAGCTGTCCACCATCCCCTATGGCAGTCCCCCGCTGAACCAGCAGAGAAGAAACCGGCACCTCTAATTCCCTGGAAACATTCACTCCAAGCTCTGAGGTAAAATAACGGTCGCCCGCTTTTAAGACGTGACTCACATCTCCCAGGCGTTGCTCTACGATGCGCTTAAGGCTGTATTGAACCGAGTCGCCCACAAGCAGGGCACCGGTGATGACCGCAGCACTGATGGCAACACCCAGGGCCAGAAGCAGGTTCTTCTTCCAGTAGTAGATTAGATTTGATCTGATTAATCGCCGGAGGTTCATGGATTTCTTTTGTCTTTATCAGGTTTCCATCAGGTTTCCACCAGCTTTCCGTCGGTAATTTCAAGCACCCTTCCCATCTGTGCTGCCAGGGAAGTTGAATGCGTCACCACCAGCAGGCTCAGCTCGTCCTCACGGTTCAGCTCGAGCAATAAATCGGCCATGGTCTCCACATTACCCCTGTCCAGTGCTCCCGTGGGCTCATCGGCCAGTAATAGGGAGGGCGCATTAATCATGGCTCTTACCACGGCAGCCCTCTGACATTCACCTCCTGAAAGCTTACCCGGCAGCCTGTCCCTGTACTCCCAGATGCCCACCCTTGTCATCAGGTCCTTTGCACGTTCGAAATTTTCATCCTTCCCCGTGGGGCTCACAAGGGTTGGGATCAATACATTCTCAAGTATGGTACATTGCGGCAGCAGGTGATGGAACTGAAAAACGAAACCAATATTTTGATTTCGGTAAACATCCATCTCACCCGCTGAAAAGCCCTTCAGCTCCCGACCCTTAAAAAGCAGCTTACCGGAATCAGGATGGTCCAGTCCACCGATCAAATTCAACAGGGTGGTCTTGCCTGACCCGGAAGGACCCAGGATGGCAACCTTTTCACCTTCCTGCATTTCCAGGGAGACTCCGTCAAGCACAAGGCGCCTGGCTTTATCGCCTGGCTCCCCGTAGCCCTTTGTAACATCTTTCAGACTCAGCAACATATCTCTCTCTTTTGACTTTATGGATTTTACAGACTTTACTCAGCTTCGCTTTCGACTTATGGTTAACTCCTGAGCTCGGCTTCGCCTCGGTTTGACTTTACAGACTCCCTTGCTTGCTGGTAGATCTTCACCATGCGCTCCGCCTGCATGTCGATGTGGAAATGTTCTTCCACCCCCGATTTCCCCTGAATGCTCAGCTTTTCCATTTCATCCGGATCTGATAAAAGATCCTGAAGGGCCCGGGAAAGGGCCTCCGGGGTATTTGGTTCATATACCACACCTCCCTTTGTCAATTCAATAATTTCCGGAAAAGCACCCAGGGCAGGCTGAACCACCGGTACGCCCGAAACCATACATTCCAGCAGGTAAATGCCGAAGGCCTCACCATTTCTTACGGGTACTGAAACCACGGAAACTTTTTCCAGATAAGTTCTCAGGCCCTGCTCTTCAAAATCCTCATGGAATTCAACCTGCTCAGCGAGCTTATTGTCCTTCAGTTTTTTCCTGATTTCGTGCAGGTATTTCTTGTCATCCCCCGTGGAACCGCCGGTCAGGACCAGGTTCACATCTTCAAAGCCTTCTTCTTTTTTCAAGAGGATGAAGGCATCCACCAGGATGTCCAGCCCGTTTTCATGGCACATGCGGGAAATGTATCCAATGTTCCGTCCTTTCTCAGATACTGGTTTAAAGGTATAATCAGCAGGATCAACCCCGATGTGCACCGAAGTAAGCTTATCCTCCGGGATATGCATCTTCTCCTTCATCACCCCTGCATAAAATTCACTCACCGAAATAAAGCTGCTTACATGCATCGGCCTTTTCTGACATCAGTTTCCATACACTTTCTGCGGCGGAGGGCTTCATCACATCCACCCACACATCTTCGTCCTGGAGGGAACAAACCACCGGAACATTAAGCCTTTCTGAAAGTTGCTGAGCAAGGCCCAGAAGCAGGGCATTGGAAAGGTGGATCACATCCGGATTACAGTTCTCCACGATCCAGTCCACCATGCGCTGAAGTTCATCCTTTTGCTGACCCTGTTCACCCAGCAGCATGGACACGGTCATCTCCTCCAGTCCCTTGGCCCGGGTTGAGCCGGCAAATTTGGCAGCCAGCTTCAGCATGGGCTTTGAGTTAAGTGCATCTGTCAACCCAGCTCGGGCGCCTTCCTGAATATGGGGAACAGCTGCTTCATGTAAATGCTGATGGCCCCGTAGAATACCGGGATCTCCCTGCTCAGGTCATGCTCATCTGCAAAAAGGGGCAGATACATGGGCAATTTGACCACCGTGATGATCCGATTTACGCAGTGCCTCCACATACTTGGAGTCCCTCAGGCAATTTCCGCAATAAAAACTCCCCCCTGAGCCGGGGATAATGTGCATTATTTTCATAAGTTTATTTTTTTCCAAAGCAATATAACCTCCCATCGTCACCCGCCACAAACATATATCCATCTATCGACTGCCGGGTTTGTATGTATGGCTGTCCCCAGCTCATAAGTCCAGGCCGGCTTACCCGATTTTATATCCAGGAGAAACAGGTCCCCCCTCATATTGGCAGTCAGCACCTGATCACCCACCACCACCGGCGATGCATCCACCCTGCTCCCGGTATTATATTTCCAAACCAACTCTCCATTCTTTTTGTTCAAACAATACATGAACTTATCCCTGTTCCCGATGAAAACATGATTTCCCTTTACTGCAGGGGAGCCAATAAAGGGAAGGTTTGCATCCTTGTTTTCAAAGCTCCAGAGCACCTTCTCAGCCTTCAGGTCGATGGCTGAAAACAGACCATCGTAATCTCCCACAAAAGCCACATCCCCATCCACACAGGCCGAACTGGCCACATAGGTGGAAATCTCCATGCCAAAAGCCTTCGGCTCACCGCTCGGCTGCATCCACCCCGTATAAATCCGTCACAGCCCCCAAAAATGGCCATGCCCCTATACAGGGCACAGGTTCCGTTGATATAATTCAGGGTTTCATACTTCCACAATCCCTCCCCGGTGGCAGGATCCACACCGTGCAGATAGTAATCGTAGCTGCCCACCATAATGACCTTTTTACCACCCGACTCATAATAGGTCGGAGCCCCCATAATCTGGTTTTCACAGGCATAGGTCCACCTGATGTTCCCGCTCTGCGGATCGATGGCAAAGAGGGTACCATCCAGGTTCCCCACATATACCAGGCCACCTGCAAAAAGTGCCGGTGCCTCAATGCTGTTTTCAGTTACAATTTTCCATTTCAGGGTCCCATCGGTATTGATCCCGAAAATCTGCCCGCTCAACCGTTCCCACAACAATCACCCCGCCACAAACCACCGGTGCAGCCTTAATCGCTTCATCCTGTGTTGAAATTCCAAAGCAGCTCAGGCTGATCGGGCAAATTGGCCCGGCTCACACCGGTGAGCATGGCATCGCCCCTGGAATTCCCCCAGCAGGAAGCCTCCTGGGCCTGAACACTCAGGTTCACAGAAAGGAACACTAATAATATCTGTACGTGGGTCTTAAGCCTCATTCTATGGTTTTTATAAACGATTCAGGTGTCATTACACCCAGTTCACTTTTTGTATAATTCTTCACATTCCTGGTAAGAATCAAAGATATATTCCCTGCCGCAAGTGCTGAATAGTTTTGCAGGGCGTCTTCAAAATCCTTAAACCCGGAATTAAGGGCCTGCATCACAACATCTTTATCCATGGAAAGCACCTCCAGATCCATCAACAACTGGTTCATCCTGAGCATACCCTTTTATGGCTGCCAGCCCGCCTGAGCAGATAATATGTGTGACTACAGATCACCGGTGTAACAAATCCATTGATCCGGCCATCATCACACAGGGAAAATACCTGCTCGGCAAAATCCGAGAATGGCGCCCGATCGAAGAAAAAATCGAGTATCACATCCGTATCGATCAATACATTTTTCATTAACAGGTCATTTACCTGAATATTTATCTGACAGGCCCCTAGATAATTCCTCCTTATAATCAAAATCGTCCGGCACAGCTAAAAGTACCCTTCAGGGATTTAATATGGGAGCTGATTTCCATTTCCTGTTTTTCTCTTCCTTTGTAATGGCTTTCAGATAGCATTCAACGATATCCGACAAGACTCCTGCCCCGCTGACTGGCATAATACTTGGCCTTACCAATCGTCTCCTTATCAATGGTTAATGTAAGTTTTGTATTCATAACAGCCTTTCTTAATCAAATTACCTGTACAAAATTACGCAAAACCGGATACACGTGCAATTAAATCGTGATTTACACGTGTATTATATCCTGCAAATCGCCCCGGTGGGACAGGCATCTGCCACTTCCAGGGCCACCTTCTCCAGCCCCTTCCCCAGCGACTCGTTAAAGGGAATCCCCACACAACATCAAAGCCCCGGCCAATAAATGTCAGACCAAAATCCTCACTGTATTTTTCCGTGATCCTCACACAGAGTCCACACTTTAATGCATTTTGAATCCTCATAAATCACAGATTCATGCTGATCGGCCTTGGTACAAAGCTGGCGCTCCTCCGATTTAAACTTCCTCTGATCGGCCCCGTACTGGTCCGAATAGATCCTGAGTCTGCAATTCTCCAGCTCCCGGCAATCGCAATGCAGACACCGGGCCGCCTCCTTCATCACCTGCTCCCTGGCTCAGTCCCCCGCCATATTTTCCGGCTCGATGCGCTCACCTGGCCACAGATTCCTTCAGGTACTCTGCATATTCGGCAGGATCTAACTTCCCAAAACGGGAGTTAAACCTGAAGGCTTCCCCCTTAACTGCTTTACCCTGCAAAAACTGGTCCACACTGAAGGCAGCCTCCTTTCCCTGCCCCAGTGCCCTGATGGCCATGCGGGAAGGTTTCAGGCACTGCCCACAACAAAAACATTGGATCCTTCCACCTGGTAGGTGTTTCCATCAGCCTCCACACCTTTGGGATGCATGGGGAGTCCCCAGGCTCCAATACCACTTTTTCCCTGTCCCATCGCAATCACCACAGCATCACTGTCAGCAAGCGATCTTCTCATAGCCTGTCTCATCCACATCAACCCCGGTCTGAAACACCACACCGGCCTTCTTAATCAGGGCAATTTCTTTTTCCAGAACCTCGGCAGGAAGCTCCTCCTCCTTCAGTTCCAGGAGTGAGCCCCCGGCCCTATCGTGCCGGTCAATAAGCTTCACACTGTGACCCTTAAGCGCCAGGTGCCATGCGGCAGCCAGTCCGGCCGGCCCGGCCCCGATCACACTTACCTTCTTCCCGCTATTTGGTTCCTTCTCCGGAATCCAGGAAGCATCAAGCTCCAGGTCAGCATCTCCGGCTGCACGTTTCAGCAGGCAGATGGAAACTGCCCCATCGATGGCTTTCCTTCGGCAGGCCCCCTCACAGGGAGCAGGGCAGATCCTGCCCAGTATGGAGGGAAGGGCAATATCTTTTTTTACCACCTTCAGTGCTTCGGCAAACTCACCCCTGGCCAGCAGGCGGTTCATCAAAGGAATATCCATATGAGCCGGACAGGTCATCTGGCAGGGGGCTTCACAATCGCCCACATGCTCGCTGAGCAACAGTTCCAGGGAGGTTTTCCTGGCCTGCATCACTTCCTCATCCCCGGTGATAATATCCATACCTTCCTCCACCTCAAGTGAACAGGAAGGAAATAGCTTTCCGGATTTCTTGATCCTTCACCACGCAGACCATGCATGAGGAAAAATGGGGCAGATCCTTTGAGATAACACATGGAAGGCACCTCCAGACCCGTCTCCCCTGAGCACCTCAATAAGGCTACACCCGGCCTCAGCCTCAATCTCCCTTTTATCTATTTTCAGTTTTACCATCTTCTCTACACTTCTTTCAACCTTCTGTCAGGCTTTACATTTACTTCTTAAGACTTTGTCAACCTTTACAGACTATCGTGTGATTACTGCATCCTCAGGACAAACCTGCCTGCAGCCATCACATTTAATACATAGTTCATTATCCACCACATGCTTTTCATGGGGCTTAAAGGCAATGGCATCCACCGGGCAATCCTGGGCACAGAGGGTGCAGCCTATACAATCGTCGGTAATTTCATATTTAATCAGATCCTTGCACTTTCCGGCCGGACATTCGCCCCGGATGTGGGCTTCATACTCATCCCGGAAATAATTCAGGGTGGAGAGAATGGGATTGGGAGCAGTACCACATAGTGCACAAAGACTTCCCGTTTTGGTCCAGTGTGCCAGCTCCTCCAGCTTTTCCAGGTCCGTTTCACTTCCCTTTCCTGTGGTAATCTTCTCAAGGATCTCCAGCATTCTTTTGGTACCAATGCGTCCAAAACTGCATTTTCCGCAGGCTTCATTCTGGGTAAAGGTGAGAAAGTAGCGGGCAATATCCACCATGCAGTCCTTATCGTCCAGTACCACCAGTCCGCCCGAACCCATCATGGCTCCCACCTCCTTGAGAGACTCAAAATCAATGGGGGTATCTGCCTTCCATGCGGGCACACATCCACCCGAAGGTCCACCAATCTGAACAGCCTTAAATTCCCTGCCATCGGCCACTCCTCCTCCAATTTCCTCAACAACCTCACGGATTGTCATTCCCATGGGCACCTCAATGAGTCCGCCCCGGGCAACCTTCCCGGCCAGGGCAAAAACTTTTGTTCCCCTGGATGATTCTGTTCCAATACTGTTAAAGGATGCGGCCTTGTTTTTCAGGATGTAGGCAATCTGGGCAAAGGTCTCCGTATTATTCACCAGCGTAGGCTGTCCCCACAATCCTTTCACCGCAGGAAAGGGTGGACGGATCCTGGGAAAGCCTCTTTTCCCTTCAATGGATTCGATCAAGGCGGTTTCCTCCCCACAGACAAAGGCACCGGCTCCCTGGTAGACAGTCAAGATCAAAATCAAATCCCGTCCCCAGAATATCCTTCCCAAGATATCCCTGTTCACGACATACCACAAGGGCCTGCTGAATTCGGGTAACCGCCAGCGGGTATTCGGCACGTATGTACAGAATCCCTTCTGCTGCCCCCACAGCATAGCCTGCAGCAATAAGGCCTTCGATGATCCGGTAGGGATATGATTCCAGTAACATGCGATCCATAAATGCGCCCGGATCGCCCTCATCGCCATTGCAAATAATATATTTTTTCTCACTGCCGGCATCGGCCACCATCTGCCATTTCTTTCCTGTGGGAAATCCGCCTCCACCCCTGCCCCGAATGCCACTTTCGATAATCTCATCAATCACCTCCTGGGGAGTCATTTTCTTCAGCACCCTTTGCAGGCCTCTGAATCCATTGCGCTGTTTATACTCCTCAACATCCACGGGATTAATCACACCCCTGAATTCGGTGGCCATGGGAATCTGCTTATCCAGGAAAAGGGAGACATGCTTTTCCCTCACATCAAGCGAATAACGATCCACTCCATCCCAACGGCTGTCGTCCCGAACAGAATTGGCCATACTCATCAGGCGATCTGCTTAAACGCCTTATCAGGCCGTCGGGCTGGAAATGCCGTTCCACAATCTGATCCACATCGGCAGCATCCACTTTTGAATAAAGGGTGGGCTCCCCATGGGTAGGAACAATCTCCACCAGGGGAACCTGGTGACACATGCCCACACAACCCACATGTTTAAGTTTTACATTCAATCCCTTGCGGTCAATGGTATCTTTTACGGAATCGCGGATTTCATCACTTCCGCTGGCCACACAACATGAACCCAGCCCGATTCGAATCTCGCCCTTTACTTCACCACCGCCGGCATACTTGTATTTTTTCTTTTTTGAGCCACCCTCCTGGCTCTGAAAATCGGACAGAACCGAGGTCACCTTGGAAGTACTTACATGACCATAGGTCACCTCATCGATTTGCACCACGGGTGCCAGGGTACAGCAGCCCAGGCAGTTTACCTTTTCAATGGTATATTCACCGGATGGAGTGGTATCCTCCGATACTGCCAGACCAAGTTCGCGTTTCATGGCATCGTAAACCTGCTCGGCTCCCTTCACGTGACAGGCTGTTCCCACGCAAACTTTGATCATATGCTTTCCCGCCGGCTTAAAGCGGAACTGGGAATAAAAACTGGCCACACCCACAATCTGTGCTGGTGTAATCTCCGTGAGCTCGCAGACCCTTCTCAATGCCTCCTCGGGAAGATAATTATAACGTCCCTGTATGGCCTGAAGAATGGGAATCACCGCATGCGGCTCCTTCCCCAGCTCCTCCACAATCCCATCTATATCTCTTATCTCAATCTCCATTAACCCGCTAACTTCTAACTTATTAACCCACTAACTCTACTAACCCTACTAACCTCTAACTTATTAACCCCTAACCTACTAACCCACTAACCTACTAACTTACTTAACCCACTAACTCACTAACCCCTAACCTGCTAACTTATTAACCGCTCGCTTCGCGAGCTATTTTTCCAATACAGTATAGATTTTTTGTCCCTCTCAAATAGATCACCCCATCTGCAAAGGCAGGAAGCGCAAAACCCTGCTCTCCAAGTTCGGGTTCGGCAATGATTGTTCCGCTGGCATCGGCCTTCATAATATGACATATACCCTCCTTGTCCATGATATATAGCTTACCCTCTGCAATGACAGGAGAAGACCAGATTTCATTGTCAAACTCCTTTTCCCATTTTTTCTCTCCGGTTTTGGCATCATAGCACACCACCACTCCAAAACTGGTGGCCATGTACATTAAACCCTGGTGAGCAACCGGACTGCCCACTTCTGACATGTACTCATCATCTTCCCACACATACTCCCCCACTGATTTTGGGTCAATGGCCAGGGTCCGCGCATACTCCTGAGAAGCAAAAACCAGACCATCGGAGAAGGCTATGGACGGTCCCACTTCTCCCATCATGGCCTCAACTTTCCATAATTCCGCCCCGGTAGCCAGATCATGACCCGACACATAAGGATCAGCCGATGTGACAATCTGTATTTTTCCATCCACTTCGATGAGCGCGGGGGAAGCCCATGAAATATGAACCGGCCTTTCCACGTCCCATACCGTTTCACCGTTTGCCGTATTCAGGGCCAGCATACGCCCCTTTGTATTGGTATCATACTGAACTACAACTTTATGATCCCACACCTGAAGTGAAGAGGAATGGCCATAATGGTTGTTGGGCACACCCAGGTTTCGTCCCCATATCTTCTTTCCGTCCAAAGTGAAGGCCACTATATCACCATTGGCGAAAATGGCATAAACAGCCTTTCCGTCCACAGCCATGGTGGCAGCAGCAAGACCGGTATCCTCGGTAACCCTGGGCATGGTGGCAGGTGATCCCGGTATATCTTTCACTTCTTTTTCCCAAAGGAGCTGTCCCGTATTCCGGTCATAGCAGGCAACTACCAGTCCGTCCTTATCTCCTCCGGAAATAAAAATCCTGCTGCCCCAGATTACTGGTGAATTATACCCGGGCTTGGAAAATGCCACCTTCCACTTTACTTTCTGACCCGATGGACCATCCCATTCCACAGGAATATTCTTATGAAATGAAACACCCAGCCCCATATAACCCCTGAAAGTGGCATGGTTAAGCTTAAAATCATTCCGGTTGAAAGCTCCGCCTGAAGCCGCACTGGCTATGGAGTTTTTCTCCTGAACTGTTTCAACGCCCGCAGACGAAGGTGCCGGGCTGACTTCCTGCTCAGTGACGGCCCCATCCGGCACAGCTTCGGATGAAGACTCAGCGAGGCCTTCCTCCGGGGCTCCAACTTCACCTGCGGCCTGGTTCTCACCAAAAACATCCACCACCTCCACATCACTTACTTCCCCGACTGAAACAGCAGATTCAGCCATCTGGTCATATTCCTTGAGAAAATCGTTGGTTAAAACACCCGCTACAAGCGAAAGACCAAGGATGAGCCCTCCGGCCAGGAAGAGCCAGTACTGGGCATTTGCCCTTGCCTTAAGAAGCCCTTCTGTAAGTTCTTCCGGAGCTTCGATGCCCGCTCTTAAATCGGTATAGAATTTCATGGAAACAGCCAGTACAATACCACCGATGAGCAGGAGCCAGGTACCTGTCTTTACCTGCCAGCGGCTGGTGAAATAGGCCTTTCTTGCCAGCAAATCAAAGCTTCGGATTTCCTCCTTGAGCTCCTCATTGTTTGGCTCCTGTGACAGGCGCTTAACCAGGGCCTCTATGGCCTGACTTTCCAGTGGCTCGGTCTGCTTCATATGCCAGAAATTCAGAATCAGAAGCAAGGCCACCACTCCGCAAAATATACCGGAAATGAGCATTGCCCTGTGTGCCACTTTTATTTTATTTTCTTTATCCATTTTCTCTTTCTTTCAGACTTTACGACTTTATGACTTTACAGACTTAACGATTAACCGGGCTTGCCCGGTCCACCGGGCAGTAATCCATACACCTTCCGCAGGAAAAACAATTTGCTTTGTGGGGTTCATAATCCTCCCTGCTCCGGAATACCACCTGGTTCATAAGGGTAATTCCCAGCACAAGGCCAATGAATCCACCCAGGACCCAACCTCCCTTTTTAAATTTCGTTCTGATTACAGCGGCCTGCTCCACCAGCTCCTCAAAAGTATCCCCCGATTCCAGGAAGGCCTGGATATCCAGGTTAGTCTCATCATCCCTCAGCTCAGGCTGGACTGATCATCAGCTCGGCCAGGTAAACATCGGGGTGCATTCTGCTCAGGAATACATCAGATTTTGATCCGATCCATCCCCCCAGCACAACCAGCACAGGAATCAAGGCAATATAAGTGATGAAGCTTTTTAGATACTTCCTGGTCACTTCAGGCTTACGGTAAGCCTTATCAACCGGAACCTCAATGGCATCAAAGGGACATGAGTCCTTACAAAGTTTGCATTTAATGCATTCGGAAGGGGTAATGCTCAAATGCCACTTAGAAAACTTCGACATCCAGCTCAGTAATACACCGTAGGGACAAAATACCCGGCAATAGGGCCGTGCATAAAACATCCCCAACAAAAGAAAGGTGACGCCCAGGAAGATCATCAGAAAAGGACCATCCATACGGAAGATCCCCACAAAAGGATCATACCTGCAAATAATAAAATCGCTTCCAGTGGCTGCCAGCAGAACGGCAAGCCCCAGGTATATTACCGGTATAAAGCCAAGGGTTTTCCTGATCCAGCTGGGGATGGATACCGGGTTGATGACCAGCAGGTCCTGTATGGCACCCAGGGGACAGACCGAGGCACAGAAAACCCTGCCAAAAAAGAGGGCAAAGATCAGAGGCAGCAGGAAAAAGATCAGGGCTGCCAGGGATATGGTATAGGCAGGATCAAATATGGAGAGGGCCACATTCTGTATGGCTCCCACCGAACAGATACAACCATCACGGTAGAAGCCGAAATAAATCAGGGTGAAAACAGAAAGCCAGAGCAATCCCTTTCTTGAGCGTTTGCGCACGGCCAGCCAGGAGGCCAGTGAAAGTGCTGCCAGCAAAACAAAAACATCGAAATATTCAAGTGCCACAGTCCGTGGTTCAGGGGTTGTGGGATCGGGCTGGACATATCCACTGTCAAATTCGGGTTTTGGAAAACGCTGCTGTCCATGAATCAGGGTGCTTGCGCTAACCATGATGAGTAAGAGCAGGATGAAAAAACCCGGGGTCCGTTTTGGCATACTAACCCTCCTTTTCATTGGTAAAGTTCCCTTTGATGATATAGGGTTTATTTGCTGGCACCCTGCTGATGGCCTTGGAAGGACAAGCTGTTGCAATGGCGCACTGATTGCAATTCTTGCACCTGTCGTGCCTGATCTGCAAATGCAGGGACCCGTTCCCGAAGGCGGAACAGCCTTTCACGCACTTGGCACAACCAATGCAAAGTGGCTCATCGATAATGTATTCGAAATAGGGTTCCTCGATAAATTTTCTCTGTATGGCTGCAGTGGGGCAAAGCTGGTTCTCCGCACCGGTTTGCAATTTGGCTCCCGGCTTGAAGTAGCCTCCGCACAGATCGCAGTATCCACAAAGGTCATAGGCATGCACACACTTTACGGCCGATTCGGCCATCACACACTCGGTGGCACAGCGACCGCACTGGGTGCATTTGAAGGGATCGATCTGCCAGACATACTCCTCTCCACCGGATCTCCTTGTCAGGGCCATGGCACCAGTGGCCACAACGCTAAGGCCGAGTGTCAGCCTTACCCCCTTATTGATAAATTCCCTCCGCTTATATGTCTTATCCTTTTCCATATCCCCTTTCATTTTTTGCATCGGGAAGATCACAAGCCTTTAGCTTTGAACAGTTCCTGCATTGAAGATTTAATCCACAATCCTTTTCCAGCGAGATCTGCCTCCTGGAGAGCAGCACACCTGCCAATATGGCCATGGAAGCTAAAATACCTCCCCTTACCAGGGCGGATATAAATGTTTTTCTATTCATCTTTTTTAGGTTCAAAAATCCTGATGGTATTCTGGTCAAAATCCAGGGCATAAATCACCCCCTGCTCATCACAGCAAATATCCGGGGCCTCGCCCTCCTCCACGAACAGATCGGGTGGGGCCACCACACTCACAAGTTTCCCCTCCTGGTCATGTATCTTGATTCTCACCATGCCCTTCTCGCTGGTCACAAAAGAACCATCGGCCATTACGGTTATCCTTGCCGGGTTACAGCAACCCAGAAAGCCATCGATATCAAAAGAAGCATTTTCCCAGAAGCCCCTCATGCGACCATCGTCGCTGTAGTTTTCCAGGGCATGCTTGCCCGGGTTTACAACCCATAATTCTCCAAAATCATTCACCAGCCAGGTCAAAATTGGCACTGGGCACTATAAAGCCATGACCGGCCTCACTTTCAGACTTTCCCTCAAAGGCGCCCAGTAACTCGCCTTCATGATTGTAGATGTGAACCTTTCTGTTTCCGGCATCAGCCACATATACCTTCTCACCATTTCCTGCCAGGTTGGTGATCACAGCCCTGCTCCCCCAGGCTCTCCCATTTTTTAATCAGCTTCATTTCCCCATCGTAATGAGCCACAAAGTTTTTATAGGCCACAAATATCCCCTCATCTTCCACCAGAAGGGCTACTGATCCTGGAAGGATGTCATATTTCTGAGGACCGGACCCGTCAGTATCCATGATCACCAGGTTAGAAGAACCTGTCACAAAAAGTTTTCCCCGGGCATATACAAGGGCCGATCCCTTCAGTGAACCCAGTGAGAGATTGCGGGTTTCTTTGTGAGAGATCAGTTTGGAGTCCACATCCTTAAAATGCTCTACCTCCAGGGCATAGGGATTGCTTCCCCTGCGATCGGGACGATTATTCAGAAAATCAACTACGATAACCGTAATAATCACCAGCACGATAAGCAGTACAACTATGGTAAGTCCTCTTTTTTTCATTTGGTCTTTTTAAGTTGTTTTCATTTTCTATTGGCTGCCATGTCCAGGCAAATCATTGTTTTTGCATCCCTCAGCACCATGTAACCATCAGCCACCGCCAGGGGGCCCCAGGCATCGTGACCGTCAATCACCTGATAGCGATCCAGCTCCACATACTCTCTGGTGCTGGGTTTTGCAATGATCAGGGTACCATCATCATCCAGGATGAAGAGCTTTTGATCGGCGATCATATAGGGTCCAAGGCCAAATCTTATTTCCGGTCCGCTTGACCAGACTACCTCGTTAAAGTTATCAGGATGCACACAAATCAGCTGGTTTCGTAAGGGTCCGGCGTCCTTGGGGAGTATTCCCAGCAGGTGTCCTTCAAAAACCACCGGAGTCTGCTGCTCACTTGCCAGTCCCTCTTTGGGAAGATATTCCGAAATGACCTCCACGTTAAACTGTGTTCCTGTCCCGCTGAGCTGGAGAACCATGGCCCCCGCTCCATATCCAGCAGTCAGAAATATTTTCCCATCGGGCAAACAAACCGGTGAGGGTGCCACAGTCTGGTGGTTCCAGGCCTGACTTTCCCACAGAAGCTTTCCGGCCAAATCACCTTCTGCACCTATCCCGCAGACTCCTCCGAAGGCACTGTATACATACATTTTTACCCCATTAAATTCGTAGGGCATGATGGATGAGTGGGACATCAGCCACTTATGCGGATTGGGAGTTTCCCACAGGATCTCCCCGCTTTCGAGATCGGCTGCCACCATCAGTGAGCTTCCGCCAGTGGCAATAATTGCCCTGTCACCATCGATAAGCGGACACTGACCGGTATTCCAGAGTGGAATATCGGCCTCATAATCTAGGGCCACATTAAGTCCCCACAGTAGTTCACCGTCGGCTCTTCTCACACACATTACGTGGGCTTTGGGACCAATGGTCAGGATGTAATCCTCGGTCACAGCCGGCACAGTCCTTGACATCCCATGGTTGCGCTTCAGGTTGATCTGATATCCCCGGCGCCATAATTCTTCTCCACTTTCCAGACGGAAGCAGCGCAGAAGGTCGGCACGCATTTCCTCATCATGATCCAGCACATAAACAAGGCCTTTATAAATGGCCGCAGCAGCATATCCTTCTCCAAGTTCTACCTGCCATAGCTGCTCGGGTCCACCTTCAGGAAAGCGATCGATCAGTTTAATGGGCGATTTGCTGATATTATCAAAATTCTCTCCCCGGAACCTGGGCCAGGTTTCGTTCAGTGCACTTTCAGTTTCACCCTCTCCGGCATCGGAAAGAACTTCATAAAAAGCCCCGATCTCAATGTCGGGGACCACAGCCTTGGCACCCCTGTTATCCAATCCGGGCTGGGTGGTCACCAGCTCATTCACCGGATCAAACCCCAACCACCATGACAGGGATATTAGCCCGGCAAGAACCAGAAGAGCAGTGCTAATATTGATTGTGTTTAATTTCAAATCTATTCAGCTATGTTATAGACAAAAAGAACCTCTCCATGTCTTATAAAAAGTTTTTTGTCGAAAATCGACATATGGGCCCAGTAGGGTCCGTCGCCACCCTCAAGCTGGAAGGAACTAACCACTTCAAAAGCTTCCGGATTTGGTAAGAGCAGTCCCACGTGACCCCGCTTTTCTTCAAAGATATACAGCATGCCATCGGCATAGATAATGGATCCCTTGTTATGCCAGGATTCCTCGTACATGACCTTGCCTGTTTCCCACTCCTGGCATACCCAGTTACCATTCCCGTTATTGATCCAGTTTGCTCCGTAGATATAACCATCAACAAGTACCACGCCTCCATGGTGGGTATCCAGGGTTCCATCGCTCCATTTCAGTTCTACTTTTTTTCCGCCTTCTGAAAGCTTCAGCATCTGGGCATTTACATCGTAACCACTGGTCGTAAAAATTTCCCCGTCCTTGTATAGGGGCGTATTGGTATTGTTCCTCCTGCCCCTTTCACCGGACTGGTCAGATATAATATCAAAACTCCAGATGATGTTCCCATTTTCAGGATCAACCGCAATCATATCCTTATCTGATGTAATCAGAATCATTTTCTGACCTTCAAACTCTATCATCAGCGGAGAGACATAGGACCTGACTCCACCCACAGATTCGGTTTTCCAAATCAGGGAACCGTCTTTCTTATCCAGTGCAACGGCCACTGTCTGATTACCAATGGGAGATGAGATCACTGCGCGGTCCGTAAGAAGCAGGGATTCGGTCATTCCCCAGCGATGAAATTCACCTCCAAATTCCTCATGGGTATTCACACTCCATAAAAGCTCCCCACTTTCTGTATCCAGACAGGCTACAGAACCAAGACCTCCCATAATGTAGATGCGTCCGTCCTCTATGGTGGGGGTGCTCCTGGTTTCTGCAAAGGACTGATTCCATGCCCTCCCAAAGACTGTTTCCCAGGCAATGTTCCCTTCCATATCCAGACGGGTGAGCACATCCAGGGTATCGCGACGACCACTGATATATATGGCGCCTTCATAATAATATGGGTGTGGAATAGCCATTGCCCAGGCCTTCCTTCTTAAGGATCAGTTCGGGCCCCTCTTCAGGCCAGGACTTAAGCAAACCCGTATCGGAATATTTCCCATCCCGCATCTCTCCCCTCCACTGGCTATTCTGCGCAAATAAATCTCCCTGCACATATATGATGGTGCATCAATAATAAAGCACCCACATATTAAACATCCTCCGTCTAAATTCCATTTTCATTTATTACCTATTCTACTAATCTTATATGCAATAAGAACCTTTCCATGCCTCACCAGCAACATTCCATTATAAATGGCACGGTCTCGCCCAATGAGGACCGCTCCCTTCACTAACCCTGAAGATCGAGATCACTTCAAAGCCTTCAGGATCGGCTTTTACCAGGGCCATGTTCCCCCTTTTTTCCTCATAACAATAAAGCATGCCATCGGCAGAAATGATCGGGTCCCTTGTTGAACCAGTCGTTGGATCCAGACAATTTCACCGGTATCCCAGTTCATGCAGACCCATTTACCGGAATATCTTCCGGTAAAGTTTGATCCGTAGAGATAGCCATCCAGCAAAACAACACCATGGTTCTGGTTATCAAAGGTCTGATCCACAAATTTTTCCTCACTGACTTCCCGTCGGGGGCAATTTCAAGCATTACCGATTCCTTATCCCATCCACTGGTAATCCACAGGCAACAGTCACTGTAGGTGGGTGTATTGGCAAGGATGGTTGAATTCTGCAGCCTGCTCATCCAGCACATTGTAATGATAGGTCCACATGATCTCACCATTTTCAGGATCCACTGAAATCACGTGGGTTCTGGTCGCTGTAATAATGTACTCACTACCGCAATGCTCGATGAGTATGGGAGAAAGATTGGACCGCTGTGCCTCCAAAGACACGGACTTCCAGACCAGCTCGCCACTCATCTTATCCAGGGCAATCACCGTGGTATTTTCACCTGCCGGGTGTGACAATAACTTTATCCTCCACCAGCAGGATGGATTCGGACACCCCGAACATATCCCAGTGGCTCTTATATACTTCGTGGACATTCACCTCCCACAATTTTTCACCGGTGATGGCATGGAAACAAACCAGCATATCCATACCCGTGAGCACATATATGCGATCCCCATCAACGGTGGGTGTACATCTGCGATTCCGGGAAGGATTGTTTCCATCCCGGACCGAACGGATTTTGCCAGAGAAGATTTCCCTCCATATCCAGGGCTGTCAGGTATTCAAGGCTGTCCTTAATCCCTGTGGTATAGATCACATTTCGGGTGGCAACCGCTGAAGAATAACTTTTCCCCAGATCCTCGGCTACAAAAAGTATCTCGGGGCCATCCTCTGGCCAGGCTTCAATAAATTTGTCGCCGGAAAAATCCCGTTGCGCTGTCGGGCCTCTCCACTGAGCATCCTGCCCCGAAACCAAAACCGACAGACAAACCAACAACAACGCATGCAACACCAATTCTCAACATTTTTCTTTCGACTTTACGCTTTAAGACTTATTTGACTTTATAGGCTATAACCGCACTCCCATGCCTTAAATAAAGAACACCGTCATCAATAATGGGATGCGCCCAGTGCTGTTCTGAGCCTTTTGACACTTTGGTCTTGCTGACTACCTTAAACTCTGAAGGATCGGCTTTTACCAGAGCCAGTTCGCCACGATCGGTATAACAATAGAGCATGCCATCGGCATAGATCACCACTCCTTTTCCCAACTCGGTGGAAGCATACATCTCCTTCCCTGTATCCCACTCAACGCAACGCCACTCACGGGCATAATCGCCTGACATGTATATATAGCCGTCTACAACAACGGCTCCACTCATACGACTGTCCAGCTTTTTACTGAACCATGACTGGGTAATAGAGGACCCGTCCATACTTAGAATCAGTGATCCGCCACCCTGGCCATAACCGCTGAAATAGAAAAGGACCCCATTCTGGTATATGGGCGTATTGGCATGAACGCTGTAATCGTTAGGCTGTTTGTGGGACCACAACAAATCGCCGTTAAGTGCATCCAGTCCGATCAGGTAGGATGCTGTATGCGTGATCAGAATTTTTCGTCCATTGTGATCGATCAAAAGCGGACTGCAATATGCGGAAAGCTCTCCTTTGCCCTTGCTGCTCCAGATCAAATCACCCGAGTGCCTGTTAAGGGCAACTACATTATTATTTCTCCCTCCCGGGGTGGCATAAATAATATCTCCATCCACAACAGGTGTTTCATTTACCCCCCAGGTAATATTTTTCCCATCGAAGTCCTTAAACAAGGCTTTCGTCCATAAAATGGAAGCGTCTCCAGCAGCCATACAATATAACACGCCATTACCCGAGACAAGGTAAATCTTATCTCCGGCAAGCACAGGGGAACCCCTGCTACCAGTATAGCTGGAATTAAATTCGGGTCCATAGGCTTTCGTCCAGATTAGCTCCCCATCCAGCTTGAATTTAAAAAGCATACCAGTCTCCTCAACCATGCCGCTGACATAAAGAAAGCCCTGGCTTACCACAGGAGAGGAATGCCCCGTACCCAGTTTTTCGTAGGACCAGAGCTCCTCGGGTCCGGAAACAGGCCATTTCTTCAACAATCCCGTTTCACTATAAATCCCATTTCCGGATTCGCCTCGCCATCGGGTTGCAGGCTGAGAAAAACCCTCTGTAGCCAGAGCGGAGAGAAATAAGAAAATCAGCAATCGTTCCATTCCCAATATTTTTATTAATGACATCTGATAAAGCCCAAAAATAACCATAATCGCCCTCATTTAGCTGTACTCAGGGGGCCGTATCACTTATTCAGAATGAATCTAATCATGTCTGAAATTCACACTTAACACATTCTTTTTCTGGAATTTAAATACAAGTCCTCATCACCCTGCATGAAGCCTGTTTCTGAAAAAATCACGAATAATTTGTATAATAAGCTTAATTCATTATATATTTGAAGTCTAAACTTTTTCCCTAATAACCCAACTATTCCCAATAGAAATTTATTAATTATCAAATGACGGATAAGGCACATTACGCAGTTGTCGCTGGAGAATTAGCCCCTGGTTCGAAGATCCCTGATAAGCAACTCACAAAAATCCCCGACCTGATCAGGGCGTCATTTCAGACCGTAAACCGTCTGGTAGAGGGAAAAGGAAAACTGAGTTACGAGATTATTCGCATGGACGAGTTTCTGGCCATGTCAGAGTCTCCCCTGCATTGCCTTCGATCCGTGATTATGCTTTTCAGCGCATTCAGATTTCTATCATACAAGGAGTTAAATGAAAGGCTCGATCTAAAGATCAGCATTGGAATAGGTCCCGTTGAATTTGCCCGGGAACACCTCAGGGAATCGGATGGGACTGCATTCAGGGCTGCAACCGAGGGCAACAGGAACATGAAGCGCAAACAGCGTATTCAGATCATCACTCCCTCTGAGGCCCTCAATGGTGAGTTTGAACTCACTTGCTCTTTTATGGATATTCTGATCCATGATTGGTCGGACGAACAGGCTGAAGCCATGTTCCTCAACCTGACCGGTAAAAATCAGATGGAGATCAGCCAGATGCTGAATATATCCCAGCCTGCAGTGAATCGCAGACTGAAGGCGGCTCATTTTGATACGATCCACAAATTCATTAATCGCTTCGAACAAATCATTCAAACCTCCGAAGACCAATGAAAGCTGCTCACTGGATTATATTAAGCCTGACCTGCATTTTTTCCATATGGTTTGTATACCGGACCAGGGATACCGAACCCAGGAAAGAGAGCTCACTGGATCTGAACTGGCACTTCATCCTTGGCGATCCTGAGGGTGCCTCCAGTCCCACCTTTAATGATTCCAGGTGGCGTTATGTGACCATTCCCCACGACTGGATGATTGAACAGCCTGTGAAGGAAACTAATCCATCCGGAATAGCAGGTGGATATTACCCTGGTGGAATTGCCTGGTACAGAAAAAGTCTCGATTTGAGTTCTTTTGAGGAAAACGAACAGTTTTACCTTCTTTTCGAAGGTGTTTACCGGAATGCAGATGTGTATTTTAATGGCATACACATGGGCAATCATGCCTATGGATATACCAGCTTTTACTATGACATATCGGAACACATCAGAAAAGACACACTGAATATTATTGCGGTCCGTACCGATTGCAGCCAGATGCCCTGGGATCGCTGGTATTCGGGGGCAGGCATTTTCAGGCCGGTCAAACTGATTGCAAGCTCCCCCCTGCACATACCTCCATGGGGAAACTGGGCCAGCTCAAGCCTTGACAGTACAGGTAAAGCTACACTCCAGGTATCCACTGAAATTAAAAATATGGGGCGAAAGGGCCAGAGATATGATCTTCGTTACGACATTGTGGGGCCAGGAGGCAGGCTTGTGGCTGAAGCCCAGAGCACCAGTTTTGTAGAAGGAGGAGGGTCTGACACAACAGCCCACATCTTCCAGATTGAGGCGCCCTTGCTATGGTCGCCTGAAACACCTCAGTTGTACACAGTAAATTGCTATCTGAAGGATGGAAACAAAATTCTTGATCACACCCAGACCATACACGGAATACGATCAGCCCGGTTCGATCCCAATCTTGGCTTCATCCTGAATGGCGAAAAAAAGATGCTGAAAGGCGTATGTCTCCATCATGATGGCGGTGAATTGGGAGCTGCAGTACCCATGGAAAGCTGGAGAAGAAGACTGCTCATCCTTAAGGAATTGGGTGTTAACGCGGTGAGACTTGCCCACAACCCTCATGCTCCTGGTATGCTGGATTTGTGTGATGAGCTTGGGTTTATGGTGATCAATGAAATGTACGACAAATGGGAAGAATCCTGGTGGGAAGGTCAGGTGAATACGGATATGGCGAATCACTGGGAAAGTGACCTGGCCGACTTCGTCCGACGTGACCGCAACCACCCTTCAGTTATTCTCTGGAGTGTGGGAAATGAAACCGTGGAGCAACTGAGTAATCCCGAGCGGGGTGTGGAAATCTATACCTCTCTCGTGGATCTGGTCAGGTCCATAGACCCCACCCGTGAAGTGACCTGCGGACTTCACCCGGGTAAGGCCAGTGAGGGTCATGAAATTCCATCGAGCCTCATGCATGTTTCACCGGTGGTTTCCTACAATTACAGAAGTGACTCTTTTGCCACCTGGCATGCGCAATACCCCAATATGATCTTCCTTGCATCGGAAACAAGGGCCTATGCCAATGAAATACCCGATGATTACAGGAAGCTGGATTACACAGACAACTCATGGAACAAGATGGAAGAGTTTGTGGCCGGACAGTTCATATGGGCAGGCATTGACTACCTGGGAGAATCGGGAGGATGGCCCTCCAGAGGATGGGAAACCGGCCTTATGCGTACCAATGGTTTTATCAAGCCACACGCCTGGTACATCGGATCCAGATACAGGGAAGATCCCATGGTCAAACTGACTGTGCTTGATACGGTAATGGCCGACGCAAAGAACAAACTCAATAGCTGGCAGAAGAGCTGGATGGGCGCCCCTCTTGTGGATCACTGGACATTCGGACCGGAAACAGACACCGGCATGGTGGTGATCTTTACCAATTGCGAAAGAATCGAATTAAGTCTGAACAATAAAATACTGGCATCACTGGAACGAAGTGAATTTAACGACGGTGTTATTCGTTCTGCCATACCCTATGAAAGGGGTGAACTTCTGGCAACTGCCTTCTATATGGATGATTATGGAAGGGAGCAAAAAGTGACAGACACCCTGCGAAGCGCTGATAAGGCCTATGCACTTGCCATGGAACCAGACCGGCAAAGGCTAAGCTCAGAAAACAGGGATGTGGTCCACATCACTACACGTGTGGTGGACAGCACCGGAACCCTGAATCCTGACAGCCGGCACCAGGTGAATTATACCCTGGATGGTCCCGGCCGGATCCGTGTCATAGACAACGGCGACCTGACTGACCATACTTCTTTGGGATCAAGTTCAAAGGAAGTCAGGCGAGGAAAACAACTTCTCATACTTCAGGCCGGAAGTGAGCCGGGAGACCTGATTATTAATGCAAGTGCTGAAGGCCTAAAACCTTCCAGAGTTCAAATCAAGTCCACTGAATAATACAGATATGGATAAACGAATCGCTCCAACCATCATCCTTATAGTAACGATCTTTCTGATCCTTGCATATACAGGAGTCCTTCTATATGCATTTTCCCAGGAAGGCCTCGGACTGATCTGGAAAATTATAATCATCATCGTTCCCCTTGGAATCATTGGGACACTTCTGGGTGTTTATGTGGAAAGATTGAAGGAAATCAAGGAAGAAGACCCCGAGGATATGAGTAAATACTGAATTATTTCACCCACTTCCAGCCTGATCTTAGCTGTTCCTTTACCACGCCTTCTTTCACATGGTATCTTTCGATGTGATTTTCCTCCATATTCAGGTCATCGATCACAAAACCAATATCAGGAAAGAGTGAAGTTGCTTCAATGATCATATCCACCACCGGTCCGCTCTTCTCAAGAACAATAGTGGCAGAATATTTCTGGTCGCCCCTTGGCTTAAAGACATAATCTGTATGATGCTCCATCCCGAATGCGTGATGTACTTCAGTCTGGGTGTCTGCATCAAGAGGGCTTGAAGACTTAATGGTCAGTACTTTCATTTTTATTCCTTGTGTTCAATAAAAATAGGTATTTTAGAAACAAAATTTCTCGAATCATGGAAAAACTAATCCCCCAATATAACACGGAGACTATTCCGGGCCAGAAATATGAGCTCTTAGGCATTGTTAAGGGATCGATGATCCAGTCAAAACATATTGGAAAAGACATCGCCAATATGCTGAAATCCATCGTTGGAGGAGAGCTGAGGGGATACTCGGAAATGATCAATGAAGCACGTGCTATGGCCTCAAAAAGGATGATGACTGAAGCTGAAAAACTGGGAGCTGATGCTGTTGTTAATGTCAGATATACAACCAGCAATGTGATGCAGAGTGCAGCTGAAATTCTGGTTTACGGCACTGCCGTAAAATTTATTTAGCGCTTTTCCTGGCAGCGCGAATGCCGATGAAAATGGTGGAACCTATACCCGGGACGCTCTCAATTTTCATCCAGCCCTTGTTGCTCTGTACGATTTCATTGCAGATATTGAGTCCGAGTCCGGAGCCCTTCTCCCCTTTTGTACCATTGGTGGAATAATGTGTATTGGAATCGAAAAGTTTCGATTTTACCGAGTCCGGTATGCCAATCCCCGTATCCCGGATCGAAATCACAAGCTCCCCTTTCTCCTTCTTTGAAGAGATATAAATACTACCTTTTTCGGGTGTAAACTTAATGGCATTGCTCAGCAGGTTTCTGATAACCACATATAACTGGTCCCTGTCTGCCATGAGAAAATGCTCCTCACTGATGAAAACCTCCACCTTCAGTTTCTTTTCGCGGATGCCAATATTCACCAGTTCAAGACTTTCATCGATCAATTCCTTTAGCTGGAATCTAACCGGATTTGCCTTCAAACGACCGGTTTGTGACCTGCCCCATACAAGCAGGTTATCCAGAAGATTGTAGGTGCTCTCCGAAGAACTGGCCATCATCTGCAAAAGTTCATCCCGATCAGCTTTCGGAATCTCTTTGTTTTCAACCAGCATCTCCAGTGCCTGGCGGATATAGCCAATGGGGGCCCTGATATCATGACCAATGATGGAAAAAAGTTTGTTTCTGGCATGCATTGCCTCAAGCAGCTCGCTATTAGACTTTTCAAGTTGTTGCTTTTGAATTTTCAATTCACTCGAAACTTCCCTTAACTCTGATGTCCTCACTTCCACCTGCTGCTCCAGGTTGTTTCTCACCTTACTCAATTCGGAGGTGAGCTTTTCAGCCTCACTCTGCAGGTGGTTTGATTTATCAGCAAAAATATAAGCGTAAATCAGCAGGTAGAAGAACATTGTGTAGTGTACAAAATAGGGCGAATCGATCATGTCGATTTCATTGAGCAAATCATTCAGAGACCCGAAGAAAAGAATCAACAGACCCATGGAGAATGCAAAGGTATGACTCCTTCCCCGGGACCATGCCAGGAGGATTACATACATAAAAACTCCTGAGAAGAGGAGGAAAAATATAATAAACCAGGGCAGTGTGAACGAAAACAGGCTGATGGGTGTAAGTACAACAAATAAAATAAAAGCTCCCGATACCCAGAGTATGGTTTTAAAGGCCCACTTCGGAAAATCATAGGGAAAGATGGAATGAATCATCAGGGTAAAGAAGGGGGCCAGGAAGTAAATATTCAGAAACTCGAGTCTGGCTATGGTAAGCCCGTTTAAATTGAGGGTTTCAATCACCGGCACCTGTACGATCATTGCTACGCGCATAGCCATTAACATGCATATAAATGCGAAATAAACCCGGTATTGTTCGGGCCGGATCAGATAAAGACCCAGGAAGTAAAAACCAATAATCAGGAAAGCTCCAATGAGAAGATGACCCCTGAACAGATCTTTCTGCCTTTGCTCAGTCATTTGTTCCGGAAGCCCCATGGTAATCCCACCAATAATTCCACTGTTTCGATGACTAAAGTTTGATACTTTAATCAGCAACTCTAATTCGGAACCCAGGAAACTACCAGTAATGAGGGGTTTATTATAATCTACAAGGGTTTGGTACTTATTAACGCCAGGAAATCCCAGGTAATCAACGGCTTTCCCATTCAGAAAAAATCCCGATGCAGAATAGATTTTTTCGGCTCTGAAGGAGAGCCTGTTCACCCCCTCGGGTAAAAGAATAATCAATCTGTAGCTTGCAAATCCATAACGCTCAATTTCCGGCAATTGCTTCCTCAAAAGGTACCATGATCCGGGTACCTGAATATGGTTGACCACACCAGAATCACTTTCTACAGCCGGATTTAGCATCTGGTTCCAGTAGAATTCAAAATCACCTTTCAATTCAAGAGGGCCCTCTGACTTAAAATTATACTGACGAAGATCTAATACACCTCCAATGGCCACAGGAGAGTTTTCCTTTGCCAGGAGGCTGGCCTGGACCATAATAAGTAGTCCGATAATATATTTTAGGGAACGGATATACATGGCTTTTATCCACCCATAAAGTTATATTTTTTATCGAATGATCAATTCCTTTTTTTGGTTTCCCAGATTTAAAACCAACAGAGAAACAGCAATTATGATCATTCCGAGAATGGAAAGCAGTTGCGGCTCCTCCCCCGGAACCAGAAGCCAGCTCATGGCGGCACCAAAAAGGGGTATCAGAAACTTCCAGAGATTCAGGCTGGAAACCTTTACGCCGGGTCTTTTCAGTAGCGTTATCCAGATGGATATGGCAATGGCCGACAAAAGGCTGAGCCAGCCCAGGGAAATATAGTAGGGAGCGGGTTTGGGGTCAAAATGCAGGCCTTCAAATGGAAGAGAGAACAGGAAGAGGGCAATGCCTCCGATAATCATGGAAGCTGAAGAAATTACCAGGGGAGGGATCTTCTGTTGATCTGAGGCCACCAGCACATTGGTAAATCCGGACAAAATATTGATGGCCACCATCAGGAGGATTCCTGCCAGGGCAATCTTTCCTGTTATGGAAGATGGATCCTTTCCAAAACTAACCAGGAACACTCCCAGAATACCCGAAAGGATCACCAGGGTTTTAACCAGGGTCATTCGGTCGCCTGGCATCAGGTAGTGGGCTACGATAGCAATAAATAGCGGCTGAGAACCGATCACAATGGCGGCAATGGCGGCCGGGATCATATTGATTCCCGTATAGAACATCACATATTGCAGAAAGGTCTGCAGAAAGGCAAACAGGAGAATCATCTTCAGATTCCTTCGGATTATCCTGAAATATTGGGGATTATTCCTGTAGGCCAGGGGGAATACTATAAAACCGGCAATAAAAAATCTGATACCGGCAAACTGGAGAGGCGTTGTATACGCTAAGCCTATTTTAACACCGGCAAAGGCTGACGACCAGAGAAGGCAGGATATGATGGCCAGAATGGCCGTGTTAATCCGTGTGCTGCCCATCTGGTTTTACGGACTTTTAAATCTTCTTCACGCGAACCGCTGCTGGTCCACGCTGACCTTTTTCAATCTCGAAACTTACCTGATCTCCTTTTTTAACTTCTCCTTGAAGGTCATTTATATGTACGAATACACTCTGCCCGGTGGCTGATTCGTTGATAAATCCATAGCCTTTTATCTCATTGAAAAAGGTTAACCTTCCGGTTTTGGCTTTGCGACTGGGAGCATTGGGGTCCATGCGGGGAACACTGATTTCAATCTCACTTACATCAGTCTTCTTCTTACGGGTTACATCGGGAGGGGTGTCAGTTAACATTCCATTTTCATCCACGTAAACGATCATATCATCAAAACTGGCACTACCACTATCTTTACGCTCCAGTTTCTTCTTTTCCTTGTCCTTACGCTTCTTTTCCTTTTTCTTCCTAACTTCCTTTTTTTGAAATGATTCCTGTGATCTACCCATGTAATATTTTAAGAATTAGTTAATAACGGTGCAAAGGTACAAGAATAAAATTGTATTTCAAAAGCCCGGCAGGCAGAAGGTAGGAGGTGTGTGTGCGGGCCCCCCAGCTATCATCCCCTCCAACACCCATCTGTTTCCAGTCCACATTCAGGTAAACCTTTCCGCTCAGCTCCAGGTCAGTAGTGTGTGCACCATCACGAACCTCCCTGTTAAGGCTGTTTTGAGAATAGGGAAGCGCTGAAAAATCGAAAAGAGGAAGTCCTTTGATCAATATTCCCCTACCCATGCTGTTACTAAGGCTAAGCCACCTTGTTTCTGTCTTATTTCCGTTTTCTCCATTGGTAATGTAGGGCACATACTGCTCCTCCACACTACTTTCATAGAGACCCACGTACGACGAGTGGTTCCGGTCGATATAATTTTCATGGGGCCCCCGTCCATAATACGCCAACCTGATCAAACTCATCCGGGAGCTCCAAGAGACATCCCGAACCTGGGCATCTCAGGGAAGCGATCACTACCTGGATTAAACTGAACATCCACAAGAATTTCGCCCTTATTATTTACAGCATATGAAACCCAGTATGTGGATCCGTTTTCAGGATGAATATATTCTGTTTGAAGCATGGCCATCTGATCGGTTTTTACCGGCACCATGGATTGCAAATCAAGCTCCTGGCCGAAATTCCTCCACATAGCGCTTCGCAGAGGCATGCTTGTTTCCAAAATCGTTTTCGGTCGGCGCACGCCAGAAATTCGGGAAAGGCCCTCCGGCCAGAAGGTCAAGCCCATCCATTGAATACACCTCCAGCAATCCGGTTTTTCTGTCAAATACCAATGTACCATCATTAATGCTGATCTCGATCTTTTCGCCGGATTCATCGATGGACACTTCATCTGATCCTACTGCCATAAATTCCTTCTGTGCAGCTCTTCCATCCGGTGGCGGTGTCAGTACTAAACTGCTCACTTGCAACAATATGCCCTGCCGGAATCAAAGCGGTCCCCTTTCTTGTCACGGCTTTGACATTGAGATGGTACTCCCTGCCGGGCAAAATCCCGCCCACATCAAGGTCAAGATGAAGGGCTGTGCTTTCGCCAGGTCCTGCATCAGGCGATTTAATTGCACCGCTTTGGACCACCGAACCATTCTCCAGCATTTCCCAAAGGATATCAAATCCTTCCAGGGAGATAAAATCATACTTATTCCTGACCATCAGCAGATCAGAACGCAGGGCTACGGTTTCAAAATTCACATACTGGTAGGCCCTTTTCACCTCCCAAATACCAGGGTGGATCGTACGGTCGGGAAAGACCAGTCCGTTCAGGCAGAATGAGCCATCCACATGCTGACCTTCGGGCTCAAAGTCTCCACCATATCCCCAGTATTTTTCACCCTCCTCTGTATATTTTGTAAGTCCCTGGTCGACCCAATCCCAGATAAATCCACCCTGCAGCTGTTCATACTTATCGATCACCTCCCAGTAATCCATGATATTTCCACTGCTGTTGCCCATGGCATGGGCATATTCGCACTGAATGAGTGGTCGGGCCTGGCGATTCTCCACATAAGCCACCATATCGTGGATCCTGGAATACATGGGGCAATAAATATCCGTGTTCCTTTCAAGTTCTGCCCTTTCATACTGAACCGGCCGGCTTTGGTCGTGCTCTTTGATCCAGTCATAGGTGGCATAAAAATTATCTCCGTTCCCGGCCTCGTTCCCCAATGACCATATAATTACCGAAGGATGGTTCTTATCACGCTCCACCATTCTCACGGTTCGGTCCATGTGTGATTTTAAAAAAACCGGATCGTTCCCCAGGGTTTGATCGGGATGGTATCCCATCCCATGTGATTCAATATTAGCCTCGTCAACTACATAGAGTCCATACTGATCACACAACTCATAAAATCGAGGATCATTTGGATAATGACTGGTTCTTACCGCATTGATATTAAACTGCTTCATTAGCTGAATATCCTTCACCATCATCTCCTCGCTTACCACGTGTCCCTCGTCCTCATCATGCTCATGCCTGTTGACCCCTTTCAGGGTAACGGCCTTTCCATTGATAAGCAACATCCCGTACTTTATTTCCGAGCTGCGGAATCCAATCCTGGTGGAAACGTGTTCCAGTATCTCTCCCTGTCCGTCTTTCAGTTCCATATGAAGGATATAGAGATTCGGGGTTTCAGCAGACCACTTTTTGACGCCTTCCAGGACATCCTGAAAATTCGCCCTGGCAATAGCTCCGGCAGCTGATTGATCAAGGCTAAGCTCCGAGGAAGCCCGCCATGCGACCTGCCCCTCGACTGAGAGGTCCACCAGTTTCGCCTCCAGCTTCAGGTCCGAAACATCGGTTCCTGCAGCAAGGCTTCCATTTTCCATCCTTAAATTTCTGCCTTGTAAAAATCCGTCGGCCTGGATTCCGGCCCGGGCGACCAATGAAACTTCCAGGCTCCGTTTAATGACTGAAAATTGACGGATTTATGTCTATCCCCTTCCAGGGCCATCTCTTCCGATTCGAAGGAGAAGCGGGTGGCATGAGCAACCTCCCTGTTTACCTGAACCACGTCGGGGTTCTGCCACTCAGGCAGGCCCTGGGAAAACATTAAGGGATTTAATGCTGCAAATAACAGCAGGCTTGCAAAACATCGTTGGAGCATCATGGTTTCGACTTTATAGACAGACTTTAAGCTTTATGGACTTTTGGCTTTACCGACTTTAAGGCCAGAGGGACTCTGGATAAACACCATTATCCACAAGATCCCTGATCGCCTTTAGTACTTTGGGCTTGTCGTCCTGGTAGGTAACACCAAACCAGGAAGAGGGCGTTTGCAGAACCGACATCTTTGCAAGGCCGGCATTGATAAGCTCGTCCACTGCAAGGGGAATGAAAAATTCGGCTTTGGGATCATTGATGTTCTCCTTAATGAAATCCTCAAAAATATCCCCGGCCTTTTTGAAAAAATCGGCGGTGAAGCCAAAAAGATTCATGGATACTGTATCCAGGGCATCCAGCGGATGAATTGAACCATCTGCATCCTCATAAACTATTTTGCCATCCTCCAGGAAAATTTTCGTGCGTTCGACCATTCCTTCCAGAAAACCATCTTCATCCACCTGGCATACTCCACGGGCCACTGAACCATGTTCAGAAACCGTTTTCTGAAGCTGGAATCCAACCATGCAGTAACGACCGGGTTCATCCGGCGTGCTTTCAGCAAGGAAGTTTTGCATAATCTGGTATGATTCCCTGCCGTAATAGTCATCTGCATTGATTACAGCAAAAGGCCCGTTTATGGCATCCTTTGCCATCAGTACCGCATGCGCTGTTCCCCAGGGCTTAACCCGGTCGGCTGGTAAACTCATTCCTTCCGGAATGTTATCAATGGACTGGATCACATAATCCACCTTAATGTGGGAAGGAAATTTTTTGATATAGTTTGCTTTAAAATCATCCTCCATTTTTGGAGAGATCACAAATACAAAACGATCGAAGCCTGCACGGTGGGCATCATAAATGGAATAGTCGGTAATGGTCTCACCAGAAGGGCCAAAGGGATCAACCTGTTTCATTCCGCCATATCGGCTTCCCATCCCTGCAGCTAAAATTAAAAGCGTTGTATTCATAGTTTATTCGGTCGATATATTGAATTAAGGTGACACAAAAGTAACTATCGTTTAGAGAAAAAACTATTTTTATTGCCACAACTCTAAAAACTGAACTAATGAACCAGGCAAGCACTAAAAAGAACAATACCATCATACCACTGATGCTCGTGGGCGTCATGTTTTTTGTAATCGGATTTGGTGTGGGCATCAGTGGATTCCTGATCCCGGCATTAAAATCTGCCTTTAACCTGACAACCGGTCAATCATACCTGGTAACCGCCGCCATCTTCTCTGCTTTCGTTATATTCGGCAGGCCCACCGGATGGATTATCAAAAAAATAGGGTACAAACGTTCCATGGTACTGGCCTTTCTGATTATGGCCCTCGGCATGTGGCTTTTTGTTCCCTCATCCAATGCGGTTAGCTTCCCGCTCTTCCTGCTGGCTCTTTTCGTTGGAGGAATCGGCAACACGCTCCTGCAGGGATCGGTTAATCCCTATGTAACCATCCTGGGCCCTCTGGATACGGCCGCTGTAAGAATGAGCCTCATGGGCATCATGAACAAAATGGCCTGGTGGCTGGCTCCTGTATTCCTTGGAATCTTCATCGACCTGAAGGACGTCCAGGTGGGCGATATCATCCTCCCCTTCTATATAGTTACAGGCATCCTCGTGGTACTATCCATTTTTGTATACTTTGCCCCCCTGCCAGAAGTTAAAGCCGAAGGCGAGGATGAAGAGACTGCAGACGCATCATCATATGCCGCAGGTAAAACCAGCGTTTTACAATTTCCTCACCTGATACTGGGCGTTTTGGCCCTCTTCCTCTATGTGGGAATCGAAACCCTGCCTATGGCCTCAATTATTGGCTTTGCCAAAGCCACCTTCGGGGATGTGGATAATTTGCAATCCTATGCCAAATTTGTAACCATGGGACTGGTGGCCGGCTATATTTTCGGTGTTATTGCCATTCCGAAATTTGTATCTCAGACCAGGGCCCTGATAGCATTTGCAGTACTTGGGATTATCTCCACGATATTACTCATTTACCTCCCGCCTAAATTTGCCTTTTATGCACTGCTTCTGGCAAGCTTCTCCAACTCACTGATGTGGCCGGCCATCTGGCCCCTGGCCATGAAGGACCTGGGCAAATTTACAAAAGCAGGGGCTTCGCTCCTGGTAATGGCTATTGTGGGTGGGGCAGTTATTCCTCTGGCATTCGGAGGCATTGTGGATGCTGTGAAAACTACCGAAACAGCCCTGGTTGGAGATTACCAGACAGCCTACTGGATCATGGTACCCTGCTACATTTTCATCCTCTATTTTGCTGTCTGGGGAAATAAAATAAGAACCAAATAAGATATTTATTCATGCGTAATTACATCGGTGTTGATATTGGCGGAACCTCCATGGTAGCCGCAAGGTTTTCTGAAAGTGAAATACTCGACCGCTCGGAAGTAGCCACAGGAGCGGATCGTCAGGCTGACGAGATCATGGAAGCACTGTTTGGGGCCATTGATAAGGTTCTCACCAGCGAGGTGGTGGGTATTGGGATTGGAATGCCCGGATTTATGGATACTTCGAGCGGTGAAATCCTTCTGATCAACAACATCCCTTCTTTCAACGGATTTTCGGTGAAGCAGGCAGTTGAGAAACATTTTAAGCTTCCGGTATTCCAGAATAATGACGCCAACTGTTTTGCCCTGGGTGAAGCCTGGTTCGGAGCAGGAAAAAAATACACCAATATGGTGGGTGTAACCCTGGGCACCGGGCTTGGGGGAGGAATTATTATCAACCGTAAGATTCACACCGGTCTGGCCGGTGGTGCAGGCGAACTGGGCTGCTTTTCTTTTCAGGGTGGAATTGTGGAAGACACATGCAGTGCTGCTCTTTTCGCCAACAAATACAAAAAGAGCGGGACTGAACTTTATGAGGCTGCCAAAAAGGGTGAACAGGAAGCCCTGACCGCCTTCGATGAACTGGGTAGAAATATCGGTGAAATGCTTCGCACGGTTATGTTCATCCTGGCCCCGGAGGCCTTTATCCTGGGGGGATCGGTAACCGGTGGCTGGGAGTTCCTGGAGAAGCCCATCAGGGAAGAAATTGACAAGTTTCCTGTGGAGCTGATCAGCAAAAAAACGGAACTAAAAAAAGCCCTGCTTGATAATGCAGGATTATATGGTGCCGCCGCACTTTGTATTTCACAAATGGAAAAATAGAGCTTCATGATTGTATCCCGGGTTTCCTGCGCAAGAGACAATAATCAGCTCCCAAAAATTGCTCACCCCAACTGGGTAAAAGCCGAAGGTGTGTCTGTCGCTTTTGACATTCACCATCGTGGCACATCCATCCTGCTCAATTACCTTGTGGAGGAACCCCAGGTCAGAGCTGTCAACACCGACTTCAATTCATCTGTCTGGGAGGACAGCTGTGTGGAGTTCTTTCTTGCCCTTGAGGGGGACGATAATTACTATAATTTCGAATTTAATGCCATCGGAGCAGTTCTGGGCGCTTATGGTCCCGACCGGAACAGGAGAAAATGGACAAGCCCTGAAATCCTGGCACTGATTCAGGTGGAGCCCTCCCTGGGCAGAAAGCCAATTGAAAACATGGAAGGCAATATTAAGTGGGAGCTGGATATCGTCCTGCCCCTTAAGGCACTATGTCATCACGAAATGACAGATATTGCCGGTCAAAAAGCCAGGGCCAATTTCTATAAATGTGGTGATAAGTTAAAGCAGCCTCATTTCCTTTCCTGGAAACCAGTCCGTACCAGGAAGCCGGATTTCCACCAGCCGGAATATTTTGGCGATCTGGAGTTCAGCTAAGACAGGCTAGCCTAGTTTTTGACCAGCTTCAGGTATTCCGAGAAACCATCGTCTCCGGAAACATTCATCAGGTAAACCCCATCGTTCAGATAGCTCAGGTCTTCCAGATCGATATCCCTGGCGCCCGGAAGCGCGCGGTATACTTGTTGATATACCTGCCTTCCGTTTATATCAAAGAGGCTCAGCTTGTAATCGCCTGAAAGCGGTGAGGCAAACCGAATTCTTGAATGTGAAAGGTCCGAGGGGTTGGGGGTAATGACCATGCTGAGCACAGGCTGAATAATATTCTGCTCATTACCGGTGATCACGCACTGCCCTCCCCACTGCTCTTCCAGCCAGACAAGACGCTCCGAAACCCAGTTCTGTACAAAATCAATCTCCTCTTCATGGGTTTCAGCTACATAAAAATTGGGCCATACATATTCACCCAGTACAGGCCAGCGCTCAAAATTATAATCAATGGAAGCTTCAATCACCTGCAGACTGCTATCTATGATACTAAAAACGCCTTCTTCGCTTAAGAGATTCTCTGACAGATCCTCCCAGCGACAGTACACTTCGTTGGCAAACCAGGGATCATCCATTAACCTTCTCCACCAGTACGGAGTAATAAGTCTGGTGTAAAGCCAGTTATATGTCTCATGCACATCAACACCATAATCGGAATTTCCAAAGGTCAGGTTGTAGTCCCAGGGCGGACCGGCATGCAGCAAGCCCCCGTCCCTGTCATTGGTTTTATAAAAAAACGCACTCAGCCGATAAGCATCAATATCCTTATTAAATTCTTGAAGGAGTATATAATCAACAAAGGATCTGACATCCATATAGGCCCTGTATCCACTGATGGGGTCGGTATAACTCTCACCGGACATCAGTGCATCCAGATCATTGACCCAGTTCTTGATATAATCTGTCTGAGCCGGAGTTAACTCATCTGAGTCAGGATCTGAATACTCAAAATGCATATATTCCCCCTCTATAACAGGCCTTACGGGCGAAGTCCAGAATTCATCGGGCTGCAGGTCATTGATCCTGTCAAATTGCAAAATATAACCTCCTGAAATATCAACATCACTCACATCCGCTTCAGTAATTTTAGCAATATCCACCCTGTTTTTATCCCGCTTAATCTTTTCGGTCAACACATAGACCCCCTGGTAATCCTCATTCAGATAGAGGTCCACAAATCTGGTCCTGGGCGCCCAGTGTCCCATTCTCTCATAAACAGCATAGGAAATTACATTCCGGAGCAGGGATTTATCACTGTAGGGCGCATGCAATACCCAGTCATTTTCCGCAGGCATCCCCAGCAGAGGCACATTATTATTGGTCCCGCTTTCGGTCTGGGTCTCAATGGTAAAAGATTTTTTAGGAAACATCTTGGATGAGGAACCGCGAATTTCAATGGTGATATTCCCATTATATTGATTGAGTGAATCATCAGGATGATTAAGCATGCCCGGACCGTTATCAATCACTCCCATTTTTGCAACAATCTCCGGGTCGTCTAATATTTGCCCCCCCTCGGTATCGATGGTCAGTATGGGCAGTGTGCTTGAAAATCTTATGGGTTCGTAAAACCAATCGGGCAGAGTTTTGAAATAGGTATTTGAATCAGTGATACCCGCATGAAGAAAGGCATTGGAGGAGAGGTCAGAGGAAGTGGCATTCTCATTATGCACTTCAATGGCTAAAATATTGTTCCCTTTCACAAGTGTTTCCAGCACTAATCTGTTGACGGGAAAGCGCATGGGTAATTCTCCATTGTACAACCTGGCCTCGCTGAAGCCATCGGCTGGCTGGTCGAAGCTTGTGGGAGAAAAGGATTCTCCAATGTTAGCCCTGGCAATTTCAGTCCCGTTCAGATAGGCCACAAAGGCATCGTCATAATCCATATCCAGAAGCAGTGACACTATCACACTGGAGTCGGGGATGGAAAATTTGTAGCGTATATAGACTGAAATGCAAGGATCAATTTCGGTGGAATCATCGCCATCGCCGTAACCAATTCCCGAGATTCCTTCCGTCCAGCCGGAATCATTATAGGACAGGGTTTTCCAGTCAGCATCAGGTTCACTGTCCGGAATCCAGTATAAAACGGAGTCACCTGTTTTGATGATGCTTTCCCAATGGTCAATATTCTGTGCTCCTGCTGCCACCAGGACAAAGATCAAAGCCAGGGAAAAAAATATTTTAGAAAATTGCATATGCTTCAGATAACGACACAGCAAAGATAACATTGTAGAGTTGTGCTTAAAAATACATCTGTCAACAGGCAGATGGGCTGATCCGGAAATAATGTAACTTTAAAACCCGGACTTTGGTTGCATATGGAAACGAATACAGAGAAGATTCAATCCGAAAAACTATTTAAGAAGATCTGCCGCAAGATGGGCACCACCATGCGTGATCATTCCATGCTCGGGGAAGGTGATCGTCTGCTTGTGGGTCTGTCTGGGGGCAAGGACTCTATGATCCTTTTACAGGCCGTGGCTGAACGCAGGGATGCCCTTCCCTTTGATTTTGTGATTGAAGCTGCTCATATTGAAGCCAGAGGTGTTGGATACCAGATCGACAGGGAGAAATTAACCGCCTTTTGCGATGCCCTGAAGGTGCCGCTTCACTATCAGATTATTGAACCGGACATTGAGAAGGATCCATCCAAATCGGCCTGTTTCGTTTGTTCCTGGCACCGACGAAAGGAGCTCTTCAATCTCACCAAAGAGATGCACTTTAATAAGCTGGCCCTGGGGCATCACCGAAACGATGCCACTGAAACCCTTCTCCTGAATATGATCTACCATGGATCTATCAGCTCTCTTCCCTACTCCCTGGAAATGTTCGGCGGCCGCGTTCAACTGATCAGGCCCCTGATGGACCTTGACGAGCGTTTGCTTATTGAATATGCGGACTTAAATACATTCGTAAATGTAGAGAAAAGCTGTCCCCATGAAAACACCACCCGACGGGGAGACATACGCAGCCTGATCACCAAAGTTGAAGAACTACATGGACAGGGACCCTTTAACATGTTTAAAGCCATGGACAAAATTTTCGAGGAATACCTGCCCCAGCAGAAGCGATCTCAGAAATAACAGACCCCTTTGTCCATGGGGGTTTATTTCACAAACATCAACCTGATTATCCTGGGAATCAGGCGGCCTTTTGTGAGAAACTCAATTCGGTCATACTGCTTTGTACTTTTCAGGATTTTGCCTGCCAGGAATTCGCTTACCACATCCACATCCTCGGCCAGGATATCAAAAATCTTTTTATTCTTTGCCTGTTCTTCTGGAGTTGCTGTTAACATCGCACCGCTTAAAAAATCGGTTCTGACCATGCCAGGAGAAAGAATCCCTATCTGAATCCCCTCACCTTTCACCTCCTGTGAAACGGATTTTGTGAAATAATTAATCGCTCTTTTGCTGGTGCCATAAAGGGTCAGTTTGTTCATGATGCGACCATCGCTTCCAAAACCCTCCATATTGAAGATTTTACCGTAACCCTGTGTTTTAAAGAAAAGAATTGCGGCACGGGTTCCCATCATTGATCCGGTAAGGTTCACATCAATCAGTTCTTTAATCTCCTCGTTTTCAAGCTCATGAAAGCGCCTGTTTGACTGTGGGATTCCGGCATTGTTAATCCAGATATCAATTTTCCCAAAATGCTCCTTTGCCTTTTCAATGATCTCCCGGAAACAGCTTTCCTGACTCACATCCCCACTAACCCCAATTACATCATAAGCCCTGACCTTTCAGCTCTGCGACCTTCTCCTCAAGCCTTTCTGCATTTTTACCGTTCATAACTATCTTGTGGCCTTTTTCAAGGAGTTTCACTGCAAGGCCATACCCGATACCCCGGGTGCTTCCGGTAATTACGATTGTTTTTTCATCCATAGATTTGCTTCAATGCTTCCCTTAGGTCAGGGTACTTAAATATATAAGCTGCCTTCTTTATTTTCTCTGATGAAATCCTGCTTCCATGGAGGAGTATTTCAGACATTTCCCCAAACAATATCTTCATAAACCATGAGGGAATATTAGGAAGCCAGACAGGCCTGTTTAAACTCCGGGCAACTTCTTTTGTAAACTGCTTGTTTGTAACATCTTGAGGAGCAACTGCATTATAGGCCCCTTCCAGAGTATTATTCTCAATAGCCAGGATGTATATATCGCAAAGGTCATCCATGTGAATCCAGGGCATATATTGCTTCCCAGTACCAATAGCAGCACCCAGACCCCATTTCACGATGGTAGCGATCCTTGGCAATGCCACGCCACCTCGGGAAAGAACAATAGCTGTCCTTATTTTCACCGTTCGTATTCCCCTGTCAGAAAAACCATCCCCTGCAGACTCCCATTTAAGGCAGACCTGCCCAAGAAAATCATCTCCGGGAGGATCCGATTCAGCAAATATCTTTTCCTCTGTTACTGATCCATAATAGCCAATGCCCGAGGCACTGATGAAAGCTTTGAGCTGCGATTTTCCTTCATCCAGAGATTCAAGAATCAATTGGCTTGAATTGACCCTGGAGTCAACAATTTCCTTTTTCCGTTTCCTGGTCCACCTCTTAGCCCCGATATTAAGCCCGGCAAGGTGAACGATATAATCGCAAGAATTTACTGACTCGGGATCAATACTGTGCTTACCGGGATCCCACAAATAGGTTTCGATTTGACTATCTACTCTACCCGAACGGCTAAGCGCAGATACCTCATACCCTTTTTCCAGCAATCTCTCGCTCAGGCGTTTGCCCACGAGTCCGGATGCACCTGTTATTAATACTTTCACTATCTGGAATTATTTTACTGTTCACAATCATGCCTGATCCTGAGAACAGTTGAGGTATCAAATCCATTTCTCTCCGCAATACCCATCAACTCCGAATATATACTTTCATCCAACTCCCTTGTCCTGGATAAAACCCAGAGGTACTTTCTTGACGGATCTCCAACAAGAACATGTGCATATTCTTCATCCAGCGATATGATGTAATAATTGCCGGAAAATGGCCAGAAGAAAGTCACCTTTAGTCTTCCCGGAAACTCAGAGCTGGGTATCCATGCCGTTCCCCTGGCAGTCTTGTATTTTCCTTTCTCCTCTAAAAACCCCCGATTCAAAACTTCAATCTTGCCATTTTTTTTGAGGGTATAATTCGCGGTCACACATTCCATTCCTTTTTCAAAACTGTTGGGTAATCTTGCAATTTCGTACCACAGCCCCGAATATTTGTCGACATCTACCCGGTCAACCGTCGGAAGTTCTTTTGTAGTCATACATGATGAAATTAAAACAGTTAGCAATAAGATTGGAATGTATTTCATAAAGCGATATAAGTTTTTTACCCTCTCCTTTCATTTGCTGCTGCAATCCGGATAGCTACTCTTTATACCTTCATGAAGACTGAGTGATCATTTAAAAGAAGATTTCCAGATTCATCTTTCCCCTTCTCAAAATAAAACCGGGTTTGTATCTCTTACAATGTTACAATGAAAACTGCTTGAGGACCTCAATTTTTTTAAACAATCCTGAAGTTGTAGATTCGTCATATGAAACGGGAAATCAGGCTCACGGAAGATGGATCACATACCCTCTATCTTCCCGAGATGGACGAGGCATATCACTCTCTTCACGGGGCCATACAGGAGTCGCTCTATGTATATATAGAACAGGGACTTATAAAATTAGACACGCCCAAATTAAATATCCTTGAGATTGGCTTTGGAACGGGACTTAATTTAATTCTCAGCCTGGCAGAAGCCACAAGCCGAAAACTTGAGGTAAGTTATCATGCTGTTGAAAAATACCCACTTACCAGGGACGAATACATCCAATTAAACTACGAAAGTATACTAAAGGAAATTCCACAGGGACTTTTCATGACCATACATGAGTCCAAATGGGATGAAGTGGTCCGCATAAGCGAAAGCTTTACCATCTTCAAAGAGCACAACGATATACGCTCGATGAATCCCATCGGTCCCTTTGATCTGGTATATTATGATGCTTTTGCGCCCCAAAAGCAAGCTCACCTATGGACCGAAGAGATATTCATGCGCATATATAAGGCCATGAAACCCGGTGCTTTGCTACTTAGCTACACAAGCAAGGGAAGTGTCCGCAGAGCCCTGATATCCTGCGGTTTTTCAGTTGAAAGAATTCCCGGACCACCAGGGAAACGGCATATGATAAGGGCGACAAAGAGATAATTGTGCAATCTCTGAATTTTCTTTTATCTTCGCACTCGATATTTTCAAAAAAAAACAAGTAATGAACAACAGACAAATCATCACATTAATAGTAGTTGCCGTTGCAGCCCTGGCTGCCGGTTATTTTATCGGTTCAAGTACCTCAACGGGGCTCAAAACGGAGAACCAGATTTCCCTGGAGAACCAGAACGACTCTCTGAATTATTTCCTTGGCCTGAACATGGGATACAGCCTTGAACAAGCTCCATGGGACGTAGACGCTTCTCTTATCTCTTCCGGAATCACCACGGTACTGGATGACTCATCCATGTTTAACCAGATGACTGCAGACGCGATATTCCGTCAATTGAATGTTGCACTGTCTGAAGTTGAATCGAAGAAAGCCGAATCGGCAGCACTTGAAAACCTTGAAAAAGGAGCTGCTTTCCTGGAAGAAAACGGTAACCGTGAAGGTGTAATGACTACTGAATCAGGACTTCAGTACGAAGTTGTCACTGAAGGGACCGGAGCGAGGCCTACCGAAACATCAAATGTAACCGTACATTACGAAGGTACATTGATCGATGGTACAGTATTTGACAGTTCATACGAATCCGGCGAACCCATCTCATTTCCCCTGAATGGCGTTATTCCTGGTTGGACTGAAGGACTTCAACTTATGACAGTCGGTTCAACTTATAAGTTTTACATTCCTTCTAACCTTGGATATGGCCCAAGAGAAACTGGTCCGATTCCCGGAAATTCCGTACTTATTTTCAAAGTTGAGTTACTGGAAATTGCTGCTGAGTAAGAAACATTTAACCAGCTTGACTGGTCACAATCTAAAAAAGGCTGTACACATATGCGTACAGCCTTTTTTTTCGTCCATAGAGATGGAATTTGGCTTTCTTCAATAAACAATCTTCATGGTGCTTAAGTTTTCCTCAAGATTTGGTTACTTTTGCATCCAAATATTTTTCAATTCTAAAAGAACATTCTATGAGCTTCGAGATAAGCGGCCGGCTGGCAGAAAGATTCGAAACCCAAAAAGTCTCAGACAGATTCCAGAAACGCGAATTTGTCCTTGAAATAAAATCGACTGGTAATACCGGGTATGAATTTGTTGATTTCATCAAATTCCAGGCTACCCAGGATAAATGCTCCCTCCTTGACCAGGTCAGTATTGATGATGAGGTTAAAGTCTCATTCAATCTGAGAGGTCGTAAATGGGAGAAAGATGGTCAGGTCTCCTACTTCACCAACCTTGAGGCTTGGAGAATTGAGAAAGTTCAGAACGATTCAAGTGTTTCTTCCGTAGATTCTTCAGCACCAGGACAGGATGGTTTCTCTGCTCAGGATGCGCCGATTCCAACGCCTCCTCCAGAAGATAATTCCGACATTGATGATTTGCCTTTTTGAAAACGTGAAAACAATTAGCTTACCCCTAAGCTGGCAATAACATCAAGCGGTTAATTCTCTTCTTTCTTCCTCATCTCAGCTACAATCCCAAGCGTATTCCCTGTTGTTTGGTAATACTTAGGTGTAACCACCCTAACTGGTATTGAGAACTCTATGGTAGTACCTTTAAATGAACTGTCACTTACTGTGACTTCTCCACCCATGGCTTCCGCCAATCCTCTGGCCAGCTTATAGCCAAGCCCGATTGTATCGGAGGTATTGTACCAGTCCTCTTCTATTACATCTGTTTCAAAGACCTTCCTGGCTCTATCATAAAGCAACATGCTGCTGCTATCTTTCACGGTAAAAACCAGTTTTTGTTTGTCGGCGAATGATACGCCAAATTCTACGACTCCCTTTTTTGTTTGGGTCAGGGCATTGTCCAACAAGCAATTTAATGCACGAGACAGGCGCTCTTTGTCGGTAATGATCTTAGCCTCTTTAATGCTTTCTCTTGCATTGAGCAAAAAGGCGATCCTTTCCCTGTTGACCCTGTATCTATCCAGATTGAAATGGCTGTAAAGCTCTTTTACCAGTGTATAAACATCCACTGTGTTCTCATTTAATTTAAGAGCTCCCGTTTCAATCAAGGTTAGATCTATCAGGTTGTCCATCATGTTTAAGAGCGAATTGCTGTTCCTGGATATGTGATTGATGTAAGCATCCCTCTGGTTGCCATCCACATCATCGTCACCCAGCAGGTGAGAGAATCCGATTATGGCGTTCATCGGTGTCCTGAGTTCGTGGGAGATATTGGAAAGGAACCTGGTTTTGACCCTGGTTCCATCACTCTGGAACTGCTTCAGGGAATCTTCCAGCCGAACAACTTTTGCTTCAAGCTGCTTGGTGTATTCCATTAACTCCTTATAATCAGGATTTTCTTTCATCACGTCTCTAGTCTCAGCAATATTTCAAATGAAGGGTAAACAGTCTCACTTCGAGAATGTTTCTGGAGCCATGCTAGCTAGGGCTTCATCCTTTTCAGGACCTTAGTCGCATCCTTATGATAGTAATGCTTTGGATCGTTGACAATATTGTATAACTGTCGTCTGGCACGATCCGAATCATCCAGGGCAAGTAAACAACCCACCTGGAACCACTCAGCCTTCTGAATGAACAAGTTGTCATCATGCTGAATCACTTTGTCGAATGATTCACTTGCATCCACATACTTTTGAAGTTCCATATTCGATACACCCTCGCCAAATTCAGCTTCTACCTTGGTAGGATCGATTTCAACTACCTCACCAAACCAGATCGCAGCTTTCTCAAAATCACGCTCCATAAATGCTGTTTCAGCTCTGTTCATTGTGAGCTTAATCATGTCATTCTCAGCGGAACGATTTGTGAGAACTAACTCGTAGGGTTTCATGTACTTCATAAAGAGATCGCTGTTGGATAATGGCCTTCCGAGTACCGTGGCCAGTCCAATTGCAACCAGCAGAGCTACAGCCGCTGAAGCTGCATAATGCCAGGGCCGGCTAAAGCGAAAAACCTTCCTGCCGCTGTCTGTTCGTACTGTTTCTTCCCGCATTCCACTCAACTGGGCCCGAAAATCTAACACTTCTGTGTCTGAAATGGCTTCATCGACCTCTTTAAAGAGATCCAGGTCAACCATCAATTCCGGACTCGCGTCGAGTTCATGCTCGAACCTGCTCAACTCACTCTCTGAGAGCTCGTTGTCCAGGTACTTTTGTAAAATGTGCCTGTCGCGTTTCATATCATAATATTTAATTGGTTACAGAGATGCAGGTACGCCGCTTCACCATGCATGGTTCGCAGTTTCAACCTGTACTCCCTGGCATTAGCACGCTCGCTAGCATGCTTCCCAGAGTGTGCGTCCACAAATAGACGTAGACGCTTTTTCGTTTTTTCAAGACTCCCGTTACCGGTCGTCCCTACTAATTTATATCTTTTGCGGTCCTATGACCGTCTTTTTATCAACTCTATGCTAATCCAACAATCGGATTACCTTTTTGGGGGGATAATAATATCGTCACCACCAGAAGGGAGCGAATTTGCTCCACCTTTAAGGAAGTTTAATGTCATTCTCCTGAATTTTGTCCTTTGCGAATGATTCGAAGTTTACAGTTTTCATAACTTTTCAATTAGGGGTTGAACGTTGTTTGTTAATTGTTTTCAAGTGTTAATTCCCAATTGAGGCGAAACGTTACCCAAAAAACTCAACTTTTTTTTATCCACAGCTCCAACACATGCCTTATACTACTGTATTATCTGATGTTTAGAGCGATGTATTTTTTTTCAAAAAAAAATAAAAAATTGCTTTCTAATGCTATATTTCGTTCATTTACTTAGGCTAAATCCTATAAAAAGCAGATGAAGATTCATATTATTCATTTTAATGCTAACCATCATACCTCTGGCCTACAATCAGGATGTTGAGGAGGATGTTGGGGTAGATGAAAAGATTATTGACCTAATATTTGAATTTGGGCAAATTGGATACTACAATATTTTATCGGGGGGAACCTCGATTCAGCAGAATATTATTTCTCAACAAAGCTTTAGAGATTGCATTATACTACACCTGGTTATACGATTGATGCAAGAGTTGCAATAAATCACATTAATCTTGCTTCAGTATATCGAAGGCTTTATAACAATAATCAGGCACTCTATCACCTTACCGCAGCAGAAGAAATTTTGAAAAGAGTCGATCCCGAAAGCTCCTATTTTGCCAGCATATACAATAATAAAGGTAATATTATATAGGAGCACTTCGGATATCTTATAGAACAAGAGAATATTATGAGTATGCTTTAAACTGGCTAATTAAGATTGGGGAGAAGAACACAATGATTTCCTTGAAATATACTCGAATTATATCGACGTCCTTTTTGAAATAGGAGAGAGAACTCGCAGAAGAGGCTATCCATGAATTCTCTTCTATAGATATTGACTATCGATATCTTACTCCCGAATTTAGGATTTGATTTATCGAATGATGAAAGCGAATGATTTGCACAGATTGGCAAATATGAAGAAGCAATAACATCATTTTAAGATAGCTGGCGAGATAGTTAAAAGTGGAAAACTAAGACAAAAGGTATTAAAGCACTCTATAACTACCACTATAGTTTAATTATTTACTACATTTCCATATAATGATCTTGAAGATGCAGAAACATGAATATTACCAGGAAGGAATTCTATTTATTGAAATCTCTGGATGACAATCTGCCACCAAGAATCAGATTATCGCGTATTAAATGCTACATACGAATATGTTGCTGCTCACATACTGAATTTAAAGGGAGAGTATGAATAATGCTTTGCAAGTCATTGAATTAATCATTAACAAAATATCCAATTTTTTCGATGACAATCTGCGACTTCTATAAATGCAAAGATTCGAAATGTAAACTCATCTATATTACCTGATCTTTATCTTTGAAAAGCAGAATTCTATATATCAGCTATACTTGAATGAAGAATCAAGATAGCACTTGAAGAATCACTTACAAATCATATGCAATTATCCATTGATATATTGAACTCTTCCAAAGATTTCCATGAAAATGAAAACAGTAAAATTTTTGCAACTTCAACAATAATTGAGGTATACAATGAAGCAATTTATGTCGGCAAACTGTTATACGAGATGACTTTGAACAAAACATTCCTGGAGATGGCATTTGAATTTACAGAAAGCAGCAAGTCCTTTGCCTTATTCAGTGAAATTAAAAACATGGAGGCTATGGAATTTTCAGATCTACCTACAGAGGTCAAAGTGAAAGAAGCAGAATTAATGGGAAAGATTCAGGGATATGAAAACTTGACTTTATAAAGAACTAATGTCTTCTGATCCGGATAGCAGCCAAATTGCCTTATTACAAGGAAAAATTATTTCATCTTAAGCAAGGAAGAGATGACTTAATGAATGAAATTGAGCTCAATAATGCCAAGTACTATGAGTTTAAGTATCAACCTCATTTTGTCACCCTTGAGGAACTGCAGGAAAAGCTAGCTCATCGTGATGCTTTGATTGAATATGTGCTTACCGATACCATGCTGATTACTTATGTAATCGATAAAAATGATATCAATGTCATTACCCAGGAGATTGGGCCTGAGTTTGCTGATGAATGTCTTGAGTATTACTTTCTTTTGGATAAGCAGAATTTCAGTAGCGGAGTAAGGGAGAATTACAGAAGGTTTGTGGAGCTTGGGCAGAAGTTTTATTCCATCCTTTTGGAACCTTGCCTGCAATACACCGATCGGAAAAACTTCACCATTGTTCCCGACGGAGCCATCACCTATATTCCTTTTGAGGGCTTGCTTACCGGTGAAGCGGATACTGAGTATATCGACTACCTGCATCTGCCCTATTTAATCAGGGATTATTCCATAGGCTATTCACAATCAGCCACCCTGATGTTCAGTGAACGATTGAAATCCAAACCCACCGAAGACAAGGTTCTGGCTTTTGCCCCTCTCTACCCCAAGACAGGCTATGACTTGGACGCATCCTACAAAAGGCAGGCTGAACAGGGTTCCGGCATTCTTCTGCCCCTGGGTGGCATCATAAAGGAAGTGCAGAGCATAAAGGAAATGGTACCGGCCAGGGTCTTCATGAACGAAGAGGCAACTGAAAATAATTTTAAAAAGTTTGCTCCTGACTACAACGTTCTTCACCTGGCCATGCATACCATAATGAGAGATGATAACCCCCTATACTCCTACCTGGCCTTTACCACGGCCGATGGAAATGATCTTTCAGATACCGTTGAGGATAACAGGCTCTTTGCTTATGAAATATATAACCTCCCCCTGAATGCCAACATGGCGGTTTTAAGTTCCTGCAGCAGCGGATTTGGCAAAATGCATAAGGGTGAAGGCATGATGAGTCTTGCAAGAGGGTTCTATTATGCCGGCTGCCCCTCCATTGTGATGACCCTCTGGCAGGTATCTGATAAGTCAAGTTCGGAATTAATGACCGATTTCTACAAGTACCTGAAAAAGGGGAAGAGTAAGCAGGAAGCCATGCGGCTTGCAAAGATCGACTATCTTGATAGCGCCGATGACCTTACTTCAAATCCTTATTTCTGGTCTGGATTTGTTGTACTGGGTGACAGCAGTCCTATTTATAAGAAATCAGTTGTGGCTTACTGGATCTCCATTCTTGTTGTATTTATTGGCTTGCTTATTTTCTTCCAGTACAAAAAGAAATAAGTAATTCCCGGGCTTAGCTGTCTTCACTTTCATTGCATTTTCGTAACTTTCACTGTTCCAAAGAAATAACCTTTTTTGAAGAACAGCGAGTCCCATATTATTCAGGGAATCAGGTTGGGTCGTGAAAGTACTTTCAGGGACTTATTCAATGAGTACTATCGCCCCCTATCAGTATTCGCCTTGAAATATGTCGGGGATCTCGAAAGCGCCAAAGAGATCGTCCAGGATCTTTTTGTTCATCTTTTCCAGAATCGGGAATCACTCGTGATTAGCTCTTCCATTAAATCATATTTATTTCAGGCCACACGAAACAGATGCCTGAACCATATCAGGAAAAATCAAACCAAACGGAAACATCTGGATCTCTATCAGGCCGAGCAGGAATCTTCAGAAGATATGGAAGCGCGGATTATGGAGACCGAACTGGAAAATCGCATATTCCAAATTGTTGAGGACCTTCCTCCTCAATGCAGGAATATTTTCACCCTGAGCCGCGTGAACGGATTCTCCAATGCTGAGATTGCTGAGCAATTACAAATTTCAAAACGCACAGTGGAAACCCAGATTTCCAAGGCCCTAAAAACTCTCCGCACAAAACTCCCCCCCAGAGACTAATTGCGAGAGTAACGAGCATGCACGTACGTGTTTTTTGCTTCCGGGGTGTCTTACTATTGAAACCTAAAGATAATGGCAAGCAAGAAAAACTCAGAAGACCTTGATTTCAGCAAACTGGGATCCTTTCAATCCATCGATCCGGAAGCTGATTGGAAGCGGGTAACCCAGCGAATCAGTTTTGAAAAAAACCACTCGCTTAAGAAAAGTTACCCTGCGCTTGCCTGGAGGGTAGCAGCATCTATTATTATAATTCTTGGAATCGGATACCTTAGCCGGACCTATCTTTTCTCTCCCCCGGAGATGATCTCTGCCTGGACAGGCGATGAACAACAAATGATAAAGCTACCGGATGGGTCAGAAGTTACCCTGAACAGCAACTCTGAGCTCTCCTATCCTGAAAAGTTCAGAGCCGGGAAAAGGGAGGTGAGGCTTGTGGGTGAGGCATTTTTTAAGGTGGAACGAAATCCTGAAAATCCTTTCCGGGTCAGTGTAGATGAAAAGGCCATGGTAGAGGTCCTGGGAACTTCATTCAATATCAGATCAGAACAGGCCGGCGAAACCATCAGTCTTTTTGTGGTGGAAGGCCGTGTTTTATTTTCTACAGAGAAGGAAGAGCAATCCGGTCTCATCCTGAATATGGATGAACAGGCTACCTTGAAAGATGGTATCCTCAAAAGAGAGGACGAAATTGATTTGAATATCTTAAGTTGGAAAACCGGCATTCTCCATTTCGATCAGAGCAATATAGCCGATGTGGTAAACGAACTGGAGTTCCATTATAAAAGAGAGATCGTGTTAAATGAGGATATTTCCCGGGATCTCCTGTTCACCTCAACCATTGACAATCAGGACCTGGAAAGTGTTCTGGAAGAGCTTTCAATGGTCCTGGGACTCGCCATATCCTATAAAGATGACCTGATACTCATTTCAAAACCGCAGTAGTAATTTGACATGAAACCTCATTTCCACATATTGATCATCTGCTTCCTGGTCTTTACCGACATAGCCACATATTCCCAGGCCAGGATTCTGGATATGGAGGTGAGTATTTCCAGCCAGACTGCAACCATAAAGCAGGTTCTGTTTACCCTTGAAAATATGGGTGACTTTACCTTCTCATATGGGAAGGATGTTCCTGTATCCCGTACGATTACAATTTCCGGGGGAAGGAAAAGCATCAGGGTTTACCTGGATGAAATTTTTAAAGGGGATTCTCTCAAATTTGTGGAGAGGGGAAATAAAATCCTCATTCTTCCCTCGGGCCCGGCCTCATCGAAACAAATTCCAAAACAAACGGTACGGGGAAGGGTGATCGACCAGGTGAGCAAAACTCCACTGGTGGGTGTGAACATCCTTCTTGGATCTGAAGGCCCGCAAAAGGGGACCATCACCGACATCGATGGTTTTTTCAGATTTGAAAATGTCTCCGTAGGCAGACACGAAATATTCTTTTCAAGTATTGGATATAAGCCCAGGGAAATCAGCAACCTGGTGGTTTCCTCCGGGAAGGAGACTGTACTGTCCCTTGAAATGGAAGAATCGGTATTTGAATTATCCGAGGTAAAAATCACCTCCCTCTCCGACCAGTCTAAACCCATTAACAGCCAGGTAACGGTAAGCGGAAGAAGCTTCTCGGCCTATGAAGTTGAGAACATTCCCGGCTCCATATCCGATATTTCAAGGGCGGCTGTATCATTTCCGGGAGTGGTTTCACCCAATGACGGACAAAATCACATTGTTATCCGGGGAAACAGCCCCAAAGGCCTTCAATGGAGAATGGAGGGCATTGAGATTCCCAACCTGAATCACTTCTCAGATATCGGGGCTTCAGGAGGAGGGGTCAATGTGGTCAGCAATAATATGATGGGCAATTCCGATTTTCTTACCAGCGCTTTCCCTGCAGAATATGGGAATGCCCTGTCAGGAGTCTTTGACCTTCGCATGAGGACCGGAAATAATGAAAAGCATGAACAAACCTTTCAGCTCGGACTCATGGGTACCGAAGTAATGCTGGAGGGACCCATTCACAGGGCTTCCAACACAACCTATATTGCTCAATACCGATACAGCACCTTACAGATTTTGAAGCAACTGGGAGCCGAACTGGAAAGTGTTCCCGATTTTCAGGATCTGTCCTTTAAGATTTATCATCCCACTAAAAAAGCCGGAGTTTTCTCCCTTTTTGGGATTGGGGGCCTGAGTCACGAGACAGGTTACGATGGTTATGAAATGAATTCCGATATGTTTACGGCAGGCATTTCCAACAACTATTCTTTTAATTCCAAGACCTTCTTACGTAGTGTTGTGGCATATTCAGGCCGAAGCTATACCTGGGACAGCGAAAGGAATATCGGAACGGAAGAGATCCCCATCGACCGGACCTGGAAAACCGATGTTCTGGATTACACCCTGAAAGGCTCTCTCATTTTAAACAGAAAACTCGCAGCCAGACACAATCTGAAAACCGGGATAATATATGAGATGGCATGGGATGATTCTTTCATGGCCTGGAATTCCGATACGCTCTTGAACTGGTATTCCGATCCGGAGAATCCAAATTATGAGAACCTGGAATATGAACACACTTACGTGGATTCAAAAATCTCGGCAACAACTTTACAGGCATTTGGCTCATGGTCTTACCAGATAGGTGAAGGTGTGACCCTGAACACCGGGCTGCATTTCATCCAGTTCTACCTGAATAAAAATTATTCTGTGGAACCCCGAGTGGGATTACAGTGGGAAATTAATCCAAGGAACACCCTGAGTGCAGGATTCGGAATACACAGCAGAAAAGAATCCATGACCCTGTATACCGGGCGCAAATACCTCCCCGGGGGTGACTACATCCAGCCAAACATGGACCTGGAGCTTTCGAAATCCAGGCACTATGTGCTGGGCTATAACTTCAGGATCACCAAGCTTATGTTCCTGAAGACAGAGTTTTATTACCAGAAATTATATGACATCCCGGCCTACCCCTTCCCCCCTTACTTCACCACCATGAACTTCGATTTCGGCTTCGAGGGAAATATCCTGACCAACTATGGCAGCGGGTATAATATGGGCGCAGAACTGTCTCTGGAAAGGAGCATGTCCAATGGCTTCCATTTTATGTGGAACGCATCTCTGTTCGATTCAAAATATAAAAACAGGCTGGGTGAAATGTTAAACACGAAATACAATGGAAGGTATGCATCCAACGGCCTGATCGGGAAAGAGTTCAGAGTGGGCAAAGGGAATCAACACACCTTCAGCATTGCTTCGCGCTACATCCTGGCCGGCGGAATGCGGGATCTGCCCATAGATGAAGAAGCATCTGCAGCCAATGGTTACACGGTGAAGATCTGGGACGATGGTTTCTCAGAACAATATCCCGACTATGCCAGGATCGATGTGCTTTTTAAGTTCAAAAGAAATCGCCCCAGACATTCGGGCGAGTGGAGCCTTGATTTGATGAATATCCTGAACCGGAAGAATGTGCGTTATGCTTACTGGGATAATGCCAGTGCCAGTATTCAGTACGAATACCAGAATCCCTTCATACTCAATGTCACTTACCGGATACAATTTTAAGAACCCGAAATCATGAATGCTTATAAATATATGTTTTGTCTCATCATCCTTCCTTTTCTCTTCTGGGGATGCGAAAACTATGACGATGATCAGGGGGTTCCACTTGGAGGTTCCGGAGCAAGGCTCACCCCCAGGGATATGGCCAGGTTTGGATATCTGTATTTAAAAATGGGGAATTGGGACGGCAAACAGATTGTTCCGGAAGAATGGGTGGAGCGATCTCAACAAAAACACATGGCCCGCGCTTAATGACTACCTATATCCTTCCGGCATTGCAATAAACATTTATTAGCTTTGCTTGTTTTCTTTGAAACCCTTTTACAATTGAAATCGACCATGAAAAAACAGGGCCTTGGCACAACATTACTGCACACTCCCTTCCCCACTAAAGATCCCCATGGGAGCCTGAACTATCCGGTTTACGATAGTGTTTCTTTCGAATTTGACAGCGCCGAAGACCTGGAAGCTGCCTTCACGGGACAGGTTCAACGCCACCAGTACTCCAGGATAACCAATCCAACCGTTGAATATCTGGAAGCCAAAGTACAACGCATGACCGGGGCATTTTCCGTTACTGCCATGTCATCGGGCATGGCTGTTATATCCAATCTGATCCTGGCTATCAGCAAGGCCGGGAACAACATTATCACTTCCAAACACCTCTTTGGTAATACCGTGTCTCTTTTCGACAAGACCCTTAGTCCCTATGGTTTTTTAGCAAAGTATGCCGATCTGACAAATCCCGACTCAGTGGAAAAGTTGATTGATTCAGATACAGTGGCCATCTTCATGGAAACTGTTACCAATCCCCAGCTGGAAGTAGCTAATATCAGGGCCCTGTCTGAGATTGCGAAAAAGTATAAGATTCTTTTAATTGCTGACACAACGGTAACACCTCCATCCATTTTTTCGGCAAAAGATTTTGGCGTGGACATAGAAGTTTTGTCCAGCACCAAATATATCTCTGGTGGTGCCACAGCTGTGGGCGGACTTCTGATTGATTACGGGACCTTTGACTGGAGCAGCTTTGATAAAACCAGGAAAGGATTCGAAGAACACGGCCATCTGATTTTCAAAATGATGTTTAAAAAGCAGGTTTACCGGAATATGGGCGCCTGCCTCTCCCCTCACAATGCCTACCTGCAGAGTCTGGGACTGGATACCTTTGCTCTGAGGACCGAACGGTCCACTTCCTCTGCATTGGAACTGGCCCAATGGCTGGAAAATCAGGAGGCTGTAAAGCGGGTGGATTATCCGGGATTAAAGAGTTCTCCCTATTATTCACTGGCCATTGAGCAGTTTGGGGAGAAACCCTGCTCCATGCTCACCTTCGATCTGGAATCAAAGGCGGCTTGCTATGCTTTCATGAATAAACTGAAACTTGTCCGCCGTGCCACCAACCTGCAGGATAATAAAACCCTGATCATCCACCCCTATGCCACTATCTTCTCAGAGTACTCCGAGGAAGAGAGAAAAGAGATGGGACTCAGGGATACCACTTTAAGGCTTTCAGTGGGCATTGAGGAGCTGACTGATCTGATTGACGATATCCGGCAGGCGCTTCCCCAATAAGTACGATCCTGTATTTTTTTCTTTATTTCAGTATGCTTATCTTGGCGGATGAGCACTACCTGCCTTTATCTTAAAAGCTTGTGGCTTCTACACGGACAAAGAAAAACGCGATGAAATCAAATCTCTTAAAAGTCGGACTGGCCCAGATTTCGCCAGTGTGGTTGAATAAGGAGCTTACCCTGGATAAAATACTGGAATTTGTGAATAAAGCCGGTTCTCAGGACTGCGAGCTGGTGGTTTTCGGGGAAGCCCTTTTACCGGGATATCCCTTTTGGCTGGGACTCACCCATGGTTCCGTTTTCGATTCAAAAATGCAAAAAGAGATCCATGCTCATTATATAAGGAATGCGGTTCAAATTGAAGCGGGTGACCTCAGGCCGCTTTGTGAGGCCGCAAAAAAAAACGGGACAGCTGTATATCTTGGCACCATCGAAAGGGCTCAGAACCGGGGTGGACACAGCCTTTATTGCTCCCTGGTGTATATCAATAGGAAGGGGGAGATCAAATCCGTACATCGAAAACTGCAGCCCACCTACGAGGAACGCCTTGCCTGGTCGCCCGGAGACGGTAACGGGCTCCAGGTTCACCCCCTGGGGGAGTTTACTGTGGGAGGCTTAAATTGCTGGGAGAACTGGATGCCTCTTCCCCGGGCGGCACTGCACGGCATGGGTGAAGATCTGCATGTGGCAGTCTGGCCGGGATCCAAACGAAACACCGAAGATATCACCCGCTTTATAGCCAAAGAGGGGCGTTCCTTTGTGATCTCGGTTTCAGCACTGATGTCTATTAAGGATTTTCCGGAAGATACCCCATACCGGGAGCAGATTGTGGAAAAAGCAATTGATCCCCTTACCGATGGCGGCTCCTGCATTGCAGGGCCCGATGGTGAATGGATCCTGGAACCGATGGTGGGAGAAGAAGACCTTTTCACGGCCGAGCTCGATTTTAACAGGGTCCTTGAAGAGCGGCAAAATCTGGACATCTCCGGACATTATTCACGCCCCGATGTGACAAAACTAAGCCTGAACCGGGACCGGCAATCTGTTATTGGAATCGAAGGAGATTAAATTCAGGATCAGTTTTGCGTGCACAGGGCTTAATCAAACATGGCCTGGTATTCGGCATCATGCTTGATCTTATTGACCAGGTATTCCTTGCAGAAGTGACGTCTCTTTCGAACATAGCCCTCACTTCGAAAACCAAGTTTACGGGCGATTTCGCGGGAGGTGATATCCTCGGCGGTAAGCCGCAGAATCTTCTGGCAATCTTCGGGAATCTGAGAAAGTGTCCGCTGGTAAATGGCCATTCTCAGGTCCTTATCTTCCACAGGAAGAGGCTCTTCAAATTCAATTCGCTCTTCCATATCCCGGTTCAGAGGATCAATTTCAATCTTTTTGATCTGCTTGAGATGCTTTAGCCAGATCAGCCTTGCAATGGAGTAAATGTAGGTGGTAAAATTGGCGGTAAGTTTAAAATCAGCATCGTCCCTGAGCTTCTTAAAAATAATGATCAAAGCTTCCTGGAAAATGTCTTCCGCATCGGAATCTGAACCTGCATTGTGAACCACCAGTTGCTTTACGGCATTGAAAGAATTTTTATAGATATACTGCAAAACACGGTTATCGCGTTTCCTCAGTCCATTGATTATTTCTTCATCCGTCAGCCTTTTCACGGGACGAGCTTCCATTTTGCAGAATCACAAATATAAACATTAAGTGATTCCCACTACTCATACGACTGAAAAATAGAAAGGTTCTAACGGCCTGTATATCTATGAATCATTTGTTCAATGGCCTGGCTGCACACCGGACAAAACTCGGCATCGTTTGTGTGCATGCGGCAATCAATCATGGGCCTGAATACACCTTTGGCCACATAGCCGCCCCCCTCATATACCCCAATAGTTTCAGCATATTTTTCTTCCGGGGGTGTGGGAACAGGAAGGCCCTTTTTGATGCTTCCCTCCCATTTTGATCCGAAGTCCACCAGGGTGGTCAGGTTGGGATTCCAGGGCTCCACATCCAGGGGAAAAAAATCATTGTAAGCCACTGAGGAGTTAAAATATTCATCACCCAGGCCCGCAAAAGCATGACCGAACTCATGGATCACCACTGCCCTTGAGGCCTGGTTATCAGCCGCAGAGATGCTGTAGAAGTTATAGATACCTCCACCACCGTATTTATCGGTGTTGACCAGGATATAAATCTGATCGTAGTGGGCATTGGCTGCCACATCGCAGACAGCCCGAAAATCGGGTGTGGTCATATAGCGTTCAATCCCAAAGGTGTAAAAGGACGAATTCATCACGGTATTTTTCCAGACAGCATCACCCGGTATATCCGTTCCCGAGTCAGGCCCGGTGGATTTCACAGCCCTCACATTAAAATCCTCCCGCCTGCTTTTAAAGGGCTCCTCCGAAAAGATGTACTCCATGGATCGCTGTGCATCCCCCATAAATTTATCCATTTCAGCTTCGGTATAACCCTCTGCCAGGAAGAGGATGTCCACCTTCTCCTCCGGACTACCATTAATTTCCAGGTCGGCTGTCTCAAAAACTTTCGACGGTGTGGGATCGGCAAAGATGGATGCCGGATCAAAAACTCCCTTCCACGAGGCCTGGAACTCACCCTTCTTATCCCGGTCATATATTTCAATCTGTACGGGTTTTGCCGGCCATGGAAAACGGAGAGAATGACTGAAGGCCCGGGCCAGGCTATCTGCCTCACCGGTGGTTTGCCACTCCCTGAAAAGGGTACAGTAGGTCTGACTGAAAATCAGGGTGCCCGTAGCGGCATCCTTAACCTGGAATTTATGATCCCCGTAATCGAAGGGATCCAGCAGTACACTTTTACTGCCACTATAAAAAGCTTCTTTTCTGAGGGATTCAAAGGCATAAGCACTTTCGTTTGCAGTGCCGGTAAACACCAGGTCAATGCGCATTACGCCGTCCTCAAACCATTGATCGAAGTCCTGGCCCTGCAGGGCCTCGAGTGCAGAAAAAAGCAAAAATGGCAGCAAAAAAGGAAAGAGTTAGCTTCATAGTTGTAGAATTAGCGAGGTAAATTTATAATTTAGCATTCGCACAACAAAATATATCCCCATGATTGAAAAGTTGATCAATTGGTATAACGGAATACTGGAAGCAAGCCAGCCTGTCGGAAAAACTGGTTGTTTTCATTGAAAATGCCACCATCATAATTGTCACCCTCGGTAATCGCCCTTCTGGCTGATTTTATTGTGAAGCGCATCATCATCAGGATCATTACTCAGATCACCAAAAAGACAAAAAATGACTGGGATGATATTTTGGTGAAAGAAGGGGTTTTTAACCGCCTCGCTCACCTGGCTCCCGCCATAATTATATACTACTCCCTGCAATATATATTCGACGCACCTGAACTGGTCACCCTCCTGGGAAATTTCACCCAGACCTCCATGGTCATTATCGTCCTTATGGTTATCGACGCCCTGCTGAATGCAATACTGGAAATTTACAGGTCCTTGCCCATTTCCAAAGGCAGGGAGATCAAAGGATATCTTCAGGTAGTAAAGATTATCTTCTACTCGGCAGGCATCATCATGATCATTTCCATCTTTAGCGGGAAGGCTCCGACTGTTCTTCTTGGAGGATTGGGAGCCATGGCCGCAGTCCTGATGCTGGTATTTAAGGACACCATCCTTGGCTTTGTGGCCAGTATACAGCTATCTGCCAATAACATGGTAAACCTGGGCGACTGGATCTCCATGCCCAAATACAATGCCGACGGTGATGTGATCGACATCAGTCTCAATACAGTGAAAGTGCAGAACTGGGACAAAACCATAGCCACCATCCCTACTTATGCCCTGGTATCCGAATCCTTCAACAACTGGAAGGGGATGGAGCAATCGGGAGGAAGGAGAATCAAAAGGGCTGTGAATATTGATATGAGCAGCGTGGGTTTTCTAGATCCGGCACAGATCGAAAAACTTCGGAAATTTTATCTGCTGAATGATTATATAGACAAAAAGGAGAAGGAAATCGAGGCCTACAATAAATCCCTTAAACTGGACGACTCCATTGTTACCAACGGACGCAGGATGACTAACCTGGGGACCTTCAGGGCCTACCTGGAAAACTATCTTCGCAAACATCCGAAGATCAAACAGGATATGACCTTCCTGGTACGACACCTTCCACCCACCGAAACGGGCCTTCCCATTGAGATCTATGTTTTCAGCGCCGACCAGGCCTGGGCCAATTATGAGGCCATACAGGCCGATATTTTCGATCATATCCTGGCCATCATTCCGGAATTTGGTCTGCGTGTATTCCAGAACCCCACAGGTGCCGATTTCAACAAGCTGGTATAAAAGTGGATGCTGTGAAAAGAGCATTTTTTCTTTTAGCCGGAACCCTGATCCTTTTGATACCTGCCATGATCAATGGATATCCGATGATCTATTCGGATACAAGCACCTACCTGGCTTCTGGCTTTCAATTGCAGCCTCCCATGGACCGTCCCATGACCTATGGCCTGTTTATTCGCTTCTTCAGTCTGAACGGCCTGTCTCTTTGGCCGGTAATCTTCGCTCAGAGTTTCATCCTTAGCTGGCTGCTCTATCAGCTGACCTGTCTTTTGTTTGCCGGGAATCCCAGGTACAGGAACTGGATTTTCCTTGCAGCAATGGCTGCGGTCGGTTTTTCAGGAGCGGGATGGGCAAGCTCTTACCTGATTCCCGATATTTTCGCTCCCATTATGTTGCTTTCGGCCCTGCTCATTCTCCTGCCCTCATCAGAAAAGGGAACAAGATCATGGAGCTATGTAATCTTTGTTTTTGCTGCAGCCATGCACTCTTCACATATTCCCTTCGGCATAAGCCTATTCGCTATACTCCTCCTGCTCAAATGGCTGTTTAAAGATGGCCTCCTGTCTCTGCTTCGAATCCGGCCCCTTTTGATCCTGAGCGGAATCACCCTGCTCAGCATTCTGGCCATGGGATCCTCCCTGGCCAAATCAAAACATGTATTCCTCATGGGTGCCTTCATCGAACAGGGAATCATTAGAAGCTACCTGGATGAAAACTGCGATTCCCATAAATATAAGCTTTGTGCTTATAAGGAAAATTTGCCTGAGCATGCCTGGGAATTTATCTGGCAGGAATCCAGTCCTCTTTATGAGATGGGGGGCTGGAAAGAAACCCGGGATGAGTTTAATGAAATCATCAGGGCCACTTTTTTATCCCCGAAATATCTGCTATTACATGTCGGGGCATCCCTTAAGGCAACTGCAAAGCAGCTGATCCGCTTCGAGGCGCTCGACTACAAAGGCGTCGCTCCCAATTCCGCAGTCTTACAGGAAAGGCTTGAGTTCTATGTAGCCCGGGACATTGACAGGTATACATCTTCGAAGCAAAACCTGGGGCAGCTGGCAGGCTACAAATGGATGAACCAGGTTCAGAAGATCCTGGTGCTAATGTCCCTGCTCTCAATGATTATCTTTTTCGCCATTTCACCTTCCATACGGAAGAACCGACTGCTCATGCTTACCGGGCTGATCCTCCTCCTGGGGATTCTGATTAATGCATGGGTGTGCGGAACTTTTGCAAATCCCATAAACCGCCTTGGAAACCGAATGATATTCCTGATTCCCGCCTATTCCACGCTCCTTTTATTCATGCTGCGCCGAAAATCCCTGATAAAAACAACCTGACAGCAATCAAAGCACTTTATGTTTAAAATCACATCAATTCGTGCTGTGTTCTTTCAAATTGTAATTACATTAGTAGACTAAACAACACTGGAGTATGGAAGAACAGCATCATATTGACGAGCTTGACAGAAAAATTCTCAACCTTATTACCAAAAATGCACGCATCCCCTATCTGGAGGTAGCACGGGAATGTAAAGTTTCCGGTGCCGCCATACATCAGCGTATACAGCGTTTGACAAAAATGGGCGTGATCACAGGATCTGAGTTTATCATCAGTCCGAAAAAAATTGGCTTTCTTACCTGCGCCTATGTGGGAATTTTCCTGGACAGTGCCCACCTCTATCCCGATGTGGTGGTCCAGCTTAAGGAGATACCCGAGATCACCCAATGCCACTATATCACAGGAGGCTACTCAATATTCATTAAGATATATACACGCGATAACGAGGACCTGAAACATGTGCTGGTGGATAAGGTTCAGGCTATTCCCGGGGTGAGCCGAACGGAAACCTTCATTTCCCTTGAGGAGAGCTTTAACCGGCAGCTACCCTTAAAATAGATTAAGCCTTCCTTTGCCGGATCACCTCGAAAAGGATAACTCCGCATGCCACCGATACATTCAAAGAGGATATGGAGCCCTTCATGGGGATGGATATCCAGTGATCACAGTCCTTCAAGAGGGCATTTGAGACCCCGCGATCCTCGGAACCCATCACGATTGCAGCAGGGCCTGTCAGATCAGCATCGTATAATACTTCCTCTGCTTTTTCAGTGGCAGCAAAAAGCTTCAGTCCACTGTCCCTTAAAAAGCGGACAGCTGTGAGCAGGTCTCTTTCCCTGCAAACGGGTATCCTGTGCAGGGCTCCGGCTGATGTTTTGATGGCATCGGAATTTATGGCCGCGCTTCCACTCTGTGGTATTACGATGGCATGCACTCCGGCGCATTCAGCGCTGCGGGCTATGGCCCCGAAATTACGAACATCCGAAACACCATCCAGCAGAAGGATCAGGGGATCCTCTCCGGATTCATAGATCATGGGTAAAACTGAACTGATATCGGTGTATGAAATCTGCGAGACCCAGGCGATTACTCCCTGGTGGTTCTTGCGTGTGACGCGATTTAATTTTTCAAGCGGCACCTGCTGGCTGGGAATATCATACTTACGAAGATCAGCCTGTAATTCTCTGAAGAGCTCCGAACCCGCACCTCGTCTCAGCAGTACCTTATCAATATCCTTGCCTGCACTAATGGCTTCCCTGACTGCATGAATGCCGAAAATAAAACTGTCCTGTGTCGCCATTTTATTAATTAGCTGTTGAATAAACCTTGCCATTGCGCCAGGAGCGTACTGCTTCATTCCAGAACAATTGGGAATCAGAGGTCTTTACCCATACCATATTCTGATCGGAAAATGCATCTGGCTTTCGTTCGAACCTGAACTCAACGGGATTACTGCGGCGCTTGGAAAAATAGTACCACCTTTCCCCGCTACCCATCATCTGAATTCTGCTGGGGGGACCAAAGAGGATGAAAATCATACCCTGATCGGTTTTCCACCCCTCCTTATTGGAAGTAAAATAGAGGTTGGAGTAAACCACCCTGTTATAATATATCCGTATCAGTTCCTTTGACTTTTCAATGCTTCCGCCCATCTTTAACCAGAGATCATCAACCGCCAGTTTAATGTTTTCCTGCTTTCTTAAATCCCGGTATTCGGCCAGGGTGGTAAGGTAAAAAAGAGGTTGCATCAGCTCCTCCGGGGTTTTAATCTGCGGAAAGGAGCCACCAAAATTAAAAAGCGACAATCCTTCAGGATGCTCTGCATCAACCCTCACAAAATACATCCCCTTCTGCTGCAGGTTATAGTGGGCTGTGTCCACAAGCGGGAAAACAAAACTTGTGTCGGGGGTATAATTCATGGTATAGTCGGTGGTGGCAGTTAAAGGTGGTCGGGGAAGTTCTGATTTCAGGGTAAAAAAGTCCACCTGTATGGAGTCGGTACCTGAATCCCTGTACCTGATATTAAAGCGTTCTCCCGGAAGAAAAAAACGCATGAATTTCGGATAGCCACTGTAGAGGGACACTACCTTAAAATTCTGAGCATTATATATGTTAGTTTTATCCACATAGAGATACTCTAAACCTATACTTCCACGATTAAGATCCCTGGCCTCCAGGCGAAGAAGATATTTTTTACCTTCGGCGATGGGCAGGGTTAGTGAGGCAAAAAATGCCGATCTATCTTCATCAGGGGCACCAAGTTTGTAGGTAATCTCCGCCGAATCGAGCACCTCACCCTCCATCCCGTCATTCAGGACAACCAGTTTGTATTTAAAGGAAAGAAGGGCCCTGTACTCGGAATCCTCATTGGCCTGATCAAACCTCAGTTCCGACGGATAAGCCCTGATATAAAGAACAGAATACTCGTTGTTTTCATGAAAGATGGAATACTCCGGGTGAAGGGATAACTGGCTCGGATTATACAGAGAGGCCAGGTATACATCAGGAGGCCTGGTAGTGGTAGGCTCAGTGGTCTTACAGCCAGCAAAGCCGACCAGGATCATTACCAGTCCAAACCAAATATAGCACCACTTCCTTTCCATGTCACTAAATTAACTATTTTCTCCGTGCCTCCATTTTCTCAAGCTGAAGGGTTTGTTTTTCCCAGTTCAACAGCGCCTCATCATGCCTCTTTTTCAGCTGCTCGTACTCTTCATAAACCTGCATGCCCGTAATATTCTCCGGATTTATCAAAAGGGCGTCCATTCGGGCGAGTTCAACTTCAATTTCTTCCACCTCACGTTCCACTGCCTTTACCCGGTTGGCCACCTTGCGAATCTTCTTCTCCAGAGCTTTTCTTTCTTCATACTGTACCTTATTGCCTGCATCACCCTGCTTTTCTTTAACAGGATTTGTTTCAGGGACCCTACCTTCTTTTGCCCTGGATTTCCCGCCCTGTTCAACTTTCGATTTGCCTGTATTCTTTACGGTTTTGCCCGCACCGGTCCCGTCCTTTCTTTCAATATCCTGCAAGGACCCCACCCTTCTTCTCTGGAGGAATTCAAATATTCCGCCGAGATGCTCTTTCACCTTCCGGTGTCTGAATTCAAAAACCTTATCCACCAGGCCATCCAGAAATTCCCTGTCGTGGGAAACCACAATAAGTGTACCATCAAAGGCCAGGAGGGCATTTTTCAGGATATCTTTTGAACGCATATCCAGGTGATTGGTGGGCTCATCCAGGATCAGGAGATTAAAGGGCTGAAGAAGCATTCTGGCCATGGCCAGCCTGGAGCGTTCACCCCCCGACAATACCTTAACTTTCTTTTCCACATCCTCCCCACTGAACAGGAAGGCACCCAGGATGTCGCGGATACGTCCGCGAATATCTCCCACGGCCACACGGTCGACTGTCTCCAGAACAGTCAGGTTTCCATCCATAATCTCATCCTGGTTCTGGGCAAAATATCCCAGCTCCACATTATGCCCCATTTTTAGCTTACCGGTGTAGTCCAGCTCCCCGATAAGTATCCTCGACAGGGTTGTCTTACCTTCCCCGTTCCGGCCCACAAAGGCCACCTTCTCACCACGCTCTATGACCAGATCCACTTCATCCAGTACCAGGTGTTCTCCATAACTTTTACACAGGTTTTCTGCCTCCACCACTATGGTTCCCGAACGTTTGGCCGGAGGGAAGCGGAGATTCATAACCCCGTAATCCTCCTTTTCTACTTCAATGCGGTCAATCTTTGCAAGTTGCTTGACCCTGGATTGCACCTGAACTGCCTTGGTGGCCTTATACCTGAAACGACTGATAAACTGCTCGGTCTCCTGAATCATTTTTTTCTGGTTCTCATAGGCCGAGTTCTGAATGGTGATCCTTTCCTGTTTCAGTTCTTCATACCTGGAATAGGAAACCTTATAATCATAAGTTTTTCCAAGGGAAAGCTCAAGGGTCCGGTTGGTAACCCTGTCCAGAAAAATCCGGTCGTGGGAGATGATCAGGACACCTCCCTGGTAAGCGCTCAGAAAGCCTTCAAGCCACTGAATCGATTCAATATCCAGGTGATTGGTGGGCTCGTCAAGCAGGATATAATCGGGTCGTCGGAGTAATATTTTCGCCAGTTCAACACGCATGCGCCAACCTCCACTGAACTCATGCACAGGCCGTTCCATATCCTTTTGTTCAAATCCCAGACCTGTAAGGGTCTGTTCCACGTCTGCATGAATACTGTGTCCGCCCTCCAGCTCAAATCGTTCATTGGCATTTGAAAGCTCCTGGATCAGTTCAAGGTAGGAATCCGAATGGTGGTCCTCGCGTTCTTCTAACTCACGTGCGATATCCGTTATGCGCTTCTGTAAACGAAGCACTTCTACAAAGGCATCCAGGGTCTCCATATAAAGGGTTTTCCCCTTTTTATGCTTCATCTGCTGGGGCAGGTAACCCACCGTTTTTCCGGAAGTGATCACCACGCGCCCCTCGTCTGGTTGCTGTTTCCCGTCAATTAAATTCAAAATGGTGGTCTTCCCGGCCCCGTTACGGCCCACCAGTCCGATTCTGTCTCCAGGATTCACCTGGAAAGTGATGCGGTCGAACAATACAAATGCTCCGAATCTTATAGTTACACCATCTACTGATATCATTCGCGTACTTCTTTTTTACAAACCTTTCTGAATCATCTGCGCAAAAATAGAACAATTCGGCGAGTGCTTTGTATATTTATCTGTAGCAAACTCAAATCTGAAATTAAAAATGAAAAACATGACCACAGGAATTATCATCGGAGTACTGGCTGGCATCCTTATTGGCTGGCTCATTGCCTTCCTTTCAATGCCAAAATTAATGTTTAAAGAATCTGCATCCCCGCTGGATTTTGATGCAACGGTTGCAAAAGTCCAGGAAGCAATCGACGCAAAAGGATGGAAAACACCCATGGTGCATGACCTGCAGCTCACCATGAAAAAATTTGATCATGATGTCAGAAGCGTAAAAGTGATTGAAATTTGTCATCCCGATCATTCCTACCAGATCTTGAAGGAAAGCGACGAGAGAATCGTATCCAATATGATGCCCTGCCGCATCTCAGTTTATGAAAAGGATGATGGCTCGGTATGGATCTCCAGGATGAATTCCGGGGTTGTGGCCAGGCCCATGAATGGCATCATCCGGGAAACAATGTCGGCAGCTGCTGCCGATGTGGAGACAATCATTGCAGAAGTGCTTGCGGAATGATACTTTTGCAGCCTTAATTCATTGCTGTGGGCAGAAAGAAAAAACCATTACCGCTTTTAGAAAAAGTTACCATTGAGAATATCGGGGCCGAAGGCAAATCCCTTGCCCGGGTGGATAATATGGTTGTTTTTGTGAAAGGGGCCATCCCCGGAGATGTGGTTGATCTCCAGGTATTCAGAAAAAAAGGCCGTTACATGGAAGCCAGGGTCGTAAACTACCACAGCTATTCCGACCAGCGTACCGAAGCTTTTTGTGAACACTTCGGCGTATGCGGAGGATGCAAATGGCAGCACCTCCCCTACGAGCGACAGCTTTTCTATAAACAACAGCAGGTTGAAGATGCCTTCAGGCATATAGCGGGCATAGAAATACCTCGGATTTCGCCCATACTGGCCTCGGATCCAACCAGGGAGTACCGGAATAAGATGGAGTTTACCTTCTCGCGGCATCGCTGGTTGCTGGATCATGAAGCGGCCTCCGATGTGTCCTTTGAACACACCAATGCCGTGGGCTTGCATGTTCCCGGTCGCTTCGATAAGGTAGTGGCCATCGAAAAGTGCCACCTGATGGGTGATCCCGTAAATCCCATCCGCAATTTTCTGCGCGATATTGCCCTGGAAAAGGGAGTCTCCTTCTATGACCACCGGACCAACGAAGGACTCATGAGGAATCTGATTATCCGCAACTCCTCCCTGGGTGAAGTCATGGTCATTCTTTCGGTTCAGTTTGACGAGCCGGTGGTTTACGAGATACTGGATGAGATAAAATTTAAGTTTCCCGACCTGACCAGCCTGATGTACACCATCAATCCCAAAAAGAATGAGACCCTTTACGACCAGGACATCCTGGTATGGTCGGGGCGCGATCATATTTTTGAAAAACTGGAGGACCTTACCTTCAAGATTGGACCCAAGTCCTTCTTTCAGACCAATTCTCACCAGGCCCTTGAGCTATACAGGAAAACCCGCGAATTTGCAGACCTGAAAGGCAGCGAAACTGTCTATGATCTGTATACCGGTACCGGTACCATAGCCAACTTTTTGGCTCCCAATGCAGGACTGGTGGTGGGCATAGAATCCGTACCCGAAGCCATTGAAGATGCAAAAGAGAATTCCCTCATCAATAATATCGAAAACACCCGCTTCTTTGCCGGGGATATGAAGGACATATTCTCAGGCAGTTTCATCAGGGAACAGGGAAAACCCGATGTGATCATCACCGATCCGCCCAGGGCCGGCATGCACACAAAGGTGGTGGAACAGATTCTGCTTATTGCTCCCGAACGCATTGTTTATGTTTCATGTAATCCTGCCACGCAGGCCAGGGATGTGGAGCTGCTTGGGGATGCCTACAGGCTTGTGAAAATCCAACCGGTGGATATGTTTCCCCATACCCACCATGTGGAAAATATTGCCCTCCTGGAACGGATTTCGGATTAGGTTCTCCCTAGCTGCCCAGCGGGGTTTTCTCCTGGGGCCAGTCCTTTTTGAAATCGACCCAGTACTGACCGATGGTTCCTTTGATATCCTTTCTCAGTACCAGTATCCCAAAGAGGTTTGGAATGGTCATGATGGCTATGGTAATGTAGGAGAGATTCCATACAATGGTGGTATCCGTAAAGGAAGCCAGAAAGAATCCCAGTACATAGATCAGCCTGTAGAAGATCACATATTTGGAACCCATAAGGTAGGTAACCGCCCGGTCCCCGTAATAGGACCATGAAATGGCCGTGGAGAAGGCAAACAGCAACAGGCCGATAGACACAATGTACTGTCCCCAGCCCCCGAGAATACTGCGGGTAAAGGCCTGGGTGGTCAGCGCCGCACTATGCATCAGGGATTCACCTGTGAAGTACACTTCTCCCTCATCACTGCCCAGTTCACTGAACTGAACCGTTCCTCCTGAAACGGGAATGGGTCCGCTATACTTTTTCGAGCCACGGGTCACCTGAACATTATCAGCAAAAGATTCGGCGTGCACAATGGTGATTCCGGGGGTTTCAACTTCACCGCGGGTGACCTGAAGCTCTCCAGTAAACAGAGCCAGGGTGGTATCATTGCTGAAGGCACGGCTGAGCAGCACCTTGTCTGCGTTTTCCGCCTCGCTGTAAGTTCCATCCAGAATCACCAGGTCGGCCTGCTGAAAACGGTTTTCAATCTTCTCATTCCATACACCCGATGTTAAGAGAACCAGGCCTGTGATGGTACAAATGATTATAGTGTCGATAAAAGGTTCCAGAATGGCAACCATACCTTCTGAAACAGGTTCATGGGCCTTTGCAGCACTGTGTGCAATGGGCGCAGAACCCTGACCGGCTTCATTGGAGAAGAGTCCGCGGTTTACCCCCTTGTTAAAGGTAAAGGCAAATCCTGCACCCAGGAAACCTCCCACAGCCGCACTGCCGCTAAAAGCATTGGTGAAAATGGAAGCAATGGATGGCAGGATGTTCTGGTAATTGGTGGCTATCACCAAAATCGCTCCCACAACGTAAATCAGGGCCATCATGGGTACCAGGGTGGAGGTCACTTTGGCAATTCTCTTGATTCCTCCTATGATTACCAGCCCCAGCAAAACAGCCAGGATGCCTCCCGTGAGGGCATGGTTGATTCCGAAGGAGGTAAACATGGATTCGGAAATGCTGTTTATCTGGGGTAAACTTCCGGTACCAAAAGAAGATAATATGGTGGCAAAGGCGAAGAAGCCACCAAGAATGGCCCCCGTCTTTATTACCCTGCCGGACTTTGTGGTAATGTTCAGTCTCTTTTTCATGTAATACATGGGGCCGCCGGAAATGGAGCCATCAGGCAGTATATCCCTGTATTTATGTGAGATGGTTACTTCTACAAATTTTGTACACATACCCACCAGCGCGGTCATCAGCATCCAGAAAAGGGCTGCCGGACCACCAAGGTGGATGGCCAGGGCTACACCAGCGATATTCCCGGTACCAACTGTACCACTGAGGGCGGTGGTTAGCGCCTGAAAATGTGAGGTATCCCCCACATCGTTTTTCTTATCAAACCTGCCTTTTACTACCCGGATTGCATGTCCGAAATACCTGATCTGAGGGAAAGCCAAGATAGAAGGTAAAAAATACGCCGGTACCCAGCAGAAAAAACACAAACCACTGGTGGCCACCCAGGTAACCATCCAGAAACAGGAGGAACTCATTGATCTTTTGCATGCCTCCAAAAATAGCAATTATTTAAATAGATGAAATATGGATTATTGAGGAGGGAAAAGGGATAGAATGTCTTTAAGCTGATCCACGGAAAATGGTTTGGGCAGGTAGGCATCAAAGCCTTTTTTCAGAAAGCGGGCCCGGTCTCCCACAAGGGCATGGGCTGACTGAACCACCACCTTGAGACCGGGATACCTCTCCTTCAGAATCTTCATGGTTTCGGTTCCGCTTAAAACATCCATTTGATCATCCATAAAAACCAGGTCAGGCAAAGCATGTTTTTCAAGCAGCTGGAGTGCTTCAAAGCCCGAAGCGGCTTTCAGAACTTCATGACCCATGCCTGATAGGATTTCGTAAAAAAGCTCCAGGGAATCCTGCTCATCATCCACTACCACTATCCTCATGGGCATTTCGGGTGCAGAGATTATCTCCTTTTCGGGTGCACTTGTCAGTGCACTGTCGTCCACAAGCACTGCCTTCCTGGGTAATTCAACCTGGAAAAGTGCTCCCATGCCTTCAGTGGATTCCACCCATATTTTTCCACCCATCATCTCGACCAGATTTTTACAAATGGCCAGGCCCAGTCCGGTTCCACCAAACTTACGCGTATTGGAACCATCCACCTGCCGGAACTGATCAAAAATCAGATTAAAATTCTCAGGGCTTACCCCCACTCCTGAATCCTCTACAAAAAGCACCACATTCTCACTGGAATCTGATGCCCTGCAACCGATCCTTACCTTGCCTTCTATCGTAAATTTAATGGCATTATTAACCAGGTTCCTCATAATCTGAGAGATACGCACCACATCGGTTTCAATCTCGCAGTCCGTTTCCGGAGCGATGGTAATAATTTCCAGGCCCTTCTTTTTTAAACGACTGATTTCATCCCTGGCATACTGTTCCATTTCGGCAATAAGCACAGAAAGCTTTTGCTTTCCGTAAACCAGGGGAAGCTGATTACTCTCAATTTTTGCCAGGTCGATGATGTCGGATATAAGGGCAAGCAGCAACTCGGAATTCCTGACAATGCGTTGCACATACATATCCCGGGCTGGCGCATCCAGTCCCGGGTTTACCAGCAGGTTTGAAAAACCTACGATGGAGTTCATTGGGGTTCGAATCTCGTGAGACATATTCGCCAGAAAGGCCGACTTCAGCATATCGCTTTCCTCAGCTCTTAATTTAGCCTTCTCCAATTCTTCAAGTTGCTTCTTTCGCTCACTCACATCCCTGATAATGGTCAGGATCATTTCAGGTTCGTTTCCTTTGCTTGGGATGACTACATTTTTAGAAGAAACAAATAAGTAGCGACCCGATTTATGCCTCACGCGAAAATCCACCGAAAGACTACCCTGTTTCAAAAGTTCATCTCCCCTTTCATCAAGCCGGGCCCGATCTTCAGGATGAATAATATCTATCCAGCCATGTTCTACAAATTCCTCAAGTTCATATCCGAAGGTTTCATAAAATGCGGGATTGAACAGAATGATCTTCATTTTCACAGTGAAAAGGCCGATTGCATCATCCGCAGCATCAATCAGGGTCCGGTAGAGGCGCTCATGTTCTTCAGCCCGGCTCATAAGATTCTTATACTTGCCAGACATATCCATGGTAATCCCACCCACCACAGTGGCCTTTCCCATCTTATCCCGTCCCAGTACCGTTCCACGGTTATAATACCATTGCCATTCTCCGCTTTTATCCCTTACCCTGAACTCAATCTCATAAAGCTGGTCCTGCCCGTAAAGCAGGCGCTTGATTTTTTCTGTATTATCCTTAGTGTCATCGGGATGAATATTCTTATAGATAAAAGGCCTTTTGGGATTAAACTCCTGCTGGGTATATCCCAGGATGCCCAGCAAATGTGGGCTGACCATTAAACTCTTATCCTGATTATCCCAGTACCACCAGTGAAGGCCGATCTGGGCAGATGCCCTGATAAACTCCATGGATGGTGCAATAAGCTCCCTTGGAATCTCGGAATTATAGTCGTCTATGCCTTTTTTAAGATGGTCCACATATTAAAAATAACAATATCCCTTGAACTTTATCAGCCGCAGCAATGTTTTTAAAATAAAAATATGAAGCAGATTCTATCATTTCTGAGCGATCTGAACCAGAATAACAATCGTGAGTGGTTCAATGAAAACAAGGGAAGGTACCAGGAAGCCCTGGACCTTTTCAGGGAACTGGCAGCTTCAATGATCTCCGGGATCAGCAGTTTTGACCCCACCCTGGACGGACTTGATGCCAAACAGAGTGTTTTTCGCATTTATAAGGATGTGCGTTTCTCAAAGGACAAATCACCCTACAAAACCCATTTCGGGTGCTGGATGACCAAAGGGGGAAGAAAATCAACGGATGCCGGCTATTATTTTCACCTGGAGCCGGGAAAAACTTTTGCAGCAGCCGGGGTCTGGATGCCGCCGGCCGAACAGCTTAAACTCATCAGAGAAGAAATCCTGAATAACCCGGAAGCCTATCTTGAAATTGTGAATTCCCTGGAGGCCCAAAAAAAATACGAAAGGGGCGGTAAGGAAGATATGCTTAAAAAGGGTCCTGCGGGTTTTCCCAAGGATTTTCCTCACATGGAGGAGCTGAAATACAAACACCATATTTTCTCCCGTAATTATAAGGACACTGAACTCAAAGGCAAAGATCTTGCCTTGCTTCTGACGGACGATTACAGGGGGCTCTTCCCCCTGGTTAGCTACCTTAACCATGCCATGTCCTTTACAGGTAATCACTAGGTCGGTTGCGGGACTCAGCAGGAGTATTTGTTGCTTTGTGACTAAAGTTACAGTGGGACTGTAAGGTTGGCCCTATCTTTGCGTCAGAATATAAACCAAATAAGATACAATCATGAAACTTGAGCATTTAACAAACGAGACATTTAAAGAGAAGGTTTTTAATTACGAAGCCAATAAGGAGTGGAAATTTGAAGGTGAGACACCTGCAATCATTGATTTTTATGCCGACTGGTGTGGCCCCTGCAAGGTAGTTGGTCCCTTACTGGAAGAATTGAAGGATGAATATGGCGACAAGCTTGAAATTTATAAAGTCAACACCGAAGAGCAGCGTGAACTTTCATCCGTTTTTGGCATCCAGAGTATTCCATCTCTGCTTTTCATCCCCAAAGAGGGACAACCTCAGATGGCCATGGGCGCTCTTCCAAAAGAGACCTTTAAGCAGGCTATCTCCGAGGTGCTTAGTGTAACCATTTAAAAATAAGGATATGAAAAAAGCAATTTTTAGTATAGCAGCAGTATCATTTCTACTCTTCTCATGCAACAATGGCTCAGCCTCCGGGCTGAACGAAGGTAGTGATGCTACTGAAAAAGGAAGCCTTGTCACTGAAACCGGGACCAGCGGATCTGCTTCTGCAGAAGCCGGGAAGACCGTTAAACTGACAAAGCAGGATTTCCTTGAGAAAGTGATGAATTATGAGAAGAACCAGACCGAGTGGGTTTATGAAGGTGACAAACCTGCCCTGATTGACTTCTACGCTGACTGGTGCGGACCCTGTAAAATTGCTGCACCCATACTGGAGGAACTGGCGAAAGAATATGAAGGAAAAATCCACATCTACAAGGTGGATACCCAGAAAGAGGGCGAACTTGCCTCCGTATTTGGCATCCAGAGTATTCCCGCTTTTCTTTTCGTTCCCAAGGATGGCAGACCAACCATGAGCAACGGTATCGCTCAGACTCCAGAGGAAACCAAAGAAATGTTCCGCAAAATGATCGACGAAATCCTTCTGGGACAAAAGCCTGAAGGCGTCTAGTCTAATATTATATATTCACATAGGGAAAGACCGGTTCACATGATGAGCTGGTCTTTTTTTTGTGCTGCTGCCACGGTGAGTCTTTATCAGCAAGCATGTAACATTTTTTTAATCCCCGACTCTTTCAGAATCCCGCTAATAGCCATACCTTTGCGCAAAACCAAAAACACATAGCCACCAGGCTTATATTTATCTTTAGACTTATCATGCGTCACGAACGATCACATACCAAAGTAATTGCCACCATAGGACCGGCCACCCGTAACAAAGAGATTCTTGAAAAAATGTTCCACGAAGGTGTGGATGTTTGCCGCTTCAACTGTTCTCATGATACCTATGAGGAGCATAAAAAAACCATTAAATATGTCAACGAACTCAATAAGGAGCTTGGCACCCATGTGGCCATCCTGGCAGACCTTCAGGGCCCCAAACTACGCGTGGGGGAAATGGAGAACGACAAAGTAATGCTGGAGGACGGCCAAATCTTTGCCTTTGTTACCACCCCATGTATGGGCACAAAAGACCAGGCTTATCTGAGCTATGACAAATTACCTGCAGATGCCACACCGGGTGAAAAAATCCTGGTGGATGACGGAAAGCTTATGTTCGAAGTGATCGAGTCAAACGGCGTCGATCGTGTTACTACAAGGGTGATTGCAGGAGGACCACTCTCTACTAAAAAAGGGGTAAACCTTCCCGATACCAATGTATCTGCACCCAGCCTTACGGAAAAGGACCTTGAAGATGTACAATTTGCGTTGGATCAAAAGGTCGACTGGATTGCCCTTTCCTTTGTTAGAAGGGAAAAAGACATGGTCGAACTGAGAAAGATTGTGGATGCCCATCCCAATAATGCGGGCATCATTGCAAAAATTGAAAAACCCGAGGCCCTGAAGGAGATTAAGGAGATTATCGAAGTATCAGATGCTATAATGGTGGCACGGGGCGATCTGGGTGTGGAAGTGGAATTTCATAAGGTACCCGTCATTCAGAAAAGTATTATTAAAAAATGTCACGAAAGATCTGTACCCGTCATTGTAGCCACCCAGATGATGGAAAGCATGATCACCAATCCCACGCCCACACGGGCCGAAACCAATGATGTGGCAAACGCTGTTCTTGACGGTGCCGATGCAGTAATGCTAAGTGCTGAAACTTCGGTGGGTAAATATCCCGTGCAGACCATTATTAACATGCAGAAGATAATCGACTCCACGGAAACCGAAGAGTATATTTACTATCGCAAGCACAAGCCCAGGATGAAGGAGGACTCCTTCCTTGCCGAATCCATCTGCTACAATGCAACGCGCCTGGCCGAACATGTGGATGCAAAAGCCATTGTTGCCCTGACGCATTCAGGTTTTACTGCTGTAAAATTAAGCTCTCATCGTCCGAAAGCACCCATATTTGCCTTTACCATGAATGAGGACCTGATCTGTGACCTTTCCCTGGTCTGGGGAGTTCGCTCCTTCTTTTTCGGGCAATGCAAGAATGTGAATGAATACGTCGAATATACTGAGGAGTTCCTGGTAAGTCAGAATCTGCTGAAAAAGGGCGACCTGGTGGTTCATGTGGGCAGTATCCCCATCCTTGAAAGAGGAAAAACGAACATGCTTAAAATAACCCGGGTAAGCTGATCGGGCTTGAAGGGTTCCGTCTCCCAAAGAATTAGCTTAGCTGAGGCTAAATGGCTGGTCCCGGCAAAGTCCCGAATCGCTGAACTCTTTAAGGACAGCTTCCTCCCCTCTCATGACCAGCATCACCACATGCGGGTCTGGAAGACCTGCAAGCACCTGCTTCTTGAGCTGGAAAAAAATGATTCAGTTGCTGACGCTGGTCTTGTGGAGGCCCTGCTTCTGGCCTCCTGCTTCCACGATGCTGGAATGGCCTTCGATTCCGGTGAGAAACATGGCAAGCTGGGAAGCGGGATTTTCTCGAATTTTATACAGGAAACCACTGGGCCAGAGCCCTTTCTCTTTGATGACATTAAAGATGCAATAGCCCTTCATGACAGCAAGGACCGCTCTTTATACAAAGACCTTCAGGCGGGAGGGCCTCCGGGCTTATTGAGCCTTCTTTCCATGGCCGATGATCTGGATGCCCTGGGAAGGGTGGGGATTTACCGCTACACTGAAATCTATCTCAAAAGAGGGGTCCCACTTGAGATGCTGGGCATCAACATTCTGGCCAATGTGAGGAAGCGATACAAAAATATCTGCGAAAGCAGCGCTGCCTTTCCGCACCTGAGTGCTTTTTACCTGACCGAATTTCAGGTAATTGAAGATTTTTTCAACCTTTATAACCAGCAGCTCATGCTGGTCAGTGATCCGGCTTATACGATATGGGGAGAACTGGGGGTGATTCACCATATTCGTAAATTCTCTATTGAAGGCAGGATCAGGCCAGAAGATTTTTCAAATCAAGGTTCCCTGTCCACTTCCGGAGATCTTGTAATCAGCTTTTTTAAAAAACTTCATTATGAACTGGAAGAAAAAAAGTTTTAAACGAAGATTTCCCGGGAGAATCTTTCTGCCAGGCCTGCTGCTTATGGCCCTGGGAATACAGTCGCATAGCCAGGTAAAACTGCGCTATGAGCAGAATGAGACGGTGAGCTGGCAAGAGGCTGTAGAAATGTATCAATACCTTGATGAATCTTACGAGGAGGCTTTACTTGTCGAAGCTGGAGAAACCGATGCGGGAAAACCCCTCCACCTTTTCATTATCTCCGGGGATCAGCTCTTTAGCCCCGAGCAGTCGAGAAAGGCTGGCAAAAATATACTCTTTATTAATAATGGCATTCATCCCGGAGAACCCTGTGGCATAGATGCCAGCCTTAAACTTGCCTCCGGTTTACTTTCAGGATCAGATGAATATGCAGAGTTCCTTGAGTCGACTACCATAGTAATCGTCCCAATCTTTAATGTGGGCGGGGCACTGAACCGGGGAAAATATCACAGAGCCAACCAGAATGGCCCTGTTGAACACGGCTTCAGGGGCAATGCCAGGAACCTGGACCTCAACCGGGACTTTATTAAGCTGGACTCCCGAAATACCCGTTCCCTGACCCATATCCTGAGGGAGTGGAAACCTGATCTCTTTGTGGATACTCATACCTCCAACGGAGCCGATTACCCCTATGTTCTTACCCTGATTAACAGTCATGAACAAAGACACCAGCCGGCCCAGGCGGCCTTCCTGGAGGAAGAGCTCTTACCCTTTCTCTTTGAATCCATGAAAGAAACACCCTATGAAATGAGTCCCTATGTATGGAGTTATCGCAAAACGCCTGACAATGGTCTCATATCCTTCATGGACTACCCCAGGTATACCTCGGGTTACACCAGTCTCTACAATACCCTTTCCTTTACCGTGGAAACACATATGTTCAAACCCTTTAGCGACCGCGTCCTCTCAACCTGGCACCTGCTCAGGGAAATGCTGCGTTTCGCCCATAGCCATGGAGAAAAAATCCGGGCTGTGAAGGATCAGGCCTGGAAGGAGAAAATGGCCAGCACCGAATTTGTGCTTCAATGGGAACTGGATTCAAGCCGCTTCGACATGATTCCTTTTAAAGGCTATAGCGCTAAAAGTAAAACTTCCAGGATAAGCGGGCAGGAGGTACTCTGGTATGATCGCAGTGAAGAATGGGATAAGGAAATCCCCTACTACCGTTATTTCAAAGCAAGGGTAAGCGCAAAGGTTCCCGGGTATTACTATCTGCCCTTTGCCTGGGGTGAGGTGATTGAGCGACTGCAACTGAACCAGGTTGAAATGATGACCGTGGAAAACGACACCATCATTGAGGTGGAGGTCTCCTACATTGATAGCTATGAAACCTCCGAGCGCCCATACAATGGTCATTATTATCACCGGGACGTAAAGCTTCGTAAAAGATTGGATTCCATACTTTTAAGACCGGGAGACCGCATCATCCCCACGAAGCAGGAGGCCTGTGAATACCTGGTGCAAACCCTTGATCCCAGGGGCTACGACTCATTCTTCGCCTGGAATTTCTTTGATGAGATCCTCTTTCGAAACGAATATTTCTCTCCTTACATTTTCGAAGAAAGTGCCTGGGAGCTTCTTCAAAAGGATGAGAACCTGGCCGGGGAGTTTAATAAAAAGAAGGAAAGCGACCCCGCTTTTGCAGCGTCCTCCTATCAGCAACTGAGATACATCTACGAAAACTCGCCCTGGTCAGAGCCCAGCTATATGCGTTATCCGGTATACAGGTCAATCCGCTAACAGGGCTTTGTGACCTGCCTGAAATTTGCTAATTTTAGGCCTTATGAAAAGGGGCCTATTGCTGGGATGCTTTATCTGCTTTCTACTTCCCGGGTGGGGAGTCACAAGCCAGCTGGATCAGTTCCTGGAGCGAATTGATGCCAAAGAGATCCGACTGTTGGAGGGGGAATCAAATTATGATACCATCATCGAATTTCTATTCGAGCAACCCCTTGACCACAACAATCCCGACGGCGAGCGCTTTATGCAGCGCATTTTAATTTCCCATTTCGATCCCGGCAGTCCGGTTGTACTGGTGGATGCCGGATACGATGCCCGGTATTATTATACTTCTGAACTGGCCGCCGCTTTAAAATGCAACCAGGTGATGGTTGAACACCGTTATTTTGGGAAAAGTACCCCCGACAGCCTGCAATGGGAATACCTGAATGCCTGGCAGGCGGCTTCGGATCTTCACCGAATTATCAAAACCATGAAGGAACTCTACCCGGGTCAGTGGGTGGCAACCGGCATCAGCAAGGGTGGTCAAAGTGTAATGTTCCATAGCTTTTATTATCCAGACGATGTGGATGTAAGGGTTCCCTATGTGGCCCCTCTCAATTATGGAATCGAGGATCCGCGTATCTATTCCTTCCTGGGGAAGGTGGGAAGTGCAGGTGAAAGAAGGAAGATCCGGAGATTTCAAAAAACTGCGCTGAAATTCCAGGACCGCTATATTCCTGCCTTCAGGGAATTTTCTGATTGGAAGGGCTACACTTATGAGATCGCAGGGGGGCTTGAAAAGGCCTATGAATACTGTGTTCTGGAGTACTCCTTTGCCTTCTGGCAATGGGCCTACGTTCCGGCCAGTAAAATCCCCGGGCGGGCAGCAAGCCCCATGGAATTTGTGGAGCACATGAACAGGGTGGCAGGCTTTGACTATTTTTCGGATAAATCCATCCTCCGGCAGCAGCCCTTTTTCTACCAGGCCATGACCCAGATTGGCTATTACGGATATGAGCTTGAACCCTTCGAAAAATTTATCCGCCACGTGGACATTCCGGTATTCACCTTCACCCTTCCACCGGAGATGGATCTTCACTACGACTCAGCATTTTCGATTGATCTGGCAAATTATCTTGAGCATGTAGCCCAACGCTTCATATACATCTATGGAGAATACGACACCTGGTCAGCCACTGCTGTAAACAGCATGGAAAATTCCCAATCAAGGACATTCTACAAGGAAGGCGGATCTCACAGAACCCGCATCAGAAACATGCCACCGGAACAACAAAAGGAGGTCTACGAAACCCTCCAACTCTACCTCCGGGAAAGTTTCGAGCAGCGAGCGCAAAAAGAAGCGCAACCAGGGACACTAAAAGGGGCACAACAAGGCTTGCAGTAAAGGCAAAGAGACCTTTTCTAGGCATCCAGCATCACAAATTCCTCCAAAAACCTTTCAGGACTGATACTGGCCCCATGGGCCGGAAAAAAGCGTCTGACTTCCATGGTGCTGATACGCTTCCAGCTTTCTATCAGTGCAGCCGGATCTTCGGCAAAGGGGGGGAATATTCTCTTACCGGCCAGACCGAAGAGGCTGTCTCCTGCGAGCATCTCCCCTCCTTCCATGAGTACCACCATGGAACCCGGGGTGTGACCGGGACTGTGAATCACCTTTCCGGGGAAATTATAATCCACAAGACTGGCGGACTCTGCCTCTGGACTGCCTGGCCCTCCAACAAGTATGTCAGCCCGGGCAGGGGGATATTTCATTAGGTGCCATGCAAAGATTCTGCCCACAAAAACAAGCACTTTCGCCTTCCAGCGGGTCCCCCCGGGAATGGGTGTTTTACCCGCCTGGAGACGGGAGGCTTCACTTTTGTGGATCATGATCCTGCATCCACAAATTTCTTTCAAACGCCGGGCCGCTCCTGCATGGTCATAATGGGCATGCGTAAGTATAAGGAGACAGAGGTCGGCAGGCTGAAGACCAAGCCTGTTCATCTCTTTCAAAATTTTCCCCTCGGACCCCATCCTCCCACAGTCCACCAGAATGGCTTCTCCAGGCCTGTAAATTAAAAAGGCCGATACTTTGAGCAGGGAAATCCGGCGAAGTTTGTACGCCTCCTGTTTCACAGATAATTATTTTACGGGAAAGTCCATCAGCTTCTCCCCTTCAAGGTAAGCTTCAAGCCGGTCATTCACTGAGACGGGCCCCACCCCGGCGGGTGTTCCTGTGAAGATCAGATCGCCAGTCTTAAGGGTCATAAACCTGGAAACATAGGCGATAATTTTTTCGAAGGAGAATATCATCAGGGAAGAACTACCCTCCTGAACAGCAGAGCCGTTCAAATCCAGTCTGAAGGAAAGATTATGAATGTCTTTATACTTTGAGACCGGGAAAAACTCACTGATGGGAGCCGAATAATCAAAGCCCTTGGCAATTTCCCAGGGGAGTCCCTTTTTCTTTTGCTCGTCCTGGAGGTCACGTGCAGTAAAATCAACACCCAGGGCAATTTCGCTGAAATAGCGGTTTGCAAATTTCTCCTCAATGCTTCGGCCCAGTCTGTCGATGCGAATCACCAGCTCAAGTTCATGGTGGACATTACTGGAAAAGTCCGGATAGAAAAAGGGGCGGTTGTTAATCACCAGTGCCGAATCGGGTTTCATGAAAAAAACCGGCTTTGCGGGCACATCATTATTAAGCTCCTTTGCATGGGCCACATAGTTCCTCCCAATACATATAATCTTCATTGAACCTACTTTTTGGAGTTTAGCTTGATATTGGTAAGAACCTTCTTGGTGTAGAGGGGGAAATCACCATTCATCATCCAGCCATAATAACCGGGATCATTAGCCATAACTTCAGTGACCGCTTTGCCCTTGTGCTTCCCAAAATTGAAGACCTCAACATCGTCGTCGTTTAAAACGATCCGGCCCGCAAAGTCCACATTGCGATTATGGGCAGAAAAATCGGCAAGCATGCCAATGTCATTCTCAAGGTTGGAATAGCGATCAAGCTGGGCCTGAAGCACCTCATAGGTGGCCATGGTATCAGCCTCAGCCGAATGGGCATCCGTAAGTTCCTTTCCCAGGAAGAACTTGCAGGCAGCTGCCAGGGTTCTTTGCTCCATCTTCATGAAGATTACCTGAACGTCCACAAACTTTCGGCGCTTCAGATCAATGTCTATGCCAGCCCTCAGAAATTCCTCAGCCAGCAGGGGTATATCAAACTTAATGGAGTTATATCCGGCCAGGTCGCAACCCTCAAATTCCCTGGCAATGGTTTTTCCAAGCTCATTAAAACCCGGTGCATCTTTCACATCCTCATCCAGTATGCCGTGAATATCGCTGGCCTCCTTGGGTATGGGAATGCCTGGATTAACCCGATAAGTCTTAGAAGTTTCGTTGCCGTTCAGGTCAACTTTCAGATAGGAAATTTCAACTATTCTGTCCTGGGCCACATTAATCCCCGTGGTCTCCAGATCAAAAAATATAATGGGATTCTTAAGATTCAGCTTCATCCCCTAATAATTGATCATCATGGGCATCAGCAGCATAAGGGTATCTTCATTCTCATTGTCGGCCTCGCTGGGAAGCAGAATCCCTGCCCTGGTCGGGTCACTTAACTCCAGAATTACATCGGCCGAAGCCAGGTTCGCCAGGATTTCTATGAGGAAGGTGGACTTGAATCCAATCTCCATGTCATCTCCGTCATACTGACAACTCAGCCTTTCGTTTGCCGATATGGAGAAGTCAATATCCTGGGCGGAAATATCCAGAAGATTACCCTTAAAGGACAGTTTAACAAGGTTGCTGGCCTGGTTTGAAAAAACCGAAACCCGCTTGAGTGTATTGTAAAGGGCAAGCCTGTCGATGGTCACCTTAAATGGATTATCGGCAGGGATCACCGAGTTGTAACTGGGGTAGTTCCCTTCCACGAGCCTGCACACAAGGGTGTAATTGGTCAGATTGAAGGATGCATTCCTGTCATCAAATTCCAGGATAATATTGTTCTCCTCCCTGGGAAGGATATTCTTTAGTAAGGCAGCGGGTTTCTTGGGGAGAATAAAACTGGATGTCTGTGAAGCAGATGCATCTGTTCTCTTATAGCGCACCAGCTTATGGGCATCGGAGGCCACAAAAGTAATATCATCTGTAGAAAGCTCCAGGAAGATTCCGTTCATAACCGGCCTTAGTTCGTCATCCGCCGTGGCAAATAAGGTCTTTGTAATACCTGTCAGCAGAAGATCTTTCTCCAGTTCAAGGTGTTGTTTCTGGTCATCCTTAATAACTGGCATCTGGGGAAATTCCGCACCGTTCTGACCCATAATTGAGAATTTACCATTCTCACTCTGAATGACTATGGTCAGTGACTCGGGATCAATCTCGAAGGTCAGGGGAATATCCGGAAACTCTTTAAGTGTATCAGTGAGAATGCGTGCCGGTACTGCGATAACCCCTGCTCCATCGGTATTCTCCAGTTGGATCTGGGTAATCAGTGTAGATTCCAGGTCAGAAGCAGTGATCTCCAGTTTACCCTCTTCAAGGGAAAACAGGAAATTATCCAGAATTGGCAGTGTATTTTTTGAACTGATGACACGACTGATGGCCTGCAGATGTCCTAACAGTTCCATGCTGGAGACAACAAATTTCATGAGTGTTTGCTTTTTTAAAAAAATAAATCAATAATCCATCAATTATACAAAAAAAAAACGTCAATGGCGCAAGGAGTTATCCCCAAAATAAGCGGGGAAATCCCGCATCAGTACATCAAGGTAAACATATTTTACAAGCAGTGGCTCCGGACTGTTATTTTGATAGACGAGCGCTAAGAACATGTGCTCTTTTTCCCCTCTTTCGCCGGGGAGTGAGCAGACTTTCAGGGAGTGCTTCTCCCCTTGCATGGTCTCAACAGAAATGGTGGCCAGCCATCTGTTTTTTAAATCTTCCACATCAGGTAGATTTTGCAGTTCTCCGGCCCTTTGCTCATATCTGATTGAACTAAAATAGGTGAAGAGCATGCGAAGGGCCTCCTGGTTCAGATCCTCTCCCGCAGGCTGACTCTGAGGAACGGCTCCTTCAAAACTGAATTTTCCGTCTGCATCCCTGGTAAAGCTGAAGGGGGAACGCCCCTTTTTCTCCACCTCAACCCGCCTGATTTCTTCGGGGGCCAGATCCAAAAGCACATGATCCAGATAGTGATTCTCCTCTTCGGAAAACACCTGGTTTAAATCCAGTTCAGGGTAGCCTGGAAGTGATACCGCATAAGCTTTTGCGGAGCCGGAAGGCAGGATCAGGAACCTGCCATCCCTGCTCAGTGCTTCATATTGCAGAACGGGCTTCCCTCCGCTAAAAAAACTCAGTTTTTTGGTGCCTTCCTCTTCCCAAACCGAAAGATCTGTCTGCACTGCATCAATCTGGAGCCGGCCTGCCGCAAAGAGAATATTCTCCACAGCAACAGGAAGGGCTTTTTCTCCTCCGGGAAGTGTCCAGACTTCTCCCATGCGTATTAATTCCACAGCACCCAGTGGGCCAGCGATCCTGATCTGGTCAATTTTCTCCGCCTGTGTTAAGAGAATCTGCTTACCGCCCTTTCCGGACAGGTTCCAGGGTTTTACCAGAAGCAGGATCAGGGCGGCAAGGATGAAGAGTCCCGCAATCACAACTCCATAGCGTCCGTGCTTTGTTCTACTGTGCATATTTTCTCTTCCTTACATACTGCAGGATGATGCCCGAGATGATGACCAGTAAGAGGGGAAGCAGGGTATTTATCATCTTCCATACCAGGAGGCGATCCTTCTGACCAATAATCTCTCTGTTCAGGAGGCGCAGCCTGAACTCCTTGGATCTGAGCTCCATAAGACCGGTCTCATCTGTCATCTGATTGATGGCATTCATGACAAATTCCAGATTGCCGAAGGTCTGCTTTGTATAAGGGTCATAACCCAGCTTCTCGGGCTTCAGGTAACCCTGTTCAACACTTACCGCGTTGGCCGGAATATCTCCATCTGTCACCACCAGTATGGAAGTGGGTTTACTTTCGGGCAGAACCTCGGCAGGAATGGGATTTACCCCCGTGGGTGGTGGATAATTCTTATACAGAGAGGTAAAACTTCCTTCGAGAAGTACTGCAAGCGGCAGACCTGACTCCCTGTAAAGGGCCGGGTCGGGCTGAACGGTGACCTCTTCCATGGAAATGTAAAGAGGTACCTCCCTGCTCCTGCTGCTCTCTGAAGAGGCCAGCAGAACGCTTGCCCTAACTTTCCCGCTCCCTGCCACTGTATCCATGGACGAAGCAAACTCGGCCTTTACATAGTTCAGTCCCCTGGATAACCGGATGAATGGGGTTGCCGGCAAGCAGGGGATGATAGACCCAGGGCATGAGGCTGAAGCGAGCCTGCTCGCCGCTGGATGCTGTGTTCACAGGAACCGCACTGCACTGCAAGTCGGCCACAATATTGTAATTCACCCTCACGCCATATTTGAAAAGAAGATCCTCCAGCCCCACCTGGTTTGCCAGGGCCACAGTCGTTCCACCGCTGAGGCTGTCGGCGAAGGGATTTACCGGATCAAGAAAAAACAACACCTTGCCTCCATTCATAATGTACTGGTCAAGTGCAAATTTATCGGCTTCGCTGAACATGCGTGTGGGACGGGCCACAATCAGGGCCTTATAGTTCTGAAGCACCTCGGTATTTCCGTTGATATAACCCCTGTCCACCTGGAAAAAATTCTTTAGCTCGTCCATCAGGCTATAGGTCTGCAGGGAATCAAGCTCACCGTGCCCTTCGATAAAGGCAATGGCCGGAACCTCATCAAGGGTGAGGCTGTGAATGGCCCTCATAAATTCATATTCAAGGCTCTGAATGGAATTATTCAGGTTCATCTCATGGGACAGGGAGGGATTATTCTTCAAAAGATTAACGGGCATGCTGTATTTTCCGTAGGAAACCATGGCTCCGGGAAAGATGATCCTTGCGGTTTTCCCTCCTTCCCGATCACTTACCTGTATGGAGGTCACCTTCAGACCCTGGTCGTAAAGTTCACCAATCATCCGGCCGCGGATCTCTTCATCGGGCTCATCATAGAGGTTCACAAATTCATATTGAAGTTTCTCACCGCCCCAGGCCCTGCACTCATCCATCAGGTCCTTGATGTTGTTTCGGAAGTTCACAAACTCAGAGGGCATTTCTCCCTCCAGGTAGATCCTCACAAAAACAACCCCGTCCAGATTCTTAAGAACATCCCGGGTGCTGTGCGACAGGCTGAATTTCTTCTCCGAGGTAAGGTCGAGCCGGAAAAACTTCAAGCCGGACAAAACGGAAAGCATGATAATCACAAGCATAATCAGACCCAGTTCAGGGAGCTTCCTTCTCTGCCAGCGAAAACTCTGCAATACGGTTCTGCCTCCCAGCAAAAAAAGGGAAATTACCACGGCAAAGTAGATCACATCCCTGGAATCGAGCACACCCCTGCTCATGGAGTTGTAATGGTAGGCGATCCCTGCCCTTGAGACAAGCAGGGCCATTTTACCCGATCCCAGGCTGTCGCCCAGGAAGGCAAAACCCTGGAACATTACAAAGGAAAGCAGAACTGCCAGTATAAAGGCCACAATCTGGTTTCCGGTAAGGGAAGAGGAGAATATCCCTATGGCCGCATAGATTCCACCCAGGAAAAGCAGGCCAAGGTAGGAACCCCAGGTACCGCCCATATCCATGTTTCCAACGGGACTTCCCATTCGTGAAACTGACCAGAACCAGACCAGTGTGGGAAGCAATGAGAGGAGGACCAGTACCCAGGCAGCCAAAAACTTTGCAAAGATAATCTGGAATTCACTTACGGGCCGGGTCCAGAGCAGGTCCATGGTTCCGGATCGCTTCTCCTCGGAAATCATCCTCATGGTAATTGCCGGAACAAGGAAGAGGAAGATCCATGGTGCGAGAACAAAAAGAGATTCCAGGGTGGCATAGCCGCCGGAAATCAGGTTCAGGGGATTGGAAAAGAGCCAGATAAAAGAAGCATTGGCCAGCAGGAAAACAAGAATGACCACATAGCCGGTAAGGCTACTGAAAAATCCCTGTACTTCTTTCCGCAAAAGGGTCCACATAGTTTTTCTTATTGAAGGGGTTTCATGGAAAGGCTTGAGGCCGGAAGATCCCTGTAGTCCATTAAACGAATTTCATGGAAGTAAAATTGCAGGATGTCCTGGTAGAGGAACTCATCATTGGCCATCTTCATGGCACCCTCCTGGCTCATTCCGACCCCGTGTCCATAACCCTTACCCCATACCAGCACGGAGTCACCCTCAGGGAACATATCAAAGAAAGTGGAATGAAAGCCCCAGTCTTCTCTTATGGTGGTCATTCCCAGAGAATCCTTATCCAGAATAAAATCCTTCTTCCTACGCATCTGCTCCACATAGATAATCTCCTCCGGGATCCGGTCCACCGATTTCATCCCATTCTCACGGAGGTAGTCCTTCCAGTCTGTAAAACTTATGGTGTCCACCCATTTGGCATGTACCTGGTGAAGGGAATAGGGATCCACCACAGCCTGAAGGTAATCGGCTTCGAAATCCCAAACATCCGATGCACGCTGGGTTTGTCCCCCGCTATTAATATGATAGGCTGCATCGATCAGCTTGAAATTAAAATCTGCAGCAATCATTCCGGTAGTCTCCAGAACAGCCTCCAGGATCTCGGGATTCAGAGCGGACCTACCCTTATATTCCTGACAGTGGCTGCCATCACATAAACCAAAGCCCTCCTCAAGATGCCGCTGCCCCGCCTTCAGGGCAAAGGTCCTGCAAAGGACAGCCTGCGCCTTATAATATTCAATATGGGCATTTGCCCCGGCTACCCCCTGGACCAGCCCGGCTACATATTTATCCAGGTCAAGCTGGTTCACCATATGCAGAAGGCTATCATTTACAGAAACTTTCAGGTCATCATCATAGGCCCTGGTTTCCAGTTCAGGACTAAGGGGCCTGACCAGGAAAACAGCATCAACTGTCATGGCCCTCAATTCCACTTCCTTTGCATTACCAAAATCCCTGTCCGAATCAAGCACCTTCATGCTCCCTTCCTCCAGGGTCAGATAGAGCATATCACCCGGCTCCATCATCTGCCTCTCCTCACCATCGGTAATCAGGGCTAAATTTCCCGATGAACAATAAACAACAGCCTTTGTAAGCTGATGTCCATGGTAAATTCCAAGCTGAATACCCTGGGCGGCCAGGACCAAAGGCATTATGAATAATCCTGTTAAAAACAATTTTCGAATCATTCCATCTCCTGTTTTATCAGTTCCAACATGCGCCCGGCAATTCTTTCTGAAACACCTTCCTCTCCAATGAGCTTTCCCAATTCTTCATATCCTTTCATGATTTCCTCCCTGTACTTATGATCATTCAATATACGGGAAAGTTCAGGTTCTGTTTGCCTGTAAAGATCTTTTTGGATCACTTCAAGCACCAGATTCCTGTTGAGTATCAGATTTACCAGGCTGATATATTTAATTTTTACCAATCTTTTAGCGATGGAATAGGCGAAGGCAGAAGTCCGGTAAAGGACCACCTGGGGCACCTTGAACAGCGCAGCCTCCAGGGTTGCAGTCCCTGAAGTTACCAGGGCAGCACGGGCTGTGGACAACAAGGCATAAGTGTCTCCATAAACAATCTTCATCTCACTCCCTCAAGGAAAGGATCATAGAATCTCCGGATCAATGGATGGAGCTCCGGCTATCACAAACTGGTAGTCTGGGTGATCAGCGACCACCCGGGCCATTTCCGGCAGCATGTCCTTAATCTCACTCTTCCTGGAGCCGGCAAGCAGGGCAATTACAGGACGCTGGTCAAGTCCATTGGTTTTTTTCCAGGCATCCGCCCCCACAAAAGTTCTTTGAAACTTCCTTACTCCATCCAGCAAGGGATTTCCAAAGTACTCAGACTCCATGCCAAAGCCCCTGAAAAATTCAGGCTCAAAGGGAAGAATCACAAACAGGGCCTTTGTATACTTTTTAAGATCCTTCACACGCCTTTGCTTCCAGGCCCAGACTTTTGGGGTAATGAAATAGTAGACCCTCATCCCTTTAGCAGATGCAAATCTGGCTATCCGCATATTAAATCCCGGATAGTCCACCGGAATCACCACATCGGGCTCCCATCGAAGCAGCGCCTCTTTAATGATCCTCAGGTTGCGGAATATCTTGCCCAGGTTCAGGAACACATCGGCCATCATAAAGGCCGTATCCTTGTAGTGCATTAAGATTCCCGGATATACTTCCTGCATCAGATCACCTCCCAGGAAGCGAAACTCGGCCTCAGGATCCTTGCGGATCAGCTCCTTCATCAGGTTTGAGGCATGCAGGTCGCCGGATGCTTCACCGGCTATCAGGAAATACTTCATTTTTATTATGCAAATTTAAGCACCAGCATAATCAGGGCCACCACCAGTGTGGCAAAGATAACCCCTCTGGCTGAGAATGTCCGGTTGGTCCATATAAAGAGGAAAAAAAGCAAAAGGTTCGGGATGACCGAGAGGGAAACAATCTTACTCAGGGCTCCGATTCTCTGAAAGGACGAAAGAAATTCTCCCAGCCCCATATCATGCCGGACAAACCATATAATAAGCAGGGTAGACACTGGAAGCATAAGACCGGTAATAAGCCCGAAGGCCATAGAATCAAGGCGTTTATTTACTTCCATTTTCCACACTTGTTTTTTCCCAATGTCCTATTTTTTTCATGAAGTTTTGGGCTGTAAAATCTGTATTGATGGGAACCACCGAGGCATAATGCTGAGCCAGGGCCCATTCGTCGGTTCCCTTCCCATCCTCATCGCCCTGACGATTGAAGAAAAAACCAGAAAGCCAGTAGTAGTCACTTCCCATGGGATCCTGCCGCTTCTCAAACTCCTCTTTCCAGAATCCGTTGGCCTGACTGCAAATTTTAATTCCCTTAAGCGCTTCGGCAGGAACATCAGGCACATTCACATTCAAACAAATGCCACCGGGAAGTCCTTCTTCCATCACACGGTCTATCACCTCCCGCGCCACGTCCTGGGAGCTGCTAAAATCAGCATCGGGCCTGTAATTCAACAATGAGAAGCCAATGGAGGGGATATGATTAATGGCTCCTTCCATGGCTGCACCCATGGTCCCCGAGTAAAGTATGCTGGATGACGAATTGGAACCATGGTTGATCCCCGAAAGAAGCAGATCGGGTTTGCGATCCAGAAGGCTGTTGAAGGCCAGTTTCACTCCGTCCACCGGTGTACCGTTGGTCAGATAAGTTTTTAATCCTGGCTCCTCCCTGATCAGGGTAATCCTCAAAGGGACCTTGATGGTTATTGCGTGGGACATGCCCGACATGGAATTCTGGGTTGATATGGCCACCACATCTCCAAATTCCCTGGCAACCTGGATGAGTGACTTCATCCCCTTTGCCTCTATTCCGTCATCATTGGTGACTAGTATTAATGGTCTCTCTTTCATCTCTTTCTACATCTCTTTCTAATAAGGGTACAAAAATATGAACAATTCTCCTATTTTTACTGTCCGGCTATTTTATTATATGAATTATCGTAATTCCAGTAAAAAATGAAAAAATATCTTCTTTTTTAGCCTTGATCTTAGCGGTCCAATTCACCTTTGCCCAGGACCTGGCCGATCTCTTTGAGACCAACAAATATTCCGTGGTTACAATTTATACTGAAGAAGACATGAATTCCGGAACCGGCGATCCCAGGACCTTTACCTCCAATATGGGACTGGGATCAGGAGTCCTGATCAGGGACAATTATATTACTTACCGCCGCTCATGTGATAGCAAATGCAAAAGCAATCATGGTGGAATTTTACGGGGGCGAGAAGATTCCTGCAGTAACATACCGGATTTCTAAAATTGCCGATGTGGCAGTAATTAAACTTGAGTATGCTCCCTCGGATGCCAGGGTGGCAACCATTGGCAACTCCGACGAAGTAAGGGTTGGAGATGAAGTTTTTGTGATTGGCGCACCCATGGGATTGACCTATTCATTATCAAGGGGCATTATCAGTGGTCGTCAGTCGGAAATGAATCCGCTCGGAGGAGATAAGATCCTGGAGTTCTTCCAGACAGATGCGTCCATCAATACGGGCAATTCGGGCGGTCCAATGTTTAACAGCAAAGGCGAAGTGATTGGGATTGTAAGTTCCATCCTTTCGCGTTCAGGCGGCTTCGAGGGCATCGGTTTTGCCGCCACCTCACAGGTGGCCAGGGATGTATTAAACGCGAGGAGCAGTTTATATTTCGGGATTGACGCCATCACACTTTCTTATGAAATGGCCAGAATTCTGAATGTACCCCAGGAGTCGGGTTGGCTCATCCAGAATGTGGTGGAAGGCAGCCCGGCCGGGATCGTCGGACTTAAGGGAGGCTTCCGGAAGGTAAGCATTGAAGATGAGGAAATTTTACTGGGTGGCGACATCATCCTCCAGGTGGGAGATGTCAAAATAACCGAAGAGGTTAGCATTTTTAGAATTGCCGAATATCTTGATAGCATGAAATCAACAGTTAACATCCCGATCAAGGTTTTAAGAGCCGGTAAGATATTGGAGTTTTACTGGATCAATCCCGGACTCTGAAAACAGCCAGTCATGCCCCCAATCTCTACCAGGATTCTGCCCCCGGGCAGCCTCGACGAAGCCAAGCTGATTTATGTTGTAATTGCTGCAAGGGAAAAAGGCAAGTGGGTATTTGTACGTCACCGGGAACGCTTAAGCTGGGAGATGCCTGCGGGCCATATTGAAAAGGGCGAATCGGCCGACGAGGCTGCCCATCGCGAACTGGATGAAGAAACCGGGGCCTCCGACTTCACCCTGGAGCACCTTAGTGACTACCAGGTGATCCTGAATGAGACCACCGAATCCGGCCGGCTATACAGTGCTGAAATTCATAAAAGGAAATCAAAACTGGAACACGAGATTGTTGAACTCAAACTCAGCAATGACCTTCCACCCGATCTGACTTACCCCGAGGTACAAACCCTGCTCTTCAAACACGCTGAACTGCTTTTGCGATCGTAAGCTAAAAGCACTACTTTTGCAGCTTAAACAGCAAATGTATTTTCATGAAAATTTCCTATAACTGGCTGAAAGAATACCTTCCCATTGAGCTTCCCGTTGAGGAACTAAGCGACATTCTCACAAACATCGGACTTGAGGTGGAGGGAATTGAGACCTTTCAATCGGTCAAAGGCGGATTAGAAGGAGTGCTGATCGGGGAAGTACTCACCTGTCAGAAACACCCGGACGCGGATAAACTATCTGTATGCACAGTGGACCTGGGAGAAGGGGAGCCCGTGCAGATCGTATGCGGAGCGCCTAATGTGGCAGCGGGCCAGAAGGTAGCTGTGGCTACTGTGGGGACTACCCTGTACTCCGGTGATGAAGAATTCACCATTAAGAAGGCCAAAATACGGGGAGAACTATCCTTTGGAATGATTTGTGCCGAGGACGAACTGGGTCTTGGAAAGTCCCATGACGGGATTATGGTTCTGGATGAAGGTACAAAAACGGGGACTGAAGCTGCCGATTATTTTAATATTGAAAGCGATACCATCTTCGAAATTGGCCTCACCCCCAATCGCATTGATGCAGCCTCCCACCTTGGCGTGGCCAGAGACCTGGCTGCCTTCCTTTCTCAAACCAGGAAAACAACAGTAACAAAACCTTCCATTGACAAATTTAATGTTGATAATCAGAAGCTCCTGATCGATGTGGTCATTGAGGAGAATGAGGGCTGCAAGAGATACTCTGGCTTGAGCATTACCGGGGCAAGCGTTGGAGAAAGTCCGCAGTGGCTGCAGAACCGCCTGCGTTCCATCGGCCAGACACCCATCAATAATGTGGTTGACATCACCAACTATGTACTTCATGAATCAGGTCAGCCCTTACATGCCTTCGATGCCGCGAAGATCACCGGGAACAAGGTCCTTGTAAAAACCATGCCGGATGGAACAAAGTTCACTACCCTCGACGGAGTGGAGCGCAGCTTGCTGTACAGCGATCTGATGATCTGTAACAGCAAAGAGGGGATGTGCATTGCCGGTGTTTTTGGAGGGATTAAATCGGGGGTTAGCGAAGAAACCAAAGATATCTTCCTGGAGGCTGCCTGCTTTGACCCGGTTTATATCCGGAAGAGTGCAAAACACCACCTGCTCAATACCGATGCCTCTTTCAGGTTCGAAAGGGGAAGTGATCCCAATATCACGGTTTGGGCGCTGAAAAGAGCTGCCCTCCTGATCAGGGAGATTGCCGGGGGAAGCATTTCTTCCGAAGTGATTGATGTTTACCCCGAGCCCGTGGAGGATTTCCAGGTAGAAGTACTCTTTTCCAACATCGACAGGCTTATTGGAAATCCCATCCCCCACAAGACTGTAAAATCCATCGTGGAGTCTCTGGATATGGTGGTGGCAGTGGAAAATGAGAAGGGAATGCTGTTGCGCATTCCACCCTACAGGGTTGATGTGCAGCGGGAGGCCGATGTGATTGAAGAGATTCTAAGAATTTATGGCTTTAACCGGGTTGAAATCGGAACCGGGGTAAATTCCACCCTTTCATGGTCGGAGAAGCCCGACCGGGAAAGGATCGTCAATATGGTCTCGGATCTGCTGACGGATAACGGCTTTTTCGAAATGAAATCCAACTCCCTCACCAAAGCTTCATATCACGATGGCGAGGAACAAAAAGATCCTACTGCTGTCCGTATTCTGAATCCACTTAGCCAGGATTTGTCTCATATGCGCAAGAACCTCTTATTCGGGGGACTGGAGGCCGTGGCCTATAATATCAACCGGAAAAATGCCGATCTGAAACTTTACGAGTTCGGCTACAGCTACTTTCTGAATCCCGATAAAAAAGAGAGTAATCCGGAAGAGCGCTTCAGTGAAGAATTCCGCCTGGGCATCTTCATGTCTGGCAAATCCACTCCCGGAAACTGGATCCAGAAGGCTTCTGAAGCCTCGTTCCCAGCGCTGAAAAGATACGTGGAAAGTGTGCTGCTGAAGACAGGTATCTCTCCCCAATCCCTGAACATCTCCGGAGGAAAGAATGAAAATTTTGCTGAAAACCAGGTTTACAGCCTGGGTGAAAAGACCCTGGTTGAATTTGGAAAAGTTTCCCCCTCCCTGCTCAAGACCTTTGATATCAAACAGGATGTTTACGCTGCAGAGTTTGACTGGGACCAGGTCCTTAAAGCCCTTGCCAAACACCGGATTTTATTTAAACCTTTACCGAGGTTCCAGGTGGTTAACCGGGACTTATCCCTCCTGCTCGACAGATCTGTAAGCTTTGAATCCCTTAGATTACTGGCCTTTAAAACCGAAAGAAAGCTTCTGAAACAGGTAGCCCTCTTTGATGTATATGAGGGCGACAAAATTGAGGCTGGTAAAAAATCATACGCCCTTTCCTTCACCCTGCTAAGCGAAGATAAAACCCTGACTGACAAACAAATTGACAAGTCCATTATGGCTATTGCCAGGGCTTACGAAAAGGAATTTGGGGCCCAGGTCCGTGGATTAAACTAAGGTTTTCAAACTTATTTATCCTGCGCGGCCTTATATTTAATAGCAAGCAAAAAGAATATTATGAAGACTATACTGGATTGCATTATTTGCCATGATTATGATGTCACCTGCTTCATTATGGGGCCAGGAACTGAGCAAGAAAGAACAAAAGGCGCTTAACAAAAAACTAAAAGAAGAGCAAAAGGCTGAAGAAACTGCCGCCTTTACAGCCATGGCCGGACTTATGGTTGAGCATAGAACCTTTGTGCTGGAGGCTGAAAGGCTACAGGACAGCAAGGGAAATACGATCAATGTTTCCTCCATGATCAACTTTGTCGCCTGCGATTCGGTGAATGCGGTCATTCAGATTGGCAGTGATCTCTACATTGGAAGAAATGGCGTGGGCGGAGTTACAATAGAGGGGCCCATTTCCAATTACGAATGGAAGTTTAATGAGAAAAAGGGAGTCTACACCCTTTCCTATAATGTGCGCTCCCCACTGGGTGCTTACGATGTACGGATGAGCGTTTACGGAGAAGGCAGAGCAGAGGCAACCATCACCTCCAACTGGCCCGGACGTTTAAGCTACTATGGGAAACTGGTTCCGCCAGTCGCTTCAAAAGTCTACAAGGGAACCTCGCTCTGAGGAAACCCGAAGCAGACTAATCATCCAGTTTATACTTAAAGCGCTTGATGCTTCGCTTGGGGGTTTTTTCAAACTCCTTGTCGTGAATATGGATTTTCAACAGGCTTTCGTAAGCTGCAAGGTGATTGTTTGCCTCCTTGCGGTTCTCCTCCATTTTTTCGACCAGCCTGCCTTCCACACCATCGGCTTTGGCCTGCTCCATGTCAGGGTAAACAAGGGCCTCCAGGCGGTGATCCTTGTTCATCAGAACCACAGCTTCGCTGATGTAGGGAAGATTGATCAGTTTGGATTCAATCTCCTCGGGATAAATATTCTGCCCCGATGAACCCAGCAACATACTCTTACTTCTCCCTTTAATATAGATAAAGCCATCTTCATCCGTGATACCCAGATCACCGGTATGCAACCACCCATCTGCATCAATAGCCTCTTTTGTGGCTTCCTCGTTCTTGTAATATCCTTCCATAAGATTCTCACCCCTCACCAGAATTTCACCGGGCACCTTGAAGGGCTCCTCTGAATCAATCTTCAGTTCCATAATATTCAGGATCCTCCCGCTTGAGCCCCTCCGCGTGGTGGCAAAACCCTCATAGGATATCAGCGGACCGCACTCGGTCATGCCATAGCCGATGGTAAAAGGGAACTTAATCCTTGTCATAAAGTCCTCCACCTCTGCACCCAGTGCGGCTCCACCCAGAACAGCTTCCCGGAAGCGTCCTCCAAAGGATTCAATCAGTTTTTTCCTGATGGCCCCATATATCAGGCCACTGATGCCGGGGATCTTCGTAAGTATTTTCATGGAGCCTTTCTGCAGGGTGGGCAGAACTCTCTTTTTATAGAGCTTCTCGAAGAAGATGGGTACAAAAAGGATCAGATGGGGCCTGATCTCTGAAAAAGCCTTGAGGATTACCGGCACGGCCGGTATCTTCCCCAGGATGGTCACATGTACACCCACTGCCATGGGAAAGAGGAAATCAAAGGCAAAACCGTAACAATGTGCCAGGGGAATGATGGAAAGCATTTTTTCTCCGGGATTCAGCTCGATGGAGCGGATGGCAAAATCCACGTTACCTGCCAGGCTGTTGGCGGTAAGTACCACTCCCTTGCTGAAACCCGTGGTACCCGAGGTATAGTTTATCTGAGCGATTTCAGCTGTTATCCACCTCGGCATACTTAATATGCTCCCGGCTGAAATCCCCCTTGCATTTTTCATTGAGCAGTTCATCCAGCTTGTTTATGGTTTCAACAAATTCAGCACCTGGCTTAGCCGAAAGTATACCAAATTCGTCTATTGAAAGGATGGCTCCCAGATTTTTCATCTCAGCTTCGCTAAGTGTCTCCATAATCTGCTTATCAACCAGGAGCATGGATGAATCTGAATGGTTGATGATGGTGTGTGCATCCGAAGGTTTAAAATCAGCCAGAATGGGGACTACCACGGCTCCGTAGGTAATTACGCTCATACTGCAGATGCACCAGTTCGCAGAATTTTTTCCAAATATGGCAATCTTATCCCCCTTTTTGATCCCAAGACCTTCATACAAAAGATGCAGGCGGGCGATCTGCTTTGCAGATTCACCATAGGAGTAAGTAACTCCATTATAGTCGGATAGAGCAGGAAGGTCCCAGTTTTCAGAAAAACTTTTCTCATAAAATTTTATCAGATTCTGCTGGATCATGGGTTGGTAGGTTTTAGTTCCTGTACAAGATAAACAATCCTTTGCAATGACAAAAAACTCTTCCTACATTCAACATATCATGTATCTTTGCAGCATCTTTTCAGGGTAATCTTTAATCGCTTTTTTATGATCTATTTTTTCCAGGTTCCGGCTAACAAAATAATCGCTCTGCATCACTCAGCAGAACTGGACCAAACAAATACAAAAAAACTGGAGTGGCTTTTCGGATCCGCCACCTGCCTTGACTCCCAAAACGTGGAGGGATACTTTGTGGGGCCACGCAGGGAAATGATCACACCCTGGAGTACCAATGCAGTTGAGATTACCCAGAACATGGGCATCGGGGGAATTTTAAGAATAGAAGAATTTTTTGGTGTAAAAGGCCGGGATGCAGAATTCGACCCCATGCTCCAGGCCTTCTATGAGGGACTTGGACAGGCGCTGTTCACAATTGACAAGCTTCCTGACCCTGTTCTGGAGATTTCTGACATCGCAGCCTATAACGCGAAGGAGGGACTGGCACTGAACCCGGACGAGATTGAATACCTGGAAACAGTCAGTAAAAACATCGGACGTAAACTTACCGACTCTGAAGTTTTCGGCTTCTCCCAGGTGAATTCGGAGCACTGCCGGCACAAGATATTTAATGGTACTTTCATCATTGACGGGGAGGAAAAGGAATCTTCCCTTTTCCAGCTGATCAAACGCACCACTGCCACCAATCCAAATTATGTGGTCTCTGCCTACAAGGATAATTGTTCCTTCGTACAGGGCCCCGTGGTTGAACAATTCGCACCACTAAGCCAGGATAAGTCGGATTATTTCCGGGTGAATGATATTGAAACCGTGCTTTCCCTGAAAGCTGAAACTCACAACTTCCCCACCACTGTGGAACCCTTTAACGGGGCAGCCACCGGGACAGGAGGAGAGATCAGGGACAGGATTGCCGGGGGAAAGGCCAGTGTACCCATGGCCGGCACAGCGGTTTACATGACCTCCTATCCAAGGATGGGCAAAGGCCGGGACTGGGAAGAGTTTATGCCAGCCAGACCCTGGCTCTATCAGACCCCCGAAGAGATCCTGATTAAAGCTTCAAATGGCGCCAGTGATTTTGGGAATAAATTTGGTCAGCCCCTGATTTGCGGGAGCCTGCTCACCTTTGAACACCAGGAGGAGGGAAAGTCCTTTGGTTTCGACAAGGTTATTATGCTGGCCGGAGGAATTGGTTATGGAAAAAAGGAGGACGCTGAAAAGGGCATACCCGTAAAAGGCGATGTGGTTGTGCTCCTGGGTGGAGACAATTACCGCATTGGAATGGGCGGTGGGGCTGTTTCCTCGGTGGATACCGGTGAATTTGAAAATGCCATAGAGCTGAACGCGGTTCAACGCGCCAATCCTGAAATGCAAAAGAGGGTCTTTAATGCCATCCGGGCTTTTTCTGAATCGGCATCCAATCCCATTATCAGCATTCATGATCATGGAGCAGGCGGCCATCTGAATTGTCTTTCCGAACTGGTGGAAGCCACCGGTGGAAAGATAAACCTGGATAAACTTCCCGTGGGTGACCCTACCCTCTCGGCCAAGGAAATCATTGGAAACGAGTCTCAGGAAAGAATGGGACTGGTGATCAAGGCAGAAGACGTGGATGAGCTGGTTCGCATTGCAAACCGGGAAAGAGCACCGATCTATATTATCGGGGAAATCACCGATGATCACCGCTTTGTTTTTGAAAGTGAGAAGACCGGTGAAAAGCCCATGGATCTGGAGCTTGCAGACATGTTTGGGAAACCACCACAAACCGTCATGGAAGACCGGACCCTGGATAGCCGATATAAGGACATTCAGGCAGATGCTTCCCTGCTGCTTAGCTACCTGGAGGGTGTTATGCAGCTGGAAGCCGTAGCCTGCAAGGATTGGCTCACCAATAAGGTGGACCGCTCGGTTACCGGGAAAATCGCAAAGCAACAATGTGCCGGCCCTCTGCAACTGCCTCTCAACAACCTGGGTGCCGTGGCCCTGGATTTCCAGGGAAAAAAGGGTTATGCCACCTCCATTGGGCATGCCCCTGTGGCCGGAATGGTGGATGCAGCAGCCGGAAGTGTGCTGGCCATTGCAGAAGCCCTCACCAACCTGGTATGGGCCCCCATGCCCGATGGCATTAAAAGCATCTCCCTGTCTGCCAACTGGATGTGGCCCTGTAAAAACGAAGGTGAAGATGCAAGGCTCTATGAAGCAGCCAAGGCCGCCAGTGATTTTGCGGTGGAACTGGGCATCAACATCCCCACCGGAAAGGATTCCCTTTCCATGACCCAGAAATATGACGACCAGGTGGTTTATGCGCCTGGCACGGTCATTATCTCTGCAGCTGCCGAAGTGATTGATATAAAAAAAATCGTTGAGCCAGTTCTCGTAAAGGATTCCGAAACAAGGATCATTTACATCGACTTTTCAAAGGATAACTTCAAGCTTGGGGGCAGTTCCCTGGCCCAGTCCCTTAATTGCCTGGGCAGTGAGGCTCCGAGCGTTAAGGATGCTGCTTACTTTGTAAAGACCTTTAATCTGCTTCAATCCCTTATTCAGGAGGGCAGAGTCCTGGCAGGTCATGATGTTTCTGCCGGCGGACTCATCACCGCCCTGATGGAGATGTGCTATGCCAACACCTCAGGAGGTATGGAATTGGATCTTACAGCCATGCCGGGTGAACTGATCCCTGTTCTTTTCAGTGAAAAACCAGGGGTAGTGATCCAGGTGGCCAGGGCACATGAGTTAAGTGCCATACTTGAAAAGGAAGGCATACTTCACCACATCATTGGTCGCCCCATTGAAGAAAGGGAAATTCAGCTCCTGTCCGAAGCCGGGGTCCAAAATCTTTCCATTGACCATTACCGGGATCTCTGGTTCCGCACCTCTTACCTGCTGGACCGCAAACAGTCTGGTGAAAAGCTTGCCGGGGAGCGTTATGGAAATTATAAAAAACACGCCCTTGAATTTAATCTGGGTGATTTTGACGGCAGCTTCCAGAGCATGGGCATAAAGCGGCAAAGGCGCAGTGAAAGCGGCATCAAAGCAGCCATTATCAGGGAAAAAGGTGTGAATGGTGACCGGGAAATGGCCCATGCACTTTACCTGGCCGGCTTTGATGTGAAAGACGTTCACATGACAGACCTGATTACAGGCAGGGAAAATCTGGAAGGGGTGCAGATGATCGTTTTTGTGGGTGGCTTTTCAAACTCCGATGTACTGGGTTCGGCAAAGGGCTGGGCCGGAGCATTCAGGTATAACGAAAAGGCCCGCCTGGCCCTTCAGAATTTTTATGCCAGGGAGGATAGCCTGAGCCTGGGGATCTGCAATGGATGCCAGCTGATGATTGAACTGGACCTGGTTGTGCCCGAGCATGAGCAAAAACCCACCATGGTTCACAACGAGTCGGGAAAATTCGAATCGGCCTTCCTGGGTTTGAAGATTCAGAAGAACAAATCGGTAATGCTGGGATCGCTTCAGGATATGAATCTGGGTGTCTGGGTGGCACACGGTGAAGGCAAATTTGTCCTTCCCCTGCCTGAAAAGGATTATCACATTGCCGCCAGGTACAGTCATTCGAGCTACCCGGCCAATCCCAATGGTTCCGACTATGATGTGGCTGCCATCTGTTCAGCCGACGGACGTCACCTGGCCATGATGCCCCACCTGGAGCGCGCCTACCAGCCATGGCAATGCGGCACCTACCCTGTGGAACGCAGAAATGATGAGGCTACTCCCTGGCTGGAGGCCTTTGTAAATGCGCGCAAATGGCTTGAGGTTCAGGAGTAATTCCTTAAACAAGAAAGGGAATAATGGCCTTGCGCTTTTCAGGATAATCAGGAAAGGTTGCCTTATACCACTTGTGGTGATCCAGGGCACGGGGAACCAGGTTGAAAAAGCTCCATAGCGCAAATACAAGGGCTGCCGGACTCCAGGTCATAATGGCAAAGCCTGTCCATTCAAGGATCTCTCCAAAGAAATTCGGACAGGATACCCATCGGAAAAAACCACCCCTGGGTACAAAATACCCCTTCTTTCCGCCCTTTCTCAGATCCAGCAGGGTTTGATCAGACCACCAGTTAACAAATACTCCAAAAAGTGCAAGGCTGAATCCCAGGATGAAGCGAATATCATATAGCCATTCCCAGGTATACTCCCTGGCAAAGGCAGAAAAGTAATAACCATTCGTAAAACCGTTTACCAGGTTGAAAACCACCGCAAACAACGCAATCACCAGTGGCATTTTTTTCCCTGCTGTTTTGGTCCTCAGGGGCCAAAGGATGGATCGGTTTCCATAATGAAAAACGTAAAAGCCGAAAAAAATCCAGGTGACCGGCTGCACTCCATTGGGCCCCAGTAAAAATGACAGGCAAAAGACCAGCAAAGAAGGGAATTCCATGATGATCCACGCAACCCGGTTTGGAATCGTTGGTCCCCAGTCTTTTCGACTGTGTCGTCCATAGGGGGCTGTTACAAATAAAAGGAGAATGAAGATCAGAAAGCCAATGATGGCCCAGATCCATAGGGAGGTAAAGAAAAAATCGCGTTCCATTTGATCAATTTGGAAAACGAAGATAGAAGATTTGATGGAAAATTAACTATTTCACCTCAACCCGGTCTTCTGTGAAAAGATAGCGGACACTCATATGATCTTCCTCCAGTGAAACAATCCACATCTGATAGGTGATAATGCCACCCCAGTAAGCCACTGTGATATCAATAAGGGTGTCATTCAATGGCGTCCAGCTACCATCAAAATTATCATAGCTTATGGGAGGAGTTCCGCACCAGCCTGCATTTTTTCGCTCCTCGAAATAACCATCATCACGAAACCAGAATCCATAGCGATCCTCTTCAAAATCATCCGAGCGGATCAAAAGCGTCGACCCATCTTCCCCGGGAGATTCATCCCGATTTTCAACCCATATTCCAACAATTCCAGTGTTCTCTCCCAGAGTGGCCATCTCCAGCTCGTCTTTTTCACAGCTCAGTATAAAAAAAGGAAGGAAGAGAAATAAAAGCTTCTTCATAAATTGATTATCTTAATCCTGTTAACAGGATGATAAAAGCTCGTCAGAGGTTGCTTATACCCATAAAAAAAGATCTTAGCCATGACGCTAAAAATTTCCGCTTTGCTTCTGCTCAGCATCCTTTATTCTGCCATGGCCTGTAATCCTCCAGATAAAGGCTCCCTTATTGAAGGCGGGGAAAGAGATGGGGAAAGAATTGAAGTGGGACCCGGACCCGAAGACATGGTTCTGGACACCCTGAATGGGAAGCGCTTAATAATCTCCTGCTCGGCCCGGAGAGATGAATACAGGCCATATGGTGAAATCGAGGCCCTGGACCTCCTTACCATGGAGCGGAAAATCCTCATTCGTCACGGAGAACCTGACAGCCTTTTATTCCACCCTCACGGCATTTACCTGGCGGGTGATATTCTCTACGTGATCAGTCATGAAAGGGAACCCGATGTGCACCCCATCCTGATTTACAGGATCAGCTCCGATAGCCTGGAATTCATTGAAGGTATTTTCAATCCCCTGCTAAACTCCCCCAATGCACTGTTAACAGGCCCGAACGGGGAAATTTATGTGGTCAATGATTCGGGCAAACGGGGCAGCATTATGGAAAAGGTACTTAAGCTGAAAAGGGCCAGCCTGCTTATGCTTAATAAGAGCCCTGGTGGACTCTGGGAATCTCAATATATGGCCATTGAGCTGGGATATCCTGCCGGAATAAACCGAATCGGCAATATCATTTATGCAGGAGATGCCACACAGAACCAGATTCATGTGTTCCGCATTAGTGAAAAGGGACTAACACCCCTGGCCCCAATTAAAAAACTGAAGGGCAATGATAACATACGGATCCATGATGGAAAAATCCTTACCAGTTGCCATGTAAAGCCCTTACGTTTCATTGGGCATGTTAAAAACCCCGAAAAGGCCTCTCCTGCGGAAATTTTTCTGATAGATCCGAAAAGCGGCGAATCCGAATCCCTGTTCTACTCCGACGGCACTCAGATCAGTGGAGCATCAACAGCCATAATCTATGAGAATATGCTTTACATCAGCCAGGTTTTTGACCCCTTCCTGCTCAGGGTAGAGCTTAAGCCGTGATTATAATTTATTTAGGGCTGCGGGGACTGCCCTGTTTACTGTGACCCTTTTCTCCCCCTTAATAAAGGCCAGGAGCTCATCCCTGGTTTTTATGCTTCTGAGTTTCTGAAGGGCTTCCCGCACATTATAATTCGAACTAAGATCAGCAGGGACCTTGGCCTTAACAGTTGCAGCAGCTTTCTTTGCCGGGGCCTTCGCCCTGGCCGGGGCCTTTGCCCTGGCAGGGGCCTTGGCTTTGGCAGGGGCCTTGGCCTTTAATGGGGCTTTGACAGCTGCAGGTACCTCAACCGGGGCCACAGGTGCTTTTTTAGCTTCAGCCGAAACCACATCCTTCAGCTTCTTTTTTAACTTTTTGGGCTTCTTTTTTGAAGCCGCCTTCTTTTTACGGCCTACAGCGGCCTTATTCTTTTTCTTTTTAAGCTCTTTCTCAGAAGCCCCCTTCTTTTTATCGCGCTTCTTTTTTTCTTCTTTTTTCTTTGAGTCCTTTTTCCCGGAATCCTTCTTCTTGCTTCTTTTCAACTTTTCCAGAAGGCTCTTTTTTTTCTTGCCCTTTTCTTCAGACTTCTTTTTGCTTTTCTTCTTTGCCATGTTTAATTCTCTTGATGATACGAAATGGAAAACTAAGGTATACTATTTTCACCGACAAAGACATCGGCTTCGTCGAAAAAAGTTGACTTCTGTTTCACTTTCCTGCAATTTTACAGCATAACAAAAACCAAAGACATGAAACGTTCAAAAATAATGATCCTGACCTTTGCACTGGCCACCATGAGCGGTTGCCTGGTCAGCTCACTGCATCCCTTTTACAAGAATGAGAACAAATATTTTGTAGAAAGCATGGTTGGCTCCTGGGTAGACGGGGACTCCTGCATATGGACCATACATCCAAATATATCCGGAAGTGGCATCTTTGGTACGGTAAAACATGACAGCTCCTATATAATCACCTACCATGAAGATGAGAATTTAAAATCAATACTGGTGGGCACACTTTTTCAACTAAATGAGGTGGACTATGTGGATTTCCTACCGGATCCCAACGAGGATCATCATGTGGCAGACATGACCGCATGGCACCATGTACCGGTACATACCCTGGCCAGGGTGCACTATAATAAAGACTCAATTCTGCTGTACTGGTATGGGGATGAGTGGCTTAATGAGCTCTTTGAGCAAAACCGCATACGCATTAAGCACGAAACAGTTGAATCTGCGGATTATGACAGACAATTGTTAACCGCCGACACCGATGAACTTCAGAAATTTATTAAGAAGTATGTCAATGATGCCAAAACTTCGGAAGAGGTCGAGGCCATCTTTGCCAGAGGATCCACAGACAGCCAGAAAGAACTGGGAATTTTTCTCAAACTAAAGCCCTATGATGGTCCGCTTCCCTAATCATAACGAAGGGCATCAACCGGGTTTGTTCTGGCAGTTTTCAGGGATTGACCGAGTACGGTCAGCAGGGAAACCAGGAGGGCAATCGAGGCGGCCGTTATTAAGATCCAGACTGCCACACCGGTATGGTAGGCAAAGCCTCGCAGCCACCTGTTCATGAGCCACCAGGAAAGAGGACTTGCTATTGCGATGGCAATGAGGACCCATCGGGTAAACTGTCGGATTAGCAGGATGGAAAGAGATGAGACCGAAGCACCCATGATCTTACGAATTCCAAATTCCCGGGTTTTCCTGACAGCCATGAAAGAGGATAAGCCATAGAGGCCCAAAGAGGCAATCAGCAGTGCAATCAATGCAAAATTCCTGACAATCCTCGCAGTCAGCTCATCGTTGATGTATTGCAAGGCATAAGTTTCCTCCAGGAAGGTATAATCGAATACCATGTACGGTTCCAGATTTTCCAGTTCCTTCTTAATGGCTGCAAGACTTTCCTTTTGCCCCACTTCCCCGAGCCTGATACTGGCCATGTTGATCCAGGGAGACCACATGTATATGCAGGGCTCGATGGGGGTATGATGGGAGTTAAAATGGACATCCTCCACAACCCCAATAATCTGGAACATGGGTCCACGCTCACCCGACAAAATCGTTCCCACAGCCGATCCAAGTCCCAGTTCGCGCACTGCAGTTTCGTTGACCAAAACCTTTGCCGGATAATTCTCCACTTCTGCATAGTCTGCAGGACGCATGCGGGAAAAATTCCTGCCCTCCAGGATATTTATCTCCATCAGATCAAAAAAATCAGGATCTATTCCAAAATAACTGATCTGTATTTTCTCTCCCTCCAGGAGGAGAGACTGGGGTAACTGTATAACTTCTCCACCCAGCATTCCCTGTGAAAAGGCCACTTCTTCCACCCCGGCAATCTTCTCCAGCTCCTGTTTAATCAGTAAACGCGCGCGGGCATTCTCAATCCAGCGATAATAATTTATATTGACAAGCGATTTATCGTTAAATCCCAGGTCGGCATTTTTCATATATCCAATCTGCCTGTATACAACCATTACACCAACAAGCAAAAAGATGGAAATGATAAACTGGAAAGTCAGTAAAAACTGCCGAAAAGCAAGAGATCCGCTTCCCTGTACCTTTTGCCCGTAAAGGGAATCCACCGGTTTAAACCTTGTAAGAACCAGCGCCGGATATGATCCCGACAGCAGACCAATAATTAATGCTGAAATAAAAAATATGATCCAGGCCAGGGGACTAAATACAAATCTAAGGTCCATTCCAGCATCAGTGAGCCGGTTAAATCCAGGCAATAGTAAAATAACCAGAAGTACAGCCACGCCAAAGGAGATAAGGGAAACCACCATGGACTCCACCATAACCTGTCCAAGCAGCATCTGCCTCGATGATCCATTTACCTTTCTGATCCCGATCTCCTTTGCCCTCAGGGATGCCCGGGCTGTGGTCAGGTTGATGTAATTGATAACGGCAAGAAGAAGCACAAAAAAAGATATGGTAATCACCACCCTGAGCATTTTCAGATTACCGTGCCTGGAATAATTCTTTTCGCTATTTACATCCGTGGCAAAATAAATATCCTTTAAGGGTCTGAGCCTGTAGGAAGCCTGTTCAAAATCAATGCCTGTCCATACTGGAGTATTTGCCCGAAAGTATTCATTGATCCGGTTTTCAACCTGCATCGGGTTCCTGTTCTTACTGAGTAAAAGGAAGGTGATGTAGCTGTAATCCGGCGCATAATTATTCAGGTAGCCGGGTGTTCCCCGGGGATAGTCAGGCTTGGAATCATCAGTCGTCATGGAGATTAACATATTAATCTGCATATGGGAATGTTCCAGTTCACGGATCACTCCTGTTACAGTCAACCAGCCAAGAGACTTTCCCATGGGATCCTCGGCTCCGAATATCCTTCGGGCCACAGATTCAACCAACACAGCAGAATAAGGATCCCTGAGCGCCGTCTGTGGATTTCCTTGTATGAAATCAAAGCTAAAAACTTCGAAGATGGAAGAGTCTGCCCAGTAATAGTCCGGGACTGAGATGTTTATTATAGCAGAAGAGTCACCCTCCGGTTCATATCGCATATTAAGGGATTTTCCCTTCCCCTCCCAATTTACCAGGCGGACAACATTCTCTACCTCGGAAAAGTTCAGTTTGATCTGGTGGCCGGGGGCTGTAGGCTGTCCGACTCTTTCACCAAATTCGAGCCTGTATATGCGGTCAAAATTTTCATGACAGCGGTCATAAGTTAATTCATATCGTGCATAGAGACCAATCAATATCAGGGCAGTAATACCCACAACCAGGCTCAAAACCTGAATCACAGACTGCACCTTGTTCCTGGCTATATTACGAAGGGCTGTTCGGAAAAAACTTTTGAGCATTCTACATCTGTATCAGGGATTTAAAGATAAAAAAGTTCTTTGCCAAAAGATAATGTAAGTTAGGATAAGATCAATTATCTTACACATTGCACTACCCAATTCAAAACCACGGCCAATGAAAAGAAATTTCAAACAACATTTGACATACATTTTGATAATCTGTACTGCCTTTTTTGCTCTGGCCAATGGCCAGGACCCGGTAGGTCCCAATGCCTCAACAGAAGCAAAGGCTTTGCTGGATTTTGTCTACTCCCTTCAGGGAAAATACACACTCACTGGCCAACATAATTATCCTGCAACAAAAGACCGGAACAGCCAGTTTGCCGCAGAATACAGTGGACAAACCCCGGCCATCTGGAGTACCGACATGGGTTTTGCCGAAGAGGGGGATACTGATTCCTACCTTGCTCGTCCTGATATTGTTCAGGAAGCCATCAGGCAACACAAGAAAGGCTCCATCATCACCATATGCTGGCATGCAGTTCCTCCTACCGCCGATGAACCCGTAACATTTCGACCCTCCGGACCCACAGCACCCGATTCACTGAATAGCATCCAGGGGCAGCTTCTGGATGATCAGTTCATAGATGTACTCACACCGGGTACCATGCTGCACTCAAGGTGGCTTGCCCAGGTTGATTCGGTGGCCTTTTACCTGAAACAACTGGATGAAGCAGGAGTGCCGGTACTATGGCGTCCCTATCATGAAATGAATGGCGACTGGTTCTGGTGGGGGGGCCGTGTGGGTGAATACAGTACCAGCAGACTCTACAGACAATTGTTCGACCGTTATGAAAATTATCATAAACTAAGCAACCTGATATGGGTCTGGAATGTAGATCGTCCTTCCACCCCCATCAGGAAGTTTTCCAACTTCTACCCAGGAAATGAATACCTGGATATTCTTTCCCTTGATGTTTATGGAAGTGACTTTAATCAGGATTATTATGACAGTCTCAAGGCCTTATCCATGGGCAAGCCTCTTCTATTAGGTGAAGTGGGGAATCCACCCATGCCTGAGATCCTGGACACACAGGCAGACTGGACCTCCTGGGTAATCTGGGCGGGAATGGCCCGCAATACTTCAAAAAAACAATATAAACTCCTGCTGAACGATCCACGAATTCTTAGCCAGGAGGATGCCGCTTACCAGGAGCTTATGGCTCCCTTCCGGAAGTTGTGCTCCCTACCCTCCTTACCCCTGAAAAGTAAATATGCTGCAGACTTTTCAGGCAACTGGTTTTTCAATGAAGAAAAAAGTGAAGTGGGTTCATCAGGTACAGGCATGGTATCCTACAGAATGAAAGTGAACCAGGATGAGGAGCTAATGTTTCTAAAGAAATACAACATCGTTGAGTGGGATGACGACCGAGTTGTGAATGAAGAAATCCGGCTGGATGGCAAGGAGATGAATTCTGTTTTCTGGAATTCGCCCCGCGTCTCCAAGGTGAGCTGGAGCGAAGAATCAGCCAGCATGGTCATTGACTCAAAAATTACCTTTACAGGGAGAGAACGAAGCCGGGAAATGAAAAGCAGTGAAGAATGGAGTCTTTCTGAGGATGGCACCCAGCTTAAGCTTCGCCAGAAATCAACAGGATTCGATGGGAATGAAAAAATTATAGACCTGGTTTATGAAAAACAATAGTTTTATCCTTAGAGCGCCTTTCTGATTTATTCCTGTAAAAATGCCCTGAACGAGTGCGCTTTAATTTCCAGCTCGACCACATTCACATCATTCCCGAATTTCCGGCCTCTGAATTCGGGAGCCTTCCGCCGTGTGGCAGCGATCCTCTCTCCGCTATTCAAATCGCTTACTTCTGCGATCCCCGTATCCATAGTCACACTTACAGTGACTGCTTCATCCAGAAAAGACTCCACCACAAAAGTTTGGTTGTCATACATAATCAGACTTAGCTCACCGGGACCTTCAAGGACCGTACCCAGGCTGCCTGCGATATCCTGCCTGAGTCTGTTCAGCACTCCATCTGGCATTTTGTAGAAGTCGATAAAATTATCAGGGACTGTCAGGACATACAGGCGCCCCTTGGAATAGTCGGCCCGGTGCAAAAGCGGCCAACCATTGCTATCATCCAGCGCCGATATCACCTCCCAGGAATCATTGGTCAGATAAGAGATCTGGGGTATGATGATCTCCAGATCTGTTTCCATGATTTGTCCCCGACCTGTACGGAATTGTTTTACACTCGCCTTTCTTTCAGTTACAGTCAGCTCCACAATATCCTCGATTCCTTTTCCCTGAAGTGCTTTATAGAGCCCCGAGGTGATGGTAACTTCCTTACCATTTTGCAGCTGTTGCCTGATCTTCGCGACAATCTCCGGGTCATACTTGGCTGATTCGCATAGCAGTACCATATCTTCGTCTTCTGGGAAGACAGGAACAATCTCCATGGGAATTCCAATCATACCCAGGTAGCTCTGCAGATAATCCTCACCTATGGAGTGGTAGGGCTTGTAGCTCTTGATCCCCACAGGATTACCCAGTGCACCCAGCACTTTGTCAACCACTTCAAGAGAGTATCCTGCAGCCCTTGACATATTTTTTGGAGTAAAGAGGGTACCGTCGTCCTGTAATAAAGGTTCCATCATCTGCTCCCAATCGAAACTTGTACCACTGCCCTGCCAGGGTCCCCGGCTACTTTCATCTATGGGACGGATCATTTGCCTGAAATCAAACAGGGTGATCTCCGGAGCTTTGGCAAACATGGTCAGCCACAGCTGCTCGGCATACCTGTCCAGGGGATTCCCACCCCCTGTATCCACCCAACCGCCACGATTCTGACCGGGTTTAAGATTCTCAAAATACCTGAACACCGTATAACCGTGATACTGTTGTAAATGCTGGTTTCCGCTTCGGTTTCGGGTTTCGGTTCCAGTATATAAGCCGTCAAAAAGGGCAGGCTGAGCTTCCAGGTTGAATCCCAGTCCCTGAAAATGCTCATACCAGTTGGGGTACTTAATGACCACCTCCACATCCGGATTGACAGTTTTGGATGGATTAATCACCAGGTCATAGGCAGCAGCCGTCATTAAATCCAACCTGTATTTCGTCCAGCTTTTCTCACCCTTCCCGCTTATGCAAAGCTCACATTTACAACTGCTAAAGAAAAAATCATCCAGGATGAACTCATCGAAAAATCCGGCGGTATATTCGGCAATCTGCTTTACTTTTTGTCTGTGTTCAGGATTGGAGTAGCAGAAGGTTTCGAAATTGTTGCTTTCATCCACCGTATAGGTAATCCCGCCGGCCACTTCCACTCCCCTGCTTTTAAAAAATGTGATGGCCGTTTCCATGGTTTCCTGATCTACAATCAAAAGATCCCGGTGAGTCTCCAGATAGATTCTGTCCACATGAACCTGCTTGGACAGGTCATCCCAAAGCGGTTCCAGCCACGCCAGGTCGCCCATTTTTGCCACCTCGTAGGCCCGGCAGTAAACTGCGACTTTAAAATGCTTAAAATCTTCTCCATTTAAGCTGCTCCAGGCCAGAATGGCCATTAAAATAAAAGATGGTATACGGTATTTCATGGCTTGGTCTTAATCAATTTTAAAGGGATTTTTTCCACTCCAGCTTCCTCCTCCGGAAAGGATGGTGTAAAGGGCATCATAGTGCATGGTTTCAAAAATGGTAAACTCCGTGAAGGATATGATCCCGCGGTCATCTGTAAACTGCCTTTCCTTGGGAAGTTCAAGGATGGCTGGAATGGACTTAGCCCTGCTTCTTCTGCCCGATGACACCAGGCCCAAAGGCGGTAATTCCCGGTTTCGACCCCCAGCCTTTTGCTTCGGTATAAGCACTTTCACGGTCATGAATGTTATGAACCTGGTGAAACCCGACCCCGGTCACATAGCTTATTCCCAGCGGATTCAATCCCAACTTCCAGTCCATTAATTCCGATGCCGCATCAAAGTAATGCTGCTCTCCGCTCAGTTTCCACTGGAGTAAGGGAGCACAGGCATATTGCGGTTGCCTGACATTATGACCCCAGCCACCCCTGGCAGGGTTGTTACCTACCGGATAGGCATGGGCTTTCAGTTCCTCAATGTTAGCTTCAGCTGCCTCTTTGATGGCCTGCTTGAAAAATGCAACAATCTCAGGATCCGTCTCAACATTTTCTTCCAGAACATAAGACATAATGTAGGCCGGGTTATCAAAATCATCGTTGTTCAGGGAGTAACCCGGGGTGGCGTAGAGGTGATCCTTCATGCCGGCGGCAATGGGATATAGTTCCCTGATTTTATGGTGATCGGCTTCTTCTCCCAGCAGCAGATACCTCTGAATATGGTAATAGAGCTTTTCAGGATCAGCAAGGGTATCCCGACCAGCTAACATGGCCTTTTCACCTCGCAACAACAAAGCCTCTGCCCGTTCCGGCTTATAGGGTTTAAGGATCCTGGCCAGGTGAAGAAATAATCCGGCGCCTGTACATGTGGCTCGTGGATCTGTTTTTACCGTTCCATACTTTTTATCGTCCAGGTCCATGGGTGCTGCAAAGGGATCAGGATATCCCCTGGTTTCAGTCCCGAACTGAATGTTGCCATCATCATTCTGCAGGTACTCCCATGCCAGGGTTCCCCATTCAGCTTCATCGATAATATCCGGGATCCCATTCTCATAATTTATAATCTGGTAATCCTCAGTAAAATCTCCGGGGATATTGATATTGACCGTCACTGAAATATTCTGGAAAAACTTCAAAAATCATCAGGTTGATGACAGGATTGGCCATGTGATAGGCGCGCCTGTCGGCATCACCGGCATCATGGTAACCCCCGTAACATTTAAAGGTCTCTTCATCACCCACCACGTCAATATTGGCTTCTCCAATGGGACCATCCACATCATAAATAAGGGTATGGCAGGGATTCTTCCTGATATCGGGATCATGAATGGGGCAACCACAACGCTGAAGGTACTGGGCTCGAAAAATCGTATATGCCAGACTTTTAGAAAATTCACCGCCCACACCAAAGGGAAAAGACGAGCCATATCCCTTTACCAGGATCTTATAGGGTCCTCCTTCAGGTACTGCTGCAAGGTCGATTCGGTAAACAAAATCACCCGAGGATTCATCATCACCAATCTCCTGCAGATTACCTGATAGAATAGCTTCTCCAGTTGAGATCTTAAATACTTCGTATGCAGGGAGTTCTCCTTCAATTTTTTTTGCCCCACCGCTTCCCAGCCAGATAGCAAAGTTGGCATACCTGGTTTTTGAATAGGCACTGTAACCGGCCTGGTTGGTCTTTATGGATTCGCAAAAAACATCCTTTTCCCGGAAGACGATCTCCCTGCTTCCGTAGGGAGTCTTAATATGGTAAGTCTCCCCTTCATTTAAGATATCTGTTTTCAAATAAATATGGTGGTCGCAGGCATTTGCCTGCATGACATAGTGAAAAATTTCAAAGGGTGCTTTCCCATTGATCTCCCATCCATCGGGGCTTTGAATATCGATTTCGCTCACATCCACTGTATCACTGGTGAAGAAGGCAACAAGAACCTGGTTTGATGCGGTTCGGATTTCGCTGAATTCAAGGCCGGCGTGAACGAATTTAATGCCCAGCAAAAGGCTTAGCATGATCAGAACAGATTTCTTTTTCATTTTACTTTCTTAGTTTCATTTTACTTTCTTAGTTTATTTTCTATATCGCACCTGCGTTACATCCCTAAATATATGATTATTCTGAAGTTACCAGCTGATTCACCGATCATAATACCGGATTGATCGAAAAAAATTGCCTGACCAGATGAATTTCTTAAATTTCGCTTTGATCATGAGAGCCAGGAAAAAAAGCATCACTGCCAGGTCCGGCTTTACGGACCTGATAATTTTCAGAAAGAGGTGGTGGCAGCACCTGCTTTTCTGGATGATCATTTTTTTTATCCTGGTCAACATATTCCTGGAATCCGGATCCTTTGAGAAAATTAACCTCATCTACACAGTTATTTTTCTCTTGCCACTTGCGGCAATTGCCTATCTGAACCTCTACCTGCTCATACCTCGTTTCCTGAAAAGGGAAAAATATCTGCTCTTTACTTTATTCTTTTCCGCACTTTTAGTTTGCGGGGCCCTTTTTCTCTACGCACTTTTTGACAGGTGGATCGACCTTCTGCTTCCCAACTACTATTTCATATCCTACTACAACGTGGGCCAGTTGATGATATATACAGGCAGCATACTCCTGCTTACCACCCTTCTTAAACTCTCCAGGGGATGGTTTATGCTTTTGAGAATCGAACGAATGAGCACTGCACATCAGCTTAAATCCCTTCAGTCACAGATCAATCCCCACTTCCTCCTGAACAGCCTGCAAACCATCTATGCATTGTCACTGGAGAAATCGGAACATACCCCGGGGGTCATCCTGCAGCTTTCTGATATTCTGAAGTATACACTCTACGAAACAGAAAACCCCAGGATCGGACTTCAAAAGGAGATACAACTGATCAGGGATTATGTGGAGATGCAGCGTTACCGGGTGGACCCGGAAAGGGTTGACATTTTCCTGCAGAACCATGGGGATGCAGAAGATTTACAAATCGCCCCCATGCTTCTGATTCCCTTTGTGGAGAACAGCTTCAAACACGGATTGCAGGGTGGGACGGGAAAGGTTCAGATCCGGATTGCCATAAAAGTGATTGGATCAGATCTTGAATTCAGGATTTCAAATACAAGCAGGCCTGGCGATTCACTCGAATTGGAAAAGAGAAAAGGAATTGGTATTGAAAATACCAGACAGCGGCTTGAATTACTTTATCCTGGCAGGCATACACTAAATATAGCCAGCGAGAAAGATCTTTTTGAGGTAAGTTTAAGACTTAAATTAATTCAATAGATATGGTCAGGTGCATGATTGTTGATGATGAACCCCTGTCACGGGATGTCCTGCGCAAGTATATTGCCGAGCTAAAGGATCTGGAGCTGGTGTGTGAATGTGCAGATGGATTTGAGGCCAGTCATCAGCTGGGTCAGCATCAGATAGACCTCCTCTTCCTGGATATTAACATGCCCGGGCTGACAGGTATTTCCATGGCCCGTTCCCTTAGCCAGGCACCTCTGATTGTTTTTACAACGGCCTACCCGGAGTTTGCCGTGGAGGGTTTTGAGCTGGATGCACTTGACTACCTGGTTAAACCCTTTTCCTTTGAACGCTTTTTAAAAGCGGCTAATAAGGCCCTGACCAGGTTATCCTCATCAAATGAAGCCGGGCTCCCGGCCCAAAAGATTCTTGTGAAGGCAGATAAGAAACTATTCGCCCTTGAAGCAGCCAGAATACGTTTCATTGAAGGTCAGGGTGATTACATCCGTATTCACACAGATGACATGAAACTGATGGTACATGATACCATCAAGAATTTCCTGGAATCCCTACCCGCAGAGTCTTTCATGAGGGTCCATAAGTCCTGGGTGATAAACCTGGAACACATCTCTTTCATTGAAGGGAATATGGCACGGATCGGCGAGGATGTGATCCCTGTAAGTCCGGTCAACAGGGAAGAGCTACTGGAACGCTTCTCAGCTGGCTGAGAAAAGCTTTTGCAGGGTATCAAAGAAGATACCCACATGCAATCCATCCGCAACTGCATGATTCACATGCACAGATACAGGGATCATATTCTTTTCACCACGTTTGGTATACTTACCAATGGTAATCTTTGGAATGGAATCCCTCCTGGAGTACCTCCTTGGGTGGCTCACATGTGAAAAATCGATCCATGGCAGGGCTGAAAAGTGAATCACATTCTCTCCTTTTTCAGTACGAATCAACCGGTTCGAAGTCCTTACCTCAATCACTTCTTCTGTGGCTCTCTCCAGGAAAAGATCCAGATCTTCAAAATAAGGAATTTGGGAAAACCCAAAAGTACCATCATCCCTGTCGATGGTAGCTGAACCATCAATGACATCATATAAAAAAAGCTCATCCCCCTCAATCCGGTATTTGAAGGCTTCAGTCTGATTTACAGCCTTCAGGGTCAGATAAAGATAGTAGAGGAAAAATGAGATTCCCTTCTCTTTTGCAAATTTTAAAGCAGCAGAACATTCCAGCTCCTTGGTAATGCCATAATAGGGCTCCTCATAATCCTTGAAAAAATTATAGATCTTCCTGCGCTCCCAGTTTCTTATGTCTATCTTTTTACGTATCATTTCCCAAAGATAAGAGAAAAAAAGCCCCGGCCCCTCCCTGAGGTCATGCACTGCTTTGACGACAGAAAATGCTTGAGAGGATGCCGGGGGCAAGTATACTAATGACAATAATATTACCCCCGGGTTGCCCTGCATATTCATATTTGTTAATTTCAACGCATGAAAAATCTTCTCCGCCTCAATCTTCTCCGCTTCAATATTCTGCTCCTCGCTCTGCTTTTCTTCGGATGCAGTCAGCCTGATCCACTTCCCAATATCCTCTGGATCACCAGTGAAGACAACAGCCCCCTTCTGGGTTGCTATGGCGACGACTTTGCCACCACACCCATTTTGGACCGGCTTGCCACAGAAGGTTTTCTCTACACCTCTGCCTACGCCAACACGCCTGTTTGCGCCCCCGCCCGAAACACCATCCTTACAGGCGTCTATGCCTGTGCCAATGGAAATGAGCATATGCGCAGCCGCTATGCCAAATCTGATAAAGTCAGGCCCTACACTGAATTCCTGCTGGCAAAGGGCTACTACTGCACAAACAATTCGAAAACGGATTACAACTTTGCTCCCGTCAGGCTGGAAGAAATCTGGGACGAAAGTGGTACGGAGGCCCACTATCGAAACCGGGGAAAAGACCAGCCCTTCTTTGCCATCTTCAACCTGGGTATCAGCCATGAAAGCTGCATTCATAACTCCACTCCCGACTCCTTACTCAGGCACAGCCCCGAAGAAGTGAACCTTCCGCCCTACCACCCCGACACCCCCGAAATGCGGCATGACTGGGCCCAGTATTACGATAAGGTTGAGGATATGGACACAAGGGTCGGAGAAATTCTCGCTGAACTTGAAACGGCCGGTCTGGCCGAAAATACCATCGTCATCTACAACAGCGATCATGGAGGAGTGCTGGGAAGAAGCAAAAGATACCTCTACGAAACCGGCACCCATGTACCCCTGATCATTCGGATCCCTGAAAAATATAAAAAACTCTACCCTGCCCCCACAACGGGATCAGAGGTCCACCGCCTGGTAAGTTTTATCGACCTTGCACCCACACTATTGAGCCTGGCAGACACCCCCGCACCTGACTATATGCAGGGAAGTGCTTTCCTGGGGAAGTATAAAAAGGAGGAGCCCGGTCATATCTATATGTTCAGGGACCGTATGGACGGACGCTATGACCTGGTCCGCTCTGTTGTGGATGGGAAGTACAGGTATATCCGCAACTTCAATCCAAACCGCATCGGGATGCAACACCTGGAATACCTATGGAGGGCTCCATCCATGAGATCATGGGAAAGGGCATATATTGATGGGGAGTGTAACGAAGTCCAGGCCCGATACTGGAAGACCAAGCCGGTGGAGGAACTATACGATAGCGAAAACGATCCCTGGGAGGTAAATAACCTGGCAGGGGATCCTGCCTACGCCGACAGGCTGGCAGAAATGAGGGCGGTTTTGGAATATAAAGCCCTGGATATCAGGGATGCGGGGTTCATACCGGAAGCTGAGCGTTTGATCAGGACCGAAAACACTTCCACATATGACTATATGAGAAGCGGAATTTTTCCCTACGAGGAGATACAGAAAGCAGCCTTCCAGGCCACGGAGGCCGATCCGGCAAATCTTGAGCAGCTTACTGCCATGCTGGAAAATGAAGACAGTGCCATTCGTTTCTGGGGGGCACAGGGCTTACTGATCCTGGGAGAACAGGCAGCTCCATCCCTGGAACAGGTGAAAAAGGCAACATATGACTCTTCCTGGAACGTAAGCGCAGTTGCTGCTGAACTGCTATATATCCTGGGCGAAAAGGCAGAGGCCCGCGAGGCCTTACTCAGGACCCTGGCCTGCGATCAGCCTGTGGCAAGATGCTTTGCCCTGAATTGTATTGATGCTTTAAACGAAGGTCCCGACCCCTATTTTCAGGCCTGTCAGGATATTTTGGCCGGCTATGAAGTCCTGGACCGCCAGTATGATGTCAGGGTGATTCAGTGGCTTTTTGAGAAGTGGGGTATCACTCAGGCTGAAGCTTGATCCTGAAATTGATTTCGAAATTTTGTTTTAG
>CAVQMZ010000018.1:0-232520 GCA_963713725.1 uncultured Bacteroidota bacterium
GACAAGGCTGTCGTTTTTCTCTGCAAGGACTATAGAGCCTGGTGTCAGATTGTACTTTTTAATGTATGTCGCCTGAAGTGAATCAACGGTGAACCATCCCAATGATCCGGCCGAGAGGCCCGCACTTGATAATATGGTGTGCCTGGCATTGGTAATATCAATCTCGCCCAGGAGCGGATCGGTCCAGCCCCTGTTACCGCCGGGCTGCCAACCCATCTTGTCCCAGCCAAAGGCTTCCATGTGCAGGAATGGCACAGCAGCGCCTTTGATATTCACAATATCTCCGGATCCGATCGATTCGGAGACCACAAGCAGATCTTTGCTTTCAGCATCGGCGATGGTAAAGGCGCCGTCTTTTACAGCACCGGCTGTGACCACCTGAACATCATAGCCCAGTGAAACGAGCCTGTCATACAGAGCCCCGTCAAAACCGGCTGATAGTGTGTCGTTGGAGGCAATCAAGGCTGCAGAACCTATAAACGCATCTGGTGAAGCAACCAGCCACGCAACAGCAGCGTCAAAGAAACCCCATCCTTCATCTGTCAGTACAGATGCCGGAATAGTTCCACAGACCGGGCATCGGGAAGGTAGCTATTCGTGCAGGTGCAGGGTTGCCGTCAGCCTGCATAGTTCCCTTTTCCATAGCCCAGGTAATGACAAGGCTGTCGTTTTTCTCTGCAAGGACTAAAGAACCTGGTGTCAGATTGTACTTTTTAATCTATGTCGCCTGAAGTGAATCAACGGTGAACCATCCCAATGATCCGGCCGAGAGGCCCGCACTTGATATATGGTGTGCCTGGGATTGGTAGTCAATCTCGCCCAGGAGCGGGTCGGTCCAGCCCCTGTTCCCGCTGGGCTGAAAACCCATCTTGTCCCAGCCAAAGGCTTCCATGTGCAGGAATGGCACAGCAGCGCCTTTGATATTCACAATATCTCCGGATCCGATGGATTCGGAGACCACAAGCAGATCTTTGCTTTCACATCAGCGATGGTAAAGGCGCCGTCTTTTACAGCACCGGCTGTGACCACCTGAACATCATAACCCAGTGAAACGAGCCTGCAGAGAGAGCCCCGTCAAAGCCGGCTGATAGTGTGTCGTTGGAGGCAATCAAGGCTGCAGAACCTATAAACGCGTCTGGTGAAGCAACCAGCCACGCAAGACAGCGTCAAAGAAACCCCATCCTTCATCTGTCAGTACAGATGCCGGGTAGCTCCCGTAACCGGGCATCGGGAAGGTAGCTATTCGTGCAGGTGCAGGGTTGCCGTCAGCCTGCATAGTTCCCTTTTCCATAGCCCAGGAAATGACAAGGCTGTCGTTTTTCTCTGCAAGGACTAAAGGAGCCTGGTGTCAGATTGTACTTTTTAATGTATGTCGCCTGAAGTGAATCAACGGTGAACCATCCCAATGATCCGGCCGAGAGGCCCGCACTTGATAATATGGTGTGCCTGGCATTGGTAATGTCAATCTCGCCCAGGAGCGGATCGGTCCAGCCCCTGTTCCCGCCGGGCTGCCAACCCATCTTGTCCCAGCCAAAGGCTTCCATGTGCAGGAATGGCACAGCAGCGCCTTTGATATTCACAATATCTCCGGATCCGATCGATTCGGAGACCACAAACAGATCTTTGCTTTCAGCATCAGCGATGGAAAGGCGCCGTCTTTTACAGCACCGGCTGTGACCACCTGAACATCATAACCCAGTGAAACAGCCTGTCATACAGAGCCCCGTCAAAACCGGCTGATAGTGTGTCGTTGGAGGCAATCAAGGCTGCAGAACCTATAAACGCGTCTGGTGAAGCAACCAGCCACGCAACAGCAGCGTCAAAGAAACCCCATCCTTCATCTGTCAGTACAGATGCCGGGTGGTTCCCGTAACCGGGCATCGGGAAAGTAGCTATTCGTGCAGGTGCAGGGTTGCCGTCAGCCTGCATAGTTCCCTTTTCCATAGCCCAGGAAATGACAAGGCTGTCGTTTTTCTCTGCAAGGACTAAGGAGCCTGGTGTCAGATTGTACTTTTTAATGTATGTCGCCTGAAGTGAATCAACGGTGAACCATCCCAATGATCCGGCCGAGAGGCCCGCACTTGATAATATGGTGTGCCTGGCATTGGTAATGTCAATCTCGCCCAGGAGCGGGTCGGTCCAGCCCCTGTTACCGCCGGGCTGCCAACCCATCTTGTCCCAGCCAAAGGCTTCCATGTGCAGGAATGGCACAGCAGCGCCTTTAATATTCACAATATCTCCGGATCCGATCGTTCGGAGACCACAAGCAGATCTTTGCTTTCAGCATCAGCGATGGTAAAGGCGCCGTCTTTTACAGCACCGGCTGTGACCACCTGAACATCATAACCCAGTGAAACGAGCCTGTCATACAGAGCCCCGTCAAAACCGGCTGATAAGGTGTCGTTGGAGGAAACAAGAGCTGCTGTCTTTATGGACAGGGATTGCGCATTTAATGCACTTGGACTCATCCCCAGCATTACAATAGGATAAATACCAACGGATAGTAAAATCTTTTCATGATAGTTTTGTATTGGATTATTAAAATAATATTAGCTCTTAAGAAAATTTACCAAGATGATCGATGAAATATTAATCAAATATATGAGTTGGCTTGATTAGGAGGGGTATTCTAAAGTCCCATATAGGGTATACAATTTTCCCAAACGAAAACAAAACGAGAATAAAAACAGAAGAAAAAACTAATTCGGCCAAAAAACATAAATTGTAGTAAAAAAAAGAAATATAAAATTGCCATAAGGAAAGCAAAACAAAATATACGTGGTTGCAACCGAAAATACAAGAAAATTAACTGTTATAAATTCCTTCATATGAACATAGCTAAATTCATAATCATTCACACGCTATTCCCGGTTTGATTAAACCAAACTTGAATCCTGCTACTGCTTATGCAGTTTCCGGTTAAAAAGGACCAGTCCCGACCATCCTTAGGTCGGCTCCTGTAAAGTTTCAATTTAGGTGATTGGTGAGAGTCTTACATATGGCCTATTTTACCGCGCCAGAAGTAGATAAATCAAAATCTGCGCATTTTTTAATGAAAGTTACAGATAAAGGGGAGTCTCAGTTTTTTCGCTATAAAAGAGTGATAGAAACAATATTGCATAATTGACAGCCATCCACAGGAGATTTCTCCAATGCTTTGGGCTGATAACCATCTTGGGAAGTCTGTGTATGTATTCTGGTACGAACGTGTACCGATAAAAAGTAATATAGCTATATTTTTACCCTAGCTCCAAAGAATGTATTTATTGGGGCCATAATAAACTAAAGATGATGATTCGCATCCCGGTTTCCATACCTCTCATTTTCTTACTCTGTATTACCTGCGTTAATTCCTGTAATCAGAAGTCGGAGCTGCAGAAAAACTCAAGCACCATCTCCACAGAATTGCCCTGGTCCCAGCGAATGGCTGAAACCATAATCCATGATTTCCCCGAATTATGGAGGACTGAAGAAGCAGATGCAATTAAGTGGACTTATACTAAGGGCCTTGTCTCCGATGCCTTTATTGCCCTTTGGAAAAAGACGGATGAAATACGTTATTTCGATTATGCAAAAGCGTGGGCTGATACCATGATTAATAACGAAGGTGTCATTTTTGGTTACAAAATGGAGGACTACAACTTAGACAATATCAATCCGGGAAAAATGCTGTTTGAATTATATGCCGAAACCAGAGACCCCCGTTATGAAATTGCACTTCAAACACTCCGGCAGCAGCTGATCTCACATCCACGTACTGAGGCCGGTGGTTTCTGGCATAAGCAGCGCTATCCGCATCAGATGTGGCTTGACGGACTTTATATGGGTGCCCCTTTTTATGCCCGGTACGGCCTGGAGTACAATGAATCTGAAAATGTGGACGAGGCAGTTCAGTGGATTATCCTTATGGAGGAAGTGAGCAGGGACAAAGAAAGTGGCTTGCTTTATCATGCATGGGATGAAAGTGCTGAACAGCTTTGGGCCGATATAAAAACCGGGCTTTCACCTCATTTCTGGGGCAGAGCCATGGGTTGGTATGGCATGGCCCTCGTAGATTTGCTTGATTATCTGGATGAGCATCCCAGGCGCAATGAAGTAATCTCCATCACTGAACGGATGGCTGATGCCATTTGTAAAGTACAGGATGAGGATACAGGTGTCTGGTACCAGATTCTGGATATGCCCGATGCTGAAGGGAACTACCTGGAGGGATCAGTAAGCAGTATGTTTACCTATTTCCTTTTGAAGGCAGTTAATGAAGGATACATTGACGAATATTATCGTGAAAATGCCAACAAAGCATACCAGGGTATCCTCGACAATCTGATTGTGGAACGCGAGGATGGGGGTGTGGTGTTAAGCCCAGTTTGTGCAGTGGCTGGCCTGGGTGGAGATCCTTACCGGGATGGCAGTTATAACTACTATGTTAATGAGGAACAGAGAGATAATGATCCCAAAGGTGTGGGTCCCTTTATTATGGCAAGTATTCTCTACGAGGATTAGTAATATTCTTGTTTTATTATTACTTGCTTTCTCCCTCCAGGCTCAGCCCTCAAAATTGCTTGCCGAGGCTGAGCAGGTTATGAAGCGGGCTTCGGAGTACATGGTTGAAAGTGTCAGTACAAATGGCGGCTATCTGTGGTATTATTTGCCTGATTTTTCGCGTCAATGGGGAGAGATGGAAGCCTATAAAACCATGATTTGGATTCAGCATCCGGGTACAATCAGCATGGGACATCTCTTTTTGGATGCATTCAGGGTCACCGGGGATGAATATTACTACGAAGCTGCGGTAAAGGCTGCTTCGGCTGTAATCTGGGGTCAGGGATATGAAGGAGGGTGGAATTACATGGTTGATTTTGCCGGAGACCGGTCTTTGAAGCAGTGGTATAATACCATTGGAAAAAATGGCTGGCGTTTGGAAGAGTTTCAGCATTATTATGGCAATAGTACTTTTGATGACGACGTGAGCTCCGATGCAGCCCGCTTCCTCCTGAGAATATATCTTGAAAAACTGGATGCTACCTTTAAGCCGGCCCTGGATAAAGCGATTGATTTTATTTTGGAAAGCCAGTATCCTCTGGGTGGATGGCCTCAACGCTATCCTTTAAAATATGATTATAGCAAAAATGGAAATCCCGATTACTCCTCCTATTATACCTACAACGATGATGTGATATGGGAAAATATTCATTTTCTGATTCAATGTTACCTGACATTGGGCGCGAGCGACTTCTGGATCCCATACACAGGGGGATGAATTTCTATTTGATTTCTCAGCATGGCAGTGGTGGATGGGCACAGCAATATGATATGGAGCTGAAGCCTGCAGGTGCCAGAACTTATGAACCCGGGCCCTTCTTCCGGACGCAACTTTCGAAAATGCCTGGCTCTTGCTGGAGTTTTATAAGATTACCGGCAACAAAAAATTCCTGAATCAGGTCCCTGCGGCCATTGATTGGCTGGAGCTCACTAAATTACCTGATGAGAAAACGCAAAACGGCAGATATACACATGCTGCGTTTATCGAAGAGGATACGAACAGACCCATTTATGTGCATCGCAAAGGCTCAAATGTAAAGTACGGGTTCTATTATACAGATTATAATGATGATCGTCCCTTGAGTCATTATGGGGCGAAAAGATATATTCCGATCGACGAGCTAAAGCAGGAATATTCATTCCTCAGCACTTTGTCAATTGAAGAGCTTACCGCCGATTCTCCCCTGGCTGTCGGGAGCTATGCAAGGGAGAGCCCTCCCCAAAAATTTTATAAACTGAACAGGGAAGAATTTGATATTGTTCCAGGCCTTGAGCAGGTTGAAGGGATTATTGAATCTCTGGATAAGCAAAACCGATGGTTGATTACGGGAGGAAGGACCAGCAATCCCTACATTGGTGATGGTCAAAATCAGGAACTCACAGATAAATTTGCATCTCTGAATGTAGGGGATGAAACAGATACCTCGCCCTATCGCGATACAAGTAATCAGGAATACCTTTCCACCGGGAAATTTATTGAGAATATGAGGCTTTTGATCAATTTTATTGAATCTAAAAAAAAGTAAGGCTATGAAAAACTGCCCTTGTAGAAAAGGGCAGCAGTTGGTGTATTATTCCTAAATCATAAAGATTGCTTATTATTGCATCTTATGCAAAAGATGAAACCCTTATTTCGACTTGCCCTGGTAATCCCCCTGTTCATTCAAGTTTCCTGTGACAACAAGACATCCGGTAATAAGGACCTGAATCCATCCATGATGCTCTGGTATGATCAGCCGGCAGCCAACTGGACAGAAGCCCTGCCTGTTGGGAAATGGACGCCTGGGTGCCATGGTCTATGGCGGAACGGTGGATGAAATCATCCAATTTAACGAAGAAACACTGTGGACCGGGCAACCCCACGATTATGCCCATGAAGGAGCTTATGAAGTTCTGGATGAACTGCGCCAGCTACTCTGGGATGGAAAACAGGATGAAGCCCACAAACTGGGCAACGAACGATTTATGTCCAGCCATTCGGGCAGTTGTGCTTATCAGCCTTTTGGGAATGTAAGACTCCATTTTCCCGGACATGAAAATGCTGTGAATTACAAACGAAAACTGGACCTTGGAAGATGCCATTTCATGGTAAGCTATGAAGTTGATGAAGTGAAATTTAGGCGTGAAGTTTTTGCTTCGGAACCCGATCAGGCAATTCTGATACGACTGGAAGCTTCAAAAAAGGGTGCACTGGAATTTACAGTGGGATTGGATTCACCTCATTCCCGATACGATAGTGACTGTAGAAGGGGATGAGATAATTTTAAGAGGAAAAGCCAATAATTATCCCAAAGCCCTGGACCGGGAGGGTAAGCCTTATCCGGAAAGTAAACTTAACTTTGAAGCGCGATTAAAAGTGGTAGTGAAGGTGGCGAACTGGTCGCAGGAAGGAGATGCAATAAAAGTGATTCATGCAAAGAACTGCAACCTTTACCTTGTAGCTGCAACCAGTTTTGTTAATTACCAGGATATCAGCGGAAACCCTTCGGAAAGATGTGAAGATGATTTGGAAGCCCTGGAGGATGAATCATACAAGGATATAAAAAAGAGGCATATTGAGGATTTTCAAAAGCTGATGGGCCGGGTCCAGCTGGATCTGGGATCTTCAGAGATTTCTCACCGCCCCACCAACGAACGATTGATTTCCTTTCAGCAGGATGAAGATCCGAGCCTGGTTTCCCTTCTTTATCAGTATGGAAGGTATTTGTTGATTTCATCCTCAAGGGCAGGCACCCAACCCGCCAATTTGCAGGGCATCTGGAACGACCGGCTTAGCTCCACCATGGGACAGCAAGTACACCATCAATATCAATACGGAGATGAATTACTGGCCGGCAGAAATTACCAATCTTTCTGAGTTGTCGGATCCCCTAATTAAAATGGTGGAGGATTTGTCCCAGACGGGGCAGAATGTGGCAAAAGAGCACTACAACATGAATGGATGGGTTGCACATCACAATACCGATATCTGGCGCGGTGCTGCTCCCATAAATAATGCGAACCATGGAATATGGGTGGTAGGCGGTGCCTGGTTGAGTCAGCATTTATGGTGGCACTACCAGTTTACAGGTGATAAGGATTATTTAAAAAACAGGGCTTATCCCGTTTTAAAGGAGGCTTCCATATTTTTGTCTGAATACCTGGTTCCCGATCCAGAAAATCCCCAGTGGCTGGTTAGCGGACCAAGCAATAGTCCGGAAACAGGAGGACTGGTGATGGCCCCCACCATGGATCACCAGATTATCCGCAATCTTCTTGCAAACACTGCTGAGGCCGCCAGAGGTGCTTGGTGTGGATGCCGATTTTGCAGCATGTTGCTGGAGAAACGCGCGACAGCATTGCACCCAATTTAATCGGTCAGTACGGCCAGCTGCAGGAGTGGTTGATTGATAATGATGATCCCGAAAAATGAGCACCGTCATGTTTCCCATTTCTGGGGCTTGCATCCGGGGAATGAGATTCACCCCCTCACAACTCCGGATTTAGCCGAAGCCTGTAAAGTTACCCTGTCACATCGCGGTGATGGCGGAACAGGCTGGTCACGGGCATGGAAAATTAATTTCTGGGCAAGGCTTCTGGATGGTGATCATTCTTTTTTATTGCTCCGTAATTTAATGGTTCCTTCAATCTCACAGGATGTTGAAATGAGAGACAGGGGAGGATTATATATGAACCTTTTTGTGCCCATCCACCTTTCCAGATTGATGGGAACTTTGGCGCCACTTCGGGCATTACCGAAATGTTGCTGCAGTCCCATTTGCGGGATGAAAACGGGGATTATTTCCAGGATATTCTTCCGGCACTTCCTTCTGCATTTTCATCAGGGAAGATTTCCGGGATTAAGGGCAGGGGAGGCTTTGAGTTTTCCATAGGCTGGGAGGATGGGGTATTAAATTCCGTGGAGATCATATCCTTTCAGGGGAATATATTAAATGTGAGGTACGGAGGGAAGCTTCATTCTGTAGAAACTGTAAAGGGAAAAACCTACGCTTACACTGCATCTGATTTCTAATGAAGAAAATTAAAAGATATTGAAAATGGAAATTGGCATAGACAGCTTCGCAGCTGCACCTTCAAGTAATGACAGCGACAGAATTCTTGATAATTCAATCGCGCTGAACCAATTATTGGAAAGAATTGAGTTTGCCGATGAAGCTGGTCTTGATGTATTTGGCATTGGTGAACACTATCGTAAAGAGTTTTTGGATTCTGCGCCTGCCATTATTCTGGCAGCGGCTGCCTCGCGAACCAGGCGAATCCGTCTGACAAGTGCGGTTACCGTTCTGAGTGCTGCCGATCCCGTGAGGGTTTTTCAAAACTTCGCCACCCTGGATTTGATTTCCAGGGGTCGTGCTGAAATGGTCGTGGGACGTGGTTCTTTTACAGAATCTTTCCCCTTGTTTGGTTTTGATATTCAGGATTATGATGCGCTTTTTATGGAAAAGCTTGATCTTTTGCTGGCCATACGCGACAATGAAGTGGTCAACTGGTCAGGGCGATTCCGGCCTGAGCTAAGGAATCAGGCCGTCTATCCCAGGCCCCTGCAATCCCCTTTCCCCGTATGGCTGGGTGTTGGAGGCACACGGGAATCATTTATCCGTGCAGGAAGATTGGGTCTCCCCCTGATGGTGGCTGTCATTGGAGGTGAAACGCACCGATTTCGTCCCCTGGTGGACCTGTACCGGCAGGAAGGGGAGAAAGCCGGGCATCCGCCAGAACAGCTCAAGGTCGGTTTGCACTCACTGGGCTATGTGGCTGAAAGCAGAGAGGAAGCTATAGAGAACTACTATCCCGGTTATGCGGAAACCTTTACGCGTATTGGAAAGGAGCGAGGTTGGCCACCAGTTACACGTGCCCATTTTGACGCTCAAACAGGCCCTTTTGGTGCTCTTGTAATTGGAAATCCAGAGGAGGTAGCTGAGAAAATTCTCCAACACAGCACTTCACTTGGAGAGATTTCCAGGTTTACTTTCCAGATGGATAATGCCGGATTGTCTCACAAACAACTGTTACGCTCAATAGAACTTATTGGGAAGCGGGTCTTACCCATTATTCACGCAGAATTGTCTGACTGAAATATTTAAGGAGGCAGCGGGATTAACGAAAGCTAAATTTGTGATCTCCATAAACCAGGATATACCGTTTATCTACGGTGTGTTAAGTAGAAATACGGTATAAATAGTAGAATAACTGCAAAAATAGTTGGATATGTAATTATTTGCGTGTAAGTTTATGCATCTAAATGATTATCAAGTGAAAAACTATCTGCTGATCTATTTTAGAAATCTGCGTAAGGAGCGGGTCAGAATACTCAATCTGCTCAGCATGACTTTCACCCTGGCTTTTGCCCTGCTCATTTTGTTTTTTGTGGAGGATGAACTTTCCTACGACCGCTGGAATCCTTATGCCAATCATGTATATCGCGTTGCCTCTTTTGATAAATGGCCTGCAAAGCAATTCAACTATGCTACTTCTACGGGCTGTTGTGGACCGGCATTAAAAGACGAATTCCCTGAGGTTAAGTCCTTTGTACGATTCTTGAAATTCCGGGATCCGGTAGTTCTGATTGGAGACAGGGAATTTGTCGAAGAAAAGTTCTTTTTTACTGATTCCTCCCTGTTTGAGATATTCCCCTACGAGTTATTGGAAGGATCCAGGCGAAATGCGCTCTCAAGCCCTTATTCGATCGTTATTTCAGAAGAGCTGGCCATCAAGTATTTTAATAAAGAAAATGCGCTGGGCCAGACACTTCTTTTGAATGGGGAGAATTACACCATAACCGGCATTATAGATAACAGTCCAAATGCCCACCTGCAATTTTCGGCCCTGCTATCCTTCAGTAAGGAGGATGGGCGGCAAAGCAATTCTGGCAGCAAGCATATAGCATATTGTGGAGATGAAACATTTTACACTTATATCCTTACCCATAATCATGCGGATATTAAAAATCTTCAATCGAAGATGCCTGGCTTCTACGATAAATACATGGAACTTGAAGAGGGATATGATTACAAATTGGAATTTGAGCCACTGGCTGACATTCATTTTTCTGATAAAGCCCTGGATAATGACCTGCCCACCATGAATCTCAAATACATTCGTATTTTTGAAATATTACTTGTCATCATATTGATATTCAGTATTGTAAATTACATCAATCTGCTTGTCGGTAAATCTTTAAAGACAGGCAGATTTATTGGATTAAATAAAATGTACGGAATCAGAAAGGGACAAATATTTTCTTTTTTCATTTCTGATTCGCTGCTAAACGCCATTATTTCCTCCCTTGCAGCACTGGTCATTTTGATGTTAATCCTTCCGGCTTACAATGAATATTTCTCTAAGGATTTGAATTTGAATGTGCTTTCCAACAAGCATATTTTTAAAAATATAATTTCACTCTGGGTGCTGGTTGGTGTGGTTCCGGGCATCGTGCTTGCCTTGATTTTTATTCCCATTAGGCCTCTCTTTATTCTTAAAAATCAGCTGGTAAAAAGAAACAGGTCTCTGCAGAAAGTGTTTGTTTCCCTGGAAGTTTCCCTTTTGGTGCTTGTCGTATTCGGGATTATCATTGTTAATTTTCAATTGTATAATTTGAAAAATGCCGGGCTGGGATTTAACAAGGAAAACATCGTGCTTATCCAGATCCGTGAGCCCGAACTCATCAAAAAGGCATCTGTTTTTAAAGCAGCCTTAAAAAAATATCCAGATGTATCCGAGGTAGCCGTGTCGGACGGATCTGTGGGCTCTGACTATTGGGTCGCCACTTTTAAGGTGGAGGTGGAGGGTGAAATGAATTCCTTCGACATCAAACGTTTGGAGGTGGATGAAGATTTCAACTCTGTCTATGAGTTGGAATTGTTGGATGGACGCTTTTTTTCTATGGATCGAAGAAGTGATATTTCAAATTGTCTGATCAATGAAGCAGCTGTGCAGAAAATGGGACTTGGCACCGATGTGGTCGGCAAGCGGATACGCATGGTCAACAGTGAGGAAGGTCTTATTATAGGAGTGGTCAAAAATTTCTATTTCACTTCCAAACACAATGAAGTTGAGCCGCTCTTTATCAGTCTGTCCCCGGAAGGTCCTTATATGGGAGTCATCAGTGTCAAGATTGCCCCCAACGCGCTTCTTCGCAGCATTCGGGATTTGAATCAAGAGTGGAACAAGTTCAGCCCCGACTCGGAGTTTTCCTATACCCTTGTGGAAGACAGGATAAGCGCCTTCTATGCCAGTGAAGAGAGGCTTAATCTGGTCCTTAAGTGGGGAACCCTCATCTCTTTCCTGATTGTTAGTTTTGGACTGATTTGTTTTGTGTTCTTTGTGATAGAGCAAAGAACAAAGGAAATTAGCATAAGGAAAGTCAGCGGGGCCTCATCCTACGAGATCGTGAAAGGAATTTTGCTCAGCGAATTTCTCAAACCATCCATTTTTGCCTTTCTTTTGGTCTTGCCCCTGAGCCATTTTTTAATCACGGGATTTCTTCAGGCCACTGTGATGGAGCTTAGCATCCAGTGGTGGATCTATATCCTTACCATTCTTATCATTCTGCTTACCCTGTTTCTTACCACAAGCCGTCAATTGTATCTGGCAGCAAATAAGAATCCGGTCGATGCTCTAAATAGTGATTAAACTATCTTTCAATGATACTGTACCATCTTAAAAGTGCCCTCATATACATTCTGAAATTCAGAAGCCATACCCTGTATAGCCTGGTCGGACTGGTTGTGGGTTTGGCCTGTGTTTTTATCATTTCGGCCTGGGCCATTCAGGAGTTGCGCTTTGACCGCTTCCATAAGCAGGCAGACCACATCTATATGGTGACTACCGATATTAAGGATAATACGGGAAATGTAAGTCGCTTTCCGGAAACGCCACCACCTCTGGCTGAAGCGCTTGAAGATCAAATTCCCCAGATAGAAAGAGGATTTCATTTTCTCTATTTGTATGGAGGCCGATCCATCGGGACTGAGTCCGTACAGTTCAAAGAGGCAGGAATTGCTGCCACCCCGGCTTTTCTGGAGGTGTTTAACTTTAAACTTCAATCGGGAATGGCCAGCGAGCTGGATGAACCAAATTCCGTATTTCTTTCAGAAAGTCTGGCCGAAAAAATATTCCCGGAAGGAAAAGCGCTGAGAAAAGAGCTGATATACAGAGACAGCTATCTTACTTATTGTTAAAGGCATTTTCAAAGATGTGCCGCGCAACTCAAGTCTTCAGTTTGACTTTCTTATTTCCTATGAGACCGAGTATGGTATTTCAGAAAATTGGTGGCAGCTCTCAGATGCCACCTTTATAAAGAATGCCCCAGTTGCTGAAGAAGAAAAGCTGTCACTCACTGATGAGGAAGGTGTGGAGGGAGGGAGTTGCGGACGAGCAATTTAATATTGGATTAATTCCCATTACGGACCTGAGGTACGGTGCAGATTTCGAATTCTTTAATGCGGAGCATGGACAGGGAGACAGAAAGAAACTTTACATGTTTATGGGAGTCGCGATGTTAATCCTGATACTGGCCTGTCTGAACTACCTGAACCTGGTTTCGGCACATGCAGTCAAAGAGGGAGGGTGAGATATGGATACGTAAAGTTAACGGAGCCAGTGCCGCAAACATAAGTGGCTATTTTTTGATGGAATCGGTCTTACTGTCCATTTTTGCCTGGGGATTGGCCACCCTGCTTTCAATGCTGGGTCTTCGGGTGTTCGAACATATGATGGGAATTCTTATTATTCCCTATTATTTCTATTTAATCATTGCTTTGGGTTTTCCAATTGCGATTTTTATTGTGGGTCTTGCCTCAGGCTTTTATCCTGCACTCAAAGCAGGTTCGAATTTATTTCTCAGCTCTGGAGAGACAAGTAAGCCCAACTTTTTGTTTCAGCGAAAGCTGAGGAATGTTTTTGTGATGAGTCAATTTGTTTTGTCCATTACCCTTGTTGTCTCCAGCATGATCATATTCAGACAGGCTAATTTTATGAAAGCGTTCAGCACTGGATATTCCAAGGAGGATATTGTGGAATTTTCATTTAAGTCAGGCCAGGATAACGTGCTGAATGAAGTCAGTGACTACCTGGATGCGAATCCCAATGTGGAAGGATTTAGCTTTGCTGGCAAATCACCCATTAGTCTGACCTTTCTGAATACCATGGAAAAATGGAGCTGGGAAGGCCTGCAGGAGGGAACTTTTACCTCACTTTACCATATTTCCGTGGATGAGGAATATCTCAGGGTATTTCAGATCCCATTAGCAGAAGGAAGGTTTTTTTCTTCTGTGGGGACAAACGTGAACAAGATTGTGATCAATGAGACGCTTGCAGCTATGTGCGGATTTGAGAACCCTGTGGGTCATATATTCAGAAGGGGAGAAGAGGAATATGAAATTTTAGGTGTGGTCCGGGATTTTAATTTCCAGCACCTGAGCAACGAAATTCGCCCCCTCCTGTTCATGTATGATGCGTCGGGCAGACACCTTTTTGTCAGGATAAGATCAAATGCAGAAGAAGCAGCCGGACATATCCAGGAGCAAATTTCAAGTTTGACAGGCAGTCCCGCAAGCTATGCTTACGTCAGCGAGGAGTATGATAACTTGTACAGGGGGGAAGCACAAATCCTATCGGCTATTTTGTTTTTCACGATACTGAGTATCCTTCTTTCCAGTTTGGGATTAATAGGGGTCGTTAGCCATGGAACTGAAGAGAAAACAAAGGAGATAGCGCTAAGAAAAGTATTTGGCGCTGAAACCAGGGCGATGATGATCACCCTGAATGTGAGTATATTAAAGATTTTTATACCCGGCTTTTTCCTGGGGAGCATTTTTGCGTGGCTGGTCATGAGAGAATGGTTAATGGATTATGTATACCGGAGGGGAATTGAAGTATGGGTCTTTCTGTTCGGCTCATTTATCATACTCGTTGTTGCACTGCTTTCAGTGAGCATTCAAACCTGGCAGGCTGCAAAAAAATCACCTGCGGCAGCATTAAAGAACCTTTAATTTTTTTTAACAGAAAAGCCCATGAAACAGATTGTTTTTTTACTCTTCATTTTGGCAGCAGCTTTCTCCTGTGTTCGGTCTGATGAAGCTGTGGAAGAGGGCTCAGCTGATCAGGAATCCAATGTCGTATTAAAGCGAAGAAAGGATGGTACCATCTCCAGTGCAAACCAGGTAGATGAAAATAATATGGTCCATGGTACGCGGGTTACCTATTATAGGGATGGGAAAACCGTCCATTCCAGGATTTCTGTTAAGCGTGGGATTAAACAGGGACCTTCCGTCAAGTACTATAATAATGGACAGGTCTTTGAACACATCAATTACAAGGATGGTGAAAAGCATGGTCTCTGCAGGAAATATCATAAAAACGGCCAGCTTTTGGCAGAGTATGAATATAATAATGGCATTGCCCTGCCTGGTTTAAAGGAATATAGCCTGGACGGAGTGCTGGTAACAGACTATCCGGAAGTACAATTCCGGGAAATAGACCAGCTGGCTTCCAAAAGCTGGATTGACCTGGAAATAAGTCTGTTCCGAAAAGCGTGGAAAAATGAAGTATTTCATCCTTAATATGGACCAGGGTGATACAAGCAGAATTTACCTGATCACAGAAAATGGAGCCGCTTCCCAGCGCTTTTATCTCAGACCCGGTGAAACTCTTGATAAAAAGATCGATTTTATTGCTGAAATCCCCACTGAGTTTGGGAACATCCTTGTAAAGGAACTCAGCTACCATCTCACTGCCAAAAATATAAATTAGCAAGTATGAGACAGCTTTTGAAAAATATTCAGAGCATCAAGAACAAGCTGAGGAGATTAGGTGCTTAGAAAGCCTTTTAGTGATGCATGGGCTGACTCATAAACCATTCTACATAAGCTGGTATTTGCGTAGATAAGTAGTAAGGCAGATTGAGTAATAGATATTCTTTTCCGCCAGATGTTTTAACTTCTTCAACAGAAAACTTATTGGCTAGCATGCGTATTGCATAATGATGGTTAGTTCGTTCAATAAACTGATGCAAAGACCTTAATCTGCCTTGCGGACCTGACTTAATTTCAATAGGAATCAAATATTGATTGTATTGGTAGATTAGGTCTACTTCCGAGTTGCTATTGCTTTTTTCGCGCACCCAAAAATGAAGTTTATTGCTTATTGAATTACTTTGCGCCTGGAGTTGCTGATAAACAGCATGCTGAATGATTCTTCCTCTGTAAAAATCGTTTAGGTCGTTCAATCCTATTAATTGTGATTGCACTCCCAATGCATGATTTAACAGACCGGTATCTAAAAATTGCAAGCGTGGTTTTCTGGTGTAATCAATTTCCTGTGGAGGGTGTAAATTAGTGGTAGGGTAAACAAGTTGGATTAATCTTGCCTTATCAAGAGATCTTAATGCTTCGCCAATTTCACGGTTTTTATAGTTCGAATTTCCAAAACCGGAAAAGGTAATTCTGTCTTTCTCGTGTGCAGCAGTTTCAATGATATGTCGCAGTACTTTTTTTTCAGTGCTATTTCTACCGTATTTCTCAATATCATCCTTATAAGTATCCCATATTTCCTCGTAGACTTGCTTTGTCGTAGTAAAGGTATCAGTTTCGATATAGGTTTTTACCACCTCTGGCATGCCTCCAATTATAAGGTATTCATGAAAAAGTTGTAAAATAATATCGTGAGCAAAATCCTGAATAGGTATATTCTTAATAATGCTAAGCACCCTGTCATTACCTTTTGCCAATAAAAACTCTTCAAAATCAAAAGGGTGCAGCACCATTTGTTGAATCCGTCCAACTGGAAAAGATGAAATGTCTTTTATTACATGTTCTAATAATGATCCGGCACAAATAATATGGAGGTCGGGATAATCTTCATAAAAAAAGCGTAGAAGTCTAATCGCATTTGTAGATTCCTGAATTTCATCAATAAACAACAGTATTGATTCATTTTGAACAGAGAGATTTTCTCTTAAAAAAATTGCCTCAACGATACTTTTCACATTATCAATTTCAAACAAGAGATAATGTTCTTTGCGTTCCAGGTTTAATTCAATAAAATTATTGTACTCTTTTGAAAATTCCCGAATCAGTGTTGATTTACCCACCTGCCTTGCACCTCTCAGGATCAAAGGTTTTCTACGATTAGACCCTTTCCATTCGAGAAGTTCAGTATATAATTTCCTTTTAAATATCATTCTATGTACGATATAAAGGGTAAATATATGAATAAAATGTATGATATACAGTGTTAAATACGCATAATATTGTGCTAAATACAGGCTTATAATGATAAAACCATAGCAAATAGTATCATGTGAGACTATTATTGATAATTTTAAAGATATGAAAAGAGGAGCTCCGCTTGATCCTTACCGTCTGGATTCATCTTCCATCACACCAGCTCCAAAAAAGCTGGGGCAAAAGTTGAAATATCTTGGTCCGGGTTTTATTCTTTCGGCCTCGGTGGTGGGTTCCGGGGAATTGATTGCCACTACTTCTCTGGGCGCAAAGGCTGGTTTTGTGACCCTCTGGGTCATCCTGGTAAGTTGCCTGGTAAAGGTGGTCTTGCAGCTGGAATTTGGCCGGCAATCCATTACCAGGGGCATCTCTGCCATGAACCTGATGAATGAGCTTCCGGGTCCCCGTTTCGGAAAACAAGAGGGTGAGCTGGGCTGCCTGGTCCTGGCTGGTCCTGTGGCTGGTTAAACCTCTTCAGCTGGGAGGAATTATCGGAGGAGTGGCCATCATTCTGAACCTGGCCATCCCCTCCCTATCCATTGCAGCCTGGACCATCATTACAGCCATGGTGGTGATATCGGTTATGCTATTCGGTTTTTATAATGTGGTGGAAAAGATCTCCCTGGTTTTTATGGGCCTCTTTACCTTCTTTACCCTGCTGGCACTTTTTATGGTCCAAAAAACAGGCTTTGCAGTAAGCTGGCCTGACATTGCCGAAGGTCTGTCTTTTAAACTTCCCCGTGCAACGGTGGGATTTGCGCTGGCTGCATTCGGACTAACCGGGGTGGGAGGGGACGAGATACTTTCATATAACTACTGGTGTATCGAGAAAGGATATGCCCGTTATGCCGGACCCAATGATGGTTCTCCAGCATGGAGGCAACGCGCCAGGGGATGGATCCGGGTGATGTACATGGATGCCTTTCTTTCCATGATTGTGTATACCATCGTTACTGCAGCCTTCTTTCTTCTGGGGGCTTCCATCCTCCATCAGCGTGGCGAAGTACCTGAAGGCTTTCAGATGATCGAGACCATCTCCCGCATCTATACCGATTCGGTGGGCCCTACCGCAAAAAATATTTTCCTGATGGGTTCTTTTGTGGTGCTTTTTTCAACCCTTTTTGCTGCGCTTGCCATTCGGACCAGGGTTTTCTCAGATCTTTTCGGCGTTTTGAATTGGATTGATTTCAACAATCTGAAGATTCGAATGCGTACCATACGGATTCTGGCCATAGTCTTCCCTGTCTTATGGACCATTGCTTTCCTGGTCATAAAACTCCCGGTTCTGATGGTCACAATAGGGGGGATAGCCACTTTCATTATGCTGATTATTGTGGTAATCGCGGGAATGTGGTTCAGGTTCAAACCAGGGATACAGCTCATTGAACCTGGGAGATTTTACAAACTGGCTCTGATCCTGTGTTGCCTTTCCATCATTATGATAGGGGTATACGGTGTATTGAAGTTATTTTAATCTTATGAAGCACAAATATATTTTATACGCCTTAATTCTGACAATTATGAGTTGTTCGAATCCGGATCCCGGAGGCTCTTACTGGACAAGGTTCAGGGGGTCGGACGGACTTGGAATCGACGAATATGGGAAGGCGCCCACACAATGGAAAGAAGCCGATTTTAAATGGAATATCACTTTGCCTGGGAGAGGTAATGCTTCTCCGGTTGTATGGGGGAGAAGTATTTATGTAAGCAGTGCGAATCAGGAGGATAGTACCGGCTACCTTATGGCGGTTGATGCGCCAAAGGGAGAGATTCTCTGGCAAAAAGAATTTCCCGATCGGCGATTTGGCCATGCATAAAGACAATAAGCTTGCTGCACAGTCTCCTGCAGTGGATAAATCCCAGGTCTACGTGATATGGTACAGCAAAGACAAAACAACACTCATTGCTTTATCCCATAAAGGCAAAATTAAATGGCAGTCAGAATTTGAGGGCATTGTCTCCCGTCACGGAGGAGGCAGTTCACTCTCGCTTACGGAGGACCTTGTCGTATTTACGCGTGAACAGGAGGATTACAGTCCCTTAAAAAGTACCTGGGTGGCCGTTGATAAAAAAAATGGAAATACGGTCTGGGAACTGGAACGGGAATCTCCGGAGAATAATTCCTTCGCCACACCTTTGCTTCTGAATGCGAATTCAGAGAATGAGCAGTTGATATTTGCCAGTCAATCTCACGGCCTTACCGGGGTTGATCCCGAAACGGGTTCTGTACTCTGGGAACTGAAAGATGTGTTTCCTGCAAGAGTTGTTGCTTCGCCTTTCCACACGGATGGAAAAATCATCATAAACATGAATGGTGAAGCATTGGTTTTTGAATTTGATCCGTTTACAAACCGGGTAGAAGATTCAGCACTATATACATTGCCCCGTAACCTTTCCCCCTATGTTCCCACTCCCATAGCTGTCGGGGATTTACTTTTTACCTTCATGGATAATGGTACCGTGGCCTGTGTACGTCTGTCCACCGGTGAGTTATTATGGAAAGAAAGGCCGGCGGGCGCTATTTACGGATCCCCCATCTGTGTGAACGGCAAGCTGTATTGCACCACAAAGGAAGGGGAAGTGATGGTGCTAAAGGCTGGGTCCGCATATCAGCTCCACGGAATCATGATCTGGGCGAGGGTAGTTTTTCTACGCCTGTTATGTCTGGCTCTGGAATGGTATTCAGAACATTCACCCAGCTTTTGCTGCTGGGAAGCATTGAGGGTTAAGGTTCTGTTCAGTCCACAAAGAGGATACAGGTCGGAACCGGGAGCAGAAATTTTAGCATCGGTGCCACTTAACTTCCCGCTTTCAGCATCTATTTCAAAAAGCTGAATCTCATTGGCTCTGGCACCCGCAATCAGCATATATTTTCCATCGGGTGTAATGTTAAAGTCTCTGGGCCAGTGGGGAATGCTTCTCCAGGAGCTGAATGCGCTCGATTCCGCCATCTTCCTTTATCCGGTAAGTTGCCAGGTTATCCTTTTCGTCACGGTTTGATGCGTATACAAATTTACCATTGGGGTGTACCCTGACAGCAGCAGCCTGCTTATTTCCGCTGAATCCGTCTTTCACAATACTTTCAGCATTGATAATTTCCAATACACCGCTTTTTTCATCAAAACTGCAGGCCGTGAGCATGGAATTCATTTCACTTAGGACATAAACGTATTTTCCCGAAGGGTGAAAGGCAAGGTGTCTCGGGCCTGCACCCGGGGGAAGCTCTAGCCAGGCCTGTTCGGGATTGGGAGTGAGTTCCCCGCTTTCTTTATCCAGCACATAATTCATCACCTTATCAGTTCCAAGATCAGGAACCAGAAGGAAGGTTCCTGACGGATCCAGCATCACCTGGTGGGCATGGGGCCCTTTCTGTCGGTTCTGGTTGGGACCGCTTCCCTCAGCTACTACGGCAGCAGTGGAAAACTCCAGTCGGCCATCCGGTAAAAGGGCAATGCTGGTGGCATGGCCACTGCTGTAGTTAGCCACAAATAGATGTTCCTCGCTTGCATAAACATGACAGGGACCACGGCCCTCGGAGGACTGATTGTTCAGATATGTCAGGCTAAGATCTTCCTGGTTTATGCGGAAGGCATTTACGGACTGGCTTTTATTTTCAGGATCCACACTGCGGTTATCAACCGAGTAAAGGGTCTTGCCATCGGGAGAGATGGCCAGATAGGAGGGACCTACCGCTCCTGCAAAAGAGTCGAGAACCATAAGAGCTCCTGCCACAGGATCCAGTTCGCACAGGTAGATGGAGTGTTCAACTTTTCCGTCTGATGAGCCCACATAGAATTTAATGGGAGATTCAGATTCTCCGCTTCCTCCGGAAGCACAGGCGCTTAATACTGCAGGAATAGCAAGACCCATAAGTACTTTTATCAATTTTTTTGTTTTCATAGCATTTGGATTAAGCAGAAAGTGCACAGTGCTTAGCACAAGGTTCCAATATACGAACTTCCGCGCTTAGCACCATGCACTTTATACAAAGTACTTTTTCCGGGCAAAGGCCGGTAGACTATTTCTTTTTCCAGATCTTCTCGATATCTTCCAGGGTTTTTCCCTTGGTTTCAGGAACAAGCTTCATAATGAACCATGCAGCCAGGAATCCCATCAATCCGTAGATCCAGTATGCGAAACCGTGATTGAACATCTTAGTAAGTATGGTGCTTTCGTTCATCATGGGGAAGGTCCAGGAGACAAGCAGGTTTGCAACCCACTGGGAGGCCACTGCAATGGACATGGCACCTTTGATGCTGTTGGGGAAAATTTCCGACAGCAGAACCCAGGTTACCGGACCCCAGCTCATGGCAAAGGCAGCGGTATAAGTAAGCATAAAAATCAGGGTTAGCAGGCCCATCTTATCCAGGTAGAAGGAGAGGCCCAGGGCAAGCATACTTAATCCCATGGCGATACCTCCGATCATCATCAGGGGCTTTCTACCAAACTTGTCCACCGTCAGGATGGCAACCACGGTAAAGGTCAGGTTGACTATGCCTACGATAATGGTTTGCAGCAGAGAGGAATCATTTCCCGATCCCATGCTTCTGAAAATATCACCTGCATAATAGAGAACCACGTTGATACCCACAAATTGCTGGAAGACTGAAAGCAGGATCCCGATTACTATGATCAGTCCACCGAAGGACAACCAGGGAGCCCGTTTCTCTTTTAATGACTGTTTCACCTCAGCAAATACCTGTTCGGCTGTACCCGGATTAATCCTTTTCAAAAGGGCTTTAGCCTCGTTTTCCCGCTGTTTAAGTACCAGGAATCTCGGTGATTCAGGGACGAAAAAGAGCAGGATGAGGAAAAGAACTGCCGGGATGGTTTCTGAGCCGAACATCCAACGCCAGCCTGTTTCATTGATCCATTCGGCAGCCTGTCCTTTTGCAATGGCATAGTTCACAAAATAGACCACCAGCATTCCAAAGATGATGGCAAACTGGTTCCAGCTTACCAACTTACCCCTTACGCTTGCAGGTGCAATTTCAGCAATGTACATGGGCGAAAGCATGGAGGCAAGTCCAACACCGATACCACCCAACCACACGGTAGAAGATGAAGGAAGTGATGGTTTCCAGTCCCATAAAATTGAGTTTCTCGGGCATGGCTGATCCCAGCGCGGAGATCAGGAAGAGAATGGCAGCCACAATCAGGCCTTTTTTTCTTCCGATACTCTGACTGATATATCCACCCATGGATCCGCCGATGATGCAGCCCACCAGGGCACTGGAAATGGTAAATCCCTTGATGGAATTACCGAGGCCCTCGGTGAGTACATTTTCGCCCCTTAAAAAGAAGACATAGAGAATAACAATGCCCACAAGCCACAAAACTCCGCTGATGAGCTGGCCTTTTTTCTTTCCAAACAGTTTGATGACAAAACTGGTAATCAGTGCGAACACGATTACCAGGCATATGGTAACAATCCCTTTGAACTGGATAATGGTGGCCGTGGCCAGTGCTGCATCACTCTCCAGGGGAGTGATGAAGAACTGTCTGAGTGCATTGGTTGCACCATTGATTACAGCCGTATCATATCCAAATAAAAGTCCGCCCAGAGCAGCAACCAGTGTTAAGCCAAAGATTACAGGGGAAATTGAGCGGGGTTTTGTAGGTGAGCTCATGTTTTTTATTTTATGTACTGGTTAATAATAGCTTCATAAAGTTCCTGCTTACCTGAAATCTGCTTGGGCTCGCCATTAACTTTGGCAAGGGCAGCAAGCTGCTCAAGGTTCAGCTCGCCTTTTTCAAAGCGCTGACCTTCTCCACTGTCAAAGGAGGCATAACGTTCAGCTTTCATTTTCTTATAGGCAGAGTTCTCCAGTAAATCCAGGGTAATTTCAAAGGCCCTGGCGAAAGTGTCCATGCCGGCAATGTGAGCGATGAATATATCCTCCATGTCAGTTGAATTCCTTCGTGTTTTGGCATCGAAGTTAATTCCGCCGGTGGTGAAGCCACCCTGCTCAATGATGGGGAACATGGATTCGATCAGCTCGTACAGGTTGATGGGGAACTGGTCGGTATCCCAGCCATTCTGGTAATCACCCCTGTTGGCATCGATGGATCCGAACATGCCATTGTCAACCGCAACCTGTAACTCGTGCTGGAAGGTATGACCGGCAAGTGTTGCATGGTTTACCTCAATGTTCATCTTAAAATCATCGGCCAGGCCATATTGCTTCAGGAAACCAATCACAGTTGCAGTGTCGAAGTCGTACTGGTGCTTGGTGGGCTCCATGGGCTTGGGTTCAATGAGGAAGGGACCGGTAAATCCTTTTCCCCGGGCATAATCCCTGGCCATGGTGAAGAAGCGGGCAATGTGCTCCTGCTCGCGCTTCATATCTGTATTCAACAGGGACATGTAACCTTCGCGGCCACCCCAGAAGACATAATTCTCACCACCCAGTGCGATGGTGGCATCCAGGGCATTCTTAACCTGTGTGGCAGCCCAGGGAAGTACATTAAAATCGGGATTACTGGCCGCACCATTCATGTAACGGGGATTGGAGAATACATTGGCAGTTCCCCAGAGGAGTTTAGCTCCTGATGCGGCCTGCTTCTGTTTTGCATAGGCCACCATGTCGGCCATATTGGTCTCATATTCAGATACCGAACTACCTTCAACAGCTGCATCGATATCATGGAAGCAATAGTAAGGCGCTCCAATTTTGGTAATGAATTCAAAAGCTGCATCCATTTTATTCTGCATTCTCTCGATGGCATTGTTGCCATTGGCCCAGGGGAAGAGTTGCGTTCCGGGTCCGAAGGGATCTTCACCGGTTCCGCAGAAGGTGTGCCAGTAAGCAATGGCAAAGCGCATGTGCTCTTTCATGCTTTTTCCGGCTACCACTTTATTCTCATCATAAAATTTAAATGCAAGGGGATTATCCGAATCCCTGCCTTCAAACTTGATTTTCCCAATTCCTGGGAAATACTCCTTGTTTCCTAATAATACATCCATTGTTTTTCTTGTTATAATTTAATTTTCTGAACTGTTTTTAAGACAAATATCCAGAGCCCATTTCCATTTCTCATAGGCTTCCTTATACTGATCACTGTTTGCTCCGTCAGGCTCAATCACCATCACTTTATTCAGGTTCTCGAAGGCCTCCTGGAAAGACCCAAAGGTTCCGGATCCGATTCCTGCTCCATTGGCTGCCCCACAGAACCATCCGTGTCATAAAGTTCAATGGTGGCCCCGGAGATTTCAGCCAGGGTATCCCGGAAGATGGGACTCAGGAACATATTGGCCATGCCGGCCCTGATCACAGTAGGATTAATTCCAATATCCCTCATGATCTCCATTCCGTATTGCATGGAGAAAACAACACCCTCCTGGGCAGCCCTTACCAGGTGGGCTTCACTGTGGATATTAAAATTGATATTTTTCATGGTGGCACCCACATTTTTATTCCCGAGCATTCTTTCGGCGCCATTGCCAAAGGGTAGCATCAGGAGACCATCCGATCCGATGGGGGCTGTTGTTGCCAGGTCATTCAGACCCGGATAGTTTTTTTCCCGCTGGGCCAGGTTTTGCTTCAGCCAGGAATACTGGATGCCTGTCCCATTGATGCAAAGTAATACACCCAGGCGGGTGAGTTCGGGACTGTGATTTACGTGGGCAAAGGTATTTACCCTGCTCAGTGGATCATACTTGACTTCATCACTTACCCCGTATACCACGCCTGAAGTACCTGCAGTGGCTGCGATCTCACCTGGGTTTAATACATTCAGGGAGAAGGCATTGTTGGGCTGATCTCCGGCCCTGTAGGCGATCTGGATCCCGGGAACCAGTCCCAGTTCTTCAGCAGCTTCAGTGGATAAGCGTCCCTGTTCTGAAAAAGTGGGTACGATATCCGGAATCAGGTGCTGATGAATACCATAGTGTTCAAGCAGGAAGGAAGCGATGGAATTCTCCTGAAAATCCCACATAATTCCTTCCGAAAGTCCCGAAATGGTGGTGTTAATTTCACCGGTCAGTTTCATGGCAATATAATCACCGGGCAACATAAATTTATAAGCCTTCTCGTAAACTTCGGGCTCATTCTCAATAACCCAGCTCAGCTTTGAGGCTGTAAAGTTTCCCGGCGAGTTCAGGAGGTGGGAGAGGCACTGTTCGTTCCCAATGTCATTCATGGCACGGTCACCCAGGGAGACAGCCCTGGAATCGCACCAGATAATGGAGGAGCGAAGTAGATTATGGTTCTTATCCACCAGGACCAGGCCGTGCATCTGGTAGGCAACGCCAATGGCTCCAATCGAGGAGGGATCAATTTCAGCACTCTGTAAAACATCATTGGTGGCCAGGATCAGGTTGGACCACCAGAGTTCCGGGTCCTGCTCTGCCCAATCCGGTTTGGGAGCAGATATTTTCATTTCCTGTTTCGGGTAGAAAGCTGAAGCAACACATGCGGCCTGATTCTGATTGATCAGGCTGGCTTTTACCGATGAGCTTCCGAGGTCATATCCAAGTAAATACATTAAATATAAGTTAGAGGTTAGGTTAGAGGTTAGTAGGTTAGTAGGTTAGTAGTTAGAGGTTAGTGGGTTAGAGTTAGTGGTTAGTGGGTTAGAAGTTGAAGCCGAGGGAGTCTTTTCTGTGTTTGTCATATATCTCTTTATCAAAGCGGTAGTAATAGGCCGGTTTATGCGCCACACCTTCCTGCTTCTCATTCAGTTGAACCAAATATTTTGTTTTCAGGATCTTCTTTCTGAAGTTTCGGTTATCCAGTTCGCAATTGAGAATAACTTCATAGAGTGTTTGTAATTTCCGGATGGTAAATTTTTCCGGTAGCAGTTCAAAGCCTATGGGTTCGTTTCTCAATGCATTCTGAAGGTGGCGCAGCCCCTCTTCCATAATCTCCCTGTGGTCAAAGGCCAGCTCCGGAACCTGGTTTACATCGATCCAGGATGCCTTATTCTTCAGCGCATAGTTACGATCACTTTCCGAGATATTGATCAGGGAAAAATAGGCTGAAGTTACCACCCTTTGGATTTTGGTCCCAGTGGTTGTTTCCATCCAGTTCAGGTCGGACTTTCCTGAAATTCTGTCGGGCTTGCCAAAGATGGCAAAGGGTTTTAGGAAGATATCTTCAAGACCGGTCAGTTCCTTTAAAGTACGGGCTGCTGCCAGATCCAGATCCTCCCTGGTGGTGATGTAGTCACCCGGAAGTTTGTGGTCGCTGGCCGGCTTACCCTGATCGTCGATAAAGTCACGCTGGATTAAGAGTACTTTTAACTGGCTGGTGCTGAATCCGAAGATAACACAGTCTACCGAAATATGAGGATTAATCGATCTGGCCACATTTTCCATGGGGCTAAAGTAGGAAACAAAATGATCAAAACCAAGGTTAACGTAAAATATACGCTTACCCTGCTTCCAGCGGAAAAGAAATTGTAAATGCGGAACCTTCACCAAGCTTACTGTCCACATGGAAGCTTCCATGCCCATTCCAGGAGATTATTTCATCAACAGGCTGGGAAGCCAGAGGCTGATCTCAGGAATGTAGGTAACCAGCATAAGTACCACAAACATGACCACAAACATGGGCAGCAGTGGTTTGATTACCTGTTCAATTTTCAGGTTTGCAACGCTGCAGCCGATGAAAAGCACCGATCCAACTGGTGGCGTACACAGTCCCACACTAAGGTTTAATACCATCACAATTCCAAAGTGGATTGGATCCATCCCCAGCTGCGCTGTAACAATGGGGAGGAATATGGGCGTGAAGATCAGTACGGCAGGTGTCATATCCATAAAGACACCCACAAAGAGCAGAATAAAATTGATCACAAGAAGGATCACTATGGGATTATCACTCAGGTTCAGCAGTCCCTCACTCACATTCTGGGGAATATTCTCAAAGGACATGATCCAGGACATGCCAATACTGGTTGCAACAAGCAACAATACAATACAGGTTGTTCGGATCGACTTAAGGATGATCCCGGGCAGATCCTTTATGGTGATTTCTTTGTAAAGAAGAGCCAGGATCAGCGCATAAAGTACAGCAACAGCCGAGGCTTCTGTGGCTGTGAAGTATCCGGCAACAATGCCGCCAATTACGATCACAAGCATCATTAAGGAGGGAACTGCATCTAAAAATTTCCTGAAAGCAAATTTGAAAAAGGTCCAGTTGCTGGCGGATTTATAAACCGAGAAGGCCAGGAATAGTCCCAGCAAGGCATAAATAATACCCTTAAACATGGATGCAGAAGCGTTGTCATGAACAGCTTTAAGTCCGATTCCTGCACCAAGCAGAAGCACAGAAACCAGGAGGATTCCACCCAGGGTTTTCATAAGGCCGGAAATGCCTTTGTTTTTTAGTAACATAATGGACATGGCCACCAGCATGATTCCCACGCCGGTTAGAATTCCCGGTAAATATCCGGCAAGGAAAAGTGCCGTAATGGATACGCCTCCACTGGCAAGGGAGTAAATGATCAGGATGTTACTGGGTGGGATACTCAGACCTGTTGTGGCGGAGGTGATATTCACCGCTGCACTGAAATTCTCATCATAACCTTCCTTTTTCATCTCCGGGCCCATGATACTTCCAATGGCGGATGTCGCTGCCGCTGCTGAGCCTGAGATTGCTCCGAATAACATGTTTGCAATGACATTCACAAAGGCCAATCCTGCGGGAAGTTTACCCACAAGTACCCGTGCGAAATTGATCAGTCGCATGGCAATTCCTCCCCTGTTCATGATCCCTCCGGCAAGGACAAAGAAAGGTATGGCCAGCAGGGCAAAGCTGTCCAGACCAGTTGCCATCCTGTGTGCATAGGTGGTGAATGCCGGTAACATATCAATGGACATGAGCATGGTTAATATTCCTGCGATGCCAATGCTGAAAGCAATGGGAACACCAATAACCAGAAGGATGACAAAACTGAGGACGAGGACAAGAACTTCCATGCTAAATTGCCTTTTTTAATTCAAGAATGTGAAACAGCTCATAAAACATGATGATGAGACCACTTATGGGCAGGATAACGTAGACATAGCCCAGGGGAAGCTGAAGGGCCGCAGATTTTACTTCCAGGACAAACCGGGTATACATCAGGATAATTCCCCCAACAACCATAACAGTCAGTGCGAAAAGGAGGACCAGGATGTGAATCAGAATCTGAAGTTGAAGCTTCCTTTTGGGTGGAGATCTTTGAAGGACAATATCAATGGCCAGATGCTCCTTCTTACCCGATACATAGGCCGCTCCCAGTACACCCACCCAGATGAGCAGAAAGCCTGCAAGTTCATCGGTGAATGAGCTCGGTGAAGAAAGCAGATAACGACTGAAAACCTGCCACAGTACATCAAGCACCAGTACGGACATCAGCACAACCAGGAAGATCTCCAGTACTTTATTTAACTTCTCTTGAAACTTTATCATCTTTCTTTCAACTTTTTGGACTATTCTACCGCTCTAATACGGGTAATCAGGTCGTAAATCAATTCATTGTCATCGTAGGAATCAAGTAAGGCTTCTACCTTCTGCGCAAAGGGTTCCTTGTCCGGATAGTTGATTGTTACACCTGCCTCCTGCACAATACGAAGTGACTCTTTTTCAGATTCGGCCCAGAGTTTTCGCTGCACCACCACCGATTCATCTGCTGCCTGCTGCAACCAGGCCTTCTCCTGGTCGGTGAGTTTTTTCCACACTTTCTGAGAAATGATCACAACGTCGGGCACCATGGTGTGCTCGTTCAGACTATAGTACTTACATACTTCGTAGTGGTGACTGGTATAAAAGCTGGGGGGATTGTTTTCTGCTCCATCTACCACACCACTTTGAAGAGCCGTGTATAGCTCACCCCAGGAAATGGGGGTGGGGGAGCCACCCTGCGCTTTTACCATCTCCATGGCTGTGATGCTTTTCATGACCCTGATTTTTAATCCTTTCAGATCGTCGGGGGTTTCGATGGGTTTGTCGATGGTATAAAAACTCCGGCTGCCTGCATCATAAAAGCAGAGGCCCCTGATCCAGAAGGGTTCTGTACTCATGAGCAGCTCATGGCCAATCTCGCCATCCAGTACCTTGAACGAATGCTCCCTGGACCTGAATACATAGGGGAGTCCGAGGACTTTAAACTCTTCGGTGAAGCTCTCCATCACGGCTGCAGAAACCTTTGTAATAGCCAGACTCCCAATTTGAAGAAGTTCCACACACTGCTGTTCCGAACCCAGCTGTCCACTGGGATAGATATCAATTTTTAATTCTCCGCCTGAAATTTCCTCACAACGGTCGGCCATAAAAACCATGGCCTCATGCACAGGGTGAGAGGGGTCAAGTCCATGGGCCAGTTTTAAGGTAGTCCCTTGCTGTATAGTTTTACAGCCTGAAAGTACAATCAGCAGCACAAATAGAATTCCGGAGTATTTCATAAGTGAACCAGGATTTAAGCTCGTAGTTTTTTTAATAATCTCAACTGATTCCCTGGAAAGATTTTCCAGCTTTGCAAAGTCCCGGTTTTTGATGATCTCCTTTGAGATGAGTTGTGATCCCAGGCCCACACAAAAGGCCCCTGCAGAGAACCATTCGGTCAGGTTTTCCTCCGTGGGAGAAACGCCCCCTGAGGGCATGATGTTGGTCCAGGGGCAGGGGCCCAGGTAGGCTTTCAGGAAATCAGCACCTCCTACGGTAGGGCCAGGAAAGAGTTTCACAACTTCTGCACCCAGTTCTTCGGCTCTGCCAATTTCGGAAGCAGTGGCGCAGCCTGGAACCCAGAGTACCTTACGGCGGTTACAGGCTTTTGCCATATCTTCATTGAGCAGGGGAGAGACAATAAATTTTGCGCCCAGCTGCATGTAAAGAGAACATGTTCCGGGCTCAACTACCGTTCCAACGCCCAGAACAAGATCGGGCATTTCTTTGCGGGCCCACTTGGCCAGTTCGGCGAAAATTTCATGTGCGAATTCACCCCGGTTGGTGAATTCAAAGATGTTCAGTCCGCCACGATAGCAGGCAGAGACAACTTCTTTCATCAGGTTTAATATCCGGGCTGTAATAGAGAGGGATGGCTCCCGTCTCTCTCATTGCTAATGCTACGTCAAGTCTTTTCATAATATATGTACAATCGATTGCGCATCTAAAATAGAGATTTTTTCAGGAAGATAAAAGAAGGGGATGCATTAAACATTCAGCCAGTAAGTCAGCTTCAGGATAATAGCCCTGCTCCTGGGTGCAAAAACATTGGTGTAATAGTCATCCGTGTATACCAGGTAGAGGTCGGATACGGGAGCATAGCGCCATTGAAAACGGGCATTAATGTTCAGATTTTCGCGCTGAGAATTATACTGGACCAGGGTGGCCAGGTATATATTCCTGGTGAAGGTAATATCCAGCTTGGGACCCACCAGCCAGTAATTAACACTGTTGTAAGGTTTAGGCTGGATCACCTTATTATAGGCCACATCCAGGGAAAGATTCACATAGGGTCTGAATTTGTACTCCAGATCGCCCGACAGGGTATAGCGCTCTCCGTCAAAATAGCCGCCAAGCATTCCCCGCGCTGAAAAAGTAAGGGGCTTTGCGGGTGTCGGAACGATAATTGGTATAGATATACCAGTAGCTAAAATTGTCTCCTTCCTCATATTCCAATCCGTCGGAGTTACTGGGATCATAGGGTGAGGTAAGTTTGACATAGACACGGTTAATACTCAGGTAGGCGGAACTCTGGTTTCGGAAACGAGCCGTATACCTGAGTGTGATTTCCTGGTCGGTAAGTCCCCAGCCATTGCTGTAAAGCTGATCCAGCTGAAACTGGGGCCCGTGCCGGATGATAGATTTCATTTTTCTGGGATAGAAGGTATATCCCAACTGGGGTGAGAAACTTGTATAGCCTGTGCGTCTTACGTATCCCACCTCAGCATTGTAGCCTGCACCCACCAGCATATGCGTCCATTCGGCATTCCAGTTTCCGTTGTCATATTTGAGTTCGGCCCCGTGTGAATAGCTGTCCTTTGTCTGAAACTCATCAAAGGAATGGTGATAAAACACTTTGCCAGTCCACCAGTTGTCAGCCGAGGCCAGGTTAAAGTCCATCCCTGCCACACGATTGAAAGGAGTCAAAACCACAGGAGTCGCATTCCCTGGAAAAGGATTGAACGGGATCTTTATTTACCAGGAAGGCTGCCAGGGTGGAGCGTTCAAAAACCCTGCGATGGACAGTGGCAACCGCATAATTGGTACTGGGAGTATTGCTCTCCGGGTCCTGGGCTGTTTGCATATCCAGTACTCCGATTTTCCAGTCCTGGTTTAGCTTTCCACTAACCCGGGCTCCAAAGAGAATGGGATTTTCAACATATTTGTCCAAATTCTCGTCGTAGGTGATCCCAATCCTCCTTGAGAAGAAGGGCCTGGCCTGCCGGACACCAAATTCGGAGAATAAATCATTGTTTTCAAGGAAAAACTGTCTTTTTTCAGGGTAGTAAATTTCAAAGCGATCCAGGTTGGTAACCTGCTGGTCCACTTCCACCTGGCTGAAATCGGGATTTACGGTCAGATCCAGGTTAAGGGAAGTGCTGAGCCCGATTTTAGCATCGCCTCCCAAACCTTTCAACCACACGGCCGGGCTTCCATCTTCATAATTTTGGGATACCCCTGTTTTTGCATAGGGAATCAGGGATAAATTGGCACCTGGCCTTTTGGGTGCTTCATCCCATACCATGATTCCTGTATTAGCCAGGGAGGAAAAACTGAAATTCCTCGGGATATGATTCCAGTTAGAGTACTCATTATGTCCATAATCAACCCTGCAAAAATTTACACGCCAGTTATCCACCCCTTCCTTGAAACGCAGGGTGCTGAAAGGGATTGACATTTCGCACACCCATTTATCCTCATGCTGCTTTACTTCCACGAACCACTTGTTGTCCCATGAAGGATTTGTGCTGGAGGAATGGCGACTCACTGAGGCTCCGCCATTCTGAATAATGGCTTCACTTTGAACGCCGTAGGGAGAGGTCCCGAAGTAGTATCCCGACATACGGTCGTTGAAGGGATTTATGACGAAATAAAAGGCGTCATTTCCGGAACTGTTAAAATCCCGTCTAAGTGATTCGATCACATAGTTTTTCTCATGCCGGGTATGGCAAATGGCAGCCACATAGACAAATTTGTCATCGTAGGTGACCATCACTTCCGTTGATAATTCAGCACGGGCAGAGTCGTAGGGGTACCTCTGCCAGAAGTCCCTGCTAATATCAGCAGTTTTCCAGGCTGCTTCATCCAGAATTCCATCCACTTTGATGGGTGAAGAACTCCTGGAGATTTTAACCACCCTGGGTTCAACCAGATTGGCAAAAGCCAGATTGGTATAGAAAAAAGAAAATACTGTCAGCACCAGAATAACTCCGGCTAAACGTTGGGGCATTAAAGCGGAATGTTAAAATTTTGGGCGCTAATTTAACATTTTATAGGCAACAGATTGTGTCCATCTCGCAGCTTCCTCATCCAGAAAGGCTAAAACTTCATCCAGCGAGCTCCAGCGGGGATCTTCCACCTCCCAGAGGGAATAGAACCTGTAGGGGACAGGATCACCCTTCATGGCCTCCAGAACTGCATAGTAGGTCTGGGTGATACCTTCCCCCTCCACTTTGCTTTCCCCATGATTGAGCAGGTACTGGTTGGGTACCATCAGAGCCATGGCCAGCATGCTGCTGTCCTCTGCCTGAAAATCATGTGTAATAAATGCGGTATGGTGATCTCCAAGTTTTTGCACATGCAGCTCCTTACTTTTCATGTTCACGATTCCGGCCACCAGGTCCATTTTAACTTCGGCCCCGGTATAGCTAACCGAACTTTGGAAATAATGTTTCCCGGCAGCTATCTCGACCTGTTGAATAACATTAATTTTATTTCCATCCACATCCCAGTTGTCGAAGTTAAATCTGAATCTGCTTCGCTGGCTCCCTTCAAAGACTACCTGGTAGGAGCCTGATCCAGAATCACCCACCCGGTAAATGGAATCATTGTAAAGATAGCCTATGCCACCGGCACCCAGGCTGGTGCCCACCTTCAAAATATCCATTCCCCATACATCCATCTCATGGTAGCTGGGGGCACCGGCAATGCCCACACCGTCGAGGACCATTTCATCGGTAATTTTTCCGAAAATGTCCATTCCGTTGCGCTGGTCCATGTAATTCCTGAAACCCACCTTATCATTTTCCCAGGCTACTCCCTCCATCTGGTAGCTGGCTGATGTTACACCGCTATAGTTGTGAAAGGAGATTCCTTCCAGGCGTTTAGCACTTTTCAGCTCTGGATAATCAGTGCTGGAGGCATCGCCCAGCCTGAGATTGGTTCTGGCCTTAAATACCGGGAAATCGGCCGGATCCACAAAAGTCAGAATAACTATCTTTTGCTTTTTAGGTGCCATATCAATGGGTGCATATAATTCATCCCATATACCATCTCCATCCACATCATCAACCTGGCAGGGCAAATCTTCACCTTTCCGGCTCCTTAAAACCGGGACCATTCCCTCCGGGATTTCAGTCATGGAGGATATTTCACCCCTGTTAAGCAGGATGGTTGCATCATCTCTTTGCTGATCACTCAGATTGATGACCTCAATTAGGAGGTCCTCATTTGAACTGCAAGATAAGGCCAGTAAGGCAAGCAATGCCAAAGCAAAATTGTTGAGTTTCATGGTAAGTGTTTGATTTGAATTAATCTTCGTTTGCTGGTTTTCCTATGGTGGCCAGAATGCCTCCATCTACATATAGGACTATACCGTTCACAAAATCGGAAGCTTTTGAAGCCAGGAATATAGCTGCTCCTGCCAGATCTTCCGGATCTCCCCATCGTGCAGCCGGAGTTCGGCCGATGATGAAATCATTAAATGGATGCCCGTCGACCCGAATGGGAGCTGTCTGGGTTGTGGCAAAATAACCTGGGCCGATTCCGTTTGCCTGGATATTAAACCTTGCCCACTCGGTGGCCATGCTTTTTGTCAGCATTTTTAAGCCCCCTTTTGCTGCAGCATAGGCTGAAACTGTGTTTCTTCCCAATTCGCTCATCATGGAACACATATTTATAATCTTTCCGCCTCCGCGTTCCACCATTCCCCTGGCAACAGCTTTGGACATAATGAAGGGGCCTGTCAGATCCACATCCAATACCTGCCTGAAATCATCAGCCTTCATTTCAAGGATGGGAATCCTTTTAATAATACCGGCATTGTTTACCAGGATATCAATGGGGGCCACCTCTTTCTCAATCTGTGGGATGATTCTTTCCACTTCTGCTTCATTGGTAACATCCATTACATAGGTATGGATGGTGATACCCTGCTTTGCATATTCTATTTTTGCCTCTTCAAGTTTATCAGCGAAAACATCGTTGATAATTACCGTGGCTCCTGCCTGGGCAAGGCCTGTGGCCATTGCCATTCCCAGACCATGGGTTCCCCCGGTTACTAAAGCGGTTTTGCCGCTTAAATCAAATAAATTTATTGACATGTATTTATGGAATTGGGTTTAAAAAAATTCTTTACGTAGTGGTGTGAAACCATCGATGATTCTGAGCCCCGGAGCCAGATCAGTCCAGGGTATTTCATTGTCAATCTTTACAACGTTTTCTATCATAATTAATATTATTATCTAAGTTCATTGGGCTGGAAAATATCCATATCCCCATAATCCAGGTTCTCACCGGCCATGCCCCAGATGAAAATGTAGTTACTGGTTCCGGCAGCCGAATGGATGGACCAGGGTGGGGAAACAACGGCCTGTTCATTTTGCATCCAGATGTGTCGGGTTTCTTTAGGATCGCCCATGAAATGACAAATGGCCTGACCTTCGGGTACCTCAAAATAAAAATAGGCTTCCATACGGCGATCGTGGAGGTGGGGTGGCATGGTGTTCCAGACAGATCCGGGCTTAAGCTCGGTCATTCCCATCTGCAACTGGCAGGTTTCCACCACTGAATTTACCAGCAGCTTATTGATCTTCCTTGCATTGGATTGCTCCAGGGCACCCATTTCCACTACATCAGCATCAGCCCAGGGTAATTCTTTTGCATCGGGAAGGACTGGTGGGCAGGGGCCGAGTTGAAATAGAGGCGGGCCAGATTGTCTTTATCCTTGCTCAGCAGGGTGATCTTTTTTGATCCGGCTCCCACATAGAGGGCATCCTTGTAAGCAAGTCATATTCTACATCGTCCACCTTAATGGTCGCAGGTCCACCCACATTGATAATACCCAGTTCACGCCGGTCGCAGAAGTACTCCGACTTCAGGGGATCGATGGTGGTTAATTCCAGCTTGCTGTCCGGAACTGCACCTCCCACAATATAGCGGTCGTTCATGGAATAGACCAGGTTGATTTCACCCTTAACCATAAGGTTTCTACCAGGAATTCTTCGCGCAGTCTTTGTGTTCCGTACTGTTTAGCATCCTCCGGGTGGTTGGAGAAACGAACTTCATAATTGATTGCCATAATTTTGATTTTTAATGGTTTGTTTTTTTATCTTTTTAATGAGGAACTTTCTCTGATTATGAGTCTCGGTTCCAGAACTGTTTTTTCGCATTCCGGGAAGAGCTGCCATTTTCATTGCAATCCATAAACATCTCTGCGACAATTTTCCCCATCTCGCTGCCTCGCTGATCCACTGTGGTGAGAGAGGGTTTCAGGAAGGCTGTAAAGGGTTCATTGGCAAAACCTGTGATTCCCAGGTCTTCAGGTATCCTGGCTCCTGCTTTAAGCGCTGCCTGCATAACGCCCAGGGCTGCATAATCGCCTGCGCAGAAAAATGCATCGGGCTTTTCGTCCAGATGCATGGCACTCTGGTAGGCCGATTCGCCACCTTCCAGGACCAGTGGTTTTTCCATGATCCATCCTGGCCTGATATCTATGCCTGCTTCATTCATGGCATCCATGTAGCCTTCCTTGCGGGCCCTGTAGATATTGATGTGCTTCAGCACCAGCCACATGGATAATCTTTCGGTAGCCCTGTTCAAGGAGGTGTTTCACATTCAGGTAGGCCCCAAGCCTGTCATTGATCATTACAGACCCCACATTGACAGATTCAAGGATGCGGTCAAAGAAAAATAGCTTGATTCCTTTTTCTAGCAGAGCCCTGAGGTGATCTCCACTGCTCGTCTCCATGGATACGGATAGTAAAATGGCTTCAACACGGGCATTCACCAGGGTTTGTATCGCAGCTTTTTCATCTTTAAGCTTTTCGTGGGTCTGGCAGATCATAAGGTGGTATCCTGAGGCTGCAAGAACCTCCTCCATTCCTCCTATCACACTGGCGAAGAAAGATCTGTTGATCAGTGGAACCACCACACCGACAGTTTTGCTTCGACCCTGCCTGAGGGAGGAAGCAACCACATTTGGCTGATAGGCATATTTTTCTGCCATTTCATGGACAGCATCCCTGGTTGCCTGGCTTATCCTTGGATGATTGTGAAGGGCACGGCTTACCGTGGAGGCTGATATATTCAGCTCCTTTGCAATATCGTGAATGGTAACGAGTGCTTTATTCATGATACAGAAACAAATTTAATAAAGATTGTACAATCGATTGCGCAAATCTGTAAAAAAAATATTAGCGACACGATTCCTGCCCCGGAGGATAGGGCTCTACATGTATGGTGGCTTCAATGGCCAATTCCTTTCTGAGGGCCTCTTCAATAAGGCTGGCAATTTCATGACCCCTGTGAATATCCAGGGAGCCAGGGAGCATAATGTGGAGGGTGAGTTCCTTGTGGTCTCCATAGCTGTGAAGGTGGTAATGATGTGGACATATATCCTGGTCAGAAATCCCCTTGATCAGCTTTTCGATCTGTTTCATCATTGCTGCATCCGGTTGCTCTCCAAGCAATTTGTTGATGGAGTCAGAGATGATTTCATAAACGGCATAAAATAGCATCAGGCTGATGACAAAACCCAGTACGCTGTCTATCCACCAGAACCGGCTCCCAAGAAGGATGCCAATTAGAACAACCAGCGAAGAAAGCGCATCGCTACGGTGATGCCAGCCGTCGGCTTTGAGGGTTTCAAAGCCTGTTTTTCTGTAGGTATAATAGGCATATTGAGCAAGGACCTCTTTCATTACTATGGAGAGACTGGTTACTACAATGGCGAGGGTGCCAAATTGGGAGGACTCATGGGCCCGGAATTTTTCTATGGAACCCGAAAAGAATTCCCAGGCCACGATGCCCAGCATAAAGGCGATAAAAATGGATGCAATCTGCTGGTATCTGCCATGGCCGAAGGGATGTCTTTCATCCGGCTTCCTTGTGGAAAGTTTTACGCTCCCGATCACTACCACAGAGCTGGCCGAATCGGAGAGGGTATGCCATGCATCTGCTATCAGGGCGAGTGATCCCGATACAATCCCGGCCCAATACTTCAGGCCGAAGAGCAGCAGGTTACCAACGATGCTCAGGAAACCTTCAATGTAGGCATAGCGGTTCTTTTTTCTGTTTTGCTCCATTGTGACCATAAATGTAGCAAATCATTTCCTGCTTTCCTTTTTCTATATTTACCTCTGCAAACTAAACTCCGATGAAAAAACATACTTCACTTATTCTGCATCTGCTGCTTTTGATCATTGTTGTGATCGAGCTAAGCGGTCGCTTCACGGACAACATTAAACTTGAATACCCGGTCAAGCCCTTGATCATGATCTGGATGGCGACTTATTTTCTCATTTTCAGAAGAAAAAAGAGCTATACAGTCCCCGTTCTCCTGGCTTTTTTCTTTTCCTGGGTGGGGGATAATTTCCTGATGTTTTCGGATAAGGGCGAAATCTTCTTTTTTGCCGGGGTTGGCGGGTTCTTCCTGGCACAGCTCAGCTACATATTCATCTTTTCCCGCTTTTATGAGGAGAAAAGGCAGGGTTACCTCAAAAAAAAGCCCCTGCTCCTTATTCCCTTCCTGCTATATGTAGGCCTTATTTATTATATTTTGTTGCCCGGACTTGAGGGGATGATGAAGCCGGTTATCCTTGTTTATGCACTTTCTCTTATGGCCATGTCCATGATGGCCCTGAACAGAAGAGGAAGGGTGAATCCGCCCAGTTTTCGCCAGGTTTTTGCCGGCTCACTTCTCTTTCTTCTTTCTGACAGTATGATAGCCATCAACAAGTTTAGCCTGGAGTTTTCCCATGCGGGTTTCTGGATTATGATTACTTATATCTCAGCCCAGTACCTGATTATGAGGGGCTTACTTATGGAGAAATCCTGACAATGGCAAAAGGAGACTAGCGAGCTTGATGATGCATTACAGCATTCATAGCTTCATCCTCTCCGGCCATAAAGCTTTCAAAACTTTCCGGGGCAGGAATGTCAGGATGAATGGCGGGAGGATTATCATCCAGCAGGGTAATATATTTGGTAGAGTAGCTTACCACCAGGTTTGAGGTGGTCAGAACGAACCTTTTTCGCTCAGCAAAATGATTGGGTCTTCCGCCGGAATCTTCTCCTACCACAAGCGGATTAAAAGTTTTGATAACATCCACGGCATTCACCATGGCCGCCGAGGCCGTTTTTCTTCCCACCAGGAGGTAAATTCCGGCCTTTTCTCCAATCCTGGTTTTTTTAAGTTTCGTTACAAACTCTGTCCACTGCTTAGCATTTCCTCCATCGTTAAAGCGAAGGTCCAGAACCAATTTTTCAATGGGCTGTTTCTTCAGGTTTTTGATGGCAGCTTTTTCAAAGTCTTCAAAGGAAGGCATAAACAGGGCACTGGCACCTGAACCGAATTCAACTTCAGCTTCCCTGCTCCAGCATTTGTTATACTGGATGTAGTATAGTTTCTCTTTGGTAAAGCAGCTATCCCAGAAAAAGGAAGAATGGTCCTGCCACCCAAGCGGAAGGGGCTCAGGTCCCACCGATACGCGGTCACTCTCAGGCGAGGGGAGTGGGAAAACCAGAGTGCTGCGAATTCCCGCTGCATCTTCGACTTCGATTGCGATTTCAGGAAGTTGAGCAAAACCAAAATATTCAAGCACCTGTCCCCAGATCAACATCCTGGGAACATGGTATCGGATCCGGGACGGACTTGCATCGCTGATCAGGCTTGCGAGTGAGTCGACCACCTGCCGGATTGGAAATTCACCGATGGCCACAATCTTTTTTCCTTCAAGGGCTTCATAATCTTTCCAGTAAGAACTTGCGTAAAGTCCGTCGCTGAACCAGTAACAGTTAAAGGGAAGAATAAATTTGGTGTCGATAAGATAGTTGAAATTGACCTGGGTGGAGGCGTCACCCAGTTTGGCCACTTCCTGCTGCAGCATCATAGCCACTTCCAGAACACTTTTTCCTGGAGCTCTCGCAGCCACAGCTTCTAGCCCTCTGAAAAAGGAGCCCGAATCGGAATAGAAGAACAGGTCCACATGACGCTCGAGCAGTTCCCTTTTTAATCCATCAATCTCCTCTGCCCAATTAATATCCTTATTATCAGCCGAATGCACTTCTGTCCCCAAAAGCGAAAGTGCAATAAGCAGTAGGTAGCTGTAAATCCTGGTCATTTGATCTATTGTCAGTCAAAGATAAATAAAAACCCTTTCTGTCTGTTTCTCAGGGAATCCGGAATCTCAATCCTGCATAAAATTTCCTCCCAAAAACCGGACCCCATATCAGGGAGCTGTCAAAGTAGGGCCCGAAGGGATCCTGGCTGGCAATGATGGGATTTTCCTGCTTATATCCAAACAGGTTTTCAATCCCCACATAAAGACTAAGTTTTTCGAAAAGGGTTTTTTCCACCTGCAGGTTTACAAGCGAGAAGGCCGGTGATTGATTCTCAAGCTGGAAGTCCTCCGGGTTGGCGGAAGTATCAGGAATACGCTTGCTACCCTGCCAGTTCCAGGTTATATTGAATATCCACTTTCCCAGGGTCTCATAGGCCATGTTTACAAAAGCACGGTTTCTTGAGCTCAAAGGCACGGGCAGCAGATCATCTCCATAAGTACTCTTTACATCATTAAAGCGGTAGGCCAGCCTGATATCATAGCGTTCTACCGGCTCCAGGTCCAACTGAACCTGAAAGCTGTTGGAATAGGATTTTCCATTCAGGTTGTAGAAGTGAACTTCCTGGGGACTAAGGTCATAATCCACCACAATTTGATTGGTAAAGCGGGTATGGTAGTAATCTGCCTTAAATACAGCTTCTCCGGCACCCAGCCTGAAGCCCTGGGCCATGTTCAGGCCATAACTCCAGGCCACTTCTGCATCCAAACCATAGGGTTTAGAACTTCCATCCCCGGCAATACTAATGGATCTGGAGGAGGCAAACATTCCGATATTCTCAGCAAAAATGCTCGCCGTTTTCTGTCCTCTTCCCACAGAAGCTCTGAAAACAGTTCTGGGTATGGGCTCATACCTCAGGTGCAGGCGGGGCGTTAAAAAGGCTCCGTAGTTGTTATGATAATCAGCCCGGATTCCAGCCACAACGGTGAAAATATCCAGGTGGTTAAATGTATATTCCAGGAAGGCGCCGGGGACCAGCTCTTTCCTGTTATATAAACTGGTGCTGATGCTTTCCTCATATTTGTCGGCCTGGAAACTGATCCCCGTTCTGTACTGGTGATTAGTGGATCCCAGGATGGACTGATAGATCAGGTTGGCGTAAAAGGACTGCTGGTCGGCATCATAGTTTGTGAGTCCAAAGAAGGCATCCTGACGATGCACTACACCTGAAATTTGCAAACCTACGCTGCTGTATGGACGGTCCTCGAATATTTTACCGGCCTTTCCCCAGGCTTCAATTCTTTTGGTTCCAAGCCCTGAGCCCCAGTAGCTCTGTGTTTCAGGGGCTATGTCAGGATCAAAGTCTGTTTGTCCTCCAATGCGGTCTGTATAAACCACCCTGACGCCAAGCTGGCTCTGAAAGCCATTCTCGCCGCTATACTTAAATCTCTGCATGCCCACGAGGGTTTCACCTGTGGGGTGATCAGAGAATCCATCCTGGTTGTGATCCAGCTTAAAGGGTCTTACATTTCCGTGCAATGATGTTGAGCCACTCCATTTTTCTCCCATTTTATAGGCACTCATCAGGTTGGCTTCCATGGCTCCGTCGCTGTTGCCATACAGATTCACAAAAAGCCGGTCGCTGTTTTCGGGCTTTCGTAGCTCCACATTGATCTGACCGGTAATACTCTCATATCCGTTTACCACCGATCCTGCACCTGTATTAAGCTGAATTCCCTCGATCCATGTTCCGGGTATATAGGTAAGGCCATAAAGTGAGGAGAGACCCCTCACGTCGGGCATATTTTCCCTGGTAATCTGCACATAGGGTCCGGCCAGTCCCAGCATTTCGATTTTGCGGGTGCCGGTCACCGCATCGGTAAATGAAGCATCCACCGAAGGGTTGGTTTCAAAGCTCTCCGAAAGGTTGCAGCATGCTGCCTTGGTCAGCTCCTTCTCACTGATATTTTGAATATTATAGGCACTTGTAAAAGAGATGGATGTGGCTTTGATCCGGTGGACAACACGGACCTCCTCCAGGGCGGTGGCTTTCGAAAATCCAATCTCAACCTCCGAGGGTGCATCAAGGTGAAGGGTGTCGCTCCCATAGCCCACAAAACTAACAATGAGCATGTGTGAGCCCTCTTTCATTTCTATAAAAAACTGACCGTCCTCCCCGCTAATCGTTCCCGATGTGGTACCCATCCAATATACGTTTGCTCCGGCCAGGGGAAGAGATTCACCACTTTCGCCGGTCTCGGAGACATAGCCCGTGATCCCGTCAGCACTTGAAGCCTGTGGCATCGTCATGAGTTGCATAGTCCCGGTATTTACAGCACTGCGGAAGGGCTTCATATACCGGGTCCGGGGCCAGAAGTTCCTTGGTGTCATGCCCTGAACTGGCCACATGATAATGAAGCTTATTTTCTTTAAAGCGGTTGGGGTCGTTACTACCGTAAGGGTTCTGCTTTCAGAATCCCAGCTGGCCTCTTCCACTCCCCTCGCTTTTAAGGCTGCCTTTTCAATGCGATTCTTGCACATTCCGCAAAGGCCTTCAACCTGGATTTCAAGTGTGTCGTTTTCCTGGGCCTGGTATGCCATTATTGGCAAGCTGCCTGCCATCATAAGGGCAAACAAGCATCAATCCTAATCTTTGTTTTCATGATTGCTGTATTGGTTAACGAAAAGAAAGAAATCTGTATTCGTTAAGCCATACGGGGGGGATGGAAGCGGGGGCTAAGGTATTCGTGATGGTAATCGTCGTGATAAACGCCATGATCGAAAACACGGGGGCTTAATTCAAGCGGGCTCAGGATAAAAGTTCCAATAGCTACAATCTGAATGGAATAGGAGCAGTCGCAATGACCCTGACATTGGTTTTCAGTCTCCTGGTCATCTTCAGTTTCCGGGTCATCTCCTCATTCTCCTGGTTGTCCCCATTCTCCATATTTCCACAGCAACATACTTCAGCATCGGCGCAGCAATCCACTGAGCAACTGAGCTCCGTTTGGGGCTGCATCCAATCCAGCGCTACCACGAACCTGTTCAGGCCAAGGAAGCCCATACTTATGATCAGTATGACTGCTATGAATTTCATTTCCCTGTAAAATTAACAAATCACACTTACTTATGTTCTATGAATGGAGTTTTAACACGATTTAACTATATTCATAAATGATTGTGAAACGAAAACTATATCTGATATTTGTAGCCATTTTGTTCTCCCAGGTGCTTTGTGCTCAGACTGAAAAGCATGAACATCCTGAGGGAGAAAGACATGATCATTATAAAAACGACATCGGAATCGCCAACTCTGCGGTGTATTTTCTGAAGGAGAAAGTATTTGCTACGGACTTCATGTTCATTATGTCCGGGCCATCCCAAAAACTAAATTCGGACTTGGATTGGGCTATGAAAGAATATTTGACGAGCATAAACACAACACCATTGGAGTGGTAATCGCCTACAGACCTGTTCATGAGCTGACTCTTGCCATATCACCGGGTCTGACTTTTGAAGATGCTGACCCTGAGGCAGCATTTGCCTTTCACCTGGAGGCTACCTATGGATTTGAGATTGGAAATATCCACCTGGGTCCCCTGATGGAATTTGCCTATGATCCGGAAGACTATCATCTAAGTGTTGGGCATACACCTTGGCTATGATTTTTAAGAACCATTTAGCTTAGGCTATGTTATATCTTATGTGCTTAATGCATGCTCTTGTGTGCTTTTGCCTGTTTTGCCAATGATCAAAAGAATTATGATATTGCCTAGCCAAATATTTCAATATGGAACTTTACAATCAGATCTTTCAAAATAATAAGAAATGGGCGAAGGAAAGAAAGGCCAGCGATGCTGAGTTTTTTGACCATCTGGCTGAGGGTCAGTATCCTGAGATTTTATATATTGGTTGCAGCGACAGCCGGGTAACCGCTGAGGAAATGACAGGAGTTAATCCAGGTGAAATGTTTGTGCACAGAAATGTGGGCAACCTGGTGCCGAATAATGATAATAGCTCTGCTTCTGTAATTGAATATGCCGTTGAACAACTTCATGTCCGGCATATCGTGGTATGTGGTCACTACGGTTGTGGTGGAGTGAAGGCTGCCATGCAATCGGCTGAATCCGGTACATTAAACTCCTGGCTACGGAACATCAGAGATGTATATCGCTTGCATAAAAACACGCTCAATGCCATTGAGGATGAAGATGAACGGTACAACAGGCTGGTTGAATTGAATGTTCAGGAACAGTGTGTGAACATCATTAAAATGGCTTTATGGCAAAAGCACTTCATGTCCAGGAAATTCCCCACTGTACATGGTTGGGTTTTGGATGTGAAGACAGGCAGACTAAAGGACCTGGAAATTAATTTCTCTGAAATACTCAGTTCCATCAGGGATATCTATGACCTGGGTCCCTCCATATACAAATAGCCCGCTCTTTAAAATGCCAACATTTGGATGACCTTAAGAAACTACAGGAAATACTTGAAGCAAAAAATGAACGATCAACTTAAATTTTATGAGCAGAAGTTGAATTACGAAATTGATCCTTCGGATCTCTTCCAGGCTCTTGATCAAAATGAGGTAATTGTAGTTGTGGATGCCAGGTCATCCGAGGCATATAAATCTGAACATATTCCCGGAGCATTAAATATCCCCCACAGGGAAATGAGCCCTGAAAGCACAAGTGACCTTGACAATGATAAACTGTATATTGTTTACTGCGATGGTATTGGCTGCAATGCCTCCACAAAGGGAGCGATTAATCTTCTGAAGCTTGGATTCGAGGTAAAGGAGCTGATTGGCGGACTTGAATGGTGGAAGAAAGATGGGTACCAGACCGAAGGGTCCGGAGCTAATCCTGGTAAGGATCTTCGTTGTGCATGTTAGGGAAATTACATTAAACTTAATGTCGTTTTATGATTAGAAAATGCTTTATCATACTTCTTTTAGGCGGATTTGCTGTTAATTTGACGGCTCAAAGCATAATTACCGACCGTCCGGATCAGACTGAATCTTCCTCCACGGTTCCCCATAAAAGCTTTCAGATTGAAGCGGGAATATTGTTTGGGGACTTAAATAATGAGGCACAAAGGCTTTATTTACTACCTACTACCCTGTTTAGATACGGATTAACCCGGGGTATTGAACTCAGATTAGGTGAGAATCTGGTGAATTATAAGAGTGAATCAACATCGGAGACCAGATTCGGATTTAGCGACCTGGAGTTTGGTGCAAAATTTCAAATACTGAAGCGGGAAGAAAAAAATACAGAAATCGCTTTTCTTTCCCATGCCGTATTTCCCACCGGATCGGATGGTTTATCCATTGATGGTTACGGGACAATCAATAAACTGGCCCTTTCCCACGAGCTCAATAGTTTTCTTGGATTGGGCTACAATGTGGGATATGACTATTTTGGTAATAGCTGGGGTGCGTTTACCTACTCAATCGCTCTGGGAGCCGGTTTTAATGAAAAGCTGGGAGCCTATCTTGAGTTTTATGGACTGTCATCTGATCTGACAGGTTTTCTTGTCAATTTTGATTCCGGGCTAACCTATCTTATCCAGGAAAATCTACAAATTGACTTTTCCTTTGCCCTGGGTCTCAATCACAGGATGAACTATTTTGCAGTGGGTGTCAGCTGGAATATTGGCGGGAAGAAATAAAGAGAATACCCTAGAATCTGAAGTTCAGTCTGACTGTCACACCCTGGTATCCCCATTTCCCTGGTGTTTCCAGGCTTTCCCTGAATCCCACATACACACCCAGATCCATGAGGAAGAAGATATCCTCGAGCCTGTATCCGGCCTGGAGATAGTTGGGTGTTCCGGGCGTGTACAAATAGGCCAGATCAAGTGATTCTTTCCACAGTCGCTCACTGAACCAGGGGAGGTATTTGATGAGCAGGTAGGAGGAGGTCAGGGTAGCGTGAATGTTAGCCCAGTATTGATTTGTGCTGGCCTGGTAATAGTCTGAAAACATAAGGGCATTGTCAAGTCCTGCCATATCAATGTAAAGCGGGTTGGATTTGAAGTGCCTGTAGTCGGAAAAGTGAATTGCCGTGGAATCCAGGAAGGCACCTGCAGCAAGGGACCATTTTAGCTTGGACAGCAGTCCCACATCAAAGGTATGCCTGATTTTTGCTTCCAGCATTTTGAAGTCCGACCACCCACTGTTCTCCAGGGGGATGGCCTGGCGGTAGGCCAGCGAAAAAGTCGGCCATTTAGATTCCCGGTACACCTTCCTGTAGTTCCGGATAATATAATATCTTTTAGGTGTATATTCCATCTCAATGTAGGCCAGGAGCCTCTTATGATTCTGAAGTTCGGGGACCGAAGCCTCTCTTCCTGCAGGTGTATTATCTGTGAAACGCTCTTCCTCGTTATTTCTGTAGAAAAAGGAAAAGAGGGAAGTGTTTTCAAGCTGTCTTTGCACACCATAATTTACGGATGTCGTGAGGACAAGGGCATGCAGGGGATCGATCATATTATAAAGTGTTGCATCGATCTGCTCGTACATCTTGAGGTGATTATTTCTCAGAAACAGCGTGTACGCGAGATTTGTTGTGCCGGGTATTCCTGTATACCTGTTGAAATCAGAAGATTTGTAATTCAGGTTAAGCCCCAGTTTGCCCCGGGCATTTGGTGCATATAAAAAATAGGAAGACCAGCTTATCAGGGGCGCTTTTCGCATAAAGGCATAGCTAAGGTCCAGATTTGTGTTGAGCACATGAAGGCTGTCGGGCCGCCAGTTTATGCCAAAGCCCTGACCGTAATAAATACCATCCACGGTGTTGTAACCAAATTTCTCCAGGTCAAGCAGTCCCTCATGCCTGAAGCGGAATTTACCCTTATTGCGAATATAGGTTCGCCCGTAAACCAGGTTTTTAAAGCTGACTTTCTTTTTTCCGCTTACCCTGCCTGTGTCTGCAGGATGTTTTCACCGCCTGAATTCCGATTATGCTGTCCCTCGACTTTATTGAAATCTGTTCTTCGGGAGTAAGCGGGATGGGACGCATTTTATTCCAGTAGAGGGAGTCGTTTTTTACAGCGTTCTCAGCAACCGTAATTTTTGTTCCGGTTTGATTAAGGTCCTCCCGGAGCTTATCCCCTTCCTTGTCCTGACTTTCTTTTTCGATGAGCTTGGACAATTTTACCACCTCCCGGTTGTTCAGTTCTTCTTTTTCTAGCAGGACATTTATTTTTTCCTGTTCCTTACTCAGGGTTTCCATTTCCTGATCCTCAGCTGCTTCCGTTTTTTGACTTGAGACGAAATAGGTTTCGGGTAAGTTGGGATTTAAAACCACATCTCTGTATTCCAATGAGGAAACATAGGTAGCTGTACCCCTGACACCAATGATGTCTATCTCAGCCTGGATCTTATGGCTTACGGGTAACCAGGCGTCCATAATCACATTTGCATATTGTTGCTGCAGTGAAATTGTACCTGCCATAGTATTCAGACTCAGATCAGATGAATGCAGGCACCAGAGATCCTCGACGATATAAAGGTAACCTGAAACCAGCTGCTGACTTTTTCTCTTGGGTATCACCCTGATCTTATTGATGACGTGGGTTCCCACCATAAAAGTGCTGACAAATTCGAATCTGTAATAGGTGAAGGCGGTACGGGCAAGGGGAGAGATAACCCCCTCTATCTCCTCCTGGTAAAGGCTTGCATTCACATAATCCATGGGATTTACATTATCTGCATAGCCTGGCAGGGTATTCTGAGAGGAGATCACCTTAAGGGTATAGTTGTCAGGTGCCTTGAAACCCACATCATTCAAAGACTCAAGCATGTAGGCTTCATCCTCCTTGACCGAAACCCCTTCCACATCAATTCGTTTTTTAATGGCTTTGGGCAGATTTTTCAGGATGGCAGCTCCCTTTATATATATTTCCGCTTTATAACTGGATACCTCGTTAAGGTGGTAGTTGGCCAGGCCGATGGTTTTTCTCATAATCCAGTAGGCCGGATCTTCTCCGCTGGCACTGATACGAACCTCGGGGATCATATAAGTTTGCGGAGGAAGCTCTATATTCAGTTGTGTATATGCGCTGCCTACCACAACATTTTTAGTCACTTCAGTATATCCAAGGCTCCGGAAATATATGGTGTAAGAACCTTCAGGCAGGGGCAAAGCATAGTTTCCCAGGGCATTGCAGGTGGTTCCCCGTGTCAGCTCCTTAATGAAGATTGCTGCATAGGGAACCGCTTCTCCATTCATGTCGCTTACCTTTCCTTCTATGCCCTGTGAAAACAGATTCGCATACAATGGGCAAATACTTAAAAGGACAAGAAGGAAATTCCGCATGAAGAGTAGCTTTTTCGCACTAAAAATACAAAAAAAAACTGCAGGGGATTTGGAAACCCTCCTGCAGTCTTTCGTCTCACTAAAACTACTACTACTAATATGACTACTACTATAATTCGAAATAATTCTTCGCGTTGTAATAACAGATGTTCTGAATAAGGGACTGAAGCAAGCTTTCATCATTGGGTATTTCACCATTTTCAACATCAGTACCTACCAGATTGCAAAGGAGTCTTCTGAAATACTCATGCCTGGGGAAGGAGAGAAAAGATCTGGAATCGGTCAGCATGCCCACAAATCGGCTCAACAGGCCCAGTGATGAGAGGGTGTTTATCTGGTCAATCATGCCATATTTTTGATCCAGGAACCACCAGCCCGATCCAAACTGCATTTTTCCGGGTATTTTCCCGTCGCTGAAGTTGTAGGCCATGGTCATCAATAACTCATTATCGCCAGGATTCAGATTGTACAATATGGTTTTTGCCAGCTGGTCTGTACTATCCAGTTTATCAAGGAATCTGGAAGCAGCCAGAGCCACAGGAAAGTCGCCAATTGAGTCGAATCCGGTATCGGGTCCCAGTTCCTCCAAACGTCCAGTATTGTTGCTTCTGAGTGCTCCAAGATGAAACTGCTGGGCCCAGCCTTTTTCGTGATCCATCACTGCCAGCTCTATGAGCAGGGCTGACTTGAACTTAAGCACTTCCTCACCGTTGAGCTCACGTCCTGAACGGATTTTAATAAAGATGCGTTCAATCTCCTGATGTTTGAATTTTTCGGCATAAAAAGTCTCCAGTCCATGGTCGGATATACGGCATCCCTGCTCGTGGAAAAAGTCGTGTTGCTCATTCAGGGCGGTCAAAAGATCCATATAAGTTGATATGGATCTGCCTGCTGCTTCTTCCAGCTTCAGCATATACTCATTGTAGGATTCCGCATCCTCAACGGCCATGGCTTTGTCGGCCCGCCACGCAGGAAATACGCTTGTCTCAAAGCCATCCTCCCGGATTTTCTGATGGTGTACAAGAGAATCCACCGGATCATCAGTGGTGCAGATCACTTCCACATTCATTTTCCTGATCATGGACCGAACGCTGTAATCTCCGGAAGCAAGCATCTCATTTACCTTGTCGTAGATAAGCTCGGCAGTGGCAGGTCCCAGCAGATCGTCAATCCCAAAATAGCGCTGAAGCTCAAGATGAGTCCAGTGATAAAGAGGGTTCCGAAGGGTGTCGGGAACCGTTTCGGCCCATTTTATGAATTTCTCCCTGTCGCTGGCATCACCGGTTATATACTTTTCATTTACCCCATTGGCCCGCATGGCTCTCCATTTATAATGGTCCCCTGCCAGCCAGATCTGGGTGAGATTTTCAAAATTCTTATCCTCGGCAATCTGCTGTGGATTCAGATGACAGTGATAATCAATGATGGGCATAGGGCTGGCATAATCGTGATAGAGCTTTTCAGCCGTAGGATTTTCCAGCAGGAAATTTTTATCCAGGAACTTTTTCATGTGCTATAAATCAAAAAGGCGGCAAAGATGCCTGTCGTAAATATTAGTCATTACCTGCTCACCCACTATCTCACTGTTTTTTTGAACCATGGTAAGATATTCATCGCCCATTTCTGCGGCAACCTTATACCCCACGTGGATCAGCTGCCTGAAGCCGGGATGATAGTCGGGGTGTCCTGGAATGTTCCTGAGGGTGGCAGCGAATTTTTCCCCATTCCAGTGCTCCACTTCAGCAGGCAGGGGAAGGGTTGAAGGATCTATATCAATCACAGTAGAGTAGGGGCCGCATAATTCATCCTGACGCTGGAAAGCTATAGCGTAAATCTGCTTGGCCATTTCCAGGGCTTCTCCACCTGCCATGGCAAGGCCGATCACCTCCTCAAGCCAGGTGGTACCCGCTGTTTTTACATGAATTCCTTTGTCATATTTCCGAATCAACTCACCCATAATGGGATAGATGGTAAACTTATCACTTCCCGAGTGTACACTCAGTTTCAGATTAGCAGGAAGACCGAAACTTTTAATGGCGTAGTCAATCACCAGCAGGTCCTGCTCAAACTCTTTTCTGAACTGCTCTGCATCACCCACATAATCCACTCCTTTATTAAATCGGCCGGTGAATTTTGGAGCGATGGTCTGGGCCGGGATATTATAATGGCTGATCATCTGAAGAATGAAGAAAAGCTCAACCGGAGTTTGAGGATTTTCCACCTCATCCATGGAAACCTCTGCAATGAAATTCCCCTCACCTTTTACAGCTTCAATGTGCTTGTATATAGCAGCTGCTTCCTTCACGGCTCCCAGGAATTCACCTGCGATTCTTTCCAAATCATCTTTTGTGATTTTAAAGGGCTCATCAATCCCGGGAATTACCAGATTCCCCACAAAGGGAGCACTGATTTCCATAAATTTCTGAATATCCTCAGCTGCAACCTCACCTCCGATGTAGTCTGCCACATCAAGTGTGAAAAAATCGGAATGCTCAATGAAGGAATCAACCGTATTCAGGTTGATGTGGTCGGCATCCACATAATAGGCATCACCCCAATTCAGGGCGGCCGTAGCTGCGTCTGCTTCTTTCCTGGTATCTGCAGGTGAAGAGTGTATAATCTGGTGCTCCCTGTTGGATTTGTTCCATACCGGAACAAAGGAAACCCCTTGATTTTTCGCCTTTATAATGGCTTTTAATTGTGCTTCCCCCTGTTGTGCGAACCTGTCGCCAACACCAAATGAATATTTCTCTAAAATCATGTATAGTTTAGTTTACCGTGTACGGACACGAAATTAGGCATTTTCTGTCGGTTTGCCAATTATTTTATTTAGTTTTGTTCATCGCTATATTATGGGAAAGGTCAGAATCAAAGATATCGCCGAAATTGCCAATGTCTCCATAGGTACCGTGGATCGTGTGATCCATAACCGGGGACAGGTTTCGCCTGCCACCCGTGAGAAAATAAAGAGTTTGCTGGACAAGTACAATTACCAGCCGGATATAATTGCCAGCTCCCTGGCCCTTAAAAGGGAGGTCCGTCTGGCGGTGGTAATGCCCGGTCCCGTTAACGGTCACGCATTCTGGGAGCTTCCAGTGAAAGGACTTGACCGGGCCAGGGAAGAACTTTCGGGCTATAATCTTTCAGTAGACACCTATTGTTTTGACCAGTTCAGCAGGAGTGATTTTGTGCAGAAGATGAAAAACTTTCCTTTTCAGGATTTACATGGAGTCCTTTTTGCTCCGGTCTTCCGTGAAGACTCCATTGAGTTTATCAATAACTGCAAATCGCAGGGTTTGCCGGTTGTATTATTTAACTCCTTGCTTGAGGAGGCCCCTTACATCTTCCTATGTTGGGCAGGATGCTTATCACAGCGGATATGTGGCTGCAAAACTGATCTCTTACGGACTTGAGCATATGCGGGATGTTGCCATTATAAACATGTCTGCCCGCACCGATCACTATGCCCATCTTATCAGCAGGGAAAAGGGATTCCGTGCTTATTTCGAGCTACACAGCCAGCGTCTGGATAATCTGATCACGGTTGACTTAAACGGGGCGGATGATGATCACCTTAAAAAGAAACTGGGTGAGACCTTCGATCAGCATAAAATCGGTGGGCTTTTTGTGACAAACTCCAGGGTTTATAAAGTGGCTGAATATCTTGCTGAGCGGGGATCCATGGGTGTCCGGCTGGTGGGCTATGACCTGATGCCAGAAAGTGTAGCCTATTTGAAACGGGATTACATCGATTTCCTGATCTCACAAAAGCCAGAAGAGCAAGCATTTAAGGGTTTATTCTCACTTTTTAATCTTGTGGCCTTCCACAGGGAACAGGAAAGGGAGCAGTATATGCCCATTGATATCATTACCAGAGAGAACTTAAATTATTATCAGTTATAATGAACTTTAAAAAAGAAAACATGGCATTTAAAGACCTTCAAGACAAAGTTTGCGTCATCACAGGTGGTGGCGGAGTACTGGGTAACTCAATGGCAAGAGGACTGGCAACTGCCGGAGTGATTCCTGTGATCCTTGACATCAACGAGGAGGCAGCGCAAAAAACTGCCAGTGAAATTGAAAAGGAGACCGGAACCAAATGCTATGGTTACAAAGCAAATGTTCTGGATAAGGCTTCGCTGGAGGAAATCCGGGAAAGGATTATTGCCGAAGTAGGTGAGATCGATATGTTGATTAATGGTGCCGGTGGTAACTCTCCCAAGGCCACCACCAAGCTTGAAGAACTGACTGAGGATCAGCTGGGAAACCTGGACGAAGGATTTTTTGGACTGGAACTGGAAGGTTTTCAAAGGGTATTTGACCTGAACTTTACAGGTACCCTGCTTCCGTCCATGGTTTTTACCAGGGACATGGTAAAGAGGCAACAGGGGGTCGTACTAAATGTGTCTTCCATGAATGCCTACAAGCCCCTTACCAAGATACCTGCTTATTCAGCTGCCAAAGCATCCATTAACAATTTCACAGAATGGCTGGCAGTTCATTTTGCCAAGGTGGGAGTGAGGGTAAATGCCATTGCACCAGGATTTTTCCTGACCAATCAGAACCGTTTCCTTCTCACCGAAGAAAGTACCGGGAAGCTGACTGCCAGGGGAAATAAGATTATTGCCAATACCCCCATGGGTGTATTTGGTGAGCCCGAAGATCTGAATGGAACCGTACTTTACCTGATGTCCGATATGAGCAGATTTATTACCGGGATTTGTATTCCTGTTGATGGAGGATACAGCGCTTTTGGGGGAGTTTAAGTCATTTTAAGAAGCATATGATATATTTTGAAACAGGAGGGCCGGAAATAGAGCTCTCAAATGAAGATCTCAGGGAAGGTATCATTCAGGCATTTAGTAAACTGGGCAAAAAGGACAAGGTGCTGGCCATCCCTCCTGATATTACCCGTTTCTATAGCCAGGCGGGTTTGCTGACCCAGTTTGCCTATGATTATTATGGCGAAAATCTCACCGATATCCTACCTGCACTGGGAACCCATGCTCCCATGAGCCCACTGGAAATTGAACGTATGTTTGGGCATGTCCCCCAATCTCTTTTCAGGGTCCACGACTGGAGGAAGGATGTGTTAACCCTTGGAGATGTTCCTGGTGAGTTCCTGGAGTCTGTCTCTGATGGCAAGGTTGCTTTTTCCTGGCCTGCCCAGGTGAACAAGCTTCTGGTCAACGGAGGTTTTGACCTGATTATTTCCATCGGTCAGGTAGTTCCGCATGAAGTGATTGGAATGGCCAACTATAACAAGAATATTTTTGTGGGCACGGGAGGGCCCGAAGGCATTAACAAGAGCCATTTTCTGGGTGCTGCATATGGAATGGAAAGAATGATGGGCAGGGCCGATACTCCTGTCCGAAAGGTTCTTAACTACGCATCCGATCATTTTGCCAAAGATATGCCCATATGTATATGTGCAAACTGTAATTGGCAGAAATGAGGCTGGTAAACTTGTGGTAAGGGGTCTTTATATCGGTGATGATGAGGCCTGTTTTCTGAAAGCAGCAGAGCTATCCCTTCAGGTAAATTTCCAAATGCTGGAAAAGCCCCTTAAAAAGGTTGTTGTTTACCTGGAGCCTGAGGAGTTTAAGAGTACCTGGCTGGGCAACAAGAGCATCTACCGTACCCGTATGGCCATTGCCGATGAAGGAGAGTTAATTGTACTGGCACCCGCCCTTAAGGAGTTTGGTGAGGATGCAGAGATCGACAGGCTGATTCGCAAGTACGGCTACCGCACCACCCCTGAAATTTTAGAGGCTGTTAAAAACAACAGTGACCTGGAGCAAAACCTCAGTGCAGCTGCCCACCTCATCCACGGATCCACCGAAGGGCGTTTTTCCGTAACTTACTGTCCCGGTCATTTATCCAGAGAGGAAATTGAGTCGGTAAACTACAAGTACGCGGATCCGGATGAAATGATGAAACGTTATAATCCTGAGAAGCTGAGTGACGGATATAATACAATGCCCGACGGCGAGGAGATCTATTATATATCCAATCCGGCCCTGGGACTCTGGTCCTGGAAGGAAAAATTTAAATAGTATGGAGGATGATCAGGATAGTAGCCGATAATAAAATACCCTTTCTGGAGGGCGCCCTTGAAGGAGTCGCAAAGGTAGATTTCCTTCCCGGAGGAGAGATCACCCGCGAGGACCTTCTGGATGCCGATGCCCTGATTACCCGCACAAGGACCCGATGCGACCGCTCCCTGCTTGAAGGAACCGGGATCCGCTTCATTGCCTCTGCTACCATAGGATATGACCATATCGACACAGAATACTGCAAAGAGGCGGGCATCCAATGGACAAATGCCCCCGGTTGCAATTCATCCTCCGTAAGGCAATACATGGTTTCCACCCTCCTGTATCTGGCATCGGAAAAAGGATTAAAGCTGAAGGATCTCACCCTGGGTGTTGTGGGTGTGGGAAATGTGGGAAGCAAAGTGGCTCAGGCCGCCGAGGCACTTGGAATGAAGGTATTGCTCAATGACCCTCCCAGGGCCCGTAAGGAGGGTACTTCCTCTTTCGTATCTATTGCTGAGCTTAAGGCCCAGGCAGATCTTATAAGCATTCATGTTCCCCTGAACAGCGGAGGAGAGGATAATACCCTTCACCTGGTAAACCGGGAATTCATTAATGGATTAAAGCCCGGGGCAATTCTGCTAAATTCTTCCAGGGGAAGGGTGGTAAAGGAAGCTGACCTGATGGAAGGAATCAGAAGCGGGAAGCTGTCAGAGGTCATACTCGACGTGTTTGAGGGAGAACCAGCTATCAATCCTGAGCTTCTGGATTTGATCACTCTGGCCACCCCTCATATCGCAGGCTACTCACTTGACGGCAAGGCCAATGGAACCAGCATGGCAGTTCAGGCCATCAGCAGGTTTTTTAATCTGGGAATGGACGACTGGAAGGCTTTGGATATCCCCAGGCCGAAACAGAACCAACTCCTGGCAGATGCCACCTCCGGAAGTCTGTATGAAGTTCTCTGGGAGGTTTTCAGATCCACTTATGATGTGACTGCAGATGATGCCCGTCTGCGTGCTCATCCAGAAACCTTTGAATCACAACGTGGAAACTATCCCTTCCGGAGGGAGCCCCAGGCATATTCAGTAAGATTGTTTCAGGGCTATGATGAAATTAGAGATATATTTGAAAAGCTGGGCTTTTCAATGCTTGCAGACCATTGTAGCTGAACCGAGGCTGAAGCCGAGCTCACGAAAGCGAAGCTGAGTAAAGTCATAAATTCGTAAAGTTGAAAGTAAAAAGTGACCAACTATAAATTATAAAACTCAAATAAGTTAAATTGTTACTAATGAAAGAGAAAGCTGATATTGGACTGATTGGTTTGGCAGTTATGGGTGAAAACCTGGTGCTGAACATGGAAAGAAATGGCTATACGGTAGCCGTATTCAACCGCTCGGTTGAAAAAGTGGAAAAATTTGTAAATGGCAGGGGCAAGGGTAAGAATTTTATAGGTGCCAAAAGCATTGAGGAATTTGTGGATTCCCTGGAGCGTCCCAGGAAGGTAATGATGCTGGTTAAAGCCGGGCAGCCGGTGGATGACTTCATTGAACTCTTACTTCCGCACCTCGAGGAAGGAGATATTATCATTGACGGTGGAAATTCCCATTTCCCGGATACCATCCGAAGAACCAGGTATGTGGAGAGCAAGGGTATGCTCTTTATCGGAACCGGAGTCTCAGGTGGAGAAGAAGGAGCGCTGATGGGGCCTTCCATTATGCCTGGCGGATCAGCTGCTGCATGGCCTGCTGTGAAGGATATTTTCCAGGATATCTCCGCAAAAGTTGAAGACGGATCGCCCTGCTGTGACTGGGTTGGAGATGACGGAGCCGGACATTTTGTAAAAATGGTTCACAATGGTATCGAATATGGCGATATGCAGCTCATATCTGAGGCATACAACGTGATGAAGAATCTGCTTGGAATGAGTGCAGATGAGATGCATGAGGTATTCAAGGAATGGAACGAAGGTGACCTGGACAGCTACCTTATGGAAATATCCAGGGATATTCTTGGGTATAAGGATGAAGATGGAGAACCGCTGGTAGAGAAGATTCTGGATACAGCAGGACAAAAGGGAACAGGGAAATGGACGGGTGTTGAAGCCCTGAACCTGGGTATTCCCCTGACCCTTATCGGGGAGTCTGTTTTTGCCAGGTGTCTTTCAGCCCTGAAAGAGGAGCGGGTTGCTGCTTCAAAAGTGCTTTCAGGACCAACACCCGAATTTCATGGTGAAAGAAAGCAGTTTCTGGATGATATTAAGAGTGCCCTTTATGCTTCAAAAATTGTCTCCTATGCCCAGGGTTATACCCTGATGAAAGAGGCGGCTAAGGAGTATAACTGGGATCTGAATTATGGAAATATCGCCCTGCTCTGGAGAGGCGGTTGTATCATCAGGTCTGTTTTCCTGGCCAAGATAAAGGATGCTTTTGATAATAATCCTGAGCTTCCAAACCTGCTTCTGGATCCCTTCTTCAAAGAGAAGGTTGAAGCAGCTCAGACTGGATGGAGAAAGGTAGTCGCCACTGCACTTGTAAACGGTATTCCGGTGCCGGCCTTTACTACCGCACTTAACTATTTTGATGGTTATCGTTCCGAGCGTCTGCCTGCAAATATGCTGCAGGCCCAGCGTGATTATTTCGGAGCACATACTTACGAGCGCATTGATAAGCCTCGTGGTGAGTTTTTCCATACAAACTGGACAGGCAGGGGGGGAGATACCGCATCCTCTACCTACGTAGTCTAAGGCTAAAAGCTTAAAGACCAAAGCTTAAAGACTAAAGTTTAAAGTCTATAGTTTTTCAGGAATGAGAGCCGGATGCAATTACGCACCGGCTCTTTTTTGTTTTTCCATCATTGGAACACTGCCTGGAGGTGATTCCCCAGAGCTGGCGTTGAATCTGAGGACAACAAAATCAGGGATTGATATTTTTTATCCACTGTTATACTATTACGAAACAAAAACCGTGTTTATTAGGCTAGCTTTGCCCCGTTTTTTTTAGCTTAGGGATAGTTTTCCCATCCGCTAAAGCTGTGTCCGTCTGCCACTGCAACCACGCTTACCCTGGCTTTCATGGGGAAAAATTCCCGCGCAGCTTCTTCCGGATTGGAGCAGGCCTGACTGTTGCTCCATCCCTGGCCCATGGGCAGGCACAGGGGATCTGCCTTCCACAGTGCAAGTCCGATTCTGTTCAATAGTTCAAGCTTGCAAAAATCCACAGGCTGATCGGGATTCAGCTGCCACCAGGAAGCCGGAGAACCCAGGTTGGCTTCAAGAACTGTGCCTGATCCCTCTTCAAGCAGGAAACGGCCGGAGATCGCCTCTGAACGCCCTCCACCGGCCTGATCTTCCTGCCAGAACCCCAGCTGAATGTGGAAGGCTTCCATGCTGGGTTGTTCAAGGATTTCGAAACGAATATAAAAGTGGCCATGTTCGAAATCGTAGGGTGTTTTCCAGCAATCTGCGGGCATTTCGCCAAGGTTTACTACGCCATGATCGGTATTATGCCACCAGTAGAAGCTGTTTCCACCATAAAATTCATCCACCTCCCAATTCCAGTTTATGGTGTCTGAGAAGAGAGTGAGTTCAGGAGATCCTGTGATTTCCTGTTTACAGGAGAAAAGGCTTGTAAGAAGAAGGGCAAGAGAAACTATTGGAAGCTGTTTGATCATAATGGATCTGGCGGCATAAAAAAACCTGCATTATGAGGATGCAGGTTCCTTTATAATAAAAAATGCGGTGCTTTAGCCATTAAAACCACCAACACGGCTGTACGAGTCCTGGGCATTAATGTAAAAGGCTTTGTACTTGATATAATGGTTGCCTTTTTTGTATTCCCAGTGTACATTTTTGGCTTTGAATATCTTACCAATGCAGGCTTCGAAAATCAGAGTGTAATTAATTCCGGTTACTTCTTCAGCTTCCAGAATATTTTTAAACTCAACACTTCTGTCTGCAAAATGTCCTATGACCGGGAGATGATACTTTTTTTGCATCCGCTTTTTTACGGCCCCGTCGTTCATTATGGGCAATCTCCTGGGTATTGCTGGTGTTTCTGACATATGAAGCGTTTTTCTTTAATACGTAAATGTCTGACAAATGTTATGTCTTATGTAAAAATAGTAAAAAAATAGAACACAAGTTAACTGGTTTTATAAACAGAAGTGTATTTTTGAGCTGTGCCAAAAACCTTAATTGCATATTCAACCACCCTGGGTTGCACTGAACAATGTGCCTCCAAACTAAAGGAAGATCTGGGTGAAGATGTTGAGTTAGTCAGAATCTCGCGTCGCAGGAGGTTCAATCTTAAGAATTATGATACCATCATCATTGGAGGTTCAATCCATGAGGGTATGATTCAGAGATCGGTTTATAAATTTTGTGAATCCAATCTGGATGAACTTCTGAAATGTGCAGTGGGTCTGTTTGTCTGCTGTATGGATGCAGATGCCAATGAGCAGGAGCTTATTCAGAGAACTTTCCCGGATGCACTGGTGAAACATGCATTGGCCAGTGGTTTTTTTGGTGGTGAACTGAATATCAAAAAGATGAACCTGCTGCAGAAAATCATGACCCGGAAGGCTGCCCGCCTTCAAAAGGAACCGGAAATTGACTTTCAGAAAATCCTTGAGTTTGCCCGCAGTCTGCAGGAACACTGATCTGCAGGAACACTGATCTGCAGGAACACTGGTGGGCCATCTGGCTTTTCAGCTTTTCAGAGGAATACTACCATCAAATACTTTTTTAGCCGTCCCGGTCAGATGAATATTATTGAATTGGTTGTGATGCATGGCGTTAAAGCTAACATTCAGGTTTCCCCCGGGTGTGTGGATATGGTAGGAAAGGATGTCTGACTTATTGTGATAATAAGTGGCTATGGCCGAAGCTGTAACCCCGGTTCCACAGGAGTAGGTTTCATTTTCAACTCCCCTTTCAAAAGTCCTCACGGAGATGAGGTTGGCACTTTCTCCCAGCTCCACAAAATTTACATTAACCCCCTTGGGATCCCATCTGGACTGCATCCGTATATCCCGTCCGACCTGATCTACATTCAGTGCTTCCAGGTTGCTGACAAATTTTATAAAATGGGGTGATCCGGTATCCAGAAAATACCCATCTTCCATCCATCTGATACCTTCTACATCCTTTAGTTTTAACCGGATTTCACCGTTGGGAAGCAGGGAGGCTGAATGCATACCATCGATGCCCTCAAATGAGGTCTCATGGCTTATGATTCCAAGGTCACGGGCGAAGGCAGTGATGCATCGTCCGCCGTTTCCACACATACTCCCCTCATTACCATCGGCATTAAAATATGTCATCTTGAAATCACCCTTTTCACTTTTATGCAGAATGATCAGACCATCGGCACCAATCCCAAACCTTCGGTGACAAAGGGCACGGATGGTCTTACTGTCCAGAAGGGAAGTGTCTGAGATCCTGCCATCGATCATTATAAAATCATTGCCGGTACCGTGATATTTTGAAAATTGAACATTCATTCCCTGTGTTGGTTAAAAAAGGTTAAAAGGGAGTTGTTGACTAATATTTTTGTCAATCCAGTTGTTATCATTGTAAATTGCCTTTTATAAGGCAAATACAAAGTTAAACATTAAATAGATATTGATATGAAAATAGGCAGGATCTTAGGTTTATTCATGGTGGCCTTCATTGGCGCTTTGGCTGCTGTTGCAATCTATGCGAAGTTTTTTAAACCTGAACCCGGGCTGGTTGAAGTACCCGCGGAGAATAAGATTCGCTATGTGAATTTGCCTGGTTCCGAACCAGGTGGTGCAGTAGACTTCACCCAGGCAGTGGCACAGTCCATAGATGCTGTTGTGCATGTGAAAACCACGGTATTCAGACAATATGCAGTCAATCCCCTTTACGAATACTTTTTTGGTGAGCAGGATCGATCAAAGCCCCAACCAGTTCTGGGATTTGGAAGTGGAGTAATCATCTCAAATAATGGTTTCATAGTGACCAACAATCATGTAATTGATGGCTCCGATGAGCTTGTGGTGATCCTTAATGATAAGCGTGAATTCACAGCCAGTGTTGTAGGAACGGATCCCACCACCGACCTTGCACTGCTTAAGGTAGAGGAGGAGGGGCTTTCCTTTTTAAACTTTGGAAATTCAGATGATCTTATGCTGGGTGAATGGGTGCTGGCAATTGGTAATCCATATAACCTCACCAGCACAGTCACGGCCGGTATTGTGAGTGCCAAGGCAAGAAATATTAATATCCTGGCTTCCCAGGAGTTTAGCATAGAGTCTTTTATCCAGACCGATGCTGCAGTTAACCCCGGAAACAGTGGAGGAGCCCTGATCAATACAAGGGGGGAGCTTGTTGGAATTAACACTGCCATTGCTTCCCGAACTGGTGCGTATACCGGCTACTCATTTGCTGTTCCGGTCACCATTGTTCAGAAAATTGTGAAGGATCTTATGGAGTTCGGAGCTGTCCAGAGAGCCATCCTGGGTGTTAACATACAGGATGTATCTGCCGATCTAGCAAAAGAGAACAATCTCGAGGCGCTTAAGGGCGTTTATGTAAGCGGAGTGCGTGAGGGTGGAGCTGCAAAGGAGGCTGGAATTAAAGCCGGGGATGTGATTCTGGCCATTGATGGAGTCCCGGTTAACAGCACAGCAGCCTTGCAGGAGAAGGTTTCAAAATACAGGCCTGGAGAGAAAGTAAATGTTGAGCTCAGCAGAAAGGGAGGAGTGAAACATTTTGATGTAGTTTTACGTAATCTTGAAGGCAGTACGGAAATCGTTAAGCGCGAAGAGATTTTAGAAGTGCTGGGTGCAACATTTGAGCCGGTATCAGATAAGGACAAACGCGCGCTGGGAATAGCCAACGGAGTGAGAGTGGTCTCCCTTAAATCGGGGAAATTTGCTCAGGTGGGTATAAAAGAGGGATTTATTATTACTTCAGTAAACAAAACAGCTGTTAACAGTGTTAAGGAAGTAGCATATATACTTGAGAACACAGAAGGGGGCGTCATTATTGAGGGAGTGGACAAGAGCGGAGCTAAATCGTATTACGCATTTGGGATATAATACCCCCTGTTCCACAATAACATTTTAATTAAAAGGCAACCCTTTTTTGGTGAGCCTTGTCTATAGTTAGCATTTTGCCTTATTTAGTTTGATTAAAGATAAAATTGAAGGTAAATTTGCAGGGATTTTTTAATAGTAATTTGATTTTTGAGGAGAAGTAAATGAGACAGTTAAAGATCACCAAATCTATTACCAATAGAGAGAGTGCTTCGTTAGACAAGTATTTGCAGGAGATTGGTAAAGAAGAGTTGATTACTGTTGAGGAAGAGGTAGAATTAGCGCAGCGGATTAAGAAGGGCGACAGGCTCGCACTTGAGAAGCTTACGCGAGCAAATCTGAGGTTTGTCGTTTCAGTTGCAAAGCAGTATCAAAACCAGGGACTTAGCCTTCCTGACCTTATTAACGAAGGTAACCTGGGTCTGATAAAAGCTGCCGAGAAATTCGACGAAACCAGGGGTTTTAAATTCATCTCCTATGCCGTTTGGTGGATCAGACAATCGATCCTTCAGGCACTGGCAGAGCAATCGAGGATCGTACGCCTTCCACTGAACCAGGTTGGTTCGTTAAACAAGATTAACAAGGCGTTTTCCAAGTTTGAGCAGGAGTATGAAAGAACACCCACACCAGAGGAGCTTGCTGAGGCACTTGACCTTCCGAAGGAGAAAGTGGCAGACACTCTCCGTGTTTCGGGAAGGCATGTATCCGTTGATGCACCCTTTGTCGATGGTGAAGACAACAGTCTTCTGGATGTATTAGTGAATAACGATTCACCAGATGCTGACAACACACTGATCAATGAGTCTCTATCACGGGAGGTAGACCGGGCACTGGCCACGCTTACCGAACGAGAGAGAGATATCATTAAATTATTCTTCGGAATAAGTACCCAGGAAATGACCCTGGAGGAAATAGGCGAAAAATTCGGACTGACCCGCGAGCGCGTGCGTCAGATTAAGGAAAAAGCTATACGCAGACTACGCCATACCTCCAGAAGTAAATTGCTTAAAACCTATCTGGGTTAAGGACCATATTTTTTAATCGTAAAACGGGTTTGTCCAAAAGGCAAGCCCGTTTTTGTTGTGTGACATGTTCATGTCAGGCTAAATGGTTACCTTTAAGTCGTAAACCCCAATAAAATAGGTCAAGATGAAACGATTAATTTTTCTTGTCGTATCCCTTTTTCTGATGTTTTCTCTTACCGCGCAAACTATGGAGGTAAAAGGCAAGATTACCCTGTTCAATACTTACCCGGTGGCCAATATCACTGTCATTGCCAAAAAGGCAAAAACCAGTGTGATTACCCGGGCTGACGGATCATTTACCATCTTGTGCAAAGAGAAAGACATCATTCAGATCCAGGCAAAGGGCTTTATGACCTATAGCCAAAATGTGAATGACCAGAATGACTTTCTCAACATCAATATTGTTTTCAAGGACAGCCCAAAGAATCGCGATCTGGTAGTGTCCAGGGGGAATATTAAAAGTGAGGATCTTCTCTATGGTCTGGCAAACCTGAAAACGGAAAACAATGACTATTGCAGTTATGAAAATATATTTGTCCTGATCAGGAGCAAATTTCCTGAGGTTGAGGTAAAGGATAGTCCTTCCGGCGGTCTGGGCGTTTATTTGCGCAGGGGGCAAAAATCTTTGATTCAGGACACAGAGATGCTTTACATCGTGGATGGAAATCGCAACTTTGACATTTCCTATATTAACCCCTGCGAAATAGCGAAAATTTTAATGCTGACAGAAGGAGCCGCTGCGAAATACGGAGCAGGATCCTCCAACGGGGCTGTGGAAATTTTTACCAAGCGGGCAAGCGTGAACTGAGCACGACTATTTTTTTTCCTTGTCTAATAATTCCTGGTAGGCATACATCTCATCCCTGAATTTTGCGGCTTCCACAAAATCCAGTTCTTTTGCAGCCTTCTCCATCTGCTTCCTGGCTTTATCGATGGCTTTTTCAAGGCCCTCCTTACCCATGTATTTTACAACGGGATCGGCTGCAATATCCGCTTTTGCCTGTCCTCCGTATGCCCCGCTCTGATAAGGTTCCTCTCTCAACTCGAAGAGGGATTTTGTGGATTTTATAATCTGCTTTGGGGTAATATCATGATCCTGGTTGTAAGTGAGTTGCTTTTCTCTTCTTCGCCTGGTTTCATCCACCGTTCTTTGCATGGACCCGGTCATCCTGTCGGCATACATAATCACCCTTCCATTCAGATTTCTTGCTGCCCTCCCGGCTGTCTGAGTCAGGGCCCGGTCCGATCGAAGAAAACCTTCTTTATCCGCATCCAGAATGGCCACAAGTGAAACTTCCGGGAGATCCAATCCTTCTCTGAGCAGATTGATGCCCACCAGGACGTCAAATTCACCCCTCCTCAGGCCTTCCAGAATTTCAACCCGTTCCATGGTAATCACATCTGAATGAATATAACGTGTTTTAATATTTAATTTGACCAGGTAGTTGGTGAGCTCTTCAGCCATTCTTTTTGTCAGTGTGGTGACCAGCACCCGCTCGTTTTTGCTCACCCTGAGGTTGATTTCCCCGATGAGGTGATCAATCTGGTTCAGGCTGGGTTGAATCTCGATCATGGGATCCACAAGGCCGGTTGGCCGGATTACCTGTTCCACGATGACCCCTCCACTTTTGCCCAGCTCATAATCCGCAGGCGTAGCACTTACAAAAAGTGTTTGCCCGATTATATTTTCAAACTCATCGAATTTCAATGGACGGTTATCCACGGCAGCGGGAAGGCGGAAGCCATATTCCACCAGGTTTTTTTTTCTTGAAAAATCTCCCCCGTACATGGCGTGAACCTGGGGCAGGGTAACATGACTTTCGTCAATCACGGTAATAAAATCGTCCGGAAAATAATCCAGCAGGCAGAAGGGCCTTGTCCCCGGCGATCTTCCGTCAAAATATCGCGAGTAATTTTCGATTCCCGGACAGAAGCCCAGCTCTCTTATCATTTCAAGGTCATATTCAACTCTTTCCTCAATTCTTTGAGCCTCAATGAGTTTCATTTCCTCTTTAAAGAAGGCAACCTGTTTGACCATGTCATCCTGAATTTCCTCAATGGCTGCCTTGGTTCGTGCCTTGGAAGTGATAAAAATGTTGGCCGGAAAAATGACAATCTCTTCCATGGTCTCAAGCGTATGACCGGCAACCGGGTGAATGGATTTGATGGAGTCGATTTCATCTCCCCAGAACTCAAGCCTGTAAGCCTGGTCTGCATAGGCCAGGTGAATATCTACCGTGTCACCCCTTACCCTGAATGTCCCCGGTTTAAAATCCACCTCATTCCTGGAGTAGAGTGCATCCACCAGTTTTCTGAGAAAGACATTCCTGCTTAGCATCTCACCTTTGCTAAGCCTGAGCGTGGAATTATGAAAATCCGCAGGGTTACCTATGCCGTAAAGACAGGATACGGAGGAGACTACCACCACATCACGACGCCCTGAGAGCAGGGAGGAGGTGGCTGAAAGTCTGAGCTTTTCAATTTCATCGTTGATGGATAGATCTTTTTCAATGTAGGTGTCGGTTACGGGCAAATAGGCTTCCGGTTGATAATAATCGTAATAAGAGACAAAATACTCCACCGCATTTTCAGGGAAGAACTGTTTAAATTCGCTGTAGAGTTGAGCCGCAAGGGTTTTATTGTGACTGAGTACCAGGGTGGGCCTTTTCAGTTCTTTGATTACATTGGCCACCGTGAAGGTCTTTCCGGAACCCGTTACTCCCAGCAGGGTCTGGAATCTGTCTCCCGCTTTGAAGCCTTCAACCAGCTGTCTGATGGCTTCAGGTTGATCTCCGGTGGGACTGAACTCGGATGTGAGTTTGAAATCCATATCAGTAAGTAAAGACTACATATACCGGCAGGTGATCGGAAGGTCCCCCGTAATACTCAGGTCCTCCATAAGTTGAAGAGGGAAGCATATCGCCGTATTTTTCACTCTTGTAAAGCATCTCCTCTTCTTTTATAATTTTTCCGGCATCATAGGATGGCAGAAAGCCCATTGGCCTGGTTCAGAAGGTTGTAGGAAACAATGATCTGATCCAGCATATTCCATTGACCCTTGTAGTTGTAAGTCCCAAGGTTATGCTGATTATGCATGTCATAAAAGAAGTTGTAATGGTCTCCGAAGTTGATGTTTTTACGTTTTCCCGAAGCGGACAGGCCATTAAGAATACTTCGGTTGGTGGGTTCGTCATTAAAATCTCCCATTATAATAAGCTTATGCTCAGTTCCCTTTGAAAGTAAAAGATCCAGCTGTTTTCTGAGTGTAATCGCAGTGAACATGCGTTGTTTTTCCGTTTCCGCGGACCCTTCACGTCTGGATTTCCAATGGTTCATGAAGATATGAAGCGTTGAGCCGTCTGGAGTTGTGCCCTGGACATGAAGTATTCTCCGGTGGGGATATTCAGGATTAGCGGGGTCCTCAACGGAGATGTACTCATGAGCTTTGTAATTGAACAGTTCAGGCTGGTAAATTAAGGCGCATTCTATGCCCCGGGCATCAGGGCCATCCTCATGTACAATCTCGTATTTACCTTTTCGTATTCCCCTTTCATTGATCAGGTCCTCAATTACGGTTCTGTTTTCCACCTCTGCAAGTCCGATGACAGCCGGCAGGATCTTGCCGGGCACAGAGAGCATGATCTTGCTGAGGTCATTCAGTTTTTTCTCATAACGATCTTTGGTCCAGTTTTTCGCACCATCAGGAGTAAATTCCTCATCTTTTGTATTCGGATCATCCTGGGTGTCGAACAGGTTTTCCACATTATAGCTCATTACTACAAAACTGTTCTTCTCTTCCTGTGCAAAAAGCATGATTGATAGAAGAAAAAAGAGGAGGGAAAGGGGTATGTTTTTTTTCATGGAGTTACTTTTTAGAACACCCTAAAGATATCAAAACAAAAAAAGATTGAATTACTCCGAAAAAGAATATAATTTTAGTGGGCATGGGAAAGCAGCAGGATGAGCTATTAAAAAGGATACAGAAACTGGTTAGAAAGAACCAGGACCTGGTCGACAGGAATGAAAAGCTCAGAAAGGCTGTTCAGGAACTGACAGAGCAAAATGAGCGCATGAAGCTTCGCCTTAAAGAGGCCCGGCTGGAGTTAAAGGAGGGGCCCTCTGGGGAAGGGGAGGAGAGACTGAAGAAATACAAAATGGCCACGGTCTTATTCGCCTATATTGGCGGATTTAAGCACCTGACCGATGCAGTTGATCCGGAAGTGATTATGGATCAGCTGGATGAAGTGCTTATTGAGTTTGATCGCATCCTGAAAAAATATAAAATCCACAAGATCAAGACCATAGGGGATACCTATATGGCAGCAGGCGGGATTCCGGAGAAAAATATAACCAATCCCATCGATGTGGTTATGGCGGCCCTTGAAATGAATCTTTTTCTTGATCAGTTAAGAAGGATAGACGGGAAAAGATACTGGAATCTGAGCCTGGGAATTCATACAGGTCCGGTCACTGCAAACATTTCAGGAAAAAGAAAAATCTCTTATGACATAAAGGGTGATACAGTGAACATTGCCCATCGGATGCAGGGGGTTGGAGATTCCGGAAAGATCCTTATTTCGGTTATGACCTACGAATTGATTAAGGAATTTTTTATTTGCGAGTACTACGGGAAGATGCCTGTTAAGTATAAGGGTGATCTGGAAATGTTTGTGGTGAATGGTATTCGTCCGGAATTTTCAATGAAGGGCAGGGGGATAATGCCCAATGCACTATTTGATACCAAATTCAAGTTAATTCAGTTTACCGATATTCAGGAAATAATCCTTGATAAACTGGAAAAGGAGCTTCCGGGTTTTCTTTATTACCATAATGTGAAGCATACGGTTGATGTGGTTACTGAAGTGGAACTCATTGGTTGGGCAGAAGGACTCGATGACGAAGGAATCCTTATGTTAAAAACAGCAGCTCTCTTTCATGATGCAGGGCATACTGTTTCCTATGATGATCACGAGTTTCATGGTACTGAGCTGGCCAGGGGATTTTTGCCTGAATTCGGATATACCCCTGAACAGATAGAAAAGATTTGCTTGATTATAATGGCAACCAAACTGCCGCCCCAACCCTCAGACATCTATCAAAAGATTATTTGTGATGCCGATCTGGACTACCTGGGAAGGAGTGATATGATCCCCGTATCCAATGCGCTGTACAAAGAGCTTAAGGAGCAGGATAAAATCGGTAGTTTTAACGACTGGAACAGACTGCAGGTGAAGTTTATATCTGGTCACTCCTATTTTACCAGGACAGCACGGAGTCTGAGGGAAGTAAATAAACAGAAGCAGATTGAGCGGATCAAACGATTAATAACCGAGGATTAGCATTATCTTGCAGATTATAAATGATACGTCAGTTAATTATATGTTTGCTTATTCTGGGTTCGGCCTCACTATCCCTGTCAGCCCAGACCATCCGGACCAAAAGTCCGGAAGAAGAAGATTGGGACCGTACAAAAGCCATTCTTGATTGTGCACCTCAGCTGGTGGACAGACGCGATCTGGTGGAGGATAACTTTAATCATCGTTATGTGACAAATAATCCCCGTGACATCGAGGTTGGCTATTTTTCAGTTGCACCCCTTACCTATTTGGAAGAGAGAAAGCGGTTTTGCGAAACCAGCCTTCCTGCCGCAGGGGTAAGCTCATCAAATTTCAGGGGCTCATATGTAACCACCTATACCCTCCCCGGGGATGGGGTTTATCAGGTGGAGATTGAATCCAGGGCACTGGTATATTTTAATGATATTCTGGTAATCAATGCCCAGCACACTTTGGGGGAGATTGAGGCATCGCATCGTATGGAAATAGAGCTTGACACAGCTCAGAACCCTCCTTCTCCGTCGGATCTGTCATATATGAGCAAGGCGGTATTTAACTGGGAGGTTGAAATCGATCAATCTGGCCGGTGGCATGGCGAATTATTGCCAGGTGAAATTGAACTGATCGATTCGGAACTGCCTGCGGGTATATCCACCCTGGAGATCAAAAGGCGGGTCAGGGGACCCGGAACCATAACCATCAGGGAATCTGTGGTTTTTAATGTGAGCTCAGTTTCTGCCTTCAAATATGACCCGATTTTCCAGGCCGATTGTCTATTCATGCTTGATCCACTGGGAATCTCAAGCAGGCTTCTTCCCTGTGAGTAGTCCTTCTTTAGATGGGCATCCCAAAACCAAAATAGAATCCGTGGGTTTTGATATTGGTAAAGACATACTCAAATCTCAATACCAGGTCGTAGTATGAAATAAAATCCACGCCCAGTCCCCATGAGTAGAGCATCTTATTGTTGTATGGGTTATACTGACCGTAATTTTTGTCTGTCATATAACCAACATCTGCGATCAGATTCAGGTAAAAGGCATAAGGGACCTTTCTGAACTGACTGTCCTTGTTTTTTTCCTTTCTTGGCTCCTTTACAGCCGGTTTGATCACATTATATTTCAGGTTGCTCCTGAAGTAATACATATTATCACCCCTCAGGGCAAAAAAGTCATAGCCCCTGATAAAATCTTCTCCTGAAGTTAGATTCTGTTTAAAATAGTAGGGTATGTTTTCACTGGAGGAAGTCAGAAGCTTAAACATTTCAGCAACATACCAGCGATCGTTGAGCATCTGGTAAAAATGCATATCCACCCCATAATTGAAATAGTCCACATCATGTCCGATGATGCCCAGACCATCTTTATTCCACAAAGCCCTTCAAATAATATCCTTTCAGGGGGTAGGTATGACGAGTTCCTGGAATCATAATAATACTCAATGTAGAGTGTCATGTAATTGATTTTCTGCATGCCTTCTGGCAAGAACGGGGCAATGGCTTCATCCTGGGTCATGCTTAACAGACTATCCGAAATACTTACATTATGTGCAGTGAGCCTTAGCTTGCTGTAATTGTACAGATTAGGTCTGAACTTGAGGGTGCCCACAAAATCGAAGGTCTCCATGGACTCCCTTATCATAGATCATTTGCCTTTCGTTGTCATAGGAACCATATCTCAACCACCGATGAATTTCTCCAGTCTCCTCCCAACAAAAGGCCGATTTTCTGTCCCTTCCCAATCCATGGAATCAGATAACCCAGAGCAACTCCCTGTGAGGAGCCCCCAAAAGCTTTGATGGAGGCCTGATGGCTTAAGCCCCAGAGGTTGTTATGACTGGCAAATACACCCATGGTCAGGTAGGAAAATCCGGATCTCTTAACCAGTCATTGAAGTTTGGATAATCCAGCTGAAGAATGGGGAAGGCCCAGAAATACCAGCGCTCCTTCACCTTAATTCTGAGCTTGTAATCCACACCTTCAATTTGTTCAAGGTAGAGGTCAACCTCCAGGAAAAGTTTGGTGTTAATGATGTTTTCCCTGCTGTATTTCATACGCAGTGACACCTCGCTGGAGTCGGTTGAGCTAATTCTCTTTTGTCCGTCTGCCATGGAAAACACCTTGTTGCTGCATTACGGTGAGCAGGCTGTCCCCCTGTTTGAAATCAAGTTCCCGAATAATGATCCTGTCCTTAGTCCTTTTGTTCCCAGTGACTTCAACGTCTGTTATTTTAACAATAGGGAGTGCGAAAATTCATCTGGCAGATGAAGTGCTCCATCCTGGGTTTGACCAGAAAGTCTGGTGGGTACAATTGAAATAACAAGAACAACAATTGCCCATAAAATACGCCTGGCGGACTCTGGATTTAGTTTCATCTGAGAGAAAATTAAAAGCTTGAGGATTTGGCTATAAGGCCTGCAATCTGATGTTTTTCCACCTCACCTGGTAGGGTGTTGGGTCTTCACCCACACCGTGTACCTGGAGCCCAATGATTCCTTTAAGACTCAGGGCATCCCTGAAATCGGAAACCACAATTCCGTTCACAAGTGTTCGGATGGAATCGCCCCTGCACTCCACGCGATAGGAATTCCACTTACCATCTTTGAAGACTTTGGCCTCTTTGGAGCCTTTTTCCGGCCACCAGGGCATCATCGCACGGCGGGCCTCATCATATACTCCGCCTGCTCCCTGCGTGGCAATCTCCACCTGGTAGCCATATACCCGGTCAGCCGGGATGGTATGTGGCTGGTATTGTCCTTCGGCATTCCGGAAGACGAATGTAAGTTCCTGGGGCGCTATCTGAGATCTGAACTGGACACCGGAATTCAATTCAGCATCCTCCAGCAATACCTCAAACTCCAGGATGAAATCTCCGTACTCCTTTTCGGTACAAAGGAAGCTGTTCGGACTGTTTGGTACTGCCTGACCTACTATACATCCCTCCTCAACCCGGTATTTGGCAGAGCCACTGTGGATGGCCCATCCATTCAGACTTTCTCCGTCAAAGAGACTGATCCAGCTTTCCTCCTGGGCCTTTAATGGCATGCAAAGCAGGAGGATGCATGCCAGAATAAAACTTCTTGATAAAACTATTTTCATAGTGTCAGGGCTTTAGTTTATTCCACTAATGTAAGTAATAATCTTTCCTTTCGCTAAACCATTTAACAGTTATACACCCGGTAGCATTAGATTTACCATTCTCAACATAATTATGTAGTTTTATAAGCCAAATTCTATTTATCCTAAAACATAGCAATCGTATGAGCTCGAACAGAAGAGATTTTATTAAAAAGGTTACTGCAGGAACAGCGGGTATTGCTGTTGGCAGTTCAGCAATGGGAATGTCTGCACGCAGTTATGGCAGGATTATTGGTGCCAACGATCGGATTAACATCGCCATAGCCGGCCTGGGTCGGCGCCTGGGTGCTTTTCCTTCTCCCATTAGTAACAAGAAGAATAATGTGGAGCTGGTCTACCTTTGCGATGTAATGAAAAGTCAGCGGGAAAATGCTGCAAAGGTTTATTCCGAGCATATCAAGAACACACCCAAACTGGAAAATGATATCCGTAAGGTAATCGCCGATCCGGAAGTGGATTTACTGATTAATGCTACTCCGGACCACTGGCATGCACCGGGAGCCATCCTTGCAGTTGCTGCAGGAAAGCATGTCTATGTTGAAAAGCCGGCTACTCATAATATGAGGGAGAACGAACTGATAGTTGCAGCACAGGAAAAGTATAAAAAGCATATCCAGATGGGGACCCAGCAGCGATCCTCAGCTCACACCATCGAAATTATCAATGAAATCCATAATGGGATCATTGGAACACCATATAAAGCAGTTGCTTTTTATACCAATGGACGTGGTGAGGTACCCGTCCAGAAAAAGGCTCCCGTCCATGAGGGACTGGATTGGGATCTGTTCCAGGGGCCCGCTCCGCGAAGGGAATATACCCAGGAGACCTGGAATTATAACTGGCACTGGTATGGCTGGGATTATGGTACTGCCGAGTCAGGTAACAATGGAACCCATGAGTTTGATGTGGCCCGCTGGGCGCTTCAGGTGGACTATCCAACACGGGTGGATGTGGAGGCAGCCAAGCGTCAGTTTGTTGACGATGGCTGGGACATGTATGATGATATGGAGGTAACTTTCAGATTCGCAGGAGATAAGGTGATTGAGTGGGACGGTAAAAGCCGGAATGGATATCCCACCTATGGATCGGACCGTGGTACCATAATATATGGAAGCGAAGGATCCGTGTATATTAATCGGCAAAAGTATATTCTTTACGACCGTAAAGGTAAAGTGGTTAAAGACACTGGGAAGCTTACCAACGAAGCAGGAACAGCCCTTGGCGGAGGAGGAGATATGACCACAGCCCATGTGGTTAACCTGTTTGATGCTATACGAGGTAAAGCTGAACTTACAGCGCCCATCTCAAATGGTATAATAACCATGGCCATGGTCCACTATTCCAATATTGCCTACCGCATTGGGAAGGGCTTTGATATTGATGATGCCTCGGGAAGAATGTTTGACCGAGATGCCATGAAGCTCTGGGGAAGGGAATACGAGCCCGGTTGGGAACCCGTAATCTGAACCTGAGCTTTGATCGTTTATTCTCATAGTTTCTTTGCTATGAATACCCGTTTTGCAATGGTTATTCCTGGCATGGATGATGGGATAGGGGAAAAGCTGGCAAGGGGGGCTGAACAAAGAGTGGAAGATTGGGAACAGCGTCTCTCAGCTTTTCGTTCAGGCGCGGAACTTCAAATCATCAATGAGCTGGCATCGCAGCGTGTGCTTAGGGTGTCTGAGCCCCTTGGCCGGGTTTTGGATATCTGCGATCATTATCACAGGCTTAGCAAGGGTTTATTTGATCCGGCAGTGAATCAGAATAAGAGCAGTTGGGAGGAAGTAATCCGGGACCGCGAAGCGGGAACGATCCATTTTGCCGGTCCCGGGGTAAAGCTGGATATGGGTGCTGTTGGGAAGGGAATCGCACTCGATGAAGTGGTAGCTTACCTGAGGAGTGAAGGCCTAAAGGACGCCTTTCTTAGTTTTGGAGAAAGCTCCATAGCCGGAATGGGGAACCATCCCCATGGAGAAGGATGGCTTGTGGGTTTCGCGGAGGGTGTCGTTCTCAGTGATGAATTTATTTCTATTTCCGGACTCCAGGATAAGAAAGGTGGCAGTGCGAGCGAATCTGGCGCCCATATCTATCATCCCCGAAAAGGAGGGCTAGTCAGTAAACAACACAAGGTTTTGGTAAAGTGCAATTCTGCAGTGGAAGCAGAGGTGCTATCCACCTGCGCTTATATGGCCGATGATGATGAGTTCAGTTATCTGCGGAGTCAATTCCCGGGCTCCCAGTGGCATTTCGGGTGATTGTTTTTCATTTGTGTTGCCGCTGATATTTGGGCACAACTCAATTTTGCCACCGGGTCCTCTTACCTTTATTTAAAGGGAAAAAATGCTGTCGGTCTGGCCGTCAAGTTAACCCTCAGGCTGGCAGGGCTGTGAAGAAGGTGATTTATATGCCCTAAGTTTTTGCTGTCTCAAATGCCAGTAAGGTACTGAGATGCGTTTGTGGGTGTAATCACCTGTCTGATTTTATGGGCTGCACCTTCTTTTTCTTTGAGAAGCTCCTCAAATAGTTGAACCAAGTCAGAAAGTCCCGTTTTAAGCCTGGTATTGGTTTTGATTTTCCTAAGATCAATGAGGAAGCCTGAGAAACGACCGGAGAGTTCACCCACAATGTCGGTATTCAGGTAGTTTTTTTCATTGTAAATCCGCATGTAGTTAGCCGCTGTTTTCTCTATAAAAAAATCTCCCTTACCAGGCCTGGATATGGAAGCAGACCTGGTGCAGCCAGGAAGGCAGAGCTCATCGACTTTTTCCTTACTGCATCCAACCACCTCCTGGAAGAGGCACTGTCGGCTGGTCATTAAATCCATGGGATGAAAGATGCTGAAATAAAGCTCAAAATCTTCAGGCTTCCTGATTGCGCTGATCTGTTGCCGCTTCATTTCATTTGAAAGATAGGCTCCTGAGCACCCAAATTGCTCCTTCAGGCAAAGTAATCCATAGGAGTTGACCAGGTTCAGGCGAGGACCTGCAATCCAGGGAATACCCATTTTTGAGGCTTCGTAGGCTATGCCCGTATTGTCACTGACAATTTTATGCGGATTTACTTCCTGCAGGAAATCCACAGCTGTATCGTAATCCTTTCCAATTAGGATGGAGGGGAACCAGGGCGTGATATTCCTGTTTTCGAGAAAGATGGATTTTAGTGCGGACAGGTTTTGGGATGGAGCATCAGGGATCTGGAAACAAATATGTGCATCGCTTCCCTTAAAAAGTTGTAGATCTTTTTTCGAGGAAAGCAATATGGAAAGGGTGGGGGGCAGCAAGACTGCTTCTGCTCTCTTTAAGGCCGGTATTTTTACCGGAGAAATATGGCTTTTCCCATCCCTCAGTACCCGGAGGATGGCTTTTTTCATGGAACTGAGCTCACTGAAAGGGATGTAGAGACCCGGCTGGAGATCTTCCAGGTCCACATTTTTGATGTAGTATTCAGTTTCATCAATGGCTTTGAATCTTTTGAGAATCTCCGCCCGATCCAGTGTGAGCCCGCTGCCTTTTGCCAATACCTTTTCCGACAAGACTGAAAACTCTGAGTCGGGGGTCACCAGCTGAAGCATTAGTGGCCGGCCAGCATCGCCTGAGACTCTTATGTTCAGTGGAGTATGGCCGACACTCATCTGGTCGATCAGCTTTTTTACTTCTGTTCTGATTTCCCCTTTTTCCTCGTAAAGACTGCGCTCCGCATCTTCAATGGCTTTATCACCTCCATCTCCTTCTCGTTCGGCCCTGTGAGCAGATGAATGGTCCCTGGGATTGTCGATGAACATGTTTTTCCCAATTTCTCCCTTCAAATAAGCAGCAGAAAAATCGCGATTAAAGACCTTGTACAAATCACTCTTGTCATGGCTCATACTTTCCCCCTCATAGTAGCGCTGAAGCTGCTTCCTGTATGTTTCCACCACGGTATAGACGTAGTGGTACTTTTTAATTCTTCCTTCAATTTTAAGGGAATCAACACCTGCCTCGGCCAGATCCTGGATGTAGGAGAATGCAGAATTGTCCTTCAGGTTCAAAGGAAAGCTTTTACCCCGGGCGCTCACTTCATAGGGATCCCGGCAGGGCTGGCTGCAACGCCCCCGGTTCCCCGAGTTCCCGCCCTGAAGTGAGCTCATGTAACAGAGCCCCGAAAAGGAAATGCAATATGATCCGTGGATAAAGACCTCGGATAATAACCCTTCCCGATGGGCATGTGCACTTAAGGCCCTGATTTCCTCCAGGCTTAATTCCCGGGATAGGTTTACCCGTGTGGCATTCAGATCGCGTAAAAATTCAATCTGTCCCCTGTTGTGGGTGGTGAGCTGGGTTGAGGCATGAATATTCAGGCTTTTGAAATGTTTGTTAAGCAGGTAGAACAAGCCCAGGTCCTGGATAATCACCCCGTCAATGCTCGTATTTACCAGTTTATTGAGGAAGCGCAGCAGATCAGGAAATTCGCTTTCGACAATGATAATATTGAGGGTGAGGAAAACTTCGCACTTCCTGCTGTGAGCCAGTCTCAGGATTCCGTTTAAATCATCGAAAGTAATGTTGGTGGCCCTGTTTCTTGCGTTAAACTTGTGAATGCCGCAATAAACCGCACTGGCTCCTGCCGCAATTGCCGCCTTTATGGAGTCCATATCTCCACCCGGAGCAAGAAGTTCAATCCTTCGGTCCAAAGCTGTAAGATTTGATTTAGGTCCTGGGTCACAAAGGTACAAGGATTTATCGATCTGGAGTGACAATATGGCATTTTGTTTGGAATTTAGTATGACATAATGGCGCTATATAATCTAAACCTTCCTGAAAATTTCTTTTTCTGTTATCGTAAATAGCAGTTAATCTTAAATTTAGTGTTTATTACCCGAGTGGGTCATTTATTCTGGTCCGGGATTTGAATATTAGTCCTTGCGATAATAACAGAGAATAATAACCAAGAAAAATATATAAGATATGGACCTTAATAAATATACGATTAAAGCACAGGAGGCTGTTCAGAGGGCACAGCAAATTGCCCTGGAAAATGAGAATCAGGCTATTGAATGCGGTCATATTCTGCAGGGTGTTCTGGCAGTGGATGAGAACGTAGTTCCCCATTTGTTTCAGAAGCTTTCAGCCAATCTGAGTGCCTTCAGTTCTGCCCTTGAGCATTTACTGAAAAGCTATCCTGTGGTCAGCGGAGGAAAGCAATATCTTTCAGAAAATGCCAACAAAGCTTTAAATCATGCGCTTTCCAGTCGAAAGGAATTTGATGATGATTATGTGACCCTCGAGCACCTCTTGCTGGGCATACTGGAAACTAAAGATACAGCAGCTCAGCTGCTCAAAGATGCGGGAATAAGCAAGAAGGAATTAATTACTGCCATTAAAGAATTTCGTAAAGGAGCCAAGGCCCAGAGTCAATCTGCCGAGGAGACTTATCATGCCCTGGATCGTTATGCCATCAACCTGAATAAGCAGGCTGAAAGCGGAAAGCTTGACCCTGTTATTGGAAGGGATGATGAAATTCGCCGTGTGCTTCAGATCCTATCCAGGAGGACCAAGAATAACCCGATCCTGGTTGGTGAACCGGGAGTGGGCAAAACAGCCATTGCCGAGGGTATTGCCTTTCGCATTCAAAGCGGGGATGTTCCCGAAGATTTGCTGAGTAAGGAGATATACTCCCTGGATATGGGGGCCCTGATTGCAGGGGCGAAATATAAGGGCGAATTTGAAGAAAGGCTCAAGTCCGTGGTCAATGAGGTGATCGGATCGGATGGGCAGATTATTCTATTCATTGATGAGATTCATACCCTGGTGGGAGCCGGGGGTGGAGGTGAGGGGGCCATGGATGCGGCCAACATACTAAAGCCGGCACTGGCCCGGGGTGATCTTCGTGCTGTGGGTGCCACAACGCTCAATGAATACCAGAAGTATTTTGAAAAGGATAAGGCCCTTGAAAGACGTTTCCAAAAGGTAAAGGTGGATGAGCCCAGCGAGGAGGATGCCATTTCCATTTTGAGGGGTATTAAGGAACGCTATGAGAATTATCATAAGATCCGGATTAAGGATGAGGCTGTCATCAGTGCGGTTCAGCTTTCGATCCGCTATATCAACGATCGTTTTCTGCCCGATAAGGCCATTGACCTTATCGACGAGGCTTCTGCCCACCTGAGGCTTGAAATGAATTCAAAGCCTGAGGCCATTGATGCCCTGGACAGGAAGATCCAGCAGCTGGAAATTGAAAGGGAAGCTTTTAAGCGTGAGAAGGATAAGCCAAGGGTTGAGCAAATTGGGAAACAACTTTCAGATCTGGAAGAGGAGCACAAACAACTTTCAGCCCAATGGCAGAATGAGAAGAAAATGGTTTCCGACATCCAGCTTACAAAGCAGGAGATTAAGGAACTTTCATATAAAGCAGAAAAAGCTGAAAGGGATGGCGATCTTGCCCTGGTTGCCGAAATCCGCTATGCCCAGTTGCCTCAGGCTGAAGAGAACCTTGCCAGGTACATTAATGAGTTGAACAAAAATCACCAGGAAGGTACCCGGCTAATGAGAGAAGAAATTACTGCAGAGGATATTGGCGAGGTGGTTTCAAAATGGACTGGAATTCCCGTTAGCAAAATGCTACAGAGTGACCGGGAAAAACTGCTTCATATTGAAAACGAATTACACCACCGGGTTGTGGGGCAGGAAGAGGCCATTCATGCCGTAGCTTCCTCAATCCGCAGGAGCAGGGCAGGACTGTCCGATGAGAAAAAACCCGTGGGTTCCTTTCTCTTCCTGGGTACAACCGGGGTTGGAAAAACCGAGCTTGCCAAGGCTCTTGCTGAATATCTGTTTAATGATGAGTCTCTGATGACCCGCATCGACATGAGTGAATACCAGGAGAAACATGCCGTTTCGCGCCTGGTAGGTGCACCTCCGGGCTATGTGGGCTACGATGAGGGTGGACAGCTTACTGAGGCTGTCAGGAGAAAACCCTATTCGGTAATTCTCCTGGACGAGATTGAGAAGGCTCATCCCGATACCTTTAATATCCTTTTGCAGGTCCTGGAGGATGGTCGTCTGACCGATAACAAGGGAAGGGTCGCCAACTTCAAGAACACGATTATTATCATGACCTCCAATATTGGATCGGACCTGATTCGTGAAAATTTTGAAAAAATGAATGCCTCCAATATGGATGAGCTTATTGAATCCACTAAAATCCAGGTATTCGACCTTCTAAAGCGAAGTGTGAGACCCGAGTTCCTGAACCGCATAGATGAACTGGTGATGTTTAAGCCGCTCACCAAGGATAATATGGAAGGTATTATCCGGATTCAGATCGAGAATCTGAAAGCTCAGCTTTTTAAGCAGAATATCTCCATTGAGCTTACAGATGGCTGTATTGAATTCCTGATCAATGAGGGCTATGATATGCAGTTTGGTGCAAGGCCTTTGAAAAGGCTGATTCAGAAAAAAGTGCTCGACGGCCTGTCCATAGCCTTGCTGGATGGAAGTGTTCAGCCCGGTATGCATGTGAAGGTTGATGCTGAAGAGGGGGAAATCGTTTTCCAGTCAGAATAATTAAGCACTGCCTTAGCATAAGTAACAGCCCTTCGTTTAAGTACGAGGGGCTGTTTTTTTTACTCGTATCTCAGTGAGTCTACCGGGTTTTTGCGCGATGCTTTCCAGGATTGTATGGATACGGTGGCAAGGGCTATCAGTATGGCAAGCAGACCCGCGGCGGCAAAAATCCACCAGCTTAAGGCTGTTTTATAGGCATAATTTTCCAGCCATTTATCAAGTGCAAGGTAGGCGATGGGAATGGCCAGCGCAAAGGAGAGAATGATCCATTTCATAAAGTCCCAGTTGAGCATATTTATGATCTCCCGGGTTTCGGCGCCGTTAACCCTTCTGATGCCAATCTCCCTGATGCGTCGCTGGGTGCTTAGCAGGGACAGCCCGAGCAGGCCCATGGAGCAAATAAAAAGGGCTATGAAAGTAAAGACTGAAAGCAAACGGGTCTGCAAAAGCTCTGTGGAATAAAGGTTCCTGTACATGGAGCTCAGATAATCATATTCCATTGGATATTCAGGATAAACAGACTCCCATACTTTTTCAAGGTCCGCCAGGGCCTGTTCCTGCATGCCTGGTTTTAATGCGACCACAAAATTTATAAGCCAGAGATCCTTTCGTTTAAACATTACAAGCGGATCAATTTTTCTTTTGAGGCTTGACAGGTGAAAGTCTTCCACCACGCCAATGATTTTTCCGGAGGGGATGGGAATCTCTCCAAAATCAAAACTCAGATTGAAGAGCTTGCCAATAATCTCCTGCGGATCAGTATAATTTAGTCTGTACATGGCCGACTCATTGATGAGATACTCTCCTGAGCCTTCATTGTCTTCATATTTGTCTGAGAAATTTTCACCGGCGAGGAAGTTCAGGTCAAAAATGCTGGCAAAGGAATAATCACAGGGAAAGATACCGATATAATCATCCCTTGGGCTGGACTCGTCGACCACATAGCCCTCCAGTTCAAAACGAAACATGTCATTGGCTTCCCCTCCAGGGGGTTCCATCATGGCCGAAGCGGATGCGATGGAGGTGTATTTCATCAGCTCATCCTTAAATTCAGCAAACTTCACCTGGAGATCCGTATGCACATTTTCAAAACAAATGATCTGATCGGTTTCAAGCCCCATTCCGCTATTCAGGGCATATTTCGTCTGGCGGTGTATCACAAATACGGCAACAATTAATGCTATGGAAATGGTGTACTGAACAACAATCAATCCTTTGCTGACTACCCTTTTTCCTTTGCCTTTCCTTCCGGACAGGTTTTTTGCCAGGGGCAGGATCCCGGCAAGCAGTCCAATCAGGCCATAAAGGGAAAATACCATCAGAATCAAAGGGAAAGACCCCGCCAAAAGATTAAGATTGAATTGTTTTTGTATGATAAGGTTTACCAGTCCTGCTATGCTTCCACTGAGCATAATGGTGGCCAGCAGAATGATCAGACCTTCCAGGAGGAAATACCTGAACTGCATGCCCCTTGAAGAACCAAATACCTTCCCTGCAAAGAGGTATTTTCTGCTGTAATCAGCCATGCCCATATTCAGATTGGCATAATTGATCAGTGCAATAAAAAGCAGGAGAAGGGCGGCAATGGAAAAGGAATAAACCACATAAATATTGCTATTTGCTTCTATCTCCCTTGTTTTCCTGGAATGCAGGTGGATCTGGGTGAGCTTCTGGAGGTGAGCTTCTGTGGTAATTTCTTCCGATTCAGTATCCACGTGAGTGGAATAGAATTTTTTATATCCATCAATAATATGATCAGGGTTCGCACCCGGATGTAAAAGCAGATAGGTCCATGCCCATGACTGAAAGATGGATTCATCCTCAGGGCTGCTAATTACCTCCGGGTGGAAATGACTGTTCGCGGGAAAGTCCTTCATTACCCCCACTACAACAAAGTCAGTTGCTTCGCCATAAAATTGTCCTGGAGGAAGGGTCAGAATCTCTCCAAGGGGGTTGACTGAGCCAAATACCTTCTTTGCATAACTTTCGGTCACAATCATGGAGCCCGGAGCATCCAGCATGTTCTCAGGATTTCCCAGGAGGATTTCTGCATGGAAAACCTTCAGGAAGGTGCTGTCGCATTCAAAGGCCTGGTTCAAATTGAAATATTCTTCCTTGTATTTCATTACCCCCCCCCGCATGGGTGCCAGCCTGACATAGGATTCAATTTCCGGAAAGTATTCGCTCATTTCGGGAATATAGGCTGGATTATAAAGGCGGGCAAAGTGCTTTCCCCCCAGGAAAGTCGGACTGGTGGTGGTGAAGCGGTATATGCGGTCAGCATCCTTATGATAGCTGTCATAGCCCAGTTCATGTTTTAAAAATAAGACGATCAGCAGAATGCTGCTCAGGGCCAGGCTTAATCCGATAATTTTAATCAGGTTGAGGAAGGGTCTTTTTTTGAGATTCCGGATTGCAAATTTCAGTGTCATGGGTCTAAAACCAGATTAAAAAAAGGAATTGTAAGATAATTTTTATTCAGCAGATTAATTTAGCTTTGATCTATGATGAAGCTAAAAAATGTTAAAAGATTCGCATTGAGTAAGGATCTTATTTTTGTGCTCGGGCTGACAGTTTTCTTTTTGCCCTTCTTCATCTATGATGGCGTTTTTGATGCCTACTACCGTTTTAACCTGGAGCATGGCCTGATCATGAGTTTTATCAAGTTCGCCCTCTTGGCCACCCTGGGTGAGGTCATCGGGCTCAGAATCAAAACCGGTTGCTATCATCAAAAAGGATTTGGACTGCTTCCCCGTGCTCTTGTATGGGGCTTTCTTGGCACCACCATTTATATGGCTTTTTTGATTTTTGCCTCCGGGACCCCTGTTCTACTGGAAAAATTGGGTTTTGAGGATGCAAGCCTTATTATTCATTCCCAGTTGAGCTGGAAAAAGGTAGTGGTTTCCTTCAGCATTGCAACGGCCCTGAATTTATTCTATGCTCCGGTGATGATGACTTTCCATAAAATTACGGATATTCACATCCTGGAAAGCGGGGGGACCCTGGGGGGATTTTTCAGCCCCATGGATTTTACCCGGATCTTTAAGGAAATAAACTGGGATGTGCAATGGAATTTTGTGTTTAAAAGGACCATTCCCCTTTTCTGGATTCCCGCACAGACCATTACCTTCCTTCTGCCCGAGGAGTACAGGGTATTATTTGCGGCCTTCCTGGGCATTGTTCTGGGTGTTTTGCTGGCCATAGCAGCATTAATGGATAGAGAGAAATGAAACTACTGATTGTTGAAGATGAAGCCGGACTGCTGGAATCCATATATTCCTATTTAAGTGGGGAGGGTTTTGATTGTGAAGCTGCTTCCACCTTGAAGGAGGCAGAGGAGAAAGTCTCCCTCTACCTTTATGATTGCCTGCTTATTGATGTAAACCTGCCTGATGGTAGTGGTCTTGATCTGATCGAGCCTGCTAAAAAACGCAATACCAATTCCGGGATTATTATTGTTTCAGCCAGAGAGACCCTGGATGATCGCATCAAGGGTTTAAATCTGGGTGCTGATGACTACATTGTAAAACCTTTTCATCTCTCCGAATTAAATGCCAGGATCCAATCCTTAATGCGGAGGATAAAGTTTGATGGAGACGACCACATCAGTTTCAATGAGATTCTGATCAATCCCGATGAACGTTCGGTAAGGGTTGCAAAGAAGCCCCTTACACTGACCAAAAAGGAGTTCGACCTGCTGCTTTATTTTGTTTCCAATAAGGACAGAATTGTTACCAAGGAGACCATTTGTGAATACCTGTGGGGCGACTATGCGGATAATGCAGGCTCCCTGGATTTTGTCTATACTCACATTAAAAACCTGAGAAAAAAAATTATCGATTCCGGTGGGGAAGATTACATTCATACCGTTTACGGAGTTGGATATAAATTTACTGCCAGGTGAAAGGCCCATGAGCATATGAAGCTGCTGAACAGAACCATATACATACTGATCACCACGATGCTCTTCGTCTTTCTCATCGGTAGTGCAGCTTTCTACTTTATCCTTAAATCATCCACAGAAAAAGAGATCAATAAGGAACTGAAAGCGCGAATGGAGTTCCTGACGGAAGAAATCCAGGCCCATCCGGAAAATTACAGCACGCTGCTGATTCCGGGTTATTTAAGCATTGAGCTCATTGGGCCTGGTGAAATCCTGCCTGCTGCCACCTCGGATACCATCCTTCTGAACCAGGAGGGGAATTCATATAAGCTATACAGAACACTTCGCTCTGACGTGGAAAGTAAGTCCGGAATTTACAGGCTTGTGGTTTACCAGTCCCTGGTGGAATCCAATGAGCTGATTGAACGCATCATCCTGATTGTGACACTCATTGTGGTCTTTTTTATACTCTTTCTCTATCTGATTAACCGTTTTACCTTCGGACGTATATGGTCGGATTTTTTCATGACCGTGGAGAAGTTAAGATCCTATGATGTGAATTCTGTGAGGAGCATAGAGTTTGGAGAATCAGAAATCACAGAGTTTAAATTATTGAATGCGGCATTGAACCAGATGATGGAAAAGATCCGCAAAGATTATGAGAGTGTGAAGGAGTTTACCGGCAATATTTCACATGAGATTCAAACACCTCTTTCAATCATCCGGCTCAAATGTGACCTTCTGCTTCAGTCCACTCCACTGAGCAATGAACAGGCGATGTTGATCAGGGATATACAGGCCACCAATTCCCGGCTCTCCAGGCTGAATAAAACGCTCGTACTGCTAACGAAGATCGATAATAAGCAATTTCCTCTTAAGGAGCAGATTTCTTTAAATGAGGTCATTGGTCGCCATCTGGAAGTCTTTTCGTCCATTGCAGAGGGCAAGAGGATAAAAATTTCTTACCAGGAGAAAGAAAATTTTGTTCTTGAGGCAGATCCCATGCTGATGGATGTGCTTCTCGTGAATCTGATCAAAAATGCCATAAGCCATAATATGGAAGATGGTCTTCTGAACATCGAGCTGAAGCATAATGAACTGATCATTTCAAACAGCGGAGAAGATTCAGATCTATCAGGTCAGGATATTTTTGAGCGCTATAAAAAGATCGGGAAAAGTGAAGGGACCTTTGGATTGGGCCTGTCCCTCGCAAAAAATATTTGCGATCTCTACAATTTAAAATTAGTCTACGCTTACAGGGATGGCCTGCATACCTTCATATTAAACAAAACTGGGTAGCGCTTTATAAACGTCAATCAATCAGTGCTTTGTGTGAATTTTAATTTTACCTGTCAGTCTGGGTCTCCGATCAGGAATTGCGCAGGATTGGCCCCCAGTCTGATCTCTTATTCATTTTTCCTGTGATTTTTTTCACAAATACAGATTTCCTTCAGAATTGATGATTAGCCTTGTGGCAAAGTAAAGAAAACAGGGACTAATTAGCTCCAGAGTATGTATGAAGTTGTAATCAAGCTGCACTACGTTATCAGCGCCATCTTTTTAATACTTGCCTTAGTGACCACCACATGGGCTATTATTGGGTGGGCTAAGAACCTGGCTTGTCCCTCTTCGTTTTTGAAATTATCCTGGGTTTTTATTCATGTTCTTTATATCCAGCTTTTTACAGGGATAACGCTCTACTTCTTTTTAAAACCTGCTTCCAGTTCAGAAGTAATGACCATGGAAGAAGCCCTTTTGCATAACTCCCAGCGTTTCTGGGGTATCGAGCATGTTTCACTCATGCTTTTTGCTTTAATCCTGTCCCAGGTGGGAAGGATGATCATTAAACAGATATCATCTGATCGGAAAAAATATCGTGCGGCAACTTTCTATTATGGAATTTCCTTGCTGGTAGTTATGAGTTCCGCCATGATGGCAATATTCAGAAATATATAAACTCAATAAACCTTTACAATGAAAAATCTAATTTTCCTCTTACTCTCAATTTTCGCCTTTTCCGCCTGTGATAAAACCAGCGACCCGGATCCTGAAATATCTTATGCTGATTCCATCAGTATGGGAGCCAGCTATACCGATGAAGTATATTACAGCCTGGAAAACGGGATTATCAGTACAGCTCCAAGAGCCAGCTGGGACATTGCTTTTTCCGCAGACCCCATGAGCTCCACCATCCTGATCAATGAGGGATATGGTGTAATGCTGTATACCTATCCCAATGGAGACATGACTGCCTGGGATGAGGTGGATACCACCGGCATGTCAGCCTGGCCTGCCATGTATAATGCAGATACCACCTGGTTAAACGGTGCTTTCGATCGCAATGCAACCGGTCATCCTGATTATGGCTGGGGTGTTTATAACAGTCAGACCCACGATGTAATCGGCGATTCAATCTTTGTCATCAAGTTAAATGACGGAAGCCTGAAGAAAATCTTTATTGAAAAAAGGGCAGCCATGTCCAACTCCTTTACCATTAAATACGGGGATATTGATGGAGTGGGTGAGACCAGGGAAATCAGCTGCAACCCTTATGCTGCAAAGAACTTTGTCTATTTCTCACTGACAACAGGTGAAATTCTGGACAACGAACCCGACAGTGAATCATGGGACATTGTATTTACACAATATCATGATGAGTCCATTCCTTATATAGTAACCGGTGTACTGTCCAATGTGGGTGTGGAAAACGGCGAGGTAAGAGAAATGGATACAAATCTGGCTGAACCTTCAGATGCAGAATTTAACAGCAATATCTCCGAGATTGGTTCAGACTGGAAAGCATTTGATATGGGAAGTTTTTCTTACGTGCTTGAAGAAGACCTTTGCTATTTTGTTAGAAGGGGAGATATGACTTATAAGATTGTGTTTACCGCTTTTGATGGAAGAGGCAGTGGTAAAATTGTATTTGACATTATTAAGCAGGATTAATCTAAAGATATAGGATTGAGGGGCATGGGGAAGAGAGTGGGCTTAAGCATTTTGACTGTGATTTTTAGTATAGGAGCTATTTTCGCACAGTCGTCCATCGTAATTTTGGACAAGTCAACAGGGAGCTCTCTTCCCAATGCCCATATTTGTTTTGAAAGTCTGGATAAAGAGCACGCAGACTATATGCTTTCCGATAAGGACGGTCGTTTAGAGAATAACATCACAAGTCGGTCCTTAATTTCTGTCTCCTTTGTAGGTTACCAGACCCTGCTCGATACCATAAATCCAGGCGAATCCCTGAGGCTTTACCTGGTCCCTTCGGTCTACGATGTGGAAGAGGTAGTGGTTACTGCACAGTATTCCCCCAAAAGACTCGATCAGTCCATCTACAAGGTTAAGCTCATTGACCAGGGAGCTGTTGAGAAAAAGGGGGCCACCAACCTTTCTGAACTTATTTCAAATGAATTGAATTTCAGCCCGGTCAGGGATGCAGCCCTGGGTTCAACCGTTAGGATACAGGGACTGGGTGGAGAGCATGTAAAGATCCTGGTGGATGGTGTTCCCATGGTGGGCAGGCAGAACGGGATCCTGGACCTGTCGCAGATAAATGTTTCCTCCATTGATCATATAGAGATCGTGGAAGGGCCCATGTCGGTGGTCTATGGAAGTAATGCCATGGCGGGAGTGATCAACATCATTACCAAGGAAAATCAAAGACAGAGCCTGACTGCAGGGGTGGATGCCTACTTTGAAACCGTGGGGGTTTATGACTTTGATGCCAATTTCTCCCTGAACAAGGGGAAGAACAATATGGGCCTGTCTGTGGGCCGCTACTTTTTTGATGGCTACTCAGAAGCGGATACCTCAAGGTCAAAGGAATGGAATCCCAAGCTTCAGTATAATGCAGACGCATACTATGCTTTTACAAGTGGAGACTGGAAGGCCAAGTTATCAAGCAGCTATTTCTCTGAAGAGCTCAGGGACAATGGCAATCTGAATCCCGATTTGAACTATGAAGGAGCATTTGATTATTATCATTTCACCCGCAGGTGGGCCAATACCCTGGATGTGAATAAACGTTTTGGCGAGAAGCAGAATCTCAAATTAACCGGAGCTTATTCCTGGTATGAGAAATCAAAAATCTCCTACCTGAATGACCTTGTAAACCTGGAGAAATATGTGATCCCCACGGAATCAGCCAATGACACCACCACTTTCCATAATTTCTTTAGCCGGGGAACCTATAGCAATGAAGTTTACGAAAAGGTCTCCTTCCAGGGAGGCTATGAATTTAATTATGAGCGTGCGGTCAGCCGCCGGCTTGAGGGTACTGAAAGCATCGGAGATCTCTCTGGCTTTTTCAGCCTGAACTGGACTCCCTATGAGAAGCTGAACTTCCAGCCGGGCCTGAGGTATATCTACAATTTTAAGTACGATGCCCCCCTGGTTTATTCCTTAAATATTAAATGGGATCCCATCCGTTTTCTGAGCCTGAGGGCATCCTATGCAAAGGGCTTCAGGGCACCCTCCATTAAGGAGCTTTACCTTGATTTCCAGGACATCAATCACAATATTACAGGCAATCCCGACCTTGAGGCTGAAACCGGGCATAATCTCAATCTATGGTTCGACCTGAAGTTTGGAAAGGGCAGTAATAATTTCCATTGGGCCAACAATATTTACTATAACCGGATCGAAAATAAAATCGAACTCTTATATGACCAGGATGATCCCACCGCAGCAGTTTATTTTAATGTCCCGGCAGGCGCCATGATATCCAAAGGGTTTTCCTCGGACCTGACCTACAATTTTCATCCCAGGCTCACACTTAATGGGGGTGTGTTTCACAATGAGCTTTCAAGTATCATTAATACCAGTGAGTTTACACGAAGTACAGACTACGCCGCCAATTTTAAGTATAAGAACGTAAAATACAGGTTCGAAATATCTCTGTTCTATAAGTATACGGACCGCTATTCCCGCTATGTGGGATCCATGGATATGGATACCGGGGAGATTTATGATGTAAGTTTATCCTACCTGGATTCCTATCACAATATGGATGCAACCATCAGTGTCCCTTTATTCAAGGATGCCCTGAGGCTGACTACAGGCGTGAAAAATATTTTTGATAATAAGTCCATTACTTCATCCGGTAGTGGTGGTATACATAGTGGAGGGTCGTCAGGATCTGCATTGCTGAACTGGGGACGAACCGTCTTTATCAAGGTCAGTTACCAGTTTACCAAGTTTAAGTAAATCTGAATATGAAGTTAGAAGCGCTAATACTCTTATCTTTTATGGTCCTGGGGCTGGTTTCCTGCTTTGAGGAAGATGAGCCTGTCCCGCCCTATGTTCCGCCTGAGGACGTGGAAAGTGTATTTATTCCAAACTCCATTTACACCCACCAGGTTTATTTCGACTTCTCGTCAGGGAATGTGGTTGCTGAGAATGAGAACCAGGCCTGGGATCTGGCCTTTGATTGCCAGGATGGCGCATATCACATCTGGGTAAATTCAGCGAACCTCCTGGGTGCTGCATATACCGGATCGACGGATATGAGCCAGGATTTTAGTGGCAAGGGAGATTATAACTGGAAATCGGACAAATCAGACGGGAATCCAGATTCGACCGCAGTGGGGGAGTGGGTCACATTTGAGGATGGAGAAGCGCTCTATACCCATGAAGTGATCTTGCTGGGCCAGTACGACGGCATTTCCTATAATGTATTAAAGAAAGTACAATTCATCCATGTGGATACCCTGACTTACGGTTTTCTTGTGGCCGATCCGGCGCAGACTACTGCCGACACCATAGAGCTTGTTAAGGACGAGCTTTTCAACAAAGTGTACTACTCCATTGCCAATAATGAACAGGTTTACCCGGAGCCTCCTAAGGAGGACTGGGACATGCTTTTTACCCAGTATTTTACCATCCTCTTTACCGACGAGGGTGATCCGGCTCCCTATTATGTGAGGGGTGTCTGGTTAAATCCCCTGAATGTGGAATCAGCCCTGGATACCATTATTCCTTTTTTGGACATAAACGCTACAAATGCTATGGAGCAGGAGTATTCATCGGCGCAGGATGCCATCGGGCATGATTGGAAATCGGTGGAAGTGGACGAGGCCACAAATTCAGCTGAATATAAGGTCAGACCAGGTTATACCTACATTGTCCGGGATACAGACGGCCTGATGTTCAAATTCCGCTTCAAAAGCTATTTTAATCTGTCAGGAGAAAAGGGATATCCCTCCTTTGAGTACACCCCCCTGGGGGAAAGTCCGTAAATATTTAAAGTGTTAAATAAGCCTGACTATAAATAAGCCTAACCTATAAATAAGCCTTTCTTTTATGAAACCACTCGCCATTTTTGCTGCAACAGTTGTCACTCTGGCACTCATATCCTACTCCATTGCCATTTTAACAGAGCAGAGGAAGAAGCTGGTGATCAACCGTGTTCTGATATTTTTAACAATGGGTGTTGTGCTGGATATTTCAGCAACGATTATGATGATTATTGTCTCAGAAAATAGTCCCTTCACCATACATGGTATACTGGGCTATTCTTCACTGACCCTTATGCTTATTGATGCTGTGCTGCTCTGGAGATTCCGGATTCGCAAAGGTGCGGGTGAAGTGGTCTCCCGCGGTGTGCACCTCTACTCAAGGGTTGCCTACATCTGGTGGGTTGCTGCATATATAACCGGCACCATGCTGGTCATGATGAAATAACCGGGTATTGACAGGATCTTTGTACTTTAGGCCCATAAGAACAAAATATGGGCTATAAACACATACAGATCAAGGTTCCCACGGACTATTCACAGGAGCAGCTAAGAGCTTCCATAAAAAAACAAATTCATCTGAGGGAATTTAGCTTTCAGGTTGAAAAGAAAAGCCTTGATGCCAGAAAGAAAAATGATATTCACTGCTTACTGGGCGTAGTAGTAAGCTCAGAGGAACTTGAAGGCGAGGCATATCCTGCCCCGCCGGCCCTTGAGATTCCCAATAAAACGCGACCTGAAAAAGTGGTGGTGGTGGGGAGCGGACCGGCAGGTTTTTTTGCTGCCCATGTGCTTCAGCTGGCCGGGTACAATGTAACCCTTATTGAACGTGGATCGGAGGTGGAAGCACGAACCCTGGCCATCCAAACATTGGAAAGCAAGGGGATCTTTAATGAGCAAAACAATTATGCCTTTGGGGAGGGGGGAGCCGGAACCTTTTCCGATGGAAAGCTTACCTCCCGGTCCAAGCACATTTCCCTGGAACGCAGGTTTATTCTGTCGGAATATGTAAAAGCAGGTGCTCCGGAGGAAATCTTATACATGACCCACCCTCATGTGGGAACCGACAATCTGAAAATTATTGTAGCTAATCTCAGGAGAGATTTTCTCTCCAATGGGGGCGTATTTTTATTCGATACCCGGCTCAACGATCTTATAATCAGGGATGGCAAAGCAAAGGGAGTGATTACTTCCCGGGGTGATATGGAAGCCGATTTTGTGATTCTGGCCACGGGACATTCCGCCTATGATACTTACCGGATGCTAATCAGAAAAGGCCTTGAATTTCGGTGCAAGAATTTTGCCCTTGGCCATCGTATTGAGCATCCCCAGACCCTTATTAACAAGGCCCAGTGGGGCAGGGAGAGTCTGCCGGGGATCAAAGCTGCAGAGTATCGCTTAAGTACAAAAACCAAAGCAGGGCCGGGCGTTTATTCCTTTTGCATGTGTCCCGGAGGCATGGTGGTCCCCGCCGCTGCCTTCAGGGAAAAAAGTGTGGTAAATGGCATGAGTCACTATCAGCGGGATGGCCGGTTTGCCAATGCGGGCTGTGTGGCAGGGGTCCATCCAGATCTGCTGCTGGGACACAGCTCCTCCCCGGAGGAGATCCTGGATTGGATGGACGAACTGGAAGCCAGTTTTTATGCCTTTTCAAATTCTTACACCATCCCGGCAACTATGGCTGCAGATTATATACAAAGACGCGAATCCAGGAATCTCTCAAAAGGAAGCTACCCCCTGGGATTGGAATCGGCAGCGCTTTATAATATGATACCCAGCGTGGTAAGCCAGGCCCTTATAGAGGGCCTGAAGGATTTCTCACGCAAATTGCATGGTTTTGATAAGGGCATGCTTATGGGCCTGGAAAGCAAAACCTCATCACCCATCCAGGTAGCACGAGACAGGGAAGGCAAATGTGAGGGTTTTGAAAATCTTTATTTTGTAGGAGAGGGTAGCGGCTACGCCGGTGGCATCATCTCCAGCGCAGCCGATGGGGTCAGGTGCGCCATGTCACTGGCACCGGGTTAATCTGGCTCTCAAAGATTTTCAAGGTGGTTACTGCTCACGTATATATGTTCTCTGACAATCAGACCTTCATCATTAAAGTCATGTGATAACATAAATGGATATTCATATATCTTTCCATCTTTTTTATACATCATGTTCCACCAGGAATAAACCACATACATATCATTTTTTTCATAATAGATGCAGTCGGGATAACCCCTCTGTTCCACCTTAAATTTAAAATCCTCCTTGAAAAACATGGCTGCCATGTTGGCCTGGTGCTCTTCCATATTCATGTATTCTCCCACCTGCATGGATGAGTTGCTGAATATGGCTTTGGGAGCATAAAAAGAGGCCCATTTCTCTTTATCCTTTGCCACAAACGCGTTCATGCCTTTACGCACAGTCGCAATATGGGGATGATAAATAAAGACCTTGCCATTTAGTTTTTTAGTCTGGCTTTCCGCAATCTCAGTGAATATTGTTGGATCAAAATAGGTAATCAGGGCTATGATTTTACCTTCTTCATTAAAGGCATAAAGGTTGTGTATGGGAAGATTCAGATGGATTCCTGTTTCCTTGTGTATCCCTGTCATCAGAAGCCAATCCTGAACCCAGGTTCCACCCTCCTTATATTCCATGGCGTCGGGCAGTGCAGGTTCCTGGTCACCCACTTTCAAATTTTCATAGGAGCTCACCCAGTCGGCAAGGCCCTGTGCGATCTTTGCATTGGGCAAAATTGGTTTTCTTTCGCCATTTTGTAGTGTATAGGCACTATCGGCAAAAAAACTTCTGTATTTGTCTTCGTCCCCATTGACCATTGCCTCCCAGAGCACTTTGGTAATGTCAATGGATTCGTGTTCAGAGAAAATAGTTCCATTCTTCTTTTGAGAAAAGGAAGATGCTCCCACAAAAAGGAGCAGGATGAATACGGTCGTCATTTTTCGCATCGTAGATTTTTTTGATTGAGATTTAGATACTCTTTTCAGTCACAGGGCAAGCCCGGAATACTTGTGTAAAAGCCTTACACAAAAAAGGGTAGGGTTTAAGCTTAGTACAATAAACTTACGACCTATTCCTTTGCAAGTCAATTATTTTCTTGTATTCTCCAACAGCTGTCATTCAACCGGGGCCGCTATATACTCCGTACTTTTTGCCCACGCCTGTTTCATATGTTAAAAGTGTTAAATAAGCTGATTTACAGCAACTATGGCACACTTCAATTGTTCAATGACAAACTTACCATTCATTTAAACCAAAATCTTATCATGAAAAAGATTACAATTTTGTTCTCACTGCTAATCGTAGCAGGAGTGATTGTTAACGCGCAGAAGAAAAGTGGAGTCGTATACTCCGAACATGAGGCCATCACCAAGACCCAGGAACTCTGGCAGGCTTCCGTGGCTGGCGATGAAGCCAAATACCGAAGTTATTTTGCTGACAGTGCGTTGATTATCAGGAATGATGACAATGCTCCCCCTAGGGCCAATGCAGAAATAGGCAAAGGTATAGCCGAATGGGCAAGCCTTTATGAAAACTTAAAGATTCAGGATCATAAACCTGCCTATCCGGATGCTATCGAATATAAGGAAGGCGGTACCTGGGTTCAGGATTGGCTTCTGATGACAGGGATACACAAGGAAACAGGAATCGTAGTGGAATTGCCAGTTCACAATTTGTACAGCTTTAATGCGGATGGAAAAATCACCATGATGCTGCACTATTTTAATAATGAGGTGTTTGAAGAAATTGCCGACAGCAAGGAAACTAATAAAAACGGAGAAATTTATATCAACCATCCGTATATTACTACGGTAAGGAAAGGTGTGAATGCCTTTGTTGCCAAAGATTTTGAAAGCATGGGAAGCTACTTTGCTCCCAAGGCTGAAATAGCCTTCTCCTCAATGAAACCTGGTCAATCCATGAATCTGGAGGAGTATAAAAAGTATTTATCTGACAGGTATTTAAATGATGAGATCCAGTATGATGTGGAGCAGGTGGGTTATCCCGATTGCCTGCATTATGAAAAGGATGATGTCTGGGTTGTTTTTTCCTGGTGGAACATTATCGTTAAAAAGGACGGAGAAAAGCATGTGCTTCCAATTATGCTGTCCCACAATTTTAATGACGAAGGTGAGATTGTATTTCTGCAAGTTTATGCCAGTAGCAATCACTTTGAGATTTTTGATTGATAATTAAATTTTTCATAAAACCCACCTTTGCAAATGCAGGGGTGTTTCGGAAGACTGTCTTTTTCACTCGGTTATGAAATAGCCACAGTTTTTTTACCTTCAGGTGGTAAAATAATTCTATAAAGACTATTTTCACGCAATATTTTAATCAGACTAAAAAAAGATAAAGTATAATGGCAAAAATTACCTGGACACATACAGATGAAGCGCCTGCATTGGCGGCCCTGGCCTTTCTTCCGGTCGTAAAAGCATTTACAAAAGGTAGTGATATTACCATTGATCTGGCCGATATTTCACTGGCCGGACGCATCATAGCCAACTTCCAGGAAAAGCTTAGTGAAGATCAGAAAATTCCCGATTATCTGACCCTGTTGGGCGAAATGACACAGCAGTCGGATACAAATATTATCAAGCTGCCCAATATAAGCGCATCTCTTCCCCAGCTTCAGGAGGCCATAAAGGAATTACAGGATAAAGGCTATGATATTCCCGGATTATCCGGAAGACCCTAAAAACAGATGAAGAAAGAGCGCTTCAGAAGCGGTTTTCTGTTGTTCTGGGTTCAGCTGTCAACCCTGTTCTCAGGGAAGGAAATTCAGACAGACGGCCGGCTGCTTCAGTAAAGAAATTTGCACAAAAGCATCCACACCGAATGATGAAACCCTGGCCGGAGTCAGGATCCCGGGCCCGTGTTGCACATATGAAGGACAAAGACTTCTTATGCCAATGAAGTCTCCCTTACTATGGACAGGGCCACTGAAGTGACGATTGAATTCCTGGATGCAAAAGGTAATATTAAGGTTCTTAAGAAGAATTTATCATTGCTGGCAGGCGAAGTTATTGATACCAGCGCATATGGATGTTGCTGCATTGAGGGAATTCTATGCTGAGCAGATTGAAGAAGCAAAAAAAGATAAGGTTCTGCTTTCGCTTCACCTGAAAGCTACCATGATGAAGGTCTCAGACCCGATCATGTTTGGTCATGCTGTAGCGGTATATTACAAAGAAGCGCTGGATAAGCATGAGTCAGTACTGAAGGAAATTGGTGCAAATATCAATAATGGCCTGGCCGATGTTCTGGGAAAACTCAGCAGGCTGCCGGCCGACAAAAAAGCAGAAATTGAGGCAGACATAGAGGCTGTATACGAGAAGCAACCTGCCCTGGCCATGGTTGACTCGCGTAAGGGCATTACCAATCTTCACGTGCCCAATAATGTAATTATTGATGCTTCCATGCCAAATGTTGTCCGTGACGGAGGCAAAATGTGGAATAAGGCCGATGAGCTTCAGGATTGTCTGGCCATGATACCCGATCGTTCCTATGCGACCATTTATCAGGCGATCATGGAAGATGCCAGGGAAAAGGGGCAATTCGATCCCACCACCATGGGCAGTGTGTCCAATGTGGGATTAATGGCCAAGAAGGCTGAAGAATACGGTTCTCATGACAAAACTTTTGAAGCCGGTGAACCGGGTATAATCCGCGTTGTTGATGATGGCGGAAAGACCTTACTTGAACAGCATGTTCAAACCGGTGATATCTTCCGTATGGCGCAGACAAAAGATGTAGCCATCCGCGACTGGGTTAAGCTGGCGGTTAACAGGTCCAGAGCAAGTGGCAGTCCGGTTATATTCTGGCTCGATGAAAATCGTGGCCATGACAGGGAGATTATAAAAAAGGTGAAGGCTTATCTGCCTGATCATGATACAGCCGGACTTGAAATACTTATTAAAGCCCCGAAAGAAGCAATGGAATACACCCTTGAGAGAGTGCGCAAGGGTGAGGATACCATTTCAGCAACAGGGAATGTGCTGAGAGATTATCTGACTGATCTTTTCCCCATACTGGAGCTTGGAACCAGTGCACGTATGCTTTCCATTGTTCCCCTGCTGAAAGGAGGAGGACTTTTTGAGACCGGTGCCGGTGGATCTGCACCAAAACATGTGCAGCAGCTTGTTAAGGAAGGACACCTGAGATGGGATTCCCTGGGCGAATACTGCTCCCTGGTCCCATCATTTGAAATGATTGCTGATCAAACAGGCGATAAAAAGGCAACAATCTTTGCCAGCACATTGGATCAGGCCATCTCTCTCTACCTGGAAAACGGCAAACTTCCCAGCCGAAAGGTGAAAGAACTTGATAACAGGGGTAGTACTTTTTATTTGACGCTCTACTGGGCCAGAGCCCTTGCAGCCCAGGATGAAGATCCTGAAATGGCGGCCAGGTTTAAAACACTGGCAGAAAAACTGGGTAAAAATGAGGAAATTATCTCTAAGGAACTTATTGCTGCCCAGGGCCAGCCGACCGATCTTGGAGGCTACTTTATGCCGGATACTAAGAAAGCGACACAGGCTATGCGCCCCAGCGCTGTATTTAATGAGATCATAGATGGCTTCCCTGTCTGAGTGGATTTCTCGCCTTCGGCTCTTGGACTTATCAGTATTAAATATTGCCAAATTCAGTTATATTTGGATTCTGTTCTATCGGTTGAGATATGAAAAGATTGATCCATATATGGGTTATTATTGTATTACTCGTGGGCATGGAAAGTCACGCCCAGCATTCAGAGTCATTCAGGCATCTTTCCGTGAATGATGGACTCTCACAAAGTACCATATTCGCAATAACTCAGGACGCAAAGGGTTTTATGTGGTTTGGCACAAGGGGGGGCGGTCTGAATCAATACGATGGCTACGCTTTCAAGGTATTCAGAAATATTCAGGAAGTGCCTGGAAGTCTGAGCGACAATACGATCAACTCCCTTCTGGAAGATAGTCATGGGGATTTTTGGATCGGTACCCGAAATGGAGGGATTAACCGATTTGATTTAAGCACCGGAGAATTCAGGTCCTATCCTCTGGAACTTCTTTCGGAGGTTCACGACGATGAATCAATGGGAATTAGTTGCGTATTCGAGGATTCTTCCGGAAAAATATGGATTGCCAATAAGCAACATGTCTATAGATTCAATTCAGCTGAAGACCGTTTTGAGCCCATGCTGCGGAATGCACCCTTCCCGGTAAAAGGAACGAGCGGCATTTGTGAAGATAGCCTGGGTTTTTTTTATTTTGCAACCTGGGACAGATTGGTTCGTTTCCATCCTGAAAAAGATAGTTATGAAGAACTTGTATTTGAACCGGATCCTTTTACCAGCTTTGGTGGTCGCATTTCTCCCCTGTTGCTGGATCAACAGAACCGCCTGTGGCTCGGTACACCGGGGGGCTTAAAAATGGTGAATTTAAAGGATGGCTTCTCTTTCTCCACCCATGATTTTCCTGATCTTGATTGGCCGGCATCCTTCACCTATGTGAGAACTATCTTAGAAACAAGAGAGGGCATCATCTGGTTTGGAACAAGGGACGGGCTTTACTCCTTTTCTCCAGAACAAAATACTTTAAAAGAATATAAAACTGATCCGGGCAATGCTTCCAGCCTGGTTCACAACTCAATTTATTCCTTATATGAGGACAGGGTGGGTACACTGTGGATCGGCACCTGGAGTGGAATTTCCATCCTGGATAAGCGGAAATATGAGTTTGAACATCATACACATCAATTTAATGACCAGAAGAGCCTGAGCAATAATATTGTAAGCTCTTTCCAGGAAGACAGATCCGGCACCTGGATAGGAACCGAACAGGGTGGATTGAATTTAATGAATTGGGAGCGGAATGAATTTATATCTTTTCAATATGATGAAGCTGATCCTCAGAGTCTTCTTAGCAACAATGTTAAATCGGTTTTTTTGGATTCAAACCAGGACCTTTGGGTTGGAACCTTCAAGGGCGGACTGAGTCTCTACAACAGGAATAATAAATTTACACATTTCCTTGAGGGACATTCCATATATAGCATTGTTGAGATGCCTTCGAAAAAATTGTATTTGGGATGTATGAAGGGACTTTTTGTAATGGATCTGAAGACAAGGGAGATCTCTGATGAAGTATTTGCATCTACCTCCGGAATCCAAAAACTGGGGGCTTTTGTTATTTCCTTATTTATCGATTCAAGAAACAGGCTATGGATCGGGACCATGAACAGTGGCCTTTACCTTTTTGATGCTGACCGGTCCACAGTGAAGCATTTTCAGTCATCCCGAAATGATAGCACAAGTATCAATGGAGACTATGTAATCTCATTTTGTGAAGACCTGGAAAGACGCATATGGATAGGTACCAGCAATGGTCTGAACCGCTTTAATGATTCTACACAGACCTTTTCCCATATGAGTCAACAGATAGGCCTGGAGGATTATATGATTAACGGCCTGCTGCAGGACGATGAAGACGGACTCTGGATATCAAGCAACAAGGGCTTGTATTGCTATCATCAAACATCCGGTGAATTGAGTCATTATGACTACCTCGATGGCTTGCAAAGCAATGAATTTAACCGGGGTGCCTGTTATAAAAACAAAGCAGGAGAACTATTTTTTGGCGGAGTGTTTGGCTTCAACGTCTTTAACCCCGAAGAGATCAGAACAAATCCGGATCCCCCCCCGGTGATTATATCCGATTTGAAGTTGTTCAACAAATCGGTTGTGCCCGGTGAGCGGAATTCTCCTCTTGAGAAGCATATTACAGAAACTAAATCCATTGAGCTTTCCCATAAGCAATCTTCATTCAGTTTTGACTTTGTTGCCTTGAATTATCTCAACCCTGAGAAGAATAACTACGCTTACATGCTTGAAGGCTATGACGATCAATGGAATGAAGCAGGAAGATCCCGTACAGCTTCCTACATGAACCTTAAGCCGGGAAATTACACTTTCCGTGTAAAGGCATCTAACAATGACAATGTGTGGAATGAGTCCGGGTCATCCATTTCCATTAAAGTAAAGGGACCCTTCTGGTCGACTTCTCTTGCTCTATTGATCTATCTGTTTTTATTGACAGTCCTGCTCCTTGCTTTGGTAAGAATTGTAAAATACAGAAGCAATAAGGAAAACGAACTGGCGCTGGAACGGGCCGAAAAGGCAACACTAAAGGAATTGAATCTAATGCGCTTGCAATTTTTCACCAACATATCACATGAGTTTCGAACACCCCTGACGCTGATTGCAGGTCCGCTTGATAAGTTGATCTCAGGTTCATACACCCATCAAAAGGAATATCTGCTGGGTTTGATGAAAAGCAATGTGAATCGCATGTTGAGACTCGTGAATCAGCTGATGGATTTTCGGAAACTGGAGAATGAAAGAATGCCACTCAAGGTACGGCCTGGCAGGCTGGATGATTTTTTAAGCCAGATTATACTTGGATTCGAGGATCTGGCCAACCGAAAAATGATCGAGCTAATATATGAAGCTGACTTATCTGAAGCTGGTGATGAAAAGCAGTGGTTTGACGAAGGAATTCTGGATAAGGTTGCTTATAACCTATTGTCAAATGCATTCAAGTTTACACCTGAACAGGGCATTGTTGAAGTCAGACTCAGTGTTACAAAGCAGCTGGCCAGGATCGAGGTGAAGGATAGTGGAAAGGGAATTGAGCAGGCGAAGGTTGATCGGATTTTTGAAAGGTTTTATTCCGATAGCCCTGAAATATACGCCGGGACAGGTATCGGCTTGTCCCTTTCAAAAAGGTTAATCGACCTGCACAAGGGTGATATTCAGGTAAAGAGTGAACTGGGGAAAGGCGCTACCTTCATTGTAAGTATACCGATTGATAAGGATGCCTTTGATCCCGATGAAGTAGTTTCTGCGGAAAAGGATTACGTCTATGATCGTCCGGGATTGGATTACTTTCACAATTCCATCTCACTAACAGAAGCTGCAAGTGTCAAAAGTAAATCGGGTGAGCTTATCCTGATAGCCGAGGATAATCCTGAAATGGCAAGCTACCTGCGTGACCATTTTAAGGATTATAAAGTGCTGCTGGCATCCAATGGAAGAGAGGCGCTTAACCTGGCAATGGAGCAAATTCCAGACATCATTCTGTCTGATGTTATGATGCCTGAGATGGATGGCATTGAATTCTGCAGGGCGGTCAAAAAAGAATACCTGACCAGTCACATTCCGGTGGTACTACTCACAGCCAAAACTGCAGTGGAAGAGAAAATTGAAGGACTGGAAACTGGCGCAGATGCCTATGTTGAAAAGCCCTTTGATGAAGAATACCTGGATGTAGTGGTAAGTAACCTGTTGGAGCAAAGGAAAAAACTCAGGCAAAAGTTTTCAGGCTTAACTGCAGTTTCTCTCGAAGGCGAGGAAACCATAGATGATGAACAGCTATTCATCCATAAAATTAATGAGATAGTGCTGGCCCATATATCTGACCCGACCTTTGCAGTGGATCAGTTGCTGCTTGAGCTTGGAATGAGTCGCAGTCAACTTTACCGGAAATTTAAAGCGATTTCTGATAGAAACCCAAGTGAATACATCCGTCTGGTGCGACTACAGCACGCGGCCGAATTGATCAGGAAGAAGAAGTATTCTGTTAGTGAGGTAGCTTATATGTCGGGCTTCGGCAACGTCTCCTACTTTAACACATGTTTCAAAAGGCATTTTGGAAAATCTCCTGGAAAATACCTTGTTCACGCCTGATATACAGTTTATTACATTTTAGTTTGGGGCTATTTGAAAATACATTGAAACATTTTCAAATGCTTTTGGAACGGAATAAAAACTTTCTGAAACGCATTGCAAGCAAATTGAGATGGATTGAAAACCCACCAATGGCCTAAGCTCCTATCTTGCCCTGGTTACAAAATCAAAATTTCGGAAGTACATCAAATGCTAAAACTTAAGTATAATAAAATATCAAAAATTGAAGTGCTGCTGATAGGCCTGATTATTTTGCTATTTGCTGTTTTGCTCATTGTCCTGTTGTAATAAGCTACTAAACTAAATATCATATGAAGCATTTTCGACTCTTTACTCTTGCGGCCTTAATGATTTTCACCCTGCAAAGTGGATTTGGTCAGGCAAGAGCCATTCTGACAGGACACGTCTTGGATCAGACCACCGGTTCCAGTTTGACCGGTGCGACTATTACCATAGAGGGAACCACCAATGGTACGATCGCAGATTTGAATGGTGAGTATACCCTGACAAATATACCTGCAGGCAACCATACCATTGTTTTTTCCTTTATCAGCTATGAAGCAGTGTCCATGGCTCTGGTATTTACTGATGGAGAAACCAAGGAATTGGATGTGGAGTTGGCTATGGAGACCATTGGACTGGAAGAAGTTGTCGTAACTACACAGCTTTTTGGTCAGAGAAAAGCCATCAGTCAGCAGTTGACCTCCGATGCCATTGTAAACGTGGTATCTGATGATAAAATCCAGGAACTTCCAGATGTGAATGCAGCAGAAGCGATCGCAAGACTTCCCGGAATTGCATTGAACAGAAGTGGTGGTGAAGGGCAAAAGGTTATCATCCGGGGTATGGAGCCGAAATTCTCAGCTATTACGGTGAATGGAGTCAGGATCCCATCCAATTCAAGTACGGACAGATCGGTGGACCTTTCCTTGATTTCGCCTGAGTTATTGAGTGGAATAGAGGTATTTAAAGCCCCCTTACCCGATATGGATGCAGAATCATCAGCGGGCACGGTGAACCTCAAACTTAAGAAAGCTCCCAATACGGAGATTATTCAGGCAAAGCTATTGGGAGGCTACAATGCATTAAACGAAGACTTTGGAGACTACAAAGGCTTGCTTCAATATAGTAACAGGTTTTTTAAGAGTAAGTTGGGTGTGCTGGCACAGGGTACCATCGAGCGATTTAACCGTGGAGGAGATAACATTAGTTATAACTGGAGGCAGGGAAGTACAAATGAGGAGACCGGAATTACGGCCATTGAAGGCAATTCTCTGGACCTTAACGCTACCCAGGAAAGCCGCAAACGATACAACGGGAGTGTCAACCTGGATTACGACCTGAATGCCACCAACAGTCTAACCTTTTTTGGAATCTTCAGCAGAACCAGCAGGGAACGTTTTTCCATGAGCAATTCCTACGGTCCCGGTGAACCTTCTATCGGTTACAGCGGTTCCTCATCTGACAATGTGCTGGATCTGTATACCCTCTCACTGGGAGGAGATCATACCCTGGGTATTGTAACAATTGACTGGAGCCTTTCTTCCTCCACCAGTACCGGGTCAAACCCCAAGGATTTTGATATGGATTTAAGTACCATAACAGTTGGGGGATTGTTTGATCCGGCATTGGACAGAAGCGGCCATCCCCGCACTTTTTTGGATGCAGCCAGGATAAATACAGATGAAGTATACTTAACCAGGAATACTTTGTATGACCGGGAGACCAAGGAGAATACCAGGTCTGCCTTTCTAAATTTTCAGATACCTGTTCAATTCAGTAATTCCATAAAGGGTACCTTTAAATTTGGCGGGCGATACACCACCATGGACCGCGACCGGGAGGTGGATGGACTGGCGGAACGTTTTTATTACCTGGGAACGGATGCGGTCTGGAGAGCAGATGACCTGTATGAAGGAGAGTTGTTATACATCCCCTCAAATTCATCCCTTATTAGTGCTGAGAATTTTAGAGGGAACGAAGAACTTGGGGTCGTGCTTGAAAATGGAGAGTATTTTGCCTTTCCGGGCACTCTTGAAAAGAATAAGGTGGATGGCTGGGCGGAAAACCAGTTAGAGAATTTTACAGTGGACAGGTATGCAGAAGCAGATAATTACAGGGTAACTGAATCTGTCACCGCAGGTTATGCCATGTTGAAACTGAATTTTGGGGACAAGTTGATGATCATTCCCGGGTTCAGATATGAATATTCAGACAATGAATATTATGGGGTCAGATCCCAGGCGGATGGCACCTATGGACAGAATGGGATCATAACGGATACTACCACCCATCAGAGTTACGGTGAGTTTTTCCCACACCTGCATCTGAAATTTAAACCCTTCGAATGGTTTGATGTAAGGGCTTCCTACGCCAAAACCATTGCCAGGCCCAACTACAACTACCTGATTCCAAGTGCAGAAATCAATAATTCACAAAACGTTATCAGTGCCGGTAATCCAAATTTGAGTCATTCCATTACCACGGGATATGACCTCTCTTTCTCCTTTTTTGACCAGAGGTGGGGATTGTTGACCATTGGTGGCTTTTATAAGGACATCGATAACATCTTCATCCCCAGAACGCAACAGCTGATTAATGCGGAAACTGCAGAAGAGCTCGGGTGGCCGGGCTACTCCGGCTACCGCCTGGCTTCCTATGCCAATCTGCCCGATTCGAAGGTCTATGGATATGAGCTGGAGCTGCAGTCCAACCTGAGCTGGGTCAACAATTTCCTGCGTGGCATTGTATTTAGTGTCAACTATGCACGCCTCTATTCGGAGACCGAGGTTTACTTCTTAACCTCTAAAACCACATTTAGCGGTGGATTTCCACCGATTCCCACAACCACCTATTTTGACAATCAGCGCATTGTGACCATGCCTACCCAGGCACCCCATATTTTTCGCGCTTCCCTGGGTTATGACATCAAGGGATTTTCTGTGAGATTCTCCAGCTCCTTCCAGGGCACAAAAGCCAGGTCCTACAGTGTGAATAAGGACTTTGACAGTTACGACCTGCAATTCTGGAGATTTGATGCCTCGGCCAAGCAACAAATCGGCGAAAGATGGAGTATCTTCCTCAACCTGAATAACATCTCCAACCAGCAGGACATCAGTTTTACCAGAAATGAGAATTACATCAGCAATATTCAAACTTATGGATTTACAGGGACCGTCGGGGTCCAGTTCAGATATGCACGAACAAAAGAGTAATTTAAGTGACAGCTATAAATATGTATTATTAACCAAACATTCGAATTATGAGAAAATTATTTACAATTGCTTTGAGTTGTGCCTTTTTACTGATGGCATTTGCTGTTCAGGCACAAAGAGTGGTGGATATTCCACCAACAACAGATTTTGAAAATCCCTCTGACATTTTTCCAGTTATCATGGGAGATACCACGACGGATGGGAGCAGGGTGGACAACAACACGGTCTACAAACTGGCTAACGGAGGATTTTATATTACCTCCGGGAGGCTGGTCAATAAGCCTGAATGGGACCTGGTCATTGAGGCAAAGGACGTAACTGATACAGAGAACAAGGCTGTATTGACAGTAGTTCCCAATGCCAGCGGAACCTACCCGGAAATTGCCCGTCCAGAAGGGAATTTTACCCTCCGGAACCTGTGGGTGATCGCAGGAGAAAAAGGACCTGGTGAGGATCCTGAATGGGGGCAAATCTTCGCAGCCGGCGAGAATATCCGGATTATCTATGAAGACCTTCTGATGGAAAAGGAGCGGGGTGGATTTATACAATTCCGTGCCAATGGAGTGAAGGCCTATGTGACAAATTGTGAATTCAGAAATGCTGGTAACAGAAGACTGATTCAGGGCAATGGCCGGGGTTTTGACGGTCGAAACTTCAACATCGACTCGCTTGTGGTGAAGAATTCCATCTTTTACAACATCCACGACCGGATCTTCAGAAGCCAGGGTGCCACCCAGCAGCACAACTACATTGAATTTGACCACAACACCATTTTTAATCACTTTGGTCGTCATGGTTGTTTCCAGTTTGGACGGGCTAAGAAGCTGGTCATCACCAACAACCTGATTTCCAATCCGATTATGCAGGGTACCACTCCAGTTTTTGCTGATGAGCAAACCCAGAAGGACAATGAAACCCACAAGGTTTTCACCATTGATACCCTCTACGGTGGTGAAATGTATACCTTTTCCAACAACAATATTTTCTGGACCCAGGATGTATTGGATGTCTGGGAGGGCATTGATACCGTTGCCAACTCCCTGGAAGTTTATTCCGAACAAGTTGCTGAGCTTGTTGGTGATGAAGCAGCGCAGGCAGCCAGCTATTTCACTGAAGTTGTTGAGCTCAATTCTGTTCCGGGTACCATTCTTCAGCTGGTAAAGGACACCTATGCCGATCCTACCTCCACGGATATGTTTGACATTATTGTGGAAGATATCAGCAGGGCAGGAACCGATTTTGATTTCGGAAACCTCTTTGATTTCTCCACGTTCGATGCTGGATTTGATCCCGAAATGTATCCCCTGTCAGCAAGCGGTGACATGAATGGAAAAGCTGTTGGTGCAGTTCCCGTTTCAGGTGGAGTGGGCATTGCAAAGCTTAAAATGGAAAACTCAAAGCTGAAAGTTTATCCCAATCCAAGTCAGGGTAGCATTACGCTTGAGTATAGCCTGGAAAGAACAGAAAATGTCAGGGTATCCATTTATGACATGAGCGGAAAGGAACAAATGATCCTTCTTGATAAAATCATGTCTCAGGGAGTGATGCAATTGAATGCTGACCTTGCCTCTAAGCTTGATGCCGGTATGTATCTGATTAAATTCCAATCAGGATCCACCGGAGCAGTTAGCAAGCTTATTCTGAAGTAGGATCTGTCTGAATTATAGATAGCTGGCGTACATTACTTAACCAGTATAAAAATCCGGTGAGAAGTGCTGCTTCTTACCGGATTTTTTAATTGAATTGCACTATTCTAATGAAGATAATTTGTGTAAGCCTGGGATTGTTTTTGTTTTTCATGTCTATTGCGCAGGAAGGGTCATGGTATTATACCCATGAAAAGTCCAATCCCGCGGTGCTGAAATTTCATCCGGAGAGCCGGATCGTCTATGCTCTGAAGAATACCCTGGAAATTGAAAGGAAAAACTGTCCGGTGATTATTAAACGTCAGGATTTTCCAGTTCCGGATATTCATGAGATGTGGATAACTGTGGTAGATCCCAAGCTGCCTTCCTATGAAGGACCGGATGAAAAAACACTGAGTATTTACGGTGGGCACCAATTGCGTGCAGAGGTACATGGTCATGCGGTGTTTCACCAGCTCGATGACCTGGATAAGGATGGGATCTGGGATGAACTTTTCTTCCAGACTGATCTTGGTCCCAATGAGGAAAAATTGATCTATTTCTACCTTGGGGAGAATATTCAGGGTTGGAATAAGCATGGGACTCATGCCAATATCGGGAGTTATTGTCGTCACCTGATGCCCTTCTGGGAATCTGAAAATATCGGCTGGAAAATCTGGTTTGCCAACAGTGTGGATGTATTTGCCAAAAGAAAGCCCTTGCTAATGGCAAATCATCTGTATATGGATAACCTGGATGGATACGGCATATCAGAAATTAACCAGGACTGGGGCTCTGATGTCCAAAGCGTGGCCGGTACCATGGGAGGAGGAGCCATTGGACTATACGAAGATACTGAAGTGCCTGACTCCGTTTCCATGCCTCGTTTTACACCCACTCAGGAAAAGCTTGCACCTGAATCGCTCTGGAATGCCGGTCAGATTTCAGATACACGCTATGCTTATGAAGTGGTGGTGAACGGTCCCGTACGTTCCATGATCAGGATAAAAACCATGAACTGGAATACGCTCACGGGCAGCTATGAGCTGGAACAATATTATACAGCCTATGCCCATCAGAGTTATTCCACCTGCCAGGTGAATTACAAGATTTTTCAGCCTGAGAAAGCGGGTGTAAAAATGGCATGTGGTATCCGAAAGAAGCCTGGAGAAGAATATTTTTTCCAGGATGGTGGGGTGTTAATATCCTCTGGCCCCGAACTGATCAGGGATCCTGAGAAAATTGATGAGCGGGATGATTGGTTTATGCCGTTTATAGGCAAGGCCCTTGTAGTAAAAGATAACTATCAACCTGAATATCAGTTCACAAAGAACGCAGGCGGGAACCATACTTTTAAAGTGAATCCGGATTCTGAGAACAGCTTCGAATATGCCATTTTTGCAGCCTGGAGTGAAGGGGCGGTTTACAACAACAGGGAAGATTTTGAAGCTTATGTGCAGCAAACAGCCCGGAAATTCAATCATCCTGTTGAGGCAAAATTTGAAAGGCTTGACAGGAAAGAATCTGATAAATAAATTAAACCATCTACAATTGAAAACTTTAAAACGACTTCTTAACAGTATGACCCTCCTGGCAATGGTAAGCCTCCTTAGTGCTCAGGTGGACCAGAGTGAGATGCAGGAAACCATTGATTCTGAAAAGCTGGAACATCCCTATTTGCTGTTCGACAAGGATTCTAAACAGGAGATGCTGCAGCGTGTGAACTCAGATCCCCATGCAAAAGCCATCCATGAACGTTTACTCATGGAAGCATACCGCTATTTGAAGATGCCGGTTTATGATCAAATTCCGGCCATGGGAGACGAATCGCGCTATTTCTCCACGGGCGACTGGCGGCGATTTACAGGAGAGCACATCGAAGCGGCGCTCAATCTTGCATTTGCTTATCAACTTACTGGAGAACAGGTGTATGCAGAAAAAGCTTTTCAACATGCAGAAATGCTTTGCCGGCTGGAGTCATGGGTCTATCCTTTTCATGAATTCCCTCAGATCTACGACAGGGTCTGGCCCTGGTATGTGGATGATGACCAGGTGGTCTTTTCCTATGACCTGCAATCGGCTCGTATTGCAACTCACCTGGCCCTGGTCTATGACTGGACCTACACGGCCATCTCTAAAGACCAGCGAAACCGGATCCGCGGGGCATTGCTTGAAAAAGCCATCACAAGGGTGAGGGGTAATTTCGATTACCATTGGTGGGCTTCAGCCTATCGTTGCAACTGGAGTGGAATATGCTATTCAGGTGCCGGATTTGCTTCTCTGGCCCTTCTTAAAGAGGACCCCCAGTTGATGGATGTGGTAAGTACGGCCTACAACGGTGTTTCGAGCATGCTGGATGAACTGGGACCTGACGGTGGCTGGCAGGAGGGAAGGGGATACTGGGCCTATGGCCTTGGTCATTCCATGTGGTTTATGGATGCGGTCAAAAGGGCAAGCCAGGGGGAATACAACCTCTTCAAACATGCCAGGCTCAAGGATAACCCGGCAGATTACCCACTTTATACCCTGCCTGCAAATTTTGGGGATGGCCGGAATGGCCCGGTAGGGTCTTCCTATTTTATAAATAAACTGGCTGCAGAAACGGGAGATCCCACTGCCGCCTGGTATAGCCAGGCCTTTCTGCGGCAGAGCGAAACGATCTATGACCTGATCTACCCGAAGTCCGCCGTCGAAGCTGTGGAACCTGAAATTAAATCAAAGCACTTCAGGGGGATTGACTGGGCCATTCTGCGCAGCTCTTTTAAGGCGGGTGAATCATTTACGCTGGCTTGCAAAGCCGGACTGAATGATGATCCGCATCACGGACACCTCGATTGCGGACAGTTTATCCTCAGTTATGGAGGGGAGTATTTGATTAAGGATCTTGGAAGTGCCAAGTACGATGATTTCTATTTTTCTGCTGAACGCTGGGATTATATAGAAGCCTCCAGCAAGGGACATAATGTACTGTTTGTAAATGGTGAAGAGCAGATCCCTGCAAAATTGAAGGACCAGGCCTGGAAAGAAGATGTGGGAGGCAGGATCGGAAATTTTGCCACAAGCGATACCCGCGATTATCTTTCCATGACAGGTTTGCAAAAGGCCTATCCCGGAGTGGAGATGAAGACCTGGCAAAGACAGATCATTCTGGAGAAACCTTCCCTTGCCATTGTAATGGACCAGGTTGGAGCAGAAGCAGGTGCAGAGATTCGTTCCAGGATACACCCGGGCGGAAAGTTTGAGATTTATGATGCCTACTATACCATTGAATCCTCAGGACAAAAGATTGTTGTTGTGCCTTTCACTGATCAGAAGCTAAGAATCGAGAGCAGAAGGCATGGATCAATCACCGTGAATGACAATGTGGACTTTGAATGGGTCCCTTATGTGGATTGTGTGATCGATGCAAAAAACAGCCAGAGCATTTCAGGCTATGTGATCTTTCCATACAATGGGCCTGAACAAACAGAGAAGATGATATCCACCCTGGGGATACAAAAGGAGAAAAACGGAGATGTGGTACTAGCATTCGATCTTGCCGGAGCGAGATTCGAGGAGCTATTTCCTGGAAATTAGAGCAGACAGAACCGGAAAGATGAGAGAAATGAATAAATACATACTGATACTTAGCCTGCTTGTTTACTTTGTGGGCTTTCAGACTGGTGTTTTAGCTCAGCTGGAGCCACCTGAGCCCTCTGAACACAAGCTGCGCCTCACTGAAGGATGGGAGTTTTACCGGGGCGATCTGGGTGGTGTTTGGGAGGCCCTGCGGACAGGCAGGGAAGCGGAATTACCCGTGTGGGAACAGGTCATGCTTCCACATAGTTACAATGCCTTTGATGCTGTCGATCCCGATGCGGCCTACTACGAAGGCCCGGCCTGGTACCGTACAAGCCTGACTGTAGATAATCCCTATGCCAATGGCAGAACTCTGCTTCATTTTGAGGGAGCCGGCCAGAAGGCCCGGGTATATGTGTATGACCAGCTGGTGGGTGAGCATATCGGGGGCTATGATGAATTTACCATAGACCTTACAGAGGCCATTTCCGCATTTAAAGGCCTCGATGAAGCAATAAGCTTTAATGGGACGATCCCTCTTTCCATTCGGGTGGATAACTCCAGGGATTTGGAAATGATCCCCTCTGACCTCAGTGATTTTAATGTGTACGGGGGCTTATACCGTTATGTGAATCTGCAATATGTACCTGGTATTTCTGTAAGTCATATGCATGTTACCCCTATTCTGACTACAGATCACCAAAACTGTCAGGTAGAGCTAAGACTGCAGCTGTACAAGCCTGGCCAGAGTAAGCAGGAAATGGCAGTCGACCTGAGCATATTCTCTCCTGAGGGGGTTGAAGTGTTTGCTGTCACGAAAGTAATTGACCCGGGGAAGAAGGATTTCAGTCTTGTATTTGACATTGAGAATCCCGAGCTGTGGTCACCTGATCTCCCGGCACTTTATACTGCTGTTCTTCAGTATTCATCGCCTTCGGGTAAGGGATCTTTAATCGAACGATTCGGAGTCAGGACATTTGAATTTATCAATAAAGGGCCATTCAGGCTAAATGGTCAACGTTTGCTTCTGAGAGGGACACACCGACATGAGGATCATGCAGGTGTTGGACCCGCCATGACCGAGGAGATGATCTGGCAGGAGCTCCGGATGATGAAGGAAATGGGGGTGAACTTTATCCGCCTGGGTCATTACCAGCAATCCGGAATTGTCCTGGATGCCTGTGACGAGTTGGGAATCCTGGTCTGGGAGGAAATTCCCTGGTGCCGGGGGGGACTTGGCGGACCAGCCTATCAGGAGCAAGCCCGACGCATGCTTAAAAATATGATCAGCCAGCATTACAATCACCCTTCAGTGATTTTATGGGGCCTGGGAAATGAAAATGACTGGCCCGGCGATTTTTCGAGCTTTGAGGAGGAGAGGATCCGCAATTTTATGAAGGAACTTAATGCGCTTTCCCACGAGCTGGATCCGACCCGGAAAACAGCCATACGTCGTTGTGATTTTTGTAAAGACATTGTGGATGTTTACTCTCCTTCTATCTGGGCAGGTTGGTACAGGGGTAAATACACAGATTATCAACAGGTTTCCAGGTCCAATATGGAGGAGGTAGACCATTTTCTTCATGTGGAATGGGGAGCCAGCCATCATGCAGGGCGCCATTCAGAAAATCCCGATGTGGGCCTCGAAAGTATATCAAGTTCTGAAACAGCAGACGAAAAGGCCGGTGATTTCCTAATGCAGGGGGGAGATCCGAGGGTGTCAAGGGATGGGGACTGGACCGAGTCCTATGCGGTAAACCTGATTGACTGGCATTTGAAGGAGCAGGAGCAGATGGACTGGCTGACCGGAACTGCCTACTGGCCATTTAAGGATTTTTCTACCCCCCTTCGTCCCGAAAATCCTGTTCCCTATGTGAATCAGAAGGGAGTGGTAGAACGCGATTTTACCCCTAAGGAGACTTACTACGTGTTTCAATCGTACTGGGCTGATCGCCCGATGGCGCATATCTATGGGCACAGCTGGTCGACCCGTTGGGGTAACCTGGAGGATGGTAACATGGTAAAAGTCTATTCCAACTGCCCTGCAGCTGAACTATTCCTGAATGGTGTTTCACAGGGAGTCAGACAGAGAAACAGTCAGAATTTTCCGGCTGCCGGTCTCAGATGGATCGTGAATTTCAGGGAGGGTGAAAATGTGTTGCTGGTGAGAGCCTCGATGAGATGAAGAAAGAGTTGAAGACAGGATAGTGGTCAATTTCCAGACCCAGGCCTGGGGATCGCCTTCACAATTTATTTTCGAAGAAATCAGCCGTCAAAATGACACGGCTACATTACGGGCGATGGTTTTGGATGAGCAAGGAGTCCTTTGTCTCGATGCCACTGATTTTGTGCGTTTTGACCTTGTTGGTGATGGAGCATTGATCGAAAACCTGGGCACATCCAAAGGATCCCGCAAAGTGCAGCTATATAATGGAAGGGCCATTATCAGGGTCCTTATCAATGGAGGAAGCTCAAAACTCAGTGTTTCATCAGATTCCCTTGCTACTGCTTTTTGCCCCGTGGGTCAAATTCCGGTCCGGACCCGGGAAATGACACCCTCTCTTTCCTGGTTTGGTTCCCTTCCTTCGAAAAAGGAAGTTTTGGAGGCGATGACCCGGGTATGCGATTGGCAGCTTGCAAATATGCCGGTACCTGGCGAGCATCCAAGATGGTACAATCATTGGGATTGGACCAATGCAGCCCTGTATACAGGCCTGATGGCCATGTACCAGACCAGCGGCAAGAAAAAATACAGTAAAACCCTGGATGGATTTGCAGAGCGTGTCGATTGGAGTTGTGGTCCCCGATTTCGCCACGCTGATGATCTTTGCATCGCTCAGACCTATCTGGAGCTGAATGAAATGGATCCGGCCCCCGAAAAAATCGCAAAAGTACAGGCCCGGATCGATAGCCTGATGGCCGATCCTAAAGCCGGGCGGGTTGACTGGCATTGGTGCGATGCACTCTATATGGCCCCGCCAACTCTGGCCAGGCTGTATCAGGCTACCGGAAATCAGGCCTATCTTGATTATATGAATGAAATGTGGTGGGATGCCACTGATTTTCTTTTTGACCCGGAAGAAAATCTCTATTACAGGGATGACCGTTATCGGATTAAGGCGGATGGGTCGGGCCGAAGGGAGCCCAATGGAGATAAAACTTTCTGGAGCCGTGGAAATGGATGGGTGATGGCAGGTGTGTGCAGGGTCTTGCAATACATGCCGGCGGACTATCCTGATAGGGACAAATATATTCAACTGCTAAGGCAAATGGCCGGGAAAATTTGTTCTCTGCAAGGAGAAGATGGTTTATGGAAAGCCAGCCTTCTCTATCCTGAAGGGCATTCCCATGGGGAGACCAGCGGAAGTGGTTTTTATTGTTATGCGCTTGCCTGGGGTATCAACCAGGGAATTCTGGAAAGGGAGAGCTATTTACCCTGCGTCCTGAAAGCGTGGGACGGGTTGAATCATGCAGTGCATCCATCCGGGAAGCTGGGCTGGGTGCAGCAGGTGGGTTTTGCACCCGCAGAGATCAACTATGATATGACTGAAGTATACGGGGTCGGTGCTTTTCTGCTGGCAGGCAGCGAAATTGCAAAACTATCTGAATCAAATAAATAGTGTAATTGAGATAATATGAAACATTTCTTGCAAAAAAGAATACCGGCCAGACTCGTATTTATAGCGGTAGGTTTGTTATCAACCATATGGTTCCTGGTACGGGTTATTCCCAAACCCAGCAGGGCCACCTATCCCTGCATCAGGGCTGCAGCCCCGTTTATGTCCGGTTTTGTGATCTATCTTCTCAGTCTTACCACCTCGGTGGTGGCTTTCAGAAAAGCAAAGTCCCGGTTTCTGGATGCACGCTACCTGGCAGCCGGACTTTTTCTTTTGGCAGGAATGGTGGTAGCTTCGGTGGCTTTTGTCAGCCAGGGGAGAACCGGTTTATGCGAACTCAGGCTTGTTGCTTGCAGCCAATGAACCCATTGGAGAAGCCAGGGGCATCCATCCCGGCAGGGTGGTCTGGTCCTGGGAACCCAATGCCACCAATGAAGACTGTACCAATGAATTTGGAGATGCCTATGACCTGCCTCAAAACACGGACTTAAGGGTCGTGGAAGCCATGTGCGCCGATGCAGTCACCAGCCTTGTGGGTGCCTCAAATACGCAGGAGGCATGGGACACCTTATTCCGTTTTTTCAATGCAGTACATAACAAAGGTTCTGTTCCCTACACGGAGGGTGAGAAGATTTTTATCAAAATGAATTTTGTGGGAGGACACCGCTCCAGGCTAAATGATGACCATTCAAGAAAGGAGCACTCGGGGTATGGTAATTCACAGGCCTCTCCACAGGTGGGACTGGCTATTCTACGCCAGCTGATCAATGATTACGGCATCCCGCAGGAGCAGATTTCCATAGGGGATCCCTCAAAAAATATCTATAAAAATACCTGGGATATGTGGACCTCCGAGTTTCCGGATGTAAACTACATCGCCGAGCTGGATGAGATGGACAGAACCAAGGCAGTCCCAGGCGAGAATCCGGTGATTTTCTATTCTGACAAAGGTACCATATTACTTTCTTCCCAGGACTACCTCTGCAGCGCCCTGGAAGAGGCCGATTACCTCATCAATATTTCCGCCTTAAAGGGGCATGAACGTGCCGGGATTACCCTGAATGCAAAAAACCATTTCGGCTCCCATATGAAAGACAATGCGCAACATTTACACCCCGGGTTGGCGGGCTATCCTGAAAGTGGCGCCGGGTATGGGAAATACAGGACCCAGGTGGATTTAATGGGACACGAATTGTTGGGTGAAAATACGCTGCTCTTCTTAATTGATGGATTGTGGTCAGGTCCGGATGCAAATCTGCAGCCGGTTAAGTGGAAGATGTACCCTTTTTCAAACGACTGGACCTCTTCCATTTTTGTCTCCCAGGATCATGTAGCCATGGAAGCGGTTTGTTATGATTTTCTAAGGACTGAATATACTGCTGAGAACTCGGAGTATCCCTATCCTCAGATAGAGGGTACAGAAGATTATCTATTGCAGGCTGCCGACTCTTCCTACTGGCCGGAGGGTATAATTTATGATCCTGAAAATGATGGTACTCCCATGAGAAGCATGGGGGTGTATGAACAGTGGAACAATGTGGAAAACAAGGAATACTCCAGGAATCTGGGAACCGGTGATGGGATTGAATTGCTAAAAATCTTTTCCAGCAATGTTCCCATGGCCCCAAAAAATCTTGAGTATGAGATGTTATCTGACACAAGGACTAAGCTCACCTGGGATTTGAATGAATCGAAAACCAGTCAGTATGTGATTGAGCAGTCCATTGGGAATATGGAGAATTTCGAGGAGATTGCCACAGTGGATTCATCCATTTCTACCTATGAAGTTGAAGGCAGCTATCATACAGATCTTTACTATTACCGAATCATGGCCAAAAACCAGTCCACGCATTCCAGTTACAGTCCGAGCATTGAGGTGACCGTAGCCATTCCGCTTGCTCCTGAAAATCTGACAGGTGTTGCCATGGATGGGGCATGCGTCTACCTGAACTGGGATGCGGGTTCCACGGTAGAGCAATTCTATGTGATCGAACAGGCTTATATCTTCCCCTCAAACTTTGTCCCTGTGGATACCATAAGCGCAGATTCGACAGCGTATATGGCTGAAAACCTCAAAGCTTCATCCTACTATTTATTCAGAATCAAGGCATTAAATCTGGGTTTTGAATCGGACTACTCCAACCAGATATATTTACTCTCAGGTCCAACTGCTGTGAATTATACGCTGGCCGATAAAAGTGAAAAACTGGATGTGTTCCCAAATCCCTTTGTGGATTATTGCAGCATCAGGCTAAAAAGCGCTTATATTGGTCAAATACAGCTTAATGTGATCAATCTGAGCGGTAAAAAGATTCAGGAGCATAGCCTGTATAAGGGTCAGGAGAAGTTTGAAAGCCAACTTCAATTGAGTGGACTTTCCGCTGGCACCTATGTGATTGAGCTTAGCTATGGGACTTCCAGACTTGTAAAAAAGGTATTTAAATCCAGATGATGAAGGAAAAAATCCTGAGCATATACTTCTTGCTTTCGATTGTTTCCATGGCTCAGGGACAAAGGTGGGAGCTTTATAATTCGAACAATTCGGATTTGCCGGAAGGAAGTGTAAATGCGGTTTTTGTGGATGCATTTGGGGGCAAGTGGTTTGGAACAAACCAGGGCCTGGTGCATTTTACAGGGGCAGTCTGGACGACCTATACCACAGAGGATGGACTGGCAGGCAATGTGATCAATGATCTTAGCGGTGAAAAAGGCATTGAGGAAGCCCTTTTGTTTATCAGCACCCCACATGGTGTCTCAGAAGCAAAATATGATGATAATCTGATTACTGAAGTCAGTTCCTATGATTCAGCCAATTCAGATTTGCATTCAGATACAATCGCCTCCATTGTCCTGGATAGCGGACTTGTTTACTATGGCTCGCCGGTGGGCCTGGATATACGATCTCTTGAATCATGGACCTTCCTTGACACAATCTCCACCATTGATGGCGATGTTTCCCTGAATGATATTAGTGCCATGGCCATGACCCTAATGGCTGGAACTATGTGGGAACAAGAGAACAGGGTGTTGCGCGGCTCCATTATGATGTGGACGGGGTGAGCGGAGCATCCTCCTACAGCACCGATTGGTCGGGATTGCTTTCCGATCAAATCAATGACATATACATCAATTCTGAAGGGAATCAATGGTATGCGACAGCCAGGGGCGTGGCTTACCATGAGGGCTATGAAACCAAAAGGAATTGGGAAACCTATACCGAATTAAGCAGTGGCATATTGAGTAACATGGTCCATGCGGTGGCAGTGGATGGAAATGGGACCACGTGGGCAGGAAGCGACAAGGGCATTTCACGCTTTGATGGTGTAAGCTGGCTTTCATTTCCATACATAATTGGAATTGCAGATTATGCAGTTTATGATATTGACTTTGATCTGGATGGAAGTATATGGTTTGCAAGTAACGAAGGTGTTATCCACCTTGATGAACTGGGATTTCCTGATGGAGTTGATCCGGATAAAAGCAAACCGGATTTTTCCTTCCAATTGTACCCAAGTATCGCAAGCGATGTGGTAAGCATGGAAATAGATGTCCCCGAATACAGCCATGTATCCATATATATCCTGGGCATGGATGGACGAATTGTTCACCGTCTGACCCATCATCATGCCGTATTCGGGTCACATACCTTCCTCTGGAATCTCGATGATCAGTATAGTTACATGTTAGAAGGGCCCCATATCGTTCTGGTAAAAACAGAACGAGAGTATATGAGCCGGAAAATATTCATTGTTAGGTGAGATTATTAATTGTTTGAAATAGGATAGAAAAAAATGACAGGAATCTGCAGGCAGTATTTCTTCAGTCTGATTATTATACATTTTAACCCTGCCGATCCAGGGTCAGTTTTCCAGGTCCGATATTGAAGAAAGGATTCTAAAGGAAGAGACGATGCGGATTGAGCAGCTGGTGGCCTCTTACTGGGACGAAAAACCTGTAACTCCAACTGCATCCAGTTGTGAGCGGAGTGCTGGCGGAGTGAATGATTTCTATTCTGAAGGAGATTACTGGTGGCCTGATCCTGAAAATCCGGATGGTCCCTACATTCAAAGAGACGGGATGAGCAATCCGGGTAATTTTTCTGACCACAGGCATGCGATGATTCGCATGAACCGAATCGTGGGTGCGATGGCCTCATCCTATTTCTTAACCGGAGAAGATAAATACGTGGAAAATGCCCTGAAACATTTAAGGGCCTGGTTCATTGATGCAGATACCCGAATGAATCCCAACATGCTCTATGCTCAGGCCATCCAGGGCAGGGTGACCGGACGTGGAATCGGGATCATTGATGGTCTTCATCTGGCCGAGGTAGCCCGCTCCATTTTATGATGCAGGAATCTAAGGCCATTGCGGCCCATGACCTTGAATCTCTAAAGCATTGGTTCACTTCCTTCCTCACCTGGATAACCACTCATCCTTATGGCAGAAGTGAAATGGTACATCCCAACAATCATGGTACATGCTGGGCGGTGCAGGCATCCGCTTACGCACAGTTAACGGGTGATCAGGAAATGTTAGCATTCTGTGCAAAGCAATTCCGGGAAGTTCTTCTCCCTTCGCAAATGGGCCAGGATGGGAGCTTCCCCCTGGAACTTAAGCGAACAAAACCCTACGGGTATTCCCTGTTTAACCTGGATGCCATGTCAGTACTGGTTCAGATTCTGAGTAATGAAAAACAAAACATGGTGGTATTTTGCCCTGGAAGATGGGCGATCCATGAAAGTGGGACTTGAGTTTTTGTATCCCTATATCGACAATAAAGAAGCCTGGCCCTATGAACATGATATTCTATACTGGGAGAACTGGCCTGTCAGGCAAGCCTCGCTCGTGCTGGGTGCAATGGCCTTTGGTGAAAAGAGATTCCTGAAGACGTGGATGAGCCTGGAAGCTGATCCGGAAATTCAGGAGGTTCAGAGAAACCTGATTCTAAGGTATCCCGTTCTTTGGTTAAGCGATTGACCTGGTAAAAATTTATATTGACTATTATGAGAATAAAATACTTCCGATTGTTGACTATCCTGCTGGCAGGAGCCCTTATATGGAGCTGCTCACCGGACTCACCGGATACCCAGGATGCTTCATCCGTCCTGGATGCAGCTGCCAACGACCTTAAACAGTCTCTTGAGCTCCTGGATTATGCGGAGCTGAATCCACGCAACCTGGAAAAGGACAGCATTCGCTTTGTGCCGTCAAGAGATTGGACCAGTGGATTTTTTCCTGGAATGCTCTGGATGATGTACGAGTATAGCAGAGATACCACCTGGTTGGACGCGGCGCATCACTATTCCATGAACATCGAGCAGGAACAGTACAATGGGGGAACTCATGATATGGGATTTAAAATGTATTGCAGTTTTGGGAATGGCTACAGGCTTACGCAGGATTCCCTTTACAGGGAAATCTTATTGCAAAGTGCCCGTACCCTGAGTACCAGGTTTAATCCGGTGGTGGGATGCATCCGTTCATGGGACCATCATTCGGAAGAATGGGATTACCCGGTGATCATTGACAACATGATGAATCTTGAACTGTTGTTCTGGGCAACCCGTGAAACACGCGATTCTTCATACTATCATGTGGCTTTTCAACATGCCGAGACTACCCTGAACAATCACTTTCGTGAAGATCAAAGTTCCTACCATGTGATCGGCTATGATCCATTGACCGGAGAGGTAGTCAAACGGAATACCCATCAGGGCTATTCGCACGAATCAGCCTGGGCCAGGGGGCAGGCCTGGGGACTGTATGGATTTACAATGAGCTACAGGGAGACCGGTGATCAGAGATTTCTGGAGCAAGCAAAGGCCATTGCCCGGTTTATACTGGAACATCCCAACCTTCCGGAGGACAAAATTCCCTATTGGGATTTTGATGCGCCCGGACAGCCTGATATTCCAAGAGATGTCTCTGCCGCCACGGTTTTGGCTTCCGGACTACTTGAGTTATCCACTTATTGTCCGGATGAGAAAGACCAATATCTGCAGGTCGCAGATCAGATTCTCTCTGTCTTAGCCACAAAATATAGCTTTCATGGAGAGCAGGACTATCCCTTCTTATTAGACCACAGCACCGGAAGATTGCCTCAAAACGATGAGATAGACGTGCCCATCATCTATGCCGATTATTACTATCTGGAAGCGCTGCTCAGGAGAATGAAACTGTCGGGCGACTGGCAGGGAAATAAGGCCGGTATCATCATCAAGGTCGATGATCTCCGCTATGATCCTGAGCATGTGGTTCCGGTAAGGTGGTCTCTGTTTACAAGCTATATGGAGCAAAATCAGATGCCTGCTGCCATCGGATTGATTTGTGAATCTCTTGAAACCGGAGATAAGGATTACGCTGATTGGATAATTGAGAAACAAAAAAGTGGCTTATTCGAATTTTGGAACCATGGTTTGGATCATTCAAAAGGAATGGTGACTGGAGAAGCAAACTGGGAATTCAGGAATAGAAGCCTGGAAAAGCAAAAGGAACACCTTTTTCTTGCTCAGGACCTGGCCCAACAGAAATTGGGATTTGCCTTACTTACTTTTGGAGCTCCTTATAACCAGAGCGACCAATTTACAGCGGAGATTCTTGAAGAAGTTTCTGAAATAAAATATTGGCTCTATCCTCCTGCAGACGTTAACACCTCGAAGATAAAGCTGGAGAGAACTCCGGGACTTAACCTTGAATACCCGGTCCACCAGCCTTCTGCTTTCCATTTCTGGAACAATTACTATTTCAATTCCGATCGGGAACTGCTTGTGATTCAAGGACATCCCAATAGCTGGGGTTTGGATAGGTTTAATGAATTTGAAAGGATCGTTGAATACCTGCTGGCATTGGATTTGAAAGTGATTCTTCCTCGCAACGTCCGGGCAAATCAATAGTTTTTTTGCAAACGCTTTGGCCTATGGAAAGAAGACATTTTATTAAAATTTCCGGAACTACGAGTGCCATGCTCTCAGGAGGATTGCCCCTCTGGGCCATCGGTGAAAAACGAGATGGTACAAACTACGGGACCGGTTCTGAGAGTGGTAAAATAACTTCCATTGGAAAATGGTCGCTGCAGGAGATCAGGGATATTTTTTTTGAGGAGTTTTACAAAAACAACCTTCCCCTCTGGCGCAATCACGTGATTGATCAAAGCTACGGAGGGTACATACCTCATACGGGTTCTTACATCAATGGAGCAGGAGAACTGATTCAATCTGACAAGCGGATGTATCACCAGGGTCGCTGCTTCTGGTTCTATTCTTACCTCTATAACCATGTGGAGAAGGATCTCTTCTACCTGGATGCTGCGAAACAGGGCTATGAGTTCCTGGTCAAAAATGCCTTGGACGAGAAAAGTTCGCTCTGGTGGCAGCGGGTAAATCGACAGGGGGTAAAACTGATCCCCCCCAGGGACATCCTGGCCTCAGTCTATATGTTTATGGGCCTTGGTGAGTATTACAAGGCCTGTGGTGAAGCGGAGGTTGCTGATCTGGCCCTGGAAACCGCACATGCTATCAACAGGGAGCTTACTTCAAATGCGTTTCAGGCACCAGGAATGGGACCCAGGGCCGAATTTGTTGAATCCTGGCGGGAACCGGGAACCCGGCGCCTTGGATTCTGGATTCATTTCCTGAGCGCGCTTACGCCGTTTTTAAAATACAGGTCCGATCACTCCCTGGAGATGATTGCCCGGTTTTGCGTCCGCAATATATTGGAGAGACACTACCAGAAGGATCTCAGATTTGCCTTTGAGTTTTTGCAATTTGACTATTCGCCATATCCCAGTGCCTCCCTTAGCCATGAAACCATGCGCGCCGTGGATGGCTTCCACAGTGTGGAGGCCTCCTGGATGTGCATGGATGAAGCACTCAGAACCGGGGACCGGCCTATGTTTGAGAAAGCGCTGCACCTGGGTAAAGATGTAATGGATTTGCTCTGGCTGGAGCGTGGGGGAAAGCAGGGACTGGTGAGATACTACTGGCCAGATGATCCCGATCCCATGGGCAGGGCAAACATTTTGAGTCCCTATGTGATGAACGAAGTGTGGGTTATGCTCTTGCTGGGAATGGAACATTCGTCAGAAACCTGGCTTGTGGAGTGGTTTGACAAATCCTTCACCTATGCCTACAGGACGGGGAAGATTCTCTTCCCCTATGGGGAGACTTTACATCATCCCCGCGGACTTCTGTTTAGTTTGGAAATTCTGGATCGAATGATTGCCCGCGGCGGAGTAAGATCTGATTTTTTGGAATCTTCCAGTCAAGCAAATGAAATAAGAAACTATAGATGAATAAGATATGAGAAATACCTTTTTAGCATTATCCATACTTTATTTTTTGATTCTATCAGTGCCTTCAAGGGCACAAAAGGAGAGGGTAGAAGCTCCCCCCAATATCATCCTAATCATTACAGATGACCAGAGGTGGGATGCCCTGGGTTATGCGGGGAATGGGCTGATCCAGACCCCAAATATGGACCAGCTGGCCAGGGAAGGGGTGTATTTCAGTAAGGCCATTGTGACCACCCCCATATGTTCCGCCAGCAGGGCCAGTGTTTTTACGGGCCTTTATGAACGCACCCACCGGTATACCTTTCAGACAGGTCCCATTCAGGAGACCTTTATGAAAAATTCCTATCCGAGACTGCTGAAGGAATCCGGCTATCAAACGGCCTTTTACGGGAAGTTTGGGGTGAATTATGAGGCAGCAGAAAGCCTTTTTGATCTCTACGAGTCATATGACCGGAATAGCAAGTTCAAGGATTACCGGGGATATTACTATAAGACACTGGGAAGTGATACAGTCCACTTAACGCAGGTATACCGGGCAAATGGCACTGGACTACCTGGATCAGGCCAGTGCGGAACAGCCCTTTTGTTTATCCCTGAGTTTTAGTGCCCCCCATGCCCATGACCCGGCTGAAGAGCAATATTTCTGGCAGGAAAGCACTGCTCACCTGTATGAGAACATGGAAATGCCCGGCCCGAATCTGGCAGAGGACAACTATTTCGACATGTTGCCGGAGGCGGTAAGAGAGGGATTTAACCGACTCCGGTGGCACTGGAGATATGATACACCTGAGAAATACCAGCACAGCATTAAGGGCTATTATCGGATGATTGGAGGAATTGACCTGGAGTTGGCAAAGATCAGGGCCAGGCTAAAAGAGAGGGGGCTCGATAAAAACACGGTGGTTATTCTTATGGGTGACAACGGATATTTTTCAGGCGAACGTCAGCTGGCCGGGAAATGGCTGATGTATGACAACTCCATCCGGGTACCCATGATTATTTATGATCCTCGTTCAAAGGGAGGCCGGACTGTGGATGAGATGGTACTGAATATTGATCTGCCGGCCACAATTCTGGATCTTGCCGGGATTCATCCACCCGCCCAGTACCAGGGAAAAAGCCTGGAGGGCCTTTTGCAGGATAAAAACGCAAAGATAAATCGGGATACCATTCTGATCGAGCATTTATGGGAGTTTGAAAATATACCACCCAGCGAAGGAGTTCGAACCAGCGATTGGAAGTACCTCAGGTATGTGAACGATAAATCCATTGAGGAACTCTATTACCTGAAAGAGGACCCCATGGAGGTGAATAATCTGGCCACTGAGCCTGAGTACAGTTCAACCCTCAGTGCTTTGCGTCAGAAATGTGATGCACTGGCTTTGCAATTCTCGGATAAGAACATGGGTGTTCCTTCAGGATTGCGTGTTGAATACATCCGCGAACCGGATAAAGTGGAGATTTTGGACAGCCTCCCCGAGTTTAGCTGGATTGTACCTACTGAGGCAGTATTTCAACAGGCTTATCAGATCCTGGTATCTTCTCAAAAGGAGTTTCTGGATCAGAACAGAGGAGATGTATGGGACAGCCGGCAGGTGAGAAGTGATCAGAGCATCAATATCGAACTTGGCGGGGAAGCCCTGAAGTCCGGAAGTACCTATTTCTGGAAGGTCCGGATTTGGGATGGAAACAACCGGGTCTCGGATTATTCCAAAGTACAGTCATTTAGAACAGGTCAATATGACAAGTCCATTTCCACCCCCAATACCTTTCAAATGGAAAGAATCCCTCCGGAATCTTTCAGACAGACTGCTCCTGAGCACTTCTTTGCAGATTTTGGCAAAGATGCCTTTGGACGGCTCGAGCTGACTTATGAAAGCGAGGATTTCGATACCCTCCTTGTAAGGCTGGGCGAAAAACTGGAGGGGGGTGTCATCGACAGGAATCCCGGAGGGACCATCAGATTCCAGGAAGCACAGCTACCCGTTTCCCCGGGAAAGCATAGCTATCGCCTGGAACTGCCTCCCGATCAGAGGAATACAGGTCCGGCTGCAGTGCAGTTGCCCGATTCATTTGGTGTGCTTATGCCCTTCAGGTACTGTGAGATTGAAGGGGCCGGGGATGTTTCTTCATCCGACCTGCATCAAATCGCCTATTTCCATTATTTTGAGGATGATCTGAGTTACTTTACTTCCTCTGATACCATACTGAATCAAATCTGGGATCTTTGTAAATACAGCATGAAGGCCACCTCATTTGCCGGTCTCTATGTAGATGGGGACAGGGAACGAATTCCCTATGAAGCGGATGCTTACATCAACCAGCTAAGCCATTATGCTGCCGATGCAGAATATGCCATTGGAAAGCAGACCATCGAATATTTCATGGATCACCCTACCTGGCCCACCGAGTGGCAATTGCACAATGTAATGATGGTTTACCAGGATTACATGTATACTGGGGATACAGAGCTGATCCATGCCTTTTATGAAAACCTCAGGCAAAAAACCCTGATGGAACTTGCCAGGGCCGATGGTCTGATTTCTGTTGAATCGCCTGAGATGAGCGGGGAATTTATGCTTCGGCTCGGATTTGCTGATTCAACCCAGAGACTCAGGGATATTGTTGACTGGCCCTCGGGAACGATCAGGTTTGGAAATCAGGAGGCCACACAGCGCGGTGAGCGTGATGGATATGAAATGCTAGCCATTAATACCATGGTCAATGCCTTCTTTTACCATAATATGGTGCTGATGGCTGAGCTGGCATCCATTGTAGGGAAACCCGGAGAGGAAGATTATTTTAAAATGATGGCTGCGAAGGTTAAACAAGCTGTCAACACCTTGCTCTTCGACCAGGAGAAGCAGGTTTATGTGGATGGGGAAGGTTCTCTGCACAGCGCACTGCATGCTTCCATGGCACCCATGGCTTTTGGTATGGTTTCACCGCTTTCCGAAAAGTCCGTGTCAGAGCATATCAAATCCCGGGGAATGGCCTGCAGTGTTTATGGCGCGCAGTACCTGCTTGAAGCCCTGTATCTTGGAGGGGAAGCCGAGTACGCTTTGGAATTGATGACGGCTACCCATGACCGGAGCTGGTGGAATATGATCGCCACAGGCTCCACCATCACCACCGAAGCCTGGGACCTGATCTACAAGCCAAACCAGGATTGGAATCATGCCTGGGGAGCAGCACCGGGGAATATCATACCCAGGTATCTCTGGGGGATCCGGCCCAAAGTACCTGGATTTGCAGCTGTGAGCATTCAGCCCCAGCTTGCTGACCTTACTTCAAGTGAGATCGTTTTTCCCACCATGCGGGGAGCTATTTCCTGCACCTATGAAAAAGTGAACGACAGGCTGACCAGCTACCGGATCACCCTGCCCGGGAACATGGTGGGAGACTTTGAACTGGGTGCTGCTTCGGGTCTTGTGGTCACCAGGAATGGCAGACCGGTCCATTCACAATTCGGATCCATTCGACTTGAACCGGGAGAAAACAGGATTGAATTACGAATCAACTCATTTTAAATAAAGCGTAAATCAGATGACAGGTACAGCATTACAGATTCTTCTCTGTCTTTCAATTCTCACCGGAGCTGGTTCAGGGACAAAAAGTAATTCCTACGAAGGAATCCTAGAGCAAATGCATAGAGTGGCAGACTGGCAGTTGGCAAATCCCTATACAGAACGGCAGAAGAACGACTGGCAATGGGGGGCTTTTTATACCGGACTGATGGCGGCCTATGAGGCGAGTGGTGAAGATCGCTTCCTGGAAGAGATGCTCAGTGTAGGACAGGAATATGACTGGGAGATGCGTGAAGATGTATTACATGCCGATCGCTTGCTGATTGCTGATATGTATGCTTATCTATATGAAAAAGATCAGAACCCGGAATACATAGAACAGGTGAAATGGGCCTTTGATTTGCACCTGGCCCGAAAATCACTTCCTAATCTGAGCCACTTCCCCGAAAACAGCTACCGCAGCGAATGGTGGTCCTGGTGTGATGCCCTGTATATGGCCCCCCCATCCTTCTATCACATGGCCAATGTCCTGGATGAGCCCCTTTACAGGGACTATGCTTTTGAGCACTGGAAAGGAACCACCGAGTATTTGTATTCCCCTGAAGATTCACTCTTCTTCAGGGATGATCGCTATTTTGAAGAGCTTACAACCAATGGAAAAAAGGTGTTCTGGAGCCGTGGAAACGGATGGGTGGTTGCCGGACTGGCAAGGATGATGACCTATCTTCCCGAAGACCATGAACAAAGGGACTACTATGAAGCACTTTTCCGTCAGATGGCTTATAAACTGAAGCGTTTGCAGATGGAGGAAGGACTCTGGACGGTCAGTCTCCTTGATCCGGAGGAGCTTTATTTAGGGGAATCAAGCGGTAGCGGGTTTTTTGGCTTTGCACTGACCTGGGGCATTAATCAGGGCATCCTGGAAAGGGAAATCTATGAGCCAGCCGTAAAAAAAGCCTGGAATGCCCTGAATAACAATGTGAATGAATCCGGGAGGCTGGGCTATGTGCAGCAGATTGCCGGATCGCCATTTCCTTTCACTGAGGAGCAGTGGCATGTATATGCTTCCGGGGGTTATTTACTTTTTGCCAGTGAGATGCTAAAACTGATACAGCATGAGGAATAAAACTGCTTATTATTTCTGTTGCCACAACATTAGGCATGCTTTTGATCAGCCAGGCTTTTCATGCCCAGAATCCCATTATTCCAATGCAGGGTGTGAACGATCCCCATATCCGCATTTTTGAGGGTAAAGGCCTATCTGTATGCCACACATGACCGCTCCATAGAAAATAAGAGCTTCGCCATGGATGATTGGTGGGTGTGGTCATCCGCGGACCTGGTCAGCTGGAAACTTGAAAGTGTTCTGAATCCGGAAGACACCTATATTGGCAAAGCCTTTGATCAGTGTTGGGCAACAGATGCCGCCTTTCGAAACGGGAAGTACTACTGGTACTTCTCCGAGGGCAACGAACAGGCCGGAGTCGTGGTGGGTGAGACACCCATCGGACCCTGGAAGGATCCATTGGGCAAGCCCTTGCTGGACTCCACCCTCACACCCACTGATGAGTATGATATGACAGTTTTTCAGGATGACGATGGTGAATTCTACATTCTCTTCGGGGTTTGGGATTATTATATGGCCCGTTTAAACGAAAACATGATCAGCCTGGCTGAGGAACCCAGGAAAGTGTCATCAATAACCCGGTCGGACCTTATGGTGAAGGAAGCACCGATGACAAACCCTTCCTTCACAAATACAATGGACGTTATTACCTGTCCTGGGGGGCATTTTACGCCATGTCTGAAAATATTTATGGTCCTTATGAATACACAGGCACCCTTATGAATGAGCAGAGCTTTGCTCCAGGTTATTCCGCCCCCACCTGGCCCCATGGCCCTCTTCAGGGTCGGCACGGATCATTCTTTGAGTGGAAGGGCCAGTGGTATTTTGCCTATTGTGATATGAGTCAGACCGGGAACCGGAGGTTCCGTGATACCTTTATTTCCTATCTTCACTACAGGGAAAATGGCGAGATTGCCCCTGTGAGAGTGGATGGGACAGGAGTGGGGCAGTATGCAGCCTCAGATGGGGTGATTGAGGCTGAGGACTATTTTGAAGCTTCGGGTATTGGAAAAAGGGAATCCGGCGAGTGTGGTTTTGTGCTCACGGGAATTGATCCCGGGGATTACCTGGTGTACCCGAACATCCGGGGGCTGTCCGGTAAATCAAAAATAGTTTTTGGCATCAATTGCAATCACCCCCTTACGGTTGAGATTCGAAGAGGTGGACCCGAAGGAGAATTGCTGGGGGAAAGTCAGGCTTATCTGAGTCAGTCCGAAAAATACGTGCTTCCGGAATGTAAACTGGAAGCTGGGAGATGAAGAAAGTATTTGTCTCTTATTCAAGGGGAAAGAAAATGAGCTTTGTGAGTTTAATAACTTTGTTTTTAAATGATAGCTGACAAATACATGAAAATCAATCCAATTAAGGGCATATTTCGCAAAGTGTTGCATGATTGTGCTCTTTGTAACATCATTGTATGTAATCAGTGCCTGTAGTAGCAAGCCCTCGATCAATCACGAAACAGAACTTTACAGCGGATTCCAGAATCCCCCAGCAGAAGCCAGACCTTTCGTGCGGTGGTGGTGGAACGATAATAAAGTTGAAGCTACTGAATTGGATCGTGAACTGGAACTTCTGAAAAGTGTGGGATTCGGAGGTGTTGAAATCAATCCTATTGCCTCCAATGCAGCTTCCGTGGAAATTGGGAAAGAAGCACTTGTCTGGATGAGTGATGAGTGGATTGATATGCTGGTGCATGCCTGCAAAAAAAGCAAAGATTTAGGCATGATTACTGATATGATTGTTGGAACAGGTTGGCCTTTTGGGGGCGAATTTCTATCACATGATGAAACCTGCCAGAGGATCATGTCGCATTACCTGCCATACAGTGGAAATTCTACCATAAAGCTGAGCAAGGACGATCTCTTAAATGATATGATTAATCATTACGAAAATGAAGGTAGTCGCAAACATCAAAGTGAAAAAACCACTTACGAATTGTTTTATATCTATCTGGTCCCGCTAAATTGTAAAAATACCGGGCAGGCGATTGACCTAAAACAATATTTAAATGAGACAGGCTCTCTTTCGTATAAAATTGAACTTCCGGGTGAATATCATTTATGCTACGGATTTCGGGAACAATCATTCAGGAAAGTTTCTTCGGGTGCCATTGGCGGCGCCGGGCCGGTGATGGATCATTATAATAAAGAAGTGACCTACCAATATCTTGCCCGCTTAAAAAGGATTTCCGAAAAAACCGGTATTCCTTTAGATGAGCTGATCAGGGCTTTATTTTGCGACAGCATCGAAATTTCAGGAGCAAACTGGACCGATGAATTTGGAGACACATTCTTGAAGAAGTACAGTTATTCACTGGATATCTGGCTTCCTTTTATCTTTTATCCTGCCTATTCCGGATATGAAAAAGATGAATATGATAATGAATATGACAGTCAGTTTAAAGATCAACTTAAAAGGGTACGTTATGATTACAACCGCCTCTTGGTTGAAACATTTTTAGAAAATTTCACCCGGGTTTTTCAGGACTTTTGTACCGAAAACAATTTGTTGTGCCGTTATCAGGCATATGGAACCCCCTTTTTAATGGGCATGCTTGACGGCTACATGATTCCTGACATTCCTGAAAGTAATAACTGGATTTATTCCAGGGTTTTTGATAAGGACAATATGAAAGACTCTGTCTGGACATGGAATCAGGGGCATGGATATATGATCTGGAATATGATGGCAGCTTCGGGCGGTCATTTATCCGGAAGGAAAATAATAAGCTGTGAGGCCATGACCAATACAGCCGGGGTTTTCAGAACTACATTGGAAGAAATAAAGCAGCATGATGATATGAACTTTATCACGGGGATAAATCATTCTGTTTTACATGGCTTCAATTATTCACCCATAGAAGCTGGTTTCCCGGGTTGGTTAAAGTATGGTGCTTTTTTTAGTGAACATAATACATGGTGGGAGCACCTCCCTGAATGGGTAGATTATAATGCCCGTCTATCGTATGTATTCCAAAATTCACAGGCGGATAAATCCATTGCCATTGTTGGCCCAACATCCGATCTGTGGGGCGATGTAGGATTAACCAGGGAAGATTTTCATTTAACTCCCCAATATCTCTATAAGTTATGGGAACCTATCAGTCAGTTGGGATATTCGAATGATTACATCAACGAAAAAATAGTACAGGGAGCAGATTTTCATGATGGGCTTATGCAATATGGCAACATGAAGTACGAATTGCTCGTCCTGGCCTCCCTGAAATCAATTGATCCTAAAACTGCTTTGGCCATAGAGCGTTATTTAAAATCGGGCGGAAAAGTTGTTGTAATCGATCACTTGCCTGTTCAATCGCTCCATTATACCGATTATGAAAAAAACGATGAAATGGTAAAAGCGCTCATGGAATCGCTTTCTGAAAAGTATCCTCAATCCTTCCTCCAAATTGATGGTCCCACGCAAAACCAGCGTTTATTCACGTGGACAAGGGATATGTTGGCACAAACGGGAGTATACCCAGATGTGCTTATCGACAGGCCATGCGAGTATGTTTACCAGATACATCAGTACACGGAGGATGAAGAACTGTATTTCTTTAACAATAGTCATCGATATAATTCGGCTGAATTTAAGGCAGTATTCCCTGTTGAAGGAAAATACCCATGGATATGGAACCCTGAAACCGGTGAAAGAAAGCCCTGCGCTTACAAATCAGATCCTGAAGAATTAGAAATCGTGCTGAAACCACTGGAGTCGCTCTTAATAGTGTTTGAAGATGAAAAGCCAAAAACTCTGGCTACACTGGTAAAAACAGAAAGAAAAGAGCTAGAGGTTTTAGAGAATGCCTGGGATGTTGAGGGCAAAAGAGTTGATGGCGAAATTTTTAACTGGAAAATGGATGAACTAATTGATTTCAGCCAATCGGAGGATGTTAATCAAAATACCTTTGGAGGTAAAATTATCTACACGGCGTCTATCAGTACACCCAAAGGTGTAAGCCATATCGATTTAGGAGATGTAAACGAAGGAATAACAGAGCTTTATGTGAACGGTAAAAATGCAGGAACAAGTTGGTACGGACTAGCTATTTTTCCGGTTGCCGATTTTCTGAAAGAAGGGGAGAATGAGATAGAAATTCGCTACACAACAGTTCTGGCGAACTATTGCAGGTCCTTAAAAGATAACAAAACAGCACAACACTGGACAAGTCATAATGCGATCGCCCCAACAGGAATGGAGGGGCCGGTAAAACTTGTTGCTTACTAGTGATATAAATTTAAAGAGATGAAAACAACTAATTTGATTTTTCTTGCCCTTATTTTTGCCCTGACGGCATGTACTTCAAAAACCGACAAAACGAACACTGATCTGTCGCAAAAAAAGCGTCCCAATATCATTTTAATAATGGCCGATGATATGGGCTATTCTGATATTGCATGTTATGGAGGAGTTATAAACACTCCGGTTTTGGATGGATTGGCCGAAAATGGTTTGCGCTTCACACAATTCTACAATACCTCACGTTGCTGTCCAACACGTGGCTCATTAATCAGTGGCCTTTACCAACACCAGGCAGGAATCGGGCACATGATGGATGATGGGGGCAGCGATGCTTACCGCGGAGATTTAAGTGTGAATTCAGTTACCATTGCAGAGGTACTCAAACAGGCAGGGTATGCAACCTACATGTCAGGTAAATGGCATGTCACACCTTATAAGCCAAACGATCCGGTTCAACTAAAACACAATTGGCCCTTGCAACGTGGTTTCGATCGTTTTTTTGGAACCATACTCGGAGCAGGAAGTTTTTACGATCCATGTTCGCTTACACGGGATAATGAATACATAGCGCCAGGAGGCGATTTTTATTACACGGATGCCATTTCTGATAATGCCGTGAAATTTATTGAAGAACACAAAAGCGACAAACCCTTTTTTATGTACCTGCCATACACTGCAGCACACTGGCCAATGCATGCCAAACCAGAAGATATTGCCAAATACAAAGGTAAATTCGATGCCGGTTGGGATGCCTTACGCAAAGAGAAATATAAAAAGATGCTGGGAATGGGCTTGATAAAACCCGAATGGGGCTTAAGTGAAAAGGATGGCATCCCAAATTGGGAGGATGCTGACAACAAAGAATGGTACAGTTCACTTATGGAGGTTTATGCCGCAATGGTAGATTGCATGGACCAGGGTATTGGACGGGTAATGCTTGCCTTAGAAGCGAAAGGGATTGAAAACAATACACTGGTTTTTTATCTGCAGGATAACGGGGGATGTGCTGAAGAATTTGGATTTCAGCAAGAAATCAGCCCCTATCATAAAGATGTGCTTATTAATGGAATAAATCCCATGGGGGAGAATGATTTTCAAACCGAGATGGTTCCCAAATATACACGCGATGGCAAACCCGTTCTGGCCGGAGTTGGTCTTGAACCTGGTGGCGCCTCTACTTATTTAGGCTATGGAAAACCATGGGCCAATGCCAGTAATACACCCTTCAGAATGTACAAACACTGGGTACACGAAGGAGGAATTGCAACGCCTTTAATCGTGCACTGGCCAGAGGGAATAAAAGCTAAAAACGAATATCGCAATCAACCCGGACATTTAATCGATATTATGGCAACCTGCATCGATGTTGCAGGAGCCACCTACCCCGAAACCTATAACAACAACCCCATTATTCCATTTGAAGGACAGAGTCTTGTTTCGGCTTTTCATAACGAAGCATTACCTGAGCGTCCTTTGTTCTGGGAACACGAGGGTAACAAAGCTGTGCGATTGGGAAAATATAAATTGGTTTCGAGGTGGAGCAAAGAAGCCGAGTACGATTGGGAGTTGTACGATTTGGAAGCGGACAGAAGTGAAGGAACCAACCTCCTTGCTTCGATGCCGGAAAAGGCAGAAGAGCTGGAAAAATTATGGAAACAGTGGGCAAAACGAGTAGGTGTGAGAACCTGGGAAAACCGGCAGCCAATTGAATAAACTGCTCGTTAAGGAATAGTTACATTGATATCTCTCAGGCAAATAACAGTGAAAATTATAAAAGTGACTTAAATGAAAACAAAAATAGAATTAGTAAATTCTTTGAATTCTTTGGTAAAGGCTGGAGTGTTTTTTATTGCATTAATAAGCTTTATAGCCTGTTCTTCAACAGGGAAGAAGGCAAATGAAAATAGCTCAAAACCAGTGCTGACAAACCCCTTAATTTCAGAACCGGGAATGTCTGACCCGCACATGTTGGTTGTCGATGATGTATGCTACGTTTTTACAGGTCACGATGTAGGTTTTGGGATTGAAGACTGGGTAATGCCCGATTGGCGCATTTTTCGCTCTGAGGATATGCAAACATGGACGCATGTGGGTACCATAAGTCCGGAGGATAATTATATGGGTAAAGGAAATACATCCTGCTGGGCTGGTGATATCGTGGAACGAAACGGCAAATATTACTGGTATTTCTCAAATCACCATAATGATGCAGGTGTTATGGTAGCCGACAAACCTGAAGGTCCTTATAAAGATGCCCTGGGCAAGCCCCTTGTCGATTCATTCGACCCGACCATTTTTGTAGATGATGACAATAGCCCTTATATCATTTATGGCAGAACAAATTATCAAATAGCACGCCTTAAAGAATCGATGATTGAGCTGGATGAAGAACCCAAAACGATTGTCATCAACAAGCCAACCTACTTCCCTGATATGGATAAAAATTCATTGCACAAGCACAATGGTATCTACTATTTAACTGCTCAGGGTATTATGCTACCTCTAAAAACCTTTACGGCCCCTATGAGGCACAGGGCTGCGTGGGCGAAGGCTGGGAATTGGATACGCCTTATGGTCATGGCGACTTTTTTGTATGGAAAGGCGATTGGTATCATACATGGTGTAAATACAAAGACCGCTACAAAAGACCGCATCAGAGATTCTTTTGTTGCTCCGGTGATTTACGGACCGAATGGAGAACTTAAAACAGATCTTAGTCAATTAAATGCAAGTATTACAAAATAAGGATTTCAATACTATGCCGCTTAGAAAAGGAATATCAATAGTTGTAGTGGTACTCACATCGATTGTTTTGCTATCCTGTGGGAATAGCTTAAAAAAAGCAGAAGAGGAGTTAACACAAGAATACCCCAATGTTTTATTCATTGCGGTTGATGATTTGAACACCTGGCTGGGGTGTTTAGGGGGCTACTCCAGGCCCGTAACACCCAATATGGATAAATTGGCGGCACAGGGGGTTTTATTCTCAAATGCACATTGCCAGGCTCCCTTATGCGGGCCTTCAAGGGCTTCCATTATGTCGGGGTTGCGTCCATCCACAACGGGAATTTATGGCATGATAGACGATGATAAAATTCGAAGAGAAGATAACCCGGTAACAGAAGAGATTATTTTTCTACCCGAATATTTTAGAAACAATGGTTACCACACCATGGGGATAGGCAAGCTGTTTCACACACATGCTCCAGATGGGGTGTTTGATGAGTCGGGTGGCAGGGAAAAAGGTTTTGGCCCGCTACCTGAAGAACGATTTGTCTGGGATGGTTTCGGAACATCCGACAGAAAGCTATACGGTCGGACCAGCACTGATTGGGGTGCATTTCCTGAACAGGATTCGCTCATGCCCGATCACCGTTCGGCAAACTGGGTAATTGAACGATTAAAGCGCGACTACGACAAACCCTTCTTTCTGGCTCTGGGATTTTTACGTCCGCATGTGCCCTTGTATGTTCCTCAAAAGTGGTTCGATATGCACCCTTTGGAGGGTATAGAAGTGGCTCCATACAAGGCGGACGACCTGGACGATGTGCCTCCGGTAGCGCTTCAGATCAACGACCTGCCAATGATGCCATCAACCGAATGGGCCATAGAAAGTGGAGAGTGGAAAAAAATCATTCAGGCTTATCTGGCCTGTGTAAGCTTTGTCGATTATGAAATTGGCAGGGTAATGGAAGCGTTGGAAAACAGCGGATATGCCGATAATACAGTAATTGTGCTCTGGTCCGATCACGGTTACCGTTTAGGCGAGAAAGGCACTTTTGCAAAACACGCACTCTGGGAGCCTGCGACGAATGCTCCATTAATGTTTGCTGCGCCCAATTTGCCAGAAGGAATAGTAATTGATTCACCAGCAGAAATGCTATCTATATATCCAACCCTGCTGGAGCTATGTGCTTTGCCGGCTTACGATAAAAACGAGGGAATTAGCCTGGTCTCAACGATGCAAAACAAAAATAACAACAAAGAAGCTTATGCTTTAACAACTTTTGGAATGAACAACCATGCAGTTAAAGCAAATGCTTTTCGTTATATTCAATACGAAGATGGTGAAGAGGAGTTGTACGACCACCAGAAGGATCCCAACGAATTTACAAACCTGGCAAAGAATCCGGAATACAGGGAAGAAAGTAGAAGAGCTGAAACTCTACCTCCCCAGCACTAATTTAATTTGGGATAAGTACTCCTCTTATACCTTTCAACCCTATTTTGTGAACCAGAAAAAAAGGACAAATGGCCCGGATGGTAAAGCAGATGATTAAGGTTTAAAGCTGGATAAAACCCCCTATGTCCAATACAACACAAAAAAAAAGATTATTCCATACATGAGATTCTTTATAAATATAAGCCTGTTTATGACCGGTATTATCATCCTCCAGGCATGTGGGATGTCACCCGCTAAAGGGACAGGGGAGCAGCATGAAATTCTCATCGTTGAGCAAATTGAAGTGGATTCAGTGCCGGCAGATTTTCCGGTTCGTTTTGCTGCGGTGACCCGGGATGAGAGCCAGTACCTGGCCTACTACAATAAAGACAGATATCTGACTGTGGCGGCAAGGAAGCTGACTGATGACCACTTTCAGTACAGGGTGCTGCCCAGCAGGGTGGGGTGGGACAGCCACAATTCCATCACCATGACCCTTGACAGGGCAGGATGTATTCACCTGAGCGGCAATATGCACGACGATACATTGCTCTATTTTAAGTCTGCCAGCCCGGGAGATATAGGATCTCTGGAACGCGTATTCCCAATGATCAGGGAAGAGGATGAGTTGCGATGCACCTATCCTTCTTTTATTAAAGATGCAGAAGGGAAACTCTTTTTTTCTTACCGGACCGGAGGGAGTGGAAACGGAGTCACCATCCTTAACCGCTACAATGAAGAATCAAAGACTTTTGAACGTCTTTCCCGGGATCCGCTTTTCGACGGACTGGGTGAAATGAGCGCCTATAAGAGCGGACCCAGGCTGGGTCCGGATGCATATTTTCATATGGTCTGGCTGTGGCGGGATACGCCTGACTGCGAAACAAATCATGATCTATCCTATGCTAGAAGCAAGGATCTGCTTCACTGGCAGGCATTGGGACAGAGAAGAGACAATGGTACCGATCACCCCCAGGGAATGGCAGGTATACAGTGGATCCCGTACCACCTGGAGGGGGAGTCATCAATGGGAATGTTCAACTCTTCTTTGACAGGCGAGCTCAGCCCCTGATTGCTTATCTGAAATATGATGACACAGGAAACAACCAGATTTACCTGGCCAGCATATTCGAGGGAAAGTGGCAATCCAAGGCAAATCTCAGACTTGGGATTACAGGTGGGCGTTTTCCGGGCCAGGTTCATTGAGTTTGAGATCAGGATCGGAGAAGCAAAAGTGAATGCAAAGGGGGACATTCTTGTTTCCTACGAACACATCAAAGAAGGTCCCGGAGAATTGCAGGTAAATGGCAAGACCCTTGAGTTGATCCTGGACAGGGATGTGGATCCACAGGAGGATCCGATCTACCCGCAAAGTCTGATGGATCCACTGAGGCCCGAAGAAGGAATGCAGGTTCGATGGCAAAGGTTCGGGGATGCGCAGGTTATCCGGAAAGCTACTATGCAATGAGATGGGAAACCCAGGGTAAACGCAGGTATTATAAAGCACCTGAGATTCCGGTGAAACCCTCCGTGCTGAAGCTTTATCAATTTCAGAAATCAGAACAATAATAAACCATGATATGAAAACTAAATATTTTGTCATTTCACTTATTACTGCTTGCTTTCTATTACTGATGGCCTGTCAGCCCTCAGAAAAGGAGCTTGAAAAACCCAACATCCTTTTTATTGCAGTGGACGATCTCAGGCCAGAACTGAACTGTTTCGGAGCAAGCTACATTCATTCTCCCAATCTGGACCAGCTGGCAGAGGAAGGAATGATTTTCACTGAGGCACATTGCAATATCCCGGTTTGCGGAGCATCCAGGGCGAGCTTACTGACAGGTACCAGGCCTACCCGTTTCCGTTACCTGGACTATCGTACCCGGGCTGAAGATGATTATCCGGGCGTACTCTCCCTGCCCAAATATTTTAAGGATCAGGGCTATCATACCATTTCCAATGGCAAAATATTCCATCACAGGGATGATCTGGCAGACAGCTGGAATGAAATATGGGCTCCTGCACCAAGCATGGCTCCCGGGGACTACTTCTTGCCGGAGAATGTAGCCCTTGCCAACAGGGAAGGCTTGAGAGGTCCCACCTACGAACACGCTGATGTACCTGACAGTGCCTACCGTGATGGCAAGCTCGCCCTGAAGGCCATCAGTGATCTGCGGAAACTGAAAGAAAAGGATCAGCCCTTTTTTCTTGCCTGTGGCTTTATGAAACCCCATCTTCCCTTTAATGCTCCTTCCCGCTACTGGGACTTATATGAGCGCAGCAGTATTCATTTGCCGGAAAACAGGTATGCCCCGGAAAATGCACCTGCTGAAGCTCAGCACCAGTTTGGTGAGTTGCGAAAATACTGGGACATCCCCCAGGGAAGGCCAGGTAAGTGATTCTCTTAGCACGCACGCTTATCCACGGATATTATGCATGCGTGAGTTATGTGGACCAGATGATCGGAATGGTGCTTGATGAACTCAGGGCCCTTGAACTGGACGAGAATACCATTGTGATCCTCTGGGGCGATCATGGCTACAACCTTTTGGAGCATGGACTGTGGAACAAGCATTGTAATTACCGGACCTCACTCAGATCGGTATTGATGTTAAAGGTTCCGGGGAAAACCAATGGAGCAAAATGCGATGCCATGGTTGAGTTTGTAGATATCTATCCCACCCTGTGCGAACTTGCAGGACTGGAGCTGCCAGGGCATCTGGAAGGTCTTAGCCTGGCCCCGCTGGTCAATGATCCCAATATGGACTGGAAGGATTTTGTCATCTCCAAATGGTTTGATGGTCTGACCATTAAAACCCCGGAATATGCCTATACGGAATGGAGCAAGTCTGACAGCTCAATATATGCCCGCATGTTGTATGATCATCAGAATGATGTGGGAGAGAACCATAACATCTCTGAAAGTGAAAAGCTCCAGACGGTGATCGATGAGCTTAGCGATACTATGAAGGAATGCCGCGGAAAGGATTTCAACAAGCCCATCCCCGGAGGGAAAACCCGTGAACACCTTATGTTTTAATGAACCTGAATAAGTAACAGTGATAAATTTGTAAAGACTATGTTTCGAATATGCTTTTCTAATTTCATTGTCCTGATTCACCTGCCTCCCCAGGGGCCAATGCACAACAAGCAAAGGAGACCGGGGAAGAAGATTTCCAGGCCGCTCTTCAGGCTGAATGGAAGGAGGTTTTTTTTGATCCGGGATCGACGGACTGGCAACAGAACTGGTTTCTGGACGGGGAGCGAGGATCGGTGAAAAATACGCCTGAAGGGATGGTTTTTTCTGCTGGCCCCATTCAAGGGGATAACGGATCTCATGCCGTGCTCTGGACCAAAGATGAATTTGAAGGAGATGTGAAGATTGAGTTTGATTATACCAGGGTCGATGACATTAATTATGCGGTGAACATTCTATATATCCTGGCAACAGGGAATGGAGAGCCTCCTTACACCGAGGATATTGCCCAGTGGTCGCATCTGCGGCTGGTTCCCTATATGAGTTCATATTTCAGAAATATGAATCTGCTGCATATAAGCTTCGCAGCTTTTCCTCTGAAAGAGGATCCCCAGAGCGATTATGTGCGCGCCCGCCGCTACCCGGTAAAAGAGGGACAGAAGTTTGGGACGGATACCCGGATTGCACCGGACTATTTTAGCACAGGATTGTTTTTACCGGGAGTAGGCTATCATTTTACGGTCATCAAGCTAGGTGAGGAGCTCTTCTTCCAGGTGAAAAACGAGGAAGTAAGCACGCTATTTCACTGGAATACATCTGCATTCGACCCTGTTAACAGGGGGCGAATTGGAATAAGGCATATGTATACCAGGGCAGCAAGATATTCAAACATTAAGATCAGTCAGATAAAAGAATGAAAAGCAAAAGCAGCCTGTCCCCATAACATGGGGCTCCTCCTGATTGGAGCCCTGATGGTCCTATTCGCTGCCATATTCCTGCAATCGAAGTGATGTTGGGAGACCCTGCGATTTAAGTTTGAACGAAGGTTTTAGCAATCCCATGGGTTTTTACGATCAGGAATCCGACATTTTCCTGGAAACTTCCTCCGGGTGTCCGGGCACAAAAGGCCTATGCCATTGTTGCTGCCACTTCTCCAGGTTTGTTGCCCGGGGAGGCGGATTTATGGGAGAGTGGCAAGGTGAACACGGAGCAGACTCTGTATGTAAATTACAAGGGCAAAAAACTCACTTCAAGACAAAGGATTTACTGGCAGGTAAAATTCTGGGATGCAGAAGGTGTGGAATCGGATTGGAGCGAGCCTGCTTTTTTTGAACTGGGATTGCTGGATAACAGTGACTGGTCGGCCAGGTGGATCAGCCTTCCCGGTCAGGAGGCGGTAGAGATCCCGGAAATCAAGCGAAAGGTGCACCGGGTTCAATACCTTCGGAAGGAGCTGCAAGTCCAGGATGAGGTAGAAAGTGCACGTCTTTACATCACCGCCCTGGGCTTGTTCCAGGCACATATCAACGGCCAAAAGGTGGGTGAGCATGTGCTTACTCCCGGATGGACCTCCTACGAGAAACGTGTGGAAACCTTAAGCTACGATGTCACATCCCTGTTACAGAAGGGCAACAACACCCTGGGGCTGGAACTTGCAGAAGGCTGGTATGCGGGGCGGCTCATCTTCAGGAGTTACCCCGATGTGAGCCCGAAAGTCCTGGCACAATTGGAATTACGTTATAAAAATGGAGAGGTCGAAACCTTTGCCACCGATCAATCCTGGAAGGGGACCGTGAACGGGCCCATTCGCTATTCAGGCATCTACGATGGCGAAAGCTATGATGCCCGCCTGGAGATGCCGGGTTGGAACATGCCAGATTTCGATGATTCAGCCTGGTCCGGGGTAAGAGAGGAATCCATTTCAAATGAAGTAAAGCTCGTTCCCAAACGACACAACAAGCTTGCTGCAAAAATTATTCTGCCAACACTTTCCATCAGTGAAACCGGAAATGGGAAGGTGGTATTTGATCTGGGACAAAACATGGCAGGTGTGCCAGAAATAAAGATTCCTGTGAAAAAGGGGCAGCAGGTGAGGATCCGTTTTGCTGAAATGCTTCAGGCCAATGGGGAAATCTATACCGAGAATTACAGGGGAGCAGTCTCCACCGATTTCTACCTTCCGGCGAAAGATGGAATGGTTGAATGGCAACCAGGATTTACCTTTCACGGATTCAGGTATGTGGAGCTGAGCGGATTTGATGAAGGCTTTGCTCCGGAAAAATCCTGGGTGAGTGGTCTGGTCCAGTATTCCGACTTTGACATGGCAGGAAGCTTTTCCTCCTCACACGGCAAACTAAATCAGCTGCATAGCAACATTGAGTGGGGCCTGCGTGGAAATTTCATTGATATCCCAACGGATTGTCCACAGCGGGACGAGCGTGCAGGCTGGACCGGAGATGCCCAGGTATTTGTTCCCACTTCGCTTTTTATTGCCGACGCACATTCCTTCTGGTCCAGCTGGATGCAAAGTGTCCGGGACGACCAGCGAGCTGATGGTTCCGTTCCCATTGTGGTTCCTGACATTGACGGAAGACAGGGTCTCATCCGGATGGGGTGATGCGGCCACAGTCATACCCTGGGAAATCTACCTTCGAACGGGAGATAAAAGAATTCTGGAAGACAGCTATGAAAGTATGCTGGCGTGGATCGACTACTATGGCTCCATAGCAGAAAACCACGTCGTGGATATGTTCACCTACGGCGATTGGTTGCAGCCTTTTTCAGAACATCCCGAGGATGAACGCAAGGGTGAGACCGATGAGAAGCCTGATTTCAACTGCCTACTATGCCAGGTCTGTATGACTTATGTATGCGGACTGCCGAAGTGCTTGGATTTAAGGAGGATAAGGCCAGATTGGAAAGCTTGCTTAAAGAGCTGCGAAAGGCATTTCAGGCCCGCTTTTTTAAGGAAGACGGGAGCGTAAGCAAGGGAGCGTCCACCCAGACAGCCTACCTGATGGCCATTGGTTTTAATTTGCTGAGCCCTGAGATGGAGGTGAAAGCTATTTCTCATTTATTGGCCGAAATTGAAGAAGCTGATACTCATTTGCGTACCGGCTTTCTGGGAACACCACTTTTGGCGCCGGTTCTCGAAAAAATTGGAAGAACAGATATCATGTTTGAGATGCTGTTTAAGGAGAGCTATCCATCCTGGTTTTATTCAATCAACCAGGGTGCCACCACCATGTGGGAACGATGGAACTCCTACACGCTTGAGGATGGTTTTCACCCGGCCGGTATGAACTCCTTCAACCACTATGCTTACGGAGCCATCGGGCAGTTCCTGTACGAGCGAATAGCAGGTATCAAACCCATGCAACCCGGCTACAAGGAGATCCTCATAGCACCTTTGCATGACGGACCGCTCACATCGGCAAGGGCTAGCTACCAGAGTCCATATGGGGAAATTGGCTCGGCATGGCTTATTGAAAACGGAAGGTTTACACTGGAAGCGACGATTCCTCCTAATACAAGCGCTAAAATCATCATTCCCGGAAATACTGAGGATCAGCCTTTACTGGTCGAATGATCGTCCCTATTCCGATCAGACAAATCTAAAACTGCAAAGGAAAGGTGAAAATACTTTTGAGATATCGGCACGGCGGGCACTTACAAGTTTGAAACAACGATCAATCAGAACTAGCATGAATATGAGAAATCTTCCCCTTGCTTATTTCCTTGCTGCTTTTTGTTGGCACAGCAGGCTGCCTTTTTGCACAGCAGGATAAACACCGCATGATGGTCCTTGCGGACATGGGAAACGAGCCCGATGAAGAGCAACAAATGGTGCATATGATGATGTACAGCAATGAGTTTGACATCCAGGGACTTATTGCAGTTTCAGGCAAGTACCTTCATTCTGCCCATCGCCTGCCGGAACGAACCAGGCTGTATCCGGACCTTTTTCACAAGATTATTGATGCCTACCAGAAGGATTTACCAAACCTGGAAAAGCATGCTTCCGGCTGGCCTGATCCCGATTTCTTGCGATCCCTTGTAAAAAGCGGTCAACCCGATTACGGCATCGCCGGGGTGGGTCCGGGACAATCAAGCGAGGGCTCTGAACACATTATAGAATGCCTTGAGAAAGATGATCCGCGTCCCCTATACGTGGTGGTCAATGCCGGTTCCAACACCCTGGCCCAGGCCATCATCGATTATGAAGCAGGGCATAGCGAAGCGGAACTGGAAACCTTCATCGGAAAGCTAAGGGTATTTGAGAATGGGGCCCAGGACAATGCCGGTGCATGGATTTGCGCAAACTATCCTGAGATTCATTGGGTGCGAAGCAATTACCAAACCTACTGCTATGGTGGGCCAAGGGTCTGGGGTACCCTGGAAAAATACGCCATAGGACCCATACCTGGAAACCCTATGACTATACTTACCTGGGGCAGCATCACTGGGCGCTGGACCACATTATTGTGGGTCATGGCCAGTTGGGGAAGACCTGGCCTATGAGGATAATGGGGCCGGGCCACGTGTCATTCGTGGAAGGAGGGGGTACCATTCCGTGGATGGGACTTATCCACCAGGGCCTGTGGGACATCAGTCAACCCCACTGGGGTGGATGGAGCGGCCGTTTTACAGGAGAGAAAGTGAAAAATGAATGGTCCAGACACAAAGACATACAGGAGGATGAGGAGAAGTATGGTGATTTCTATTTATACAGCGAAGCAGCAGACAGCTGGGTGGACCCTGAAACAGGGCATCATTATGCAAGCGAATTTACACCCATCTGGCGCTGGCGAAGGGCCATGTTCAATGATTTTTCCTGTCGGATGGATTGGTGTGTCAATGCATATGAGGACGCAAATCATCCGCCCACTGTGGCCGTTAACGGAGACCCCGATGAACGAATACATTCCATCCTGGCGGATGCCGGAGGGAAGCTGATCCTGGATGCTTCCGCCTCCAGTGATCCGGATCAGGACAGCCTGGCCTTTTCCTGGTGGATTTACAGGGAGGCCGGCACATATGAAGGGACCCTGGAGTTGGCGCAGGCAGGCAAGTCCGGTCCTGTCGCTTGAGCTGCCGCCCGAGTCGAAAGGAAAGGAAATACACCTGATCCTTGAGCTCAGAGACAACAACCCAATCGCTGAAATGTATGATTACAGAAGAGTAATAATTAACTGCAACTAATATGAGAATGATTGTATTCCTGCTTTGTATGGGATGCTGCCTAGCCGGATGCAGGACCGGACAGGAGGCAGAAATCCGTGGAGAACTGAAAAAATGGCACCGGGTTAGTCTGGTATTCGACGGACCGCAAAGCAGTGAAATGGACGAGGATAATCCCTTTTTGAATTACCGCATGGACGTGACATTTACTCATGGAGCCAGGAGCTATGTGGTCCCGGGATTCTACGCTGCCGATGGAGAAGCAGCAGAAAGCAGTGCCAATGCCGGTAACAAGTGGGAGGTTCGCTTCACTCCAAGCGAAATCGGAACCTGGGAGTACAGAGTCTCCTTCAGGCAAGGAGCTGGCATAGCCGTGTCGGACGATCCTGAGGCAGGCGAAAGTGCAGGCTATTTTGATGGGGCCATAGGAAGCTTCAGCATTGAAGCCTCGGACAAAAGCCTGCCCGACAACCGGGCCAGAGGCAGACTGGAGTATATTGGTGAGCATTATTTACGCTATTCCGAGTCCGGTAAGTATTTCATAAAGGTGGGGGTGGATGCCCCGGAAAACCTGCTGGGTTATGCGGACTTTGATGCCTCTTCCGATGTTTTTGATTTAAGAAAGACCTGGGATGCCCATGCAATAGACTTTCAGCCCGATGCAGAAGCATATACCTGGCAGGGGGGCAAGGGTAAAAACCTGCTGGGGGCTATCGCTACCTGGCCTCGGAAGACCTGAATGTCTTTTCATTCCTGACCTTCAACGTGGACGGGGATGACCGGAATATCATACCCCAGCTTTTAAAGGTTCCTGTGGCGGACTATGAGCAATATGCAGATGAGAAGAAGAATAAACATTCCTGGGATTCCCTTATGCACAGGACCCGTTATGACGTTTCAAAGTTGGAGCAATGGGAGCGCATTTTTTCTTACGCTGAAACAAAAGGCATGTTCCTTCATTTCAAAACCCATGAAACAGAAACGGACCATCTCATGGACCAGGGAGTATTCGGAACCGAAGGAAAGCTTTATTACCGGGAGCTGATTGCACGTTTCGGGCATCATCTGGCCCTGAACTGGAATCTTGGAGAGGAGAATAACCAGCCCATTGAGGAGGTGAGAAAGGTAGCAAATTATGTTTACGGTCTGGATCCCTATAAGCATCACCTGGTCATACACACCTTCCCAAATCAGGATGACAGGTATGCCCAGCTCATCGGGGACCAGTCTCCGCTCACAGGTGCTTCCCTTCAATTGAGTGACAGCGCCTTCCTGGATGTGCATCCAAGGGTCTTGAAGTGGAGAATTAAAAGCGATTCAACGGGCAAGCCCTGGGCACTTGCGGTGGATGAACCAGGTAAAGCCAAATATGCCCTTCTGCCCGACGAGGAGGATCCGGAGCACGACCTGGCAAGGGCCAATGCACTTTATGGGACCCTCTTTGCCGGAGGCTATGGAGTGGAATGGTATTTTGGCTATTCCAGTCCACATTCCGACCTTACCTGTCAGGACTTCCGTAGCAGGGACCTGTTCTGGGATCAGAACAGACATGCACGCTATTTTTTCGAGAACTATCTGGCCTTCTGGAGAATGGAGCCCCACGATGATTTAGTAATAGATGGCGATAGCTTCTGTTTTGCTGCCCCGGATGAGGTCTATGCTGTATATATTAAACCCGGGACAGAAACTACATCACTTAATCTGGGCAGCACCGGGAAGGAATATCATCTTCGCTGGTATGATCCCCGAAACGGAGGTGAGCTACAGGAAGGCAGCATCCCATCCCTGAAAGCCAATGGAACAGCCACATTGGGATATCCCCCTGAAAACAAGGGAATGGACTGGCTGGTGTTATTAACCTTAAAAGAATAAAAATGAAAAACTTAAAAGCTATTCTCAATTCAGGATTAGCCTGTATTTTGCTTTGTGTTTCTCTTCTTTGGGGATGCAGCCAAGGGCAGGACCAAGTGATTGTCTTTTCAGAAGCAAACAGTGAGCTGATGGAATTTGTCCTGAATGAAATCAGAATGGCCTGTCTCGAAAAGAGATTGCAATATCTGAAGGCAATGAAGAACAGGCAAATGTTATTTTCAGAATCAATCCCGGAAATTCAGATATAGAGGAGGAAGGATTCCAGTTGCTTAAGGAAGACCGGCAGATTCACATCCTGGCTTCCAGTGAGTCAGGTGCCATGTATGGGGGATTTGAACTGGCAGAGCAAATATCACTGTACGGGATTTGAAGGTATTCAGTCCACAAGCCAGAACCCATATATGGAAATGAGGGGAACCAAATTCAACATTCCCCTGGATGTCCGTACACCCAGTTATACGGATCCCTGTGATGCTGCCCAGAAGAATATCCTTGAGATGTGGAATTACGATTTCTGGACAGAGTATATTGATCACATGGCCAAAAACCGTTACAATTTCATTTCCCTTTGGAGCCTTCATCCCTTTCCTTCCATGGTCAAAGTGCCCGGATACGAGGATATTGCCCTGGATGATGTGCACCGTTCAACCACGGAATGGAAAGAATATTACCATCCCTGGGGGATTGGTTTTGATGCACCTGAAATAGTTGACAACTACGAAGTGCTGAAGAAAATTACCATTGATGAGAAGATCGAATTCTGGCAAAAGGTGATGGCCTATGCGAAATCGCGTAATGTGACCTTCTATGTAATAACCTGGAATATTTTTGTGAATGGCACCGAAGGGAAGTATGGGATTACAGATCAAATTGATAACGAAGTGACCATCGATTATTTCAGGGAAAGCGTAAAATCCATGTTCAGAACTTATCCCGACCTGGGAGGTATTGGTTTAGCAACAGGTGAAAATATGCACGGGATTCCCTTTGAAGAAAAAGAGGACTGGGCCTATAAGACCTATGCCAGGGGATTGCTTGAAGTCGCTCAGGAAATGCCCGACCGTGAGTTTAAGTTCATTCATCGTCAGCACATGTCAGACCCTAAAGCCATTGAAGAGAAATTTGCTCCGCTAATTGAACAGGAGAATGTGGATTTTATTTACAGTTTCAAATATGCGAAGGCGCATGTGATGAGTGCAGTGAAACAGCCCTACCATGAAGATTTTGTAAAGAACATTGGCGATTTAAAGACCATCTGGACCCTCAGAAATGACGATAACTACTATTTCCGCTGGGGAGCTCCCGATTTTGTAAGGGAATTTATTAAGAACATTCCACAGGACGTGAGTCAGGGAATGTATTATGGCTCCGACCAGTGGATCTGGGGACGTGAATTCACCATGAAGGATGTGGAAGATCCGCGGCAACTGGAAGTTGTAAAGCACTGGTACCACTGGCTGATGTGGGGCCGCTTATGTTACAATCCCGAGTTGACAAATGATCGTTTTGTGGGATTGCTTCAGGACCATTTTCCTGAAACGGATGCGGAAATTTTGTTTGAGGCATGGCAGGAAGCTTCCATGATTTACCCGGTTACCACAGGTTTTCACTGGGGTACCATCGACATTAGGTGGTACATAGAGGGATGCAGGAGCAGGCCTAATACCGCATACAATGAAACCGGCTTTCATGATGTAAATACCTTTCTCAAGCTTCCTGTTCATGATTATGCCGGATGCATGACCATTCCACAATACGTAGAAACTTTTTCGGGTGGCCTTTCCTCGGAATTATTGACTCCCTTCCAGGTTGCCGACCAGCTTCATCTGCATTCCGGGAAGGCGTTTGAACTGGTCAGCCTTTTGGAAAATGACAGCAACAGTCAGGAGTTGAAGTACACCCTTCACGATATTAAAACAATGGCAGCCCTGGGTGAGTATTATGCGCATAAAATTGCAGGATCAACTCACTACGGAGTTTACAAAGGCACCGGTGATGTTGATTATCAGGAGAATGCCGTCGATAGAACTCACTCTGGCCCTGGAAAGCTGGAAGAGCTACGTAAATCTGGCCATGGCACAAAATGTAAATCCCATATGGACAAACCGTGTTGGCTATGTGGATTGGGTAAAAACCACCGAATGGGTGAAGCATGATATTGAAATTGCACGTGCCAATTAAAATATGCAGAGAAGGGGAGGACTATGAGTGTATGGGCGGAAAACGCCCCCAATATTGAATGATTAAAAGAAAATATCATGAAAAAAAGAATCGTGAATATCTTTTCCACATTTGTTATTTTGGTATTGCTTGCCTTATTGCCGCTTCAATGCAAGAAACAATCACTATCAGTAAGTAAAGATGGAAATGTTCTCTTTCTGAAGGGGGATTTACCCTCCGGAATTTCGAAGCTCGAAGTACGCCTGATCAGTGATCGCAACCAGATCATATCTTCCTACCACCAGGTATCCTCCTGCAAATCCTGAATATCAGGAGCTTTTAACAGTAAGCATGAAAGAGCAGTGGGATATTTTTTACCCGGTTGTGGATGTGGTTTTAAGTGAAAATATGCAGGGGATTATGACCTTTCAGGACAGTATTAATACTTCCTATAGCATTAATGGGATGTTCAATGAAAAGCTATTTGACATTGTTGGCTCTTCGGCCAGCATAATGCGCGAATACCTGTTGAACTGGGAGAACAATATCTATATGCAACCCGTTCAGGCTGGGATGGTTTCCTTTTGCATTGTGGATTTTCAAGAGCCCGACGGAAACAGAATCAACAATACTTATACATTGCTATCAGATGAATGGAGCGGTGAGATAGTGATTCTTTCCCAACCGGGAAATGAGGAGCTACTGCGTAAAAGAATTGAAGCAAATCATCCGGTTCTTAAGGAAGGGGAATTAGAAAAGTTCTCAGAAGCAGGCCTGAGCAGGGAAAGATTGATTGTTTCCCTTGAAGCAACGCTTGAGTTTACGATGAATGCCCAGGATAGTTCCGTTTTTGGGAAAACCCGTGGAGGGTTGAACCTCTTTTATGACCTGGATGCGCAAACATACAGAAGGCCTACCTGGATATGGGGTTGGGGACCCTCAGTGAAGCTGCTGCTTGATGCTGCTGAACTTCCGGAAATAACAAAGGATTTACCTGCCTCAAAACTCAAAAGTGTGGCCCTGGATATAGGAGAGGCATCATTAAAGTTCCAGGAGACTGATTCATCCAGACCTGAATTCGGAATTATTACAAGCCGTTGGAGTGAGAACAAGGGGACGCTGAAATCCAATTATGGATTCGAACAATATTATAGTATCGCAGATGCACAGTTCCTCGCAGGTTGGGGATGGATCCCGCTGTATATTGAAACGGGCGATCAACGATATCTGGATGGGGTCAGGCTCCTTACGGAAGCCACCGGCAGACTCACCGATACTTTTGACCTGATACCAATGGATTATATGATCAGGGCAGGGGCATGGAAAGATTATGCTCTGAATGAGCAGGGATTCGGAACAGAAGGTATCAACGCCCTTTACCAGGTAGATCCTTCAGATGAATACAAGCAGATTGGCGATGCCTATATGAAAATGTTACTGGATAAGTTTGAGACTCCGGAGGGGATATGGAACAGGCTTTATATGATCGATTCCGCTACTGCCGTTCCCCCGGCTTACCATACGAGGGGTGTCGGTTGGGCAATGGAAGGCCTGCTGGCTGTATTTGAGTTGACCGGGGACCAGGCTTACCTTGATAAAGCTGTGAAGATGGCCGCGCACCTCGTTGATAATCAGATGGAAGATGGGAGCTGGTCCTACAATTTCAGGCTGCAGGATTCCGGGGAGATCAGTGAAAAGGGGACAGCCCTCTGGAGCCTGCTTTTTTACAAGTTATTCAGTCATACACAGGATGAGGTTTCACCTGCAGGCAGCCAGAAATTCCTTGAGATGGTGCCTGGACAACCAGTATGACGGACCTGACATCCACGCTCGCGGTGGCCTTATTGGAATCACCAGCCAGTCCGGTGTTATTTACAGACGATGGTTTCCCCTTGCATGCACTTATACTTCTGGCTTTTTCGGACTGGCTGTGCTGGAAGAATTGAAACTGCAGGATGAGGAACAGTATTGAACAGTTTAAGGGGAGCTGATTATCAATAAATACTATCCAAAACTTATGACAAAATATAGAAAAGTTATAATGTATAAATATCTGATTGGGGTAATGGTGTGTTTAAGTCCTGGTTTATTAATGGGACAGGCAGAATCTGCACTTGTTTATGTTGGTGATGATAATATATTGGAATACATTCCCTATGCAAATACCGGTGAGACAGAAGAAATAAATATTATACCCGATTTTTCTTATTCAGGATATAAATTTGGTGGTGTGCCCCTGCCAGAGGTGCCTGTTGTTGTTAGTATTAGTCCGCAGCCAGGAGATAACTATGCTTATGTTCAAAACATTATTGATAGCTTATCTACCATGCCTTTGGACGAAAATGGATTCAGGGGTGCCATACTCTTTAGCCCGGGCAAATTTGAAATTGCTTCGCCTTTAGTAGTAAATGCCTCAGGTATTGTGCTCAGGGGTTCCGGACAAAAACCTGCATCAGAAGGTGGAACCGAGCTGTATGCCAGCATGGAAGAGCAACACAATTTAATAACTTTTAGCGGCTTTACACCCTCTTTTTCAGGTAGTGTACTGGATACTTTATTCATTCCACAAAATGATGGGGTTCAGGATGGAGATATTTGGCTTAAGGGTGATGTCACTGATGGTGTTATACAGGAACTTGAAGGAGATAAAACAGTGTCGTTTTATTTAAGGGCCAACAATGGCGAATTTGTTTCCTATGTATCTAAAGAGGGGGACGAAACCTATTGGCCTTATCTTGATCTAAAAGTCCATGATAATGAAACAGACAAAGATACAGTTATGAGCCTGTTTCCTTCGGATGATTCATATACACAGCGTGGCGACAACCAGGATAATAATTATGGTACAGAAGCCAGGTTGTCAATAAAATATCAGGGGGATGCTCACAGCCTTACAAGAGAAATATTTCTAAAGTTTCAGTTACCCCATTCAAATATTAGGGTGGATAGTGCATATCTGAACCTATGGTGTAACAATGCAGGAAACGATGACGATCAGCTTAATTTCATACAGCTTATCGAAGACGATTCCTGGGACGAGAATACCATTACCTATGCGAATCAGCCTGGCAGAGAAGATCTTCCTGGTAATGTGAGAATTATTTCCCAGCTAGTTCCCGTGGGTGCAGTTTCATTTCAGGTTCAGGATGCTTCATCCTTTAGTGTGGGCGATGATATTGAAGTAATACGAAGCCCTAACCAGGCATGGATAGACGCACTTGACATGGGCCAGTATGGCTGGACTCCTGAGTACTACACAATCCAGTATCCCAGGAAAATAGTTTCCATTTCGGGGAACACCATCGGCATTGATATCCCTGTTGTGCAAACAATGTCTTCCGAATATGGCGGTGGAAAAATTGGCCCAGGTACCCGGGGCGAAAGGGTAAATAAATGTGGAGTGGAGGACATGATGATATCATCATATTATGCGAATGATGAGGATGAGAAGCACGGCTGGATTGCATTGAATTTTATAGGAACCGACGATTGCTGGGTTAAAAATGTCAGTGCACAATTTTTTGGATACAGTTGTGTGCAGATAAACGGCGCCAACCGAACGACTGTCCAGGATTGTGCGATGCTTGATCCAAAATCCATTACCACAGGTGGTCGTAAGTATTCATTTGTAATTCAAAATGGATCCTTTAACCTGTTTCAAAGATGTTACACCCGGGGAGGAAGACATGATTATGTTACTGGTTCACGTGTGGCGGGGCCTAATGCATTTATTGACTGCTATGCTGAAGAAACTTATGCAGATATCGGACCACACCACAGATATGCAACTGGAATTTTATTTGATAATATTCGTGGTGGTGAAACCAGGGTGAGAAACCGGGGTGATTCCGGAACCGGCCATGGTTGGGCCGGCGCCCAGGTAATGTTCTGGAATCTTGAGGTGCCTTATCACCAGATAACAGTTGAAAGCCCCACGGGGGCGATGAATTGGGGAATTGGATGCAAAGGGAAGTATTATTCAGGTGACGGATTCTGGGAAAACAAGACTTATCACGTATTGCCCAGAAGCCTTTATTTAAAGCAATTGGAAGACAGGCTGGGGGTTGAGGCTGTCATGGCAACAACAACAGAAGCCCAGCGAAACGGGCGTATTTATGATGTGCTGGAAGAATGGAAAGGAATTGGCATCCCTGTGGATTCACTTCCATCAAACAATTCGGTGTTATATGACTTGAAGGTAAATGAGGCTACTATTGAAGGCTTTGCCCCAAACATTTTAGATTACATCTATGCCATTGAAGAAGGGGGGAATGCTCCTGATATTGAGGCTATACCCTATGATTCACTTTCAAGCGTGGATGTGGCATTCAAGGAGGCTGACAATATATTTATTATTACGGTGAGTGCCCAGGATGGCTTAGCTCAATCTGTCTATACCCTTACAGGTAATGTACCGTCAATTATTACTGATAATCAGAGCCTGCAGTTTGAGATTTATCCGAACCCCTTTCAGGATGATTTATATGTGAATCTGGGAGACTTAAATTACAAGGAAATGCAAATTTACATATACAACTCGCAGGGAGTTAAAATGTTATCCCTTCCATGCACTTCAGAACGTATTAAAATTTCCATGGATAGTTTTAGTGTTGGGATTTATCATATCCTGATAAATGATAAATCCGGTACAGTTTATAATACCAGCTTGCTCAAAATCAGAAATTAATTAGAGATGAAAAATACAGTTTTTATTATTAGTGTCATCATTGCACTATTATTCGCCGGGTGTAAAACTTCCCTGGAAGAACAATTTGAAAGTCCACCCCGGCAGTTTAAGCCCATGCCTTTCTGGCACATAAACGGTGAACTCAGCACCGAGGGAATCCGCCAGCAAATGAAAGATGCTCATGATGTCGGATTTACCGGGGTCAGTTTATTGCCACTGGCAACGAGGGGGAGTCGGGCGGGAACCACACCTGCTTTTTTGTCTGAAGCCTATTTTGACCGTTTCCAGGATATGCTGGATGTGGCAGAAGAACTGGATATGGAAGTAATCCTTTATGATGATAACGATTTTCCCACCGGAATGGCAGGGGGGAAGTTAGGGGAGTTGTTTCCGGAACATACCATGAAAAGGCTCGATAAAACAGAAACAGAAATAAGCGGACCTGCCTATTTTTCGGATTCTGTAAAAGCCATAAAACTTATGGCTGCTGTAGCTTTGAATACAAAAACACTCAACGAATTGAAATCAGCGATTATTTGCAAGATGGTGTTTTAAGCTGGAAGGTTCCGGAAGGGGACTGGAAAATCATGCTGTTCCCCATGGTAAAAGATAGCTGGCATAAGGCATATCCGGTAGTGGATTACCTCGATACAATAGCGGTTCGGCAAATGATCAACCTGACTTATGATAAGTATGCAGAAAAATTTGCTTCCTATTTTGGCAATACGATAAAAATGACCTTTTTCGATGATGTGGGTTTTTGGAGGCATCCACGCACCTGGACCGGTAAATTCAATGAGAGGTTCCAAGAATTACATGGCTACGATCCAAAACCCTATTACCCTGCCTTTGGCATGATATCGGTCCTGAAACTGAAGCTGTGCGAAATGCCTTTTTTCATACCCGTGCCGAATTGCTTGCCGAAGGATATCCTAAACTCGTCGCTCAGTGGAATGAAAAAAAGGGCTTAAAAAGTACCGGACATCCTCCGGGAAATTACGATCCGACGCCCATTGATATGAATGCTGATATTTTTAAGTTTTATCGTTACACCCAGGTTCCCCTTACCGATTGTATCATCCGCTACCAGTTTGGGCAAAACGGGCATAAACTGATCAGTTCGGCAGCGGATTATTACGATCGACCTGTTGTCTCAACAGAAATATATGGTGCTTTCAAGGATAGTGACTATAAGTTTGATTCACTCATGCTGTACCGCCCAATGTTTGAAATGTTTACCCGGGGGGTCAACTTTGTAATTCCGCATGGAATGTGGTACAATCCCCAGGAAGTTCATATTCCTCCCCTGGTTTCTCCGTATAATCCGGAGCTGGAACCGGCCCTGCCTGCATATTCCGATTTTGTGGGACGTTCATGCCTGCTGCTACAGGGCGGACGAAGGGTTTCTGAAATTGGTGTAATGTATCCTTTTGAAGAACTGGCCGGACATTTTGTGTTTGATAACCCTGAAGGAATCCGTCAGGGATTTTATGTTTCCCAAGAAACAGATTACCAGGAAATCAGCGGTATTCTTTCCAATGAGATTCGACTTGATTTCACTTTCATCCATCCTGAGTTTTTCCTTGAAGACAAATACCTGCTGGAAAATGGGACTGTCACGCTCAATAATCCTGAAAACCATCAGGAGTATAAAGTAATGTTTTTAACAGGCTGTAAAACCGCTTCGTACCAAACCCTGGCAAAACTTAAAAGCTTTTATGAGAATGGAGGGACGATCATTTCCACAACACAACTTCCATACAAAGCGTCCGAAAGGGGAGGAGATCAAAAAGTAATTAACCTGGTTCAGGAGATTTTTGGCTTAAGTCCACTCGTGAAAACAGATTCGATTCAAATTCAAACAAATAGAAATACAAATGGTGGTTTTGCCATTCATATTCCACGGCCCGATAAGAACAATATCCAGAAAGTATTGAATGAAAGATTAGATGCAGATGTTTCTTTTGCACCTAATCCGGTTCTGGCCAGTGATTTTGGCAAATTCAACTATATTCATAAAATCAGGGACGGAAAGCATATATATTTCTTCACCAATTCGAGTGATGAAACCATTGAAACGGACCTGCTTCTGAGGGGAGAATTAAAGCCGGAAGTCTGGAATCCACACTCCGGAACGATTGATAAGCATGTTGAATACTCGGTCCAAAAAGTTAACGATGAGAGCTATACAAAAGTCCGCTTGAAACTCAAGCCGGTTAGCTCTGCGTTTTTCCTTTCAGATGATTAATTCCCGGAGTCTGAAAATTTAAGATGGCTCACTTTCCTAATGCCAGCCCCTCTTTTCCTTTCTGAAACAGGAAGGTATAGGGTTTTTCCTTCCTGGAAAAAGAAAGGCTCACATCCCCGGATTCATCTACTTTCAGGATTTTTGACGCAGCAATCTCTCTGGCTTCCTCCGCATCATTAACCGGCATAATTAATGTCGCCACGAGGGTCTTTTTCTCTTTGGATATGATTTCTGTATCAAAGTAATCAACCCAGAAAAATTCGCTGGTCGCATTTACAAACTGACTGGCATGTCTGCCGGCTTGTATCTTAAAGGCTTCTGTTGAAAGGGGAATAAGGGCCATTTTGCCCTCCTTTCCCTCCAGGAATACAAGGCCATCCCGGACCTCGAAATCAACTCCCGGATGAAAGCGGACTTCAATGGCTGAGCCGGGTTCTGCATCAATCTCATCCAATACCACTGTTATTTCCGGTTTTTCAAGAACGATGTGCCTTTTCCATGCTTTTAGTTCTTTGTTTGGATAGGCTTTTGTGGGATTCATACGCACATAATCCCGGGTATCCTTGCTTGTGAATTCTTCAACTTTACCACCTACCTCATAATTGTAGGCTTGTTTTCTCAGTTTACCGGAGATCTGCTTTTCCCCGTTAACAAAGACCACATTGTGCCCAATGCTTGAAGCCTGTGGGTAATCGAAACGTGCATCATCAAAGAATTTCTCATCATATCCCTTTGAATAAAGGTCCTTTATGTAGTATTCTTTCTGCCAGTGCACCACAAATTGGCCTATGTCCAGGTGTCCGTGATGCGGATCATCATTCATCCCTGCCTTGCCTGCGACCAATACCTTTTCAGGACTTTTAAAATCACTGCGCATGACCCACCAATCGATGGTTCTGAAGTGCATGGAAGTTCTTTTTGGTGGGGCGGGTTCCAATTCCGGTTGAGGCCATATGATATAAAAAATATCCTTCCCTTCTCCAAGTAATTCCTGACGGTACCAAACTGCTTCCCGGCTTTTGGTTTCTGTAGCAAGTTTGTTGATGAAATACGGACTGCCGATATATTCTCTTCCTCCTGAATCCTCAAAATTGAGTGATCCTCCTCCTGCCAGTGCGATATGCACGGGAAAAGTAACGGGATTCTTCTTCAAGCGATCATTTTCAAACAGGTTGTATTTCGAATTCGTTATGCGCTTAAGGGCGTCTGCGAAGTAAGTAGAGGTGTGCACTCCATAGTTCCAGTACCCCCCGCCTTCCTGCCAGCCACCATCTTCACCCAGCTGGCTCAGCATATTATTAATTCTGTTGTATGATTCAGCTACAATGTCGGTAAGCTGAGGATTTTCAGTGAGCAGGGCCAGTCCAGTTACTCCAACTCCTGAATTACAAACCCCGCACCAATTGCAACGGTAAGCGGTAGCCCACCAGTGAAATTCATAGTCGCCCCGAACACGGGTAACTACTTTTTCAAGCAATGCTCCTCTGATGCGGTCGCGTTGGGCCTGGTCCAGTGCCGGGTACAACCAATCATATACCGCAGCCATCATTCGTCCGGCATCCCCATTGTAATGATCAAAATTGAAATTTACCTGGTCATCCGAAACATTCCATGGCATAATTCTCGAATAAATGATGGGGAATTCATGTGCCCTCTGGGTCCAGGTGGTCAGATCACAAAAGGCATCGGCAAATTCAAAAGCTTTGTCTGCATATTTCTTTTCGCCTGTTAACTGGTAAAGAAAGGCCAGGTGATAGGCATTCCCACGGGTGCTGTTATAATAGTCGGAATAGGCATTATCGCGGTCATATTCTGACCAGTTGGCCCGGGTATTTTTACCCTGGATCGGGATATTCCTGTCCACCGGCATCTCCAGCAGCATCTTTGCTTCCGCCTGCATGCGACGAAAAATATCCCTGCTCTCTGGATCAGTCTCAATGCGATCCAGCATGGCTGGTTTTTCGGAATCAGTAAAATACAGGTAGGGATGTTGCAAAGACTCAATATCAATGGCTTTGTCAATATCAGCCTTGGTGATTTGTGCGGACACCGAAGAAAAAAGTGTCAGGATGATCAAAAACGAGAAGCATCTAAAGTATTTCATAGCTGTTTGAGGGTTTTAATCAAAAGTTTTTGGTAGCAAGTGAGTCCAATAAAGATGGCTAAAAACTACAACAATGCCTAATCAGAATTTGTAAGCAACAGGAAGATCATCAAGCTGCGATTCTGAGTCGCTTTGTTTTGGGACGCTAGCGTTAATTATTGACACTAAAACGTTAAACGCTCCTGGTTCTAAGGTCGTAACTTGGTTGTTATTTATGACATAGGCTAAAATGTTTGACTTTTCAGTCTAGTAAGTAATCTAATCCTAAAAATCTTTTATCATGAAAAAATTAATATTGATTACAGCCCTCATCCTGTGTGCAGGAATTGCATATGGACAAACATCTAAGACTGCTTCAGTGGACATTGAAGCTGAAAAGGCTGCTCTTAATAAGATAATGGACAATCTTCTTTCGGCTGCAAAAGACGGAGATCGGACTGTCTTTGTATCTCTTTTAACCGAAGATGCCCTGTTTTGCGGAACTGATCCCTCAGAATTTCATAATAAGCAACATTATGTGGATTTAAGTAAGCAAGAATCTAATAAACCTACTCCTGAATTTAAATTTATTGGAGATAGAAAAATAATGGTTGCATCCGATGGCAATTCAGCTATTATATTGACCCAGCTTATGGTAGCCTGGAGTCCAAAAATACCTATACGTGTAGTGTATCATTTTGTAAAAACAAATGATAATTGGATGATTCTTTTTGGCAATGTTGCTTTTATTCCTGAGAATAAGGATATTAAGATAATTAACGAAGCAATAGAATAATATACATGCAATTGAATATCGTTTAGTTGCAACAATACTAACTAAATATTCCCTGGATCAAAAGCAGTAATTCCCTTGGCCTTAAGTGGCTGGGGGTGGTGCTTTAAGCCGTTAAATGTCAACAAAATACTTTACTGATACGTCTTCTTGGTATTACTTAATGTTTAACCCAAAAATCCAACTATCATGAAAAAGATCAGTGCATTATTCATTGCGGGATTAATTACCCTTTGTTTTTCTATGAGCTTACATGCTCAATCCTCTGAAACGGGCCTGGACCAGGTAGAACTTATGAAACAGTTAATTGGGACATGGCAAGAAGCTATCGATGATAACGATACAATATTGATTTGGGATGTAAAACCAAATGAGAAAGGATATGAATCCACTTTCACTTGGCAGGCAAGTGGGAAGACTTATGCAACCACAAAAGGAATCATTGGATTTAACGGGAATTATAAGAAAGTGAACATGTATAACTTGTTTCCAAATGGCAAGATGTCCAGGGATTTGGGGAAATTTGATTCCAAGAAAAAACTAGTCATGGAAAGGTTTAATGTCAACCATACCCATGCTTATGCTAAGTGGGAAATGACTTTTGTAACAAAGGATAAAATTGATTTTATTTATTCGAATAGGGGTGCTGCAGATACTTGGGATGATGCTACGGTTTCTGAAGCTACTTATATTCGAATGAAGTAGAGGAGTTGATCCTTAGGTTTATGATAATCGACCTCTTGGAGGCTAAACAGAGCGACAGCAAGCTAAACCGATACCGGGTTTACAGCTAGACAAATCCCGGCACAAATTAGGTAAAATAAAAACACAAGCACTTAATATTAAACCGATTGCGTTTTATGATCGTCGGGGTGAGGAAATTACAGGCCTTTGGCTAGTGGACTTGGGGGAGGGGAAACTCAAAACAAAAAGCCTGGTCTCACTTCGTTCGCCCTGATCTTTTTTATGGTCCGCCTCCCTCAAAAAAAATTGGGTCTGCACCCCATAAAAAAAGCTCTGCACTTTCGTGCAAAGCTTTTTGTTTTGGTCGGGGTGAGAAAACTATATATACAGTCTAATTAACTGACTATCAACAACTGCTATTCCACTACTTATTTTCATCTAAAAAAAGAAACTATAAATAGTGGTTATACTATTAATAGTCAGATACTTTAGTGTAAAAAGAGTTCTAAACACCCTTTTTAGCTAACATAATAGCAGCAATAAAAGACCGGAAGTCTAAATAGCTCCCTTACAATCAATGTTTGGACTCTGCACCTTATCAGAATCACGAAGCCACAGGCTGAGTAGTTCTGCCCCTACCAGGGGCACGTCAGTGATTATGCCTCTAACTACATGATAAACTAGTAGTTATAACAAAATGTTATAACTGCTTTTTTCGTCGGAGAAGAGAAGGACTGAGAAGGATTTTTGCTTTTCTGAGAGTTTTATTGCTATCTTCTCAATGTGGAGTATTCTAGCCATAAAGACTTCCAATACTATCAGAAAAAACTGTGTACCATTGTTACCAAAAGTTATGTAATGTTATTTACACCTTGAGCTAGAGTTACTGCAATCTATATTCTAAATTGCTTGTTTATTGTTCTTTATCAAGTTAAGTCATTATTTCCCAAAATTATAGATAAAGCACTCTAATAAGCTTTCCTATTCTATTTTTTAATAAGTATTTTAGTCGCAAATTTTTATTAGATATTATTCCAACATTGTATGCGCCATCTTCAATCTCTTTCCATTCTTTTTCTCTTAGTAATTTCATCTTCTCTTACAGCCCAAACAGTTGAACGTCTTGTTTTAATTGACGCTTCAACAGATTCTGAAATAGTAGATATGAATGTTTCTGGAGACTCAATTGACTTAAATGAATATCCTTACATCAATTTCAGAGCTGTAACCAAGCCTGAACCACTTGCCAGTGGAACAAACTGCTCTTTTTCACTTACGTATCCCAGTGGTACTGTTTACACGCACAGTGAAGGAACTGCTGTATATGCTTGCTTCGGTGATGATGAGGGTAATTACCATGCCTGGCAAAGTGCACTTGATTCAACTCCTGCTATCGAAGATGGTATCTATAGTCTCAAAGTGACTCCCGGGTCTGGAACTCCATCAACATGGACTTTTAATATTATTATGGACAGTACTGACAATCAGGAACTACCTTCTGATACTTTGGAGACTGAGGGAGAAGTATTTATTGAAAATGACGGATATGTTGTCATTGATATGGAATCGGTGATAAAACCAAATCCAAAATGGAGTTTTAAGACCGGTAACAGCTCGCTTGGCAGTGGATTCCTTCAATATGATGGGCCCAACTCCATGAGTTCAGAATCTGCAGCAAATCGCATGGAATACAAGGTGCAAATTAATAATCCCGGAACTTATCAATTCCTATGGAGATCCCAGAATGGGTTCACTGCTCCGGCACTTGATGCAGAAAACGACTCTTGGCTACGTTTAGAAGCCGCCGATTTCTATGGAATAAAAGCTGGGAATAAGGTCGGTTTTAATAACCATTTCATTAAGGTATATGTCCAAAAATACAACTTTGATTTCGGTTGTTATGGGGAACACAGCGGCCTTCCTGGTTACAAAATTTATGCGCAATTTGATGATCCTGGAGATTACCTTATTGAAGTTTCAGGAAGGTCAAAGGGACATATTATAGACAGGATGGTCCTGTTTAAATCCGATAAAAAAAGTATTGCCACTTCAAATGATACTCCGGAATCTCCAATGGGTATTGCAGCAGTAGTAATTCCTGATATTATTGTAGCAACAGAATTGTATGTTGGTTATGATTCCTTAATGCTTGAACAGGGTGATGTATATAAATTAAAAGGGGGAGTTCTTCCTGCAAATGCTATAGATACAAGCGTTATATGGGAATCATCTAATCCAGACTGCGTAAGCGTTTCAGACGGATTACTTACGGCCCTCACTCCTGGTAGTGCAGCAATTACTGTCACTTCAGTTTCCGGGGGTTTTATGAAGCAATGTTTGCTTACTGTTATTCCCTATAAACCAAAATATGAAATTGCAAAAACTGGTATAACTGCAGTTTACGCCGATAGTGAAAATACTGGCCGTTACAGGCATAAGGAATTTGCCGTTGATGGTGATATTAATACTTTTTGGCTAACTGCAAGAACGGGAGATTTTATGTTGCCACATGAAATCCATTTTGAATTTGACTCTCTCCGTTATATAGATGTTCTTGATTACTATCCCAGACAGGATGAAGACGGGCCAAATGGCGCAATTGGGAAATATGAAATCTATGTGTCATTTGATGGCACCGATTGGGGAGCCCCCTTTGCTACAGGGGAAATGAAATGGCCAAGAAGGAAAACCAAGGAAGAATCCAAGGAAAAGAAACGCATATTTCTTGATAGTACAGCATTAGGCAAATTCATTAAATTGAAGGCATTAACTGAAGCTAAAAACCTGCCGAATGTTCAATATTCGGCAATTGCAGAACTGGATTTTTTCTCATATGAACTTTATGACGATACAACTTCGAATTTTGATAGAACGGACATTGTAAGCTTCACTGACTTAAAAACCAGGGTCTATCCAAATCCAGCAAATGAGATTCTGACCATTGAATCTAGGGAAAGATTCAACACTATATTTCTTCTGAGTATTGACGGAAGAATAGTGAAACAAAGGAATGTGGGTCAGACTTTCAGAACAATACTAGATATTTCAGATCTGGAGCGAGGAAGTTATGTTCTACTGATAAAAAAAGGAACACAAATACTACATCAAACGGGGATGATAAAATTATAAGTAGCAATTTCCCGATAAACATGGTGTTTTTATATGCTTTTATATGGGAGTCCATATACCTATTTCGTTAGCACTTGAGCCAGATTTTAGAGCCAGGTTTTGCTTCAAAATACTTCAATTTGCATATTCAAATCAACGGAAACACTGATATTACAGGGTACATTTGAAGATTCATAATCATGAGGTCGTGTGTTCACTTCACCTGCAAGTCGTTATACCAAAATAGAAGATCAACTACGCATCCTGCTGGGCGATAATATGTTGATTAATTTATTTGAAAAGTTGATCTATCTTTGCAGGTAGAAAGTTCTTTAAATACTAATTGTGTCGGATTGAGTGATGGGTAAAAAAATAAGTCGCTGTAAAACAGCGACTTATTGTGTAAATGGTCGGGGTGAGAAGACTCGGTATAGTATCAATATATATCGCATGTAACCCTTGTAAATACTGCGTAGTAACACAATTCATAGGGTGTTCGTGAATTTCATGAATATTCATAAATATTATTCTTTAATACCCTATATAACAATACTTTCATGAAAGTACATAAATCGTTCATAAAATATGTAGATTTGTATGAATGAAAAATTTCCAACATGAAGCCATATAAGCAATCACAACTTCGGGTTTATAATAACAACGGTTATAATTATATATACGTCTACTATAAGGAAGACAACCACACCTTGCGAATTAACACCAAGTTCCGGTACGTTAAAAACAAAATGACTGCTGACAACCGCTACAATTCCAAAATGAAAGACCATGAAAAACTAAATGGTCATATTGATGAGATTCAATGGTGCGTTGATAGTTATATAAATCTTGTAAGCGGTCACCATCCAGTGGACCAGAAAGAATGTATGAAGTATGTGAAAGAGAACAAGTATCATGCATCTAAAGTTCCATCAAGTTCAGTAAATAAAATCACCAGTTTGTCTGAATATTTTGAGAAATTCTTTGAGAGTAAGAAGAACTCCCCGTTTATTAAAACCATATCGTTAAAGAACTATACTACTCTCCGGAATTTCCTAAATGATTATCAAAAGTATTATAAGCGCAAACTTTACTTATTTGATGTTAAGAAGGAATTAATTAATAATATGATAACCTTCAGTCAGATTGATTTAAGAGGTTTGAAAGGGTATAAAACAAAGGGGCATCTACAACAAGACACCGTTGTAAAGCGGATGGATGTTTTTAAAGAATTTATTAACTGGTTGGATGAAGAGGATATTGCAACGTTTAGCGCAAAGAAGTTGTTCCCGAAAATAGAAAAGACAAAAAAGGATATAGTCTATATCACTTCGGAAGAGTTGAAGGAAGTGCTACTTATACGGGATAAGATTACCGGAGATTATTACAAACTTGCTATTGATTCTTTTATTTTTAATTGTGAGTGTGGACTCCGTTATGAAGACCTCCAAAGTTTGTCGAAATCTGATTTCAGGAAAATTGAAGATGGATACATCCTGAAAAAGGAATTGCACAAAGGAAACGAACGGTTTGAAAGTGAATGTCAGATTCCTATCATTACTCCCTTGTTAATTGACATCATTGAATCGTATGATTTTCATTTTGAATTAAAATCAAATCAGAAATATAACAAGGCATTGCAGAAACTTTTCAAGAAACATGAATTATTTACTGAACCAATAAAGCGGAAACGCAAATATTTAAAGGGGGTTGTTGAAGAAGATGATTTATTGAAAAATGATGTGATTACCTGTCATAGTTGCAGAAGGAGTATGATTACAAATTCCATGCTGACTGATTTTAACACGTCTCAGGTGATGCAGATGAGTGGTCATAAAAATTTAAGGACGTTACAGAAGTACTCCAATTTCGTTAATGATGAAATCCTAAATAAAAACTTGGAACAGAAACGAAAAAAACTCAATAGCAAGTAAATTGTCCGGATTACCCGGAAAAAGAACACAAGAAGGATGTGTTCCGGATGGAAATGAGCGCTGGTTCTGGTGCTACTAATGATGGTGGTAAAATTGTTGAGAAAGGTGTTAATCTTTTTTTTGCTGGAAAAATACATTCCAACTACGTTATTTAACACCTTCCGGTTTCGGCAGAAAAAGCCTCTAAATAATTTTTTAAATGACTGAAATTTAATACCTTGATCTTTCTTAGTGGTAACTTATTAAAGATTCAGTTATGAAATCCCCAACGATCATCTCTGTTTTCCTTTTAATATCATTTTTTACAGTCGAAGGACAGACTTATTTTCCGTTTCCGGAAAGTAATGCACACTGGAATGTTTATCTGGTAACTTCCGGGCAACATAATCCACCAACAGACACAACTTTGTTAAGGTACGCTCTGCATGGAGATACTACAATAAATGAAGTGTTGTACATGAAACTGTGCCTTGAAATAGGCGATACAATTAATCCTGTTCTTGAGCCAATTGGTGGCTTACGAGAGGATGAGAAGCGGGTCTTTTTTATTGGGCAGGATTTCTTGGGTGCTTCACACGATGAAGAAATTTTATTGTATGACTTCAACAAGCAACTTGATGATACAATTTTTCACTACGACAACACTTTCTCCGTTATTCTGGGAATTGATTCTATTCTGATTGGAGATGATTACAGAAAAAGGTATGAGGTTGATGTAAAATATGGAAAACATCATCCGGATTTCGTAGTTGAAGGTATTGGTAGTATTAAGAACGGCTTATTGGGTCATATAACAATGATTCCAACTGGTGGCTACAGTTATTGGGAACATGTTTGCTTTCGTGAAAATGGACTGGTGAAATATTTAAATCCTGTCTTTGCAGACTGTTATCCAAGTTCTTGGGGGAACTCATATTACCAAGAAAACGATTCCATCATCGATAAAGAAAAGGTTTGGTACAACTATCTTTTCTATTACAATAGCATGTCGGTGAATACTGAATTGTTTGGAATTGGCGCAGATACTGTCATTAATGATACTGCCTACAATCATGTTTTATACGCTTCAGGAGGGATTCAAGAGCCTGTAAACAAATACGGGTATATACGATCAAATGATGGACAGGTTTACTACAGGACGAAGCCTGAGAAGCCTGAGAAAATCATATATAATTTCAACATCTCGGAGACTGAAGCGATCACGGTATATGGTTTAGACAACAGAGGAGCAGATAGTTATTTTGAATGCCAGTTCATCTGTGATTCCATTAGAAAAAAATCCTTCTTTGATGTTGAAAGGAAGGTGTATTATTTTCATGATCCGAATGTGCCGGATTACAATTGTGAGAGTTGGATAGAGGGAATTGGAAGTATGTCAGGATTGCTGCACAATACCGATGCTAAAACAGGTAAAGATTCATATTCTCTATCCTGCGTAACATCACAAGAGGAATTTCTGTTCAAAAGAAGTGAAACAGAACCGTGCATTAAGTTAGCAGTAGGTACAAAAGATCGCCATATGGATAGAGTGATGGTTTATCCAAATCCAATTGCAAGAGACCAAGCAATAAGCATCAGGAATGCTTCTGCGGGGTCAAATTTCAACTTGTACGATGTGTATGGCAGACTTGTGCTTCAAAAAACTTTGTCGTCTGAGAATGCATCTATTACCATTCATCTGGAAAGCGGGTATTTCCTATATCGCATTTCCGGCAACAAAGGGATGATCATTCAAACGGGTCAGTTGATTGTTCACTAAACCAATATTGAAAAAATGGACAGTGCGGTAAGGCTTGTAATGTGTACCATAACCCCGTTTTATGTGTACCAAAACACCCCTCTCCCCCTGTAAATGACACTCCCGCCCCTGTCCTCCCCACCCTATAAGGACGGTGATCAATGAAGGTATCCGTTCGAAATTTAAAAAATTATGATGTCTACCACTAAATATTTTGTGGGTGCTACACGACTATTTCTCAGTAGATTATAATATTCTCAAACCTGTATTTTATAAAAAATTATAATTGCTGACTGAAAATCTCTTGCTTTTCTGCACAAAACGCATATTTATATAGAGACTATGGCAAGTTGAAGTGATAAGGTGTGTCGTTCCGTTCCGGGACGATACACTACAATCACAAGCCATAGTTAAACATAACTTAAAGGTCGTGAAGGCAAAATAAAATTGCTCAAGAACACCAATTAATGCCATAGTAATGAAAAGAATTAATAATCAGATTCTGGCGCTCGGAGGGTCGCCAGATGCAGTCACAAATCGTTGAACATCTCCTATGTGCTTCACCCCAAGAAGTGCAAAAATATACTGGAATACAAGATTGGGAAAAGAAGTCAGGAGCGTATACCAAAATCCTATATAACAATACCGTTTTACCATACGATTATGAAGCCGTATATTTTATAGATAAACTCCACCTCACATTTAAGTCACAAAACAAAAGTGACTATTCTTATTACCGAAAACTATTCACATCTAAACAACAATATGATGTTGATAATTTGGTAACCCTTATCCCTGACAATAGAAGACAATCAAACTACTACTTTTCGTTCAGTGTTATTGTTGAGGATATTCACATTGGTAAGATAAATTTCTTCCATACTCGAAGAAATAATAATTGTTTATTGGAGATCGATAATGAAATTCTCTATTGTCAATCCATGTCATGGATCATTTCAGGAGTGTTTGTTATTGCAGAAGCATTTGACCTTCTTTTCAATAATATTTCTGTCACCGAAATTGCTCGTGACTCAACTACCAATATCTATAAACAGTATACGGAAGTGTTTTACCAGTCTGTTCACTGTAGTGACATGGTACACCAACTCAATGGTGATCATAGATATTTCAGGTCTGTTACTAAATGCAAATTGGATGATTCTCCAGATGAAAATGACCCAAGAGTAGGTGTAATGCGGATAGGTAAATCGACCAGTAATATTTCGGTGAAGGGATATAATAAAACAAAGGAGATTGAAGATATGGGGCAAAAGAAGCACTATATACAAGAGCAACATAATTGCCATTTCGATCCAGACAAAGATGTTTATCGGCTTGAAATTACCGCCCATTCCGGTACATTTGCTGATGGTGGTATTTTTGGAGGGAAGGATGTTGACCTATTCTACTTGCTGGACAAAAGAAATCTCCCTCAACTATTCTTTAGTCTACTTGGTAATAAATTAACTTTCAAAGACTTGAGGACAATAAGGTGGAAAAATGGTAATGCCAAATATGATGAAATTAATCTTCTTGAACCACCACCTTCTTTCGATTTCGAAGAAATTCCATCAAAACCCACATGCAAGAAATATACCCACGATCGAAATGTGAACCATCCCAAACTAATTATTAACCAATATCTGGATGGGAAAATTGGCTTCTTTTTTTTAGTTGATTACACAGCAAGGGGGTTGATGGAAAGTGCTGAATTTGCTATTGATTTTAGAACAGCACTCAACAAAGTGCAAGCATCACACAGGAATAAAATCAGGAAGAAGGATCGCAGGAAATTGAAGAAATTGTCTGAAATGTTGAGGAAGAACATGAATCAAAAGAAGGGAATCAAGGCACGGATATTTTTGGCGATGTTGCTTTAATCAAGTAGGGAGGGTATGGTCGGCAACGCCTTGCCGGGTTTACCGGGTAAAAAGATTTGTAGAGTTAGGAAATTGTCATAACTTTATGATAACCAACAAGAACAAACCCTCATGAAATATTTTAGACGGATATTCATCCTCATTTTAGTAATTACTGCTTCAAACGTATGCTATTCTCAAGTTGTTGCCGATGCAGGCAACGATACAGCCTTTTGCGCATCAAATTGGGAAGAAGCAAGTTTCGGGGGAAACCCATCGGCTTACGGGGGTACTGAACCATATACTTATGCTTGGTCTGCCGAATACGAATATGCTGGACGTACGTATACAGCATCACATATGCTTATTGACACCACTGTAGCCAATCCTGTTTTTTCTTCTTCCTTCGATGACTCTGCGGTCTTTCACCTTTCTGTAACGGATACAAATGATGATATTGCTTACGATTCTGTAACGGTTCGGTTCTCCAATTATGTCGTTTGTACAGGCGATTGTTTTCATGTCATTGATATTGGAGATAGTGCTAAACTTGGGCATTGCATAACGGGTGGCATTCCTCCTTTTAATCATTCATGGACTCCAGAGGAAAGCCTTTCAGACCCAACAATAGCAACTCCTTGGGCAAAACCACTATCCAATACTCGCTATGAATTAGTCTACACAGATTCTATTGGTTGTCAAGTAATATGGAATTGCGAAGTTTCTGTTGCCCAATCAGGTATCCATTCAGATGATTCAGGCAGTGATTATCTCCAGTTGTATCCAAACCCTTCCAGTGACATAGTTAATTTTACCTTCACTCATCCGCATTACGACAATTCTGTTTTAAAATTATTTAACGTTGAGGGTAGACTGGTAAAAGAAGTATTGGTGAACGATCCTGTTCTGGCAGTCGATCTAAGTGACCTTGGTCATGGTTTATACTTCTACACTTGGATAATATCGGATGAAACTGTAGGATCGGGGAAAATTGTCATAGAATAGTCCGACACAAAGTAGGGAAAGACCCACTTACTACGGTATATTTACGGAAAAATATAAAACAAACCCCATGATCGTTATAAATCAAGGGGTTCTGCTTTCTATTTGGGTGGAAGACCGTTCTAAACTGTTTCAATAAAAACTTGTTTCACCTTCATTACGGTTGTTGGACTCATCTTTAGTTTGGTAGCAATCCACCGGATTGACTCGCCATTTTTTAGATATGTGGTAACTTTCTTATGTTTAGATAGAAATTGTTCCGGTGACTCGATTGAACCGAATTTCCTACCTACTGAGTAACCCTTCCTGCGTCTTTCTTCAAGACCGGATTTTATTCGATAACTCATTGTTTCCGATTCCATTCGGGCGATATCCGCCATGAGTGTGATAAGAAATTTATTCATGGATTCTGCTTGACCGGATTCATTAATCAGCATGTCCAGACTCTTAACGTAGACTTTAATTCCACTGGCTTTCAATTCCTCAAGTAGAGTAAGCACCTCTGTGGTGCGTCTACCGAGTCTTGAAATTTCGTGGACAAGGATCACCTCAACACCATTGTTCTTTGCATATTGGATGGCTTTGACAAGTTCCGGACGTTCCGATGCGCTCTTGGTAAAACCGGATATGGACTCCGTGAAGACTTTGGTAACATTAAAACGATCCATTTCGAGTAGATCATTTACCTGCCTTTGGGGTGACTGAAGACTCTTCTTACTGACTCTTGAATAGACGATGGCTTGCATAGTGTGTATCAATTATATCATTAGTCTGAGGTGTCACAGTAAATTGAGATACCTTACACCTGTTTATACGGGTTTCAGAGATAAATGTTACAGGGATAAAAATGACACATATTTTTGTCACTACAAATATCTGTTTCAATATTACGACCGGCTTACTTGTGTGATATCATTTCACCGGACATAGATTGCTAACAGATTGAATTATTAATATTTTTCTAAATTGCAAAAGCAACCAACCTCAACATCCGATGAAAATCATACCTCAGACTCCCTTCAAAGGGAAAGTAATTCTATCATTGTTTTGTTTATGCTTGTCGTTAAACCAACTCAATGCCCAATTTGGTGAAGGGACATTTACTTTCGAGAATGAACCAACTATTGCAACACTGCATATTGATACAGTAGGCAATTCCTCAAATATCTGGCATATTGGTTTACCAAACAGTAAGTTAGACACTGCATACTCATTGCCGAACTGCATATTTACAGATACTTCTTTATACTACCCTGAGAACGATACATCCTCGTTCATCATTACACACTTAGCAGACCAAGGATATGTGGACAGGCACACGGCATTTCTTTGGGGTTATTACAAAATAGATTCAGACACGATAAATGATTATGGTTTGATTGAGTTCTCTCCGAATGGTGGTGACACATGGTATAACCTGCTTGAACTCGGAGTAAATGAAGGGTGGTTCACGGATATACCAGTTCTTTCCGGAACAACTAATGAATGGACTGAGTTTGGAATACACATGGCTTCAACTGACCTTGTTGAGGATATTCAGATGGAGGATACAATACTTTTTAAATTTACATTTATAAGTGATAGTATTCAAAACAATAGGAAAGGCTGGATGATTGATAATATTACTATAATGGACTATGCGGAAGGGATTGAACAAAATGGTGCTAATTTTTTCCAATCAATTGTGTATCCTAATCCAGCAAGTGATTACCTCGAAATTAAATTTCCGGCAACAGGTTATTCAGATTATCATTTACATATCTATGATACTTCGGGAAAGATTATTTTTGAATCAAATGTGAAAAGTGATGGTTCAATAGTATTGGGAACTGGAGATATTGGTGGTTCAGGAGTATATGTTTACCACATATATGACAAAGATAGCGGGATGCATTCTTCAGGTAAGTTCCAGATACAGTAGTCATTGGAGAGGCTGCCGGATTCAGGCAGCAATCGTATATTTGTTTTACTATAAAAAAAACACCTCTACCAAATAGATGGTAGAGGTGAAGTAAAACTGAACGTTTGAAACACCAGTAAAATCACGAAAATCCTACTCTTTTCAAACTTGTTGGTTCATAACGAGTTCATAAAACTCTGTATCTCGTTGTAAATCAACATTTGTTGGTCGGGGTGAGAAGACTCGAACTTCCGACCCCATGTCCCCCAGACATGTGCGCTAGCCAACTGCGCCACACCCCGATCAATTGTGCCTGCAAAAGTAGTAATTCTATTGATATTCTCAAAGGTCATTGAAAAAAATGACGGCGTGATTTTTTCTGTCATCCCGTCATCATATTGAGCATCCATCAATGTGTTGACTGTAAGATTGTCCGGATGCAGTTCAAATGGGTATAAAAAATTCTTTTGGTACTGAATTTGAAGAGGGGATAGGGAAATTTTGTAATTTAAACGGTCTTTTCAAGACTAACACTACTAATATTACTAACCCTACTAACACGAGCGAAGCGAGTGAACTAACTTAATAACAAATAACCCAATAACCATTAACATAATAACCTATTAACCCATTAACCTATTAACCATTAACATAATAACCTATTAACATATAAATTATGGACCTATTTAAACCCATGGACAACAAAGAGGAGCAGGCCTCATCAATCGATAATATGGAAGTCAAAGAACATGTAAAGTGCCTCATCCTTGGATCGGGACCTGCCGGTTATACTGCTGCAATTTATGCAGCCCGTGCCAATCTTAGTCCCGTCATGTACACAGGGATGCAGATGGGGGGACAGCTGACCACCACCACCGAGGTGGATAATTTTCCGGGTTACCCTGATGGTACTGATGGAACAGCCATGATGGAGGATCTGAAAAAGCAGGCCGAGCGTTTTGGAACCCAGGTTCGTTTTGGCATGGCCACAAAAGTTGATTTCTCCGGAAAGGTGAAAAAAGTGGTTGTGGATGAAAATACTTTAATTACTGCCGATTCGGTCATACTTGCAACCGGTGCCACAGCCAAGTATCTTGGACTGGAATCAGAAGAGAAATATCAGGGCTATGGCGTTTCTGCCTGTGCTACCTGTGATGGCTTCTTTTATAAAGACAAGGTCGTTGCAGTAGTGGGTGGAGGTGATACAGCAGCTGAGGAGGCCACCTACCTGGCCGGTATTTGTAAGAAAGTATACCTGATTGTACGCAGGGATGAGCTGAGGGCGTCTAAAGCCATGCAAAAGAGGGTATTTAATACGAAGAATATTGAGGTTCTCTGGAAGCACCAGACCAAGGAGATATACGGAGATCAGGTGGTACAGGGTGTTGAACTATGGAAGAATAAAGGCGAAGACGGAGAGGAAACTGTAAAACTTGATATTGATGGCTTCTTTCTGGCCATCGGTCACACGCCAAATTCAGATGTATTCAAAGAATTTTTGAAAACCGACGATGTGGGTTATGTGCAAACCATTCCCGGTTCAGCCAAGACCGATGTCCCGGGTATATTTGCCTGTGGAGATTTGCAGGATAACACCTACAGGCAGGCTGTTACTGCAGCCGGTTCAGGCTGTATGGCCGCCCTCGATGCTGAACGCTATCTGGGTGAGATGGAGTAGGGGTGCATCAGCGTATAATATTTTTAAACAAAAAAATAGGGGACCGTTTCGGATCCCCTATTTTTATATAAAATAGACAAAGACTACAAGGCAAAAGTGCTTAAGTCAGTGAATTCTTCTTTGTTGTATACTCCGGCTTCAAGCTTGGTACGGCATTCGGTGAATGCTGCAATGGTCTCCTTCACATCATCCAGGGTATGCATCGCGGTGGGAATCAATCTGAGCAGGATATCTCCCTTGGGTACAACCGGGTAAATTACCACTGAACAGAAAATGCTATAGTTCTCACGCAGATCAAGGATCATGTGGGTTGCTTCGATAACTCCACCATGCATATAGACCGGAGTTACGGGTGATTCGGTGGCGCCGATATCAAAACCAGCCTCTTTGAGACCTTTCTGAAGGGCATTTACCACGCTCCATAGGTTTTCCCTGAGTTCGGGCATACCCTTAAGCATCTCCAGACGCTTGAGAGCTCCCATTACCATAGGCATGGGAAGTGATTTGGCATAGGTCTGTGACCTCATGTTGTAACGAAGATAATCAACTACCTCCTTATCACTGGCGATAAATCCACCAATACCGGCCATGGCCTTGGCAAAGGTTGAGAAGTACAGGTCAATTTTGTCCTGTACGCCGAAGTGTTCGCCTGTGCCCATTCCTGTGGGCCCCATGGTTCCAAAACCGTGGGCATCATCAACCAGCAGTCGGAAATCATATTTGTCTTTCAGATCACCAGATGGCTTTCAGATTACCCAGGTCACCAGCCATTCCAAATACACCCTCTGAAATTACCAGAACGCCACCACCCTGTTGGTCGGCGCGTTTTGTGGCTCTTTTTAGTTGAGTTTCCAGGTTCTCCATGTCGTTGTGCGGAAACACAAACCTTTTGGCCAGTGACATCCTCATTCCATCCAGAATGCAGGCATGTGACTCGGAGTCGTATACAATCACATCATTTCTCGAGGTAAGCGCATCAATCAGCGAAGCCATACCCTGGTATCCGTAGTTCAGGAGGAAGGCATCTTCTTTCTGAACAAAAGAGGCCAGTGCCTGCTCAAGCTCTTCGTGCTTTTTTGTTTGACCGGACATCATTCTGGCTCCCATGGGGTATGCCATTCCGAATTCAACACCCGCATCTCCATCAACTTTTCTCACCTCGGGATGGTTTCCCAGTCCCAGGTAATTGTTCAGACTCCAGGTGAGCACCTCTTTTCCACGGAATTTCATATGTGCTGAAATCTCGCCTTCCAGCTTGGGAAAAGTAAAGTAACCATGGCCCGCAGTCTGGTATTGACCAATGGGACCCCTGTTTTTAGTTATTCTTTCAAAAATGTCCACAGAATTTGTTTTTAATTGTTTCGGCTGCAAATTTAATCTTTTTTTAATGCACGGCAAAGATTCATTATATTATAGGACATACGCTGATATTTCTATACAAATACAATAAACCGGTATGGTTTTTGTTAATAAGATGTGGAATTAACACCCCAATCCTTTTATTATTAACTCAATAATTGTAATTTTGCACGATGTTTAAAAACAGGCTCATATTTGTGGCTGCAAGCCTACTGACAATCTTTTTGCTCAGTGGGTGTGGAGAGTATGAGAAGTTGCTGAAAAGCAGGGACTTTGCCGCCAAATACGAAATGGGGGTCAAGCTCTATGATGAGGGAGAATTTGCCAGGGCAGGAACGCTCTTTGATCAGGTGGCAAATATTTACCGTGGAACCACAAAGGCAGATACAGTAAAATATTATCAGGCAAAGAGTTATTTCGGTCAACGCGATTATCTGATGGCAGGGCATTATTTTAATGAACTTTCAGTGACTTATGTCAGCAGTGTTTATAAAGAAGAGGCTGATTTTATGATCGGCTATTGTTTCTATAAGCAGAGTCCGAGGCCCGAGTTGGATCAGACCAATACCTACCAGACCATTACGGCCATGCAAATGTTTATGGTCAAGTATCCAAATTCGGATCGTTTGAAAGAATGCCAGGATATCATCATGGAAATGGCTGATAAGCTGGTTGAGAAATCATATATCAGTGCAAAACTATATTACGATCTGGGTTATTATAAATCAGCAATTCTCGCTTTGCGGAACAGCCTGATTGAATACCCCGAGACCAAATTCAGAGAAGAACTTATGTTCATGATTCTGAAATCCTCCTTTTTGCTGGCAGATAAAAGTATTCCCAGTAAGCAAAGGGAACGTTTTCAGGCTGCCGTAGATGAATACTACAGTTTTATAGGAGAATTTCCTGAAAGCACGTATACAAAGGAGGCATCCAGGATCTATGAGAGTTCAACTGACTATTTAGAAGCAACAAATAATAAATCATCATAGAATGGATTACAAAAAAACCAAAGCACCTCTGACAACAATTACAAGAGATCTGAATGAGCTTGACGGTGGAACTGATAATATCTATCAGACCGTAAAAATAGCCGCCAAAAGAGCAAACCAGATCAGTGTGGAGATGAAGCAAGAGCTTAATCGCAAGCTGGAGGAATTTGCTTCTTATACCGACAACCTGGAAGAGGTCTTTGAGAATCCTGAGCAGATTGAAATTTCAAAGTTTTTCGAACGCCTGCCCAAACCTTCTCTTATTTCCCTGCAGGAATTAGGCGAAGACCAGATTTATTACAGGTTTAACGAAGTACCCGAAACACCAGAGGAGCAGTAATCCTAACTTATACCTGATGAACCTAGCAGGAAAACAGGTAATTCTTGGCGTTACAGGCAGTATTGCCGCATATAAGGCCGTATCTCTGCTCAGGTTACTTACCAAAGAGGGAGCCCGGGTTCGGGTAATTATGACACCTGCAGCTATGGAGTTTGTAGGACAGGTCACATTTTCTGCCCTTTCCGGAAATCCGGTACTTTCTGACTTTTTCAATGAAAATGGAGGCGATTGGAACAGCCATGTGGATATGGGTGTTTCTGCCGATCTGATGCTCATTGCTCCGGTGACAGCAACAACTCTTGGTAAAATGGCAGGAGGCATTGCTGACAACCTGCTGATCACAACCTACCTTTCAGCCCGCTGTCCGGTTGTTATGGCTCCGGCCATGGACATGGACATGTATAAACATCCTACTACACAGCACAACCTGAATAGGCTCAGAAGCTTTGGGAATCTGGTGATTGAGCCTGGAAGCGGGGAGCTGGCCAGTGGCCTTGATGGCCCCGGCAGGATGGAAGAACCCGAAGCAATCATGGAATTTATAAAGGAGCTGGGCGATCCGCTAAAAAAAAACTCCTGAATCGTAGGGTGCTGATTACTGCAGGCCCCACACAAGAAAGCATTGATCCCGTACGTTATATTGGCAATCACTCATCAGGAAAGATGGGCTTTGCCACAGCCAGGGCTTTTGCCGATATGGGTGCTGAAGTTACCCTGATAGCAGGTCCTGTCTCCATTTCCCTGGAGTACCCTGGTGTTGACCTTGTAAAGGTAAGGACAGCCGAAGAAATGTTTAGGGAAACTGCGAGTCGAATCGCCGGGACTGATGTTGCTGTTTTCAGTGCTGCGGTGGCTGACTTTACACCTCTTGAAGCTCTGGATACGAAAATGAAGAGGGGGAAGGAGGAGTGGACTATCCGGCTCAGGCCCACCCAGGATATTGCTGCTGAGATGGGTAGGAATAAAAAGAGCACGCAGCTTTTTGTGGGATTTGCCCTTGAAAGTGAAAGGGGGCTGGAAAATGCAAAACGAAAGCTGAAAGAAAAGAATCTGGATTTAATTCTCCTGAATTATGCAGGAGAAGAGGGAGCTGGATTTGGATATGATACCAACCGGGTTACCATGATCGATCGTAAGCTGGAGGTGCAGGAGTTTGAACTCAAACCCAAAAGCGAGGTTGCAATAAGCCTGGCCCAGAGGGTTGCAAAGATGATAGAAGATGCGTAAGTCTCAAATTGCAATTTTTTTGCTGTTGATGCCGGTTCTGGCAGGTGCCCAGGAGCTAAGGTGCAATGTGCAGGTGGTAAGTCAGCAGATCCAGGGATCCAACAAACAAGTATTTCAGACCCTTCAGAATGCCATTTATGAATTTATGAATAACCGGGTCTGGACCGACCGTGTTTATACCATGGAAGAGCGCATTGAGTGCAATCTCATGATTAATATAACCGAGCAGGTTTCTGCTGATGAGTTTAAAGGCACACTGTCAATTCAGTCAAGCAGACCCGTATTTAATACCAACTATACGACTACTATCCTTAATTTTATTGACAATGATATTCAGTTCAGGTATGTTGAGTTTTCTCCACTGGAATTCGATTTGAATTCTCATATATCAAACCTGACATCCATTCTGGCCTTCTATGCTTATTATATTTTAGGCCTGGATGATGATACCTTTGAATTTATGGGTGGCACTGATAATTTCGGCAATGCTGAACGCATAGTGCTGAATGCTTCAAATGCTCCCGAACCCGGATGGAAACCCCTGGATAATCTTGCGCATAAGAGCCGGTACTGGCTGGTGAAGGATATGCTGGATAGTGAATACGAAGGCGTAAGGGAATTTAATTATCGTTATCACAGGCTTGGCCTGGATATTATGGACGAAAAGGTTGCTGAAGGACGGGCGGAGATTACCAGCAGCCTTGAGATTCTGCAAAAGGTTTACCGGGGTCGGCCTGATCCCTATATGTATCTCTTAAGCCTGATATTCACTTCCAAAGGCGATGAGCTTGTGGATGTTTATTCCGAATCCTATCCGGAAGAAAGAAACAGGGCACATGCCATTCTCACTGAGATTGATAAAACAAACGCCAACAAGTATAAAGCCATACTGGAATCCTCCTAGGCAGTAAGCGCATGATTCAATCCCTCTACATCCGGAATTATGTATTGATTGATGAACTGGAAATGCAGTTTTCAGAAGGCTTTACCACCATCACCGGTGAAACGGGGGCCGGGAAATCCATTCTCATGGGTGCGCTCTCCCTGATTCTTGGCCACAGGGTGGATACTACAGTGCTAAAGTTAAAGGATGCTAAATGCATCGTGGAAGGAAGCTTTCGGATGAATGAAGCCTTTAGAGGTGTATTTGAGTCAAATGAACTCGATTTTGAACCACTTTCAATCATACGGAGAGAGATTTCACCTGCTGGAAAATCCAGGGCCTTTGTGAATGATACACCTGTGAACCTTATTGTGCTGAAAGAACTGGGAAGCCAGTTAGTTGACATCCATTCACAGCATCAGAACTTACAGCTTAGCGAACACCAGTATCAGTTGGATGTGATTGATTATCTGGCGGATACGAAGAAGGAGCTCCTGGATTATCGTTCTGCCTACGAAAAATTCAAAGCAGTTGATCTTGAGCTGAAGAGGATTCGGGATGAAATAGACAAGCTTAAGAATGATCTTGAATACATGCAATTCCAGTATGATGAGTTGTATTCCGCCAGGTTAAAGGATGGTGAGCTTGAAACTCTGGAAGCTGAATTTCAACGAGCCGAACATGCTGAGGATATTGGACAGGCACTGGGCCTTTCAGCAGCACTACTCCTGCAGGAATCAAGTGGAATTCTTGATCAGCTGGGAGAAGCTCTGGCTCAACTTCGAAAGATATCTGCCTATTTTACTCCCGCAGTGGAATTGTTTGAGCGCATGGAGTCAGTTCATATCGAATTAAAGGATCTTTCCTCCGAATTGGACCGACAGGCGGCCAAAAGCGATCTGGATCCTGGTAAGCTTGCCCAGATTCAGGAGCGCATCGATCTTATATTCAGTTTGATGCAAAAGCACAGGCTTCGCAATGTGGGTGAATTACTGGCTTTGCAGGAAGAGCTGAGCGGGAAGATTGAGGCTATCACTTTTTCTGATGAGAAGATTGGATCCCTTGAGGAAAAAAGAGCGGGATATTTAAAATTGATGGAGAAGATATCTGCGCAGCTTCACCGGAAGCGATCTCTTGCCGGCGGGGAGATGGAACTTAAAGTGGTGTCCCAGTTAAAAGATCTGGGCATCACCCATGCCCGCTTTCATGTGGATGTGGCAAAACGGGAGGAATACGACGAATACGGATCCGATGAAATCCGCTTTCTTTTTTCGGCAAACAAACAACTGGAGATGGAGGAAGTCTCCCGGATTGCTTCAGGAGGAGAGATGTCCCGCCTGATGCTCTGTATTAAGGCCCTTGTTTCGGATCGGCAGGGTATGCCGACCTTGATTTTTGATGAAATTGATACAGGAGTAAGTGGTGAGATTGCAGAGAAGGTTGGTACAATCATGAAAAAGCTTTCCACAGACAGGCAGGTAATGTCCATCACTCACCTTCCGCAGGTAGCTTCCATGGGGACAGAACATTTCTCAGTTTATAAGGAGGATACCCCGGAGGCCACTTATACCCGGATACGCAAACTGAACGGGGAGGAGCGGATCGTGGAAATTGCAGGCATGCTTTCAGGAGAGGCTTTAACCGATGCTGCATTGTCAAATGCGAGGGTACTGCTACGTTTATAACTTTTATCGCACAATCCATCCACTTATTTGTTATTAACGCAGAAACCAACAATTCTAATTATAAAATCATGGCTTACAATTTACTGAAAGGGAAAAAAGGAATCGTCTTCGGAGCACTTAATGAGCAGTCCATTGCATGGAAAGTTGCGGAAAGAGCTTACGAAGAAGGAGCAGAGATTGTGCTCACAAATGCACCCATAGCACTTCGAATGGGGACCATTAACACACTCGCTGAGAAAACCAATGCCAAGGTTATCTCGGCCGATGCAACTTCTCTTGAAGATCTGGAACATCTTTTCACCGAATCTATGAAAATCCTGGGAGGGAAAATTGATTTTGTACTTCACTCCATTGGAATGTCACCCAATGTTAGAAAGGGGCTTGATTATGATGCCCTGAATTATGGTTATTATCATAAGACACTTGATGTTTCTGCCTTTTCCTTCCATAAAGTATTAAGTACAGCCCGGAAAATGGATGCCATCAATGAATGGGGTTCAGTCGTGGCGCTCTCATACGTTGCTGCCCAGCGAACCTTTGCCGGATATAATGACATGGCTGATGCCAAGGCCATCCTGGAATCCATAGCCAGGAGCTTTGGATATATGTACGGGAGATCCAAGCAGATTCGTATTAATACGGTTTCTCAGTCTCCGACTCAAACCACTGCCGGAAGTGGTGTAAGTGGCTTCGATAAGCTTGAGGATTTCTCAGACAGGATGTCTCCACTGGGAAATGCAACAGCAGAGGAATGTGCAGATTATTGCATTACCCTTTTCTCCGACCTTACCCGCAAGGTAACCATGCAGAATCTCTTCCACGATGGAGGCTTCTCAAGTATGGGTATGAGTTACAGGGCCATTGAGCAGTACGAAAAAAGTTTCAGGGATTGCCCCGAATAAGTCAAAAGTCAAAAGCTTTATGACTATATTTCGGAAGACCATTCCGAAATATCTATGGGTGCTATAATTATTGCCAGCTATTTTCTGATTCCCGCTTTTCTGCTTTTCTACAGTACCAAAATGTCGATTATCAATAAGATTGGCATTGTTGTGTTTTGTTATGGAATCGGACTTGTGATGGGGAATATCCGCATTATCCCTGAAGACATCTCCGGCATTCAGGGAGATTTAATGGGAGTCACCATATTGCTGGGGATCCCTTTGGTCCTTTTTTCTGAGAACGTGGTCAAGTGGGCAAAAATGGCAAAGACGACCTTTATTTCCCTTTTGCTTGGAGTTGTATCTGTGGTGGTTCTTGTATTTGTAGGATACTTTCTTTTTCGCGATGCCATTCCGGATATCTGGAAAATCTCCGGAATGATGATCGGGGTTTATACCGGTGGAACCCCTAATCTGGCAGCTATAGCGCGCGGACTTGGTGTGGATGAGGAGCTTTATATTCTGACCCATACGGCTGAGCTGGTGATAGGTGCGATCATCTTGCTTTTCCTGATTACCGGCGCCAAACCTTTTTTTGGAAAATTCTTAAGACCCTATAAAAAGAGTGAGGAGACGGTGAATCAGCCCGATCTGGATGTTTCCGATTTTGAGAGTTATGAGGGTTTCTTTAAAAGGTCAAATTTCGTGGGTATTCTGAAAGCTTTCGGAGTGGCCCTGATCATCTTTGGAATCGGCTTTGGAATGACCCAGCTTTTTGAAGGAGAAGGCAAAGATACCGCTGCCGTGCTTACTGTCACCACAGCCTGGGCATTCTGGCATCCCTGGTTCCGGGGATAAACAGGATTAAAAGTTCCTTCCAGCTGGGCATGTATTTCATCTATGTATTCTGCATCATTGTAGCATCAAAGGCCGACCTGCTGGCTCTGTTTAATGTGGAGAATGTAAACCTGATGGTAAACCTGCTGCTATACATTGCCATTGTAATTGTGGGATCCCTGATTCTGCATGCATTTCTCTCCTGGATATTTAAGATCAATGTGGATGAATTTATTATTACCTCCACAGCGCTTTCCAATTCCCCGCCCTTTGTTCCGGTTGTGGCTGCTGCCCTGAAAAATAAGGCGGTTGTCATTCCCGGTATGATTATTGGCGTGATTGGCTATGCCATTGGTAATTACCTGGGTGTGGCCATTGCTTATCTGCTAAAGTAGGATTGCTTTATAACATTCAGCTTAAAGGCACCAATTTCCTATCTTCGTACTATGAGACTGGTATTGAAAAATATTGGCAGCCTGCTGCTTACTGAGTTTGAGCCATCGGCCTTTGTTGCCGGGTCCCGGATGGAGCATATTCAATGTATAGATAATGCATGGCTGGCCATTGAAAACGGACTGATTGCCTGTTTTGGTGAAGGTGAGGTAATTCCCTTTACCGACGATGAGGTCTTCGATTGTGAAGGGGGGATGGTTTTCCCTGCTTTTTGTGATTCCCATACCCACCTGGTTTACGCCGGAAGCCGGGAAAAGGAGTATGAGGATAAAATCCGGGGACTGAGTTATGAAGAAATTGCAAAAAGAGGTGGAGGCATACTTAACTCAGCAGCCCTGCTTTCACTTACGTCTGAGGAGGATCTTTACCAGCAATCCCTGGTAAGAATCAATGAGATTATCCGTTCCGGGACGGGGGCGGTAGAGATAAAAAGCGGATATGGTCTGAACACAAAGGATGAGCTAAAAATGCTGCGTGTAATCCGCCGGCTAAAAGAGGAAAGTGAAATCACCATCAAATCTACCTTTCTGGGGGCCCATGCAGTGCCCGCCGCCTATAAGTCCCGCCAGGATGAGTATGTGGATCTGGTCGTATCAGAGATGCTGCCGGCAGTTGCTGCTGAAGGACTGGCAGACTATATCGATGTTTTTTGTGACAGGGGATTCTTCACGGTGGCCCAGACTGAAAAAATACTGGAAGCGGGAGCCAAATATGCTATGCTTCCAAAGATTCATGCCAATGAGCTGGACTACTCCGGCGGGGTTCAGGCAGGTGTTAAATACGGAGCCCGTTCTGTTGACCACCTGGAATTTACAGGCGAGGCAGAACTTGAGGCTCTGAAAAACAGCTCCACCATGCCAACACTACTACCCGGAGCCTCCCTTTTTCTTGGAATCGATTTTGCGCCGGCACGAAGGATCATTGAAGCCGGTCTGCCTCTTGCCCTTGCCTCAGATTATAATCCAGGATCATCTCCTTCGGGGAATATGGAACTGATTATGTCGCTGGGGATTATGCAGCTGAGGATGTTGCCCTATGAGGTCTTGAATGCGGTTACCATAAATGGGGCATATGCCATGGGCCTGGAGAGCACGCATGGAAGTATTACTCCCGGGAAAATTGCCAACCTTGTGATTACCCATCCCATGCCCGGCTTCGGCTTCATGCCATACGCTTACGGGTCCAGTCAGATCAGTAGGATAATTTTAAACGGAAATATTCAAGATTAGGATGACAAAACAGATCATAGAGTGTGTCCCCAACTTCAGCGAGGGCAGGGACATGGATATCATAAAAAAAATCACCGACAGAATTGAAGCCGTCGATGGGGTGATCTTACTGGATGTGGATCCGGGAAAGGCAACCAACCGGACTGTGGTAACCTTTGTGGGATCTCCTGAGCCGGTGATGGAGGCCGCCTTTCAGGCAGTCAGGCTGGCTGCAGAACTGATTGATATGAGTAAACAGAAAGGTGAGCACCCCCGTTTTGGGGCCACGGACGTTTGCCCCCTGGTTCCGGTTTCAGGGATCAGTATGGAAGAATGTGTGGAATATGCGCGTCAGCTGGCCGGAAGGATAGGTGAGGAAATCGGAATCCCGGTTTATTGTTATGAAAATGCAGCCTTTACCGAAGAGCGGCAAAACCTGGCCAATGTGAGATCCGGTGAATATGAGGGCCTGAAAAAGAAACTGGCAGATCCCCATTGGAAACCTGATTTTGGTCCGGCGACCTTTGTCCCGGGGGCAGGAGCGCTGGCCGTAGGGGCCAGGGATTTCCTGGTGGCTTATAACATCAATCTGAACACCACTTCCACCAGGCGGGCCAATGCCATTGCATTTGATGTGCGTGAAAGGGGGCGGACTAAAAGGGAGGGGAATCCACTAACCGGTCAAATTCTGAAGGATGCCGAAGGAAAGCCTTTAATGATTCCGGGAAGCCTGAAAGCTGTAAAGGCCATTGGCTGGTATATTGAGGAGTACGGGGTAGCCCAGATTTCCATGAACCTGACCAACATTTCCATTACCCCGGTTCACATTGCTTTTGACGAGGTAAACAAGAGTGCCGAATCAAGAGGGATACGGGTAACAGGTTCTGAACTGGTGGGGCTGATTCCCCTGAATGCCATGCTGGATGCCGGGCGCTATTTTCTGAAGAAGCAAAAAAGATCTGCGGGTATATCAGATAAGGAACTCATTAAAATCGCTGTAAAATCAATGGGCCTCGATGAACTGGGACCCTTTGTGCCCTCCGAGAAGATTATTGAATACCGCTTAAAGGCAGATTCCGGGCCGGAATTGATTGATATGTCTCTCAGGGATTTTATGGAAGAGACTGCTTCCGAATCACCTGCGCCCGGAGGAGGATCCGTCTCTGCCTACATGGGTTCACTTGGGGCTGCCCTGACAACTATGGTGGCCAATCTTTCTTCCCACAAAAGGGGGTGGGATGAGCGGTGGGATGAGTTTTCAGGCTATGCAGTAAAAGGGAAACTCATTCAGGAGGAACTCCTCTTACTGGTGGATGAAGATACCAGGGCTTTTAAGGGGATAATGGATGCCTTTGGACTGGCTAAGAATACTAAGGAGGAAGAGGAGGCAAGAAACCTGGCCATTCAGGAGGCCACTCTGCATGCCATCAGGATACCCTTCAGGGTAATGCGGACTGCCTTTAAAGGTTTTGAGCTTGCCGAGGCTATGGTAATTCATGGAAATCCAAATTCTCTTTCCGATGCAGCTGTGGGAGCACTGGCTTTACACGCATGTATTGAAGGTGCCTGGCTGAACGTCAGGATCAATGCGTCAGATTTGAAGACTAATTCAGAAGTGAAGGAGATATTAAAGGAGGGCGAAGCGCTATTAAAAAAATCAAGGAACTGGCGGGATAAGATAGGAGAAATGGTAAACAGTGCCCTTAACTCATAACAATTCGCTCCCTGGGGCGTTTCTATTATTATGCTATTCTCGCAGCTTATGAAACGCCTCCTTATATTAGTTCTGTTCTCCGGCTTTGCAAGCGGAGCAATGGCCCAGGAGCGTTTAATCCGCGAGGATTCCCTGGAATTTCGCAGATCGGAAATCAGGGCACTGAATCCCAGTCCGGAAAGAATAAGAACACTGCAAAGAGCAAGGGAACTGGGAATACCTGTTCGTCGGGAGTTTTCAGATGGCCGGGTAAGGGTCATTCGTGGCATCAACCCCAATGGCAAACCAGAATATCTGACGACCCTGAATTTATATGCAGCAAAAACACTAAGTACCGATCTGGTATGGAAAGATGGTGTTGGAGGTCTTGATTTAAGCGGAGAAGGTCTTGTTGTAGGAGTGTGGGATGCCGGAATTCTTCTGTCCACACATCGTGAATTTGGAGATCGGGCCAGGATTATGAATGAAGATGCCGAACTATCCGGTCATGGCACCCATGTAAGCGGGACCATAGGAGCCTTTGGTTTAGATACTGCCGCCAGGGGGATGGCCAACGAGGTTTTCCTTGAAGCTTATGATTGGGATGATGACCTCCAGGAGATGGATGCTGCTGCCGGACAGGGACTGCTCTTATCCAATCATTCCTACGGATATATTTTGGGTTTTGACTACAACAGCGAGGAACAACGCTGGCAATGGTGGGGCGATACTGAGATCAGCGAGGATGAGGATTATCTTTTTGGCTATTACCACAATGAGGCCAGATCCTATGACCGCATGGCCTTCGAGAATCCCAACTACCTGATTGTTAAATCGGCGGGAAATGACCGGGGAGAGGGTCCGGGCCCGGGTGCTGAACATTATGTATGGGATCAGGGTGAATGGGTAAGCTCAACAGCTGTCCGTCAGATTGACGGGGGTGAGGATGGCTATGGATCCATCGGGCCCGTGGCGACTGCAAAAAATATTATGGTGGTAGGCGCTGTTAATGACCTCAGGGATGGCCCTGAAGATCCTGAGGCTGTGGAAATCACCCGCTATTCTGTATTTGGCCCCACCGATGACGGACGCATAAAACCTGATATTGTGGCTAATGGAGAAGTGTTGTATTCCACCTATACCGGGAGTGACAGTGCTTACCGCAGGCTTTCGGGCACCTCTATGTCAGCACCCAATGCCTCAGGTTCTATGGCTCTTTTGCAGGAGCATTCGAACAATATTAGGGGTACTTACCTTAGGGCTGCTTCCCTGAAAGGAGTTGTACTTCATACGGCTGTTGATGCAGGAAACCCAGGTCCTGATTATATCCACGGATGGGGCCTAATGAATACTTCCCGGGCTGCTGAACTGATTGGTGATACCCTGAGGTCTGTGATCACCGAACAGGAATTGGAAAATGATGAGCAAATAAAGATCTCCTTTTATTCTGATGGAAGTACTCCCGTGAAAGCCACTCTCAGTTGGACAGATCCTGCCGGAAAGGTGCCGGCTCAGTCTCTGAATCCCCGGGATAGGATTCTTGTAAATGATTTGGATATCAGGGTGACTCGTGAAGTGGATCAGCATGAATACAAACCCTTTGTATTAAATCCGCTTATGCCCACCCAGGCTGCAGGCAAAGGGGATAATGTGCTTGATAATGTGGAGCAGGTACTTATCGATGCTCCGGCAAAAGGATTTTATGAGATTATTGTTTCCCACAAGGGAAGCCTGGAGGGGGGGAGTCAGTCATTTTCTCTTATTCTTTCCGGTCTGACAAAGCATTTTTATGCGTCCGGACTCTATCATCTTAGCGATAACAACGGGGCATTTATTCTTACTTCGGATAGTCTTTATAAGCCCAATACCGAGGCTGCCTGGTTGATAAAGCCTGAAAACGGGATGCCGGTTTCTCTTGGGTTTCACTTTTTGGAAACAGAAGAAGGCCAGGACCTGGTAAGGATCTATGATGGCAGTGATGACCAGGCACCCCTGCTGGCTGAGTTCTCCGGACTGCTGGTCAATACAGATACCCTGCTTACGGGAACTGGAGAATCCATGTACGTGACTTTTTCATCCGATCCTGATATCCAAGGCAGAGGATTTGAGGCCATCTATTGTACCACACCTCCGGAAGGTGATTTTAAGCTGGAGGGGGAAAGCTATTCCTGCGTTGGACAGGAAGAAACCTACCTGGCCAGAGGGCAGGAGGGTACCCGGTATCAATGGAAACCACCCGAGGGATGGGATTTGCTTGATGCAGTTGAAAATTATGCGATATTATTAACGGGGTCAGAAAGTGGTGAGCTGGAGTTTATACCCTATAACCGCTGTGGTGTATCAGCTACAAATACTGATTCCTTGCAATCTCTGTCCGCTCCGCCTGAAATCAATAATTATTCCGGAGATAGCCTGCTTTGTTCGGGAGAATTGGGCTATCTCATGGTTGATAATTTACCAGGTGCCTCTTATGACTGGATGCTTCCACCAGCCTGGATGGGAAGCAGTGAATTCAATGAAATCACATTCAGTCCCGCGCTTAATCAGGGAGAGGTTCGGGTCAGCCCATCTAATTCCTGTGGGAGGGGTGATACCCTGATTATTCCCACCGTCGTTCGCAGCTCACCGGGTGAACGTCCAATCCTTTCCCTATCGGATATACTCTGCCAGAATTCATTGGAGAATTTTTATGTGAATGCTGAAAAGGATGTGGATTATCTCTGGAGTGTGGAGCCGGATTGGTTCATCGCCGGTAGCGACCGTGGTGACTCGGTGAAAATTGCTTTGAGTGGGAATCCGGGTACTGTCCGGGTGCAGGCTTCAAATGTTTGCGGAGTTCAATCTTCGCAGAGATTCTTTACCTTAACTGATCAGCCGGACTTTCCCCTGCTTATGGAATCTGGCAGTGCTTACGATGATCTGAGAAAGCTGGAAGTACAGAATGCTTCTTCCTATACGCTTATTCAATGGTACCGTGATGGTGTGATGATTGACAGCCCCGTTGCCACAGGGCCCAGCTATGTGGTTTATGTTCCCGGAGTTTACTCTGTGGGAGTGACCAGCCGTGAGGGCTGTTCACTGGTTCAGGAAGTAGACGATGGCTTTGATACCTCCGCTCCGGATTTCAGGTATTCGGTGCATGCAGGGAGCAATGGAAGCTTCATTATTCAAAATACAAGTAATGCTGCTGCAACGGTAAATGTCTACGATTTGAGTGGGAAATTGCAATTAATCCGGGTCGTAGGTCCCGGCCGTAGTGAAATTTTCAGCCCCCTTTCAGGTGTGCAACTTATTTCGGTATTTGGTGAGGGGAACCCTCAGGTCTTCAGAATCTTCCTGCCTTAAGCTGTTTTCATCATTTGTTAAAATATCTGCTGAAGAACAGTGCTTTCTCAGTATTTACAAGGGGTGTAATGTTAAAAACTGTTAAGATTCTGATTATTTTTTTTATAATTTCGAGCTCTTAATCGAGTCAGAGAGATCTGATTTTTAATATTAAACCTAAAACCTTAATCTATGAAAAGATTATCAATTCTTTCTGCACTCCTTATGTTCGTAAGTTTCGGACTTCGGGCACAGGGAACAGAGATTACTGGTACGGTGGTTAGTGCGGCAGACGGCTCAGCACTTCCAGGTGTAACAGTGGTCGTAAAGGGAACTACCGTTGGTGCAGTTACGGATTTTGAAGGATCCTACTCCATTGGAGCACCTTCTCAATCCGCTGTTCTTGTATTCTCTTTTGTGGGAATGCAGACCCAGGAAATTGCCATTGGTAATTCCACGGTAATAAATGTAAGCATGGAAGTGGACGCTGTAAATATGGATGAAGTGGTTGTCATCGGATATGGCAGGGCCACAAGGGAAGCATCTACAGGTTCAGTTTCTGTCGTAAAAAGCGATCAGCTTCAGGATGTGCCTGAACTGAGTTTTGACAAAATGCTTACCGGTAAAGTAGCCGGTGTACAGGTTACTTCCACCTCAGGACAGCCTGGTGCTTCTTCCCAGGTGAGGATTCGCGGTACCAGCTCCCTGAATGCTGGAAATGAACCCCTTTATATTGTGGACGGAATTCCTGTAATGCAGGGTGACCAGACTTACTTTACCAATACAGGTAATGCGCTGGCCATGATTAATCCCAACGATATTGAGTCCATTACCATCCTGAAAGATGCAGCCGCTGCATCTGTATATGGATCACGTGCGGCCAATGGGGTTATCCTGATTACCACCAAATCCGGAAAATCCGGAAAATCCGTTGTCAATTTCAGGGCTTCCTGGGGAACCTCCAGTCTGGCCAATGACAATAACTTTGACATCATGACACCCGAGCAGAACCTGGAGTACAATCGTGCTGCAGCTGTTAATGCCGGAGCTGACCCTGATGATCCAAGCTCTTCTTTTTACTACCCCATGAGTTTACTGGAATTACCCATGAACAACTGGTTAAAAGCTTCCACCAGGTATGGAAACCTGCAGAACTACGAGCTTTCGGTGAGTGGCGGAAACGAAAAAACCAGTCATTATACCTCTGGATCATTTTCCGATTCCGAGGGTGTTTTTCATGGAATTGACTATAAAAAATATCAGTTAAGGTCTAATATCGATCATTCCATATCAGATAAACTGAGGATGGGTGTGAAGCTGAATGCATTTCATTCAGAATCAAATGACGTGGCCATGCAGGCCATGTATTTTGCCAACCCGCTTTTTGCCGGGATGTTTCTGAATCCCTATACTCCCATCTACAATGAAGATGGTACCTACAATCTGGATGTTCCGGAATGGGGTAATACCAACCCCAGGGCCATTCAGGAATACGATCAGCAGTTCGAGATTCAAAACAGGCTTCAGGGTTCACTCTACGTGGAGTGGGAGCCAGTTGCAGGTCTTAAATTTAAGACAAACAACGCTGTTGAGTATACAGATGGTGAAGGTCGCAGGTACTGGTCCGCAGAGGCCGACCCCCAGGGGATCGGAACACTCCAGGTATCCAGGACAAAATACAACCAGCTTACTTCATCAAATACGGTTTCATATGGTAAGTATGTAAATGATCATAACTTTAATATTCTTGGTGGATTCGAGGCTATTAGTAATGGAAATAATTCCTACTATATCTATTCACCCGATGTGGATCCAGCCATACCCTTCCCCAATACAGGTACTTCCGAAACCGACCAGGGAGATTATGGTGAAACCAAGTACACCATGGCATCCTTTTTTGGAATTGTGGATTACAATTACTCCAGCAAGTACTATTTCCGCGCCAGTATCAGGACTGACGGAAGTTCACGCTTTGGTGAAAACAACCGCTGGGGTACCTTCTATTCACTGGGAGCCAGCTGGAACCTTCATAACGAAGCTTTTCTGGAGAATGTAAATGCGGTTGATGCGCTGAAACTCCGTGTGAGTTATGGTGTAAATGGTAATGACCGCATTGGAGATTACGAGCACTGGGGTATTTATGGCCCGGTTGCCTACAATGCAAGGACAGGGATGGCTCCAAGTCAGCCTGCCAATCCCGATCTGACATGGGAAACCAATACTTCCTATAATATCGGTATCGACTTTGGATTCCTGAGGCGCATTTCCGGTACCGTGGAATTTTATAACAGGGTGACCAGCGATATGCTGCTGGATATTCCCCTGTCGCAGGACCACCGGTTTTACCAGCCTTCGCCAGAATGTCGGTGAGATGAAAAACATGGGTGTGGAACTCCTGCTTGATTTTACCATCTTCGAAGGTCCTGTTTTCTGGAGTGTGGGATTTAATATGGCAGCCAACAGAAGTGAGATTCTGAATCTGGGAGACCAGGATGAAATCATCGATTCCAGGATCATCCACAGGGTTGGAGAAAGCCTGTATAATTACTACCTGTACAATTATGCCGGTGTGAATCCCCTGAACGGAGAAGCGCTCTGGTATAATGCCGATGATCAGATCACCAACCTTTACAGTGAGGCCAATAAAATTATTGCCGGATCACCGGAAGCCAAATACCTGGGAGGTTTTAATACCCAGGTTTCCTGGAAGGGAATTGACCTGAATGTCAATTTTGAATACAAGATGGGAAACCAGGTTCTGGTTGAAGAATTACACTATGCTGCATCAGACGGTTTCTGGTGGGGTCAAAACCAGGTAAATATTGTAATGGACTACTGGAAAAAACCGGGAGACATAACAAAAACACCCAAGCCCATTGCCAATAATTCGACCAACTCCAACGGTTATTTCAACCCGCGGTGGATGTATGACGGAGATTATCTGAGGATAAAGAATATAACACTGTCTTATACGCTTCCGTCCAGCTGGATGGCAAAAGCTAAAATCAGTCAGCTGAGGATTTATGGAAGTGCTGTAAATGCTTTCACCTGGCACAGTGTTGATTTCTGGGATCCGGAAAGAGGCGTTGAAGGAGCTGGATTCGGTATCTACCCGATGAGCAAAAGCTTTGTTATTGGTGTTGATCTCACATTTTAACGAAAAAAAATACTGAACGATGAATATTCAAAAAACAATAGTTGTCGGGTTGTTGGCACTCCTGGTTTTTATGACCGCATGTGAGGATTTCTTGTACCAGGAGCCACGACTCAGTCAAACAAATGAACTGACCCTTTCCACATATGAAGGGTTGCAGGCAGCTACTTTAGGAGCATATACTCCTTTATACTCTTCCGACTGGTATGGAAGGGACTTTGTGGTTACATCCGATCTTAAGGGTGGTAATGCTAAAAAAGGCCCTATCAGCTCGGGACGATTCTTTACAGAATACCTTTGGAACAATACCCCGGAGGCCAGTAACGGGCTCTGGACCAGAGCTTATGAGCTCATTAACAGGGTAAATAATGTGCTTGAAGTGATCAAGGGTGGCTTTAGCGAGCCCGGCGTTGAACAGGAGGACCTTGATCAGCTTGCGGCAGAATGCAAGTTTCTGCGTGGACTTGCCTATTTCGATCTGGCCCGTATGTTTTGCCAGCCCATTGCCCAGGGTGGAATTGAGCAGCTTGGGTTTACCGATTGTTCTGACCTACAGCCTGGATCAACCTGCCCGGAATACACTGGGTGAGGTTTTGACCAGATCGAATGTAGATCTTGAGAATGCCGAGACTGAATCTGGCGGAAGTATCTCCCAACGGGGGAACAGATTCCAAGGGATGGGCCACTAAATCAGCTGCCCAGGCTTTACTTGCACGCTACTATCTTTACATTGAAGATTGGCAGAATGCTGCAAATTATGCCAGCATGTTAATCAACAGTGGTGATTACCCTCTTTATACAGCCGAGGAATATACCACCTGGGATAGTGCTGGTGTCTGGGGAACAGACGGAGGAGGCGAGGTTATTTTTGAGGTATATGGCGCTGAAGGCAACTCATCTCACAGTAACTGGGATGTGATCTCCTACATTATGTCCCCCGAAGGGTACGGAGATATCAACGCTTCCCGTGACGTTTATGATCTTTATGAAGATGGTGATGTCCGTAAGGCGCTGTTCAGAAATTACGAACCCAACTATGTGAACGATCTCTGGTCACTGAAATATCCCGGAAAGGCTCCTGACGGAAATTTGAGGGAAGATAATATTGTTGTGCTGCGTATCGCTGAGATGTACCTGATCAGGGCGGAAGCTCTGCTCAATGGTGCAAGTATAAGCGGAGCTACTGCCCACGGAGATTTGAATATGATTCGCTCCAACCGGGGTGCAAGCCTCCTTGATGCGGGTAATACCACATTAAATTCTGTTTACCTGGAAAGAAGGATGGAACTCTGCTACGAAGGTCATGAACTCTTTGATTTGGCCAGAACCGGAAGACCTTTAATCAGGGTTGACTACGAAGGTTCTGTAAATCAGAATATTCAATTTCCTGATTATCGTTGGGCCATGCCGATTCCGCAGGGTGAACTGGATGCAAATCCAAACATGGAACAGAATCCTGACTATTAAAATAAATTTAAAAATCTGAAACGATGAAAAATATATTATATAGGATCACATTCGTTTTGGCAGCTGTTACCCTGTTAATCTCCTGCGAGGCAGATTATGTTTTGTTTGACAGCTCGAAAAATTTTGTGGCCTTCCCGGCAAAATCAACTGCTGTACTTGAACAAGGCGGCGAAGTGGACATTGAGGTCTACGTTGTGGCCCTGGATGGAGCTCCTGCGGTCAATGTGACTTTTGATTTTGATGTCACAGGCATAGATGCTCCAGCGGTGGAGGGAGTAGATTTCACCCTTGTAAATTCAAGCAAAACACTCGATTTTCCTGATGGGGCTGGTTATGCTACAATAACGATTCAGCCCATTGACAATGATGAATTTTCCGGAAATAAAATGGTCAATATCATGCTGACGGGCAATTCACAGGATTATCAATTCGGGGCAAATGTGAGCAATGCAGTTACCATTGTAGATGATGAGCATCCCTTAAAGGCCTGGATCGGTACTTATGCCGTTGAGGCCCTGAGTTACGGTAATCCTGGTGGCTGGGATGAAGCCTGGTCGGTGGATGTTTCCACAGTGCCAGGTGAACTTGAGAAATTGCAGATTCTGATCGATGCCGGCTCGGGTGGAGGAGAACCCTTCCTTGCGGCATTTGATACGGAAGCAATGACCATTACCATTGATCCTGGTACAGAAGCTGGAGATCTTTATGGATACGGATCCACAACCATGTATGTGGGTGATTATGCTTCTCTGGATACCGAAGCCCCCATTGTGGGTTCCATTTCGGAGGATGGCACCATTATGATTGATGAGCTGACCATGATCCTGACTGATTATGGTTTCGAAGGTGGTCTCTGGGATGCATTTAATACTACCTGGACCAAAACGGGAAAGAAGTCGGCTCCAGCCGCAAAGGATTATTCATCCAAGGCAGCCAGGTTTAAATAGTTTAATATTAATAAGATAGAACTATGAAAATAGCAAATAGATATTTCAAGGGATTCGGCCTGTTGTCTTTAATGGCCCTGCTGCTTTTCTCTTGTACCGAATTCAAGGAATTCGAGAGCACTACTTTGGGACCGGCGCCGGTGATGTCACTTTCTCTGGTTTCAGTTCAAGATTCATCTTTTACCGTTGCTGTAACCAGCAACGGTGACGGATATGCCTCAGTTGTACTTCTACCGGGCACGGATAATCCCATCCCGGAAGATCCTGAGAACATTCTTACAGGTAATATTTCCGCACTGGAATACCAGTCAAAAATGGTGAAGGCTAACCAGCCCACTGAATTTACTTTTGACGGCCTCTACCAGTGGGCCCTTTATGAGGTGCAGTCAGCTTCCAATAATGCCGATGGCAAGGTGAGTGAGGTAGAAACACTTACTGTAGGTACTGACGATAACTACGGACCGGTCTTATCAGCTACAGATCCTGGGATCACATACATCCTGTATTGGATGCTGGATGGTCCCATTACCCTGGTATTTGATGAGTGGGTACTTTGGGATGATGGCAAAGCCCTCATCTTCTACTGAGTTTTATGATGGCGAAGATATGGCAGCCGGTTCAGTTGAAGTGGATGGTAATGTAGTTACAGTGACCCCAGCAGAGGATTTCACAAATCGCGATTATATCTGGCTTGTCCTATCCTGAAGGAGCGTTCACCGATTATGCAGGTAATCCCACTGCTGAGATTCAAACCTACTATGATGCTGATATTGGCGAATTTATTGGGCTTTACTGGAGGGTGGAGATGAAACTCTTCGAACCTGTTTCAATTACACCGGAAGCCGACAGTGTGGCCTCATCACGTTTTGATATTGTGGTTACCTTTGAAGAGGCTGGTTGATATCGATGATGTGGAAGATGGCATGATTACCCTCGCTATGATGATGGTATTGATGTACTCACAAAAGGGGTTCTTGTTTCTGAACTTACCGCTCTTGATAAGACACTTACAATTACACAAACCAGACTGGGAGTACCCGGATCAACAGTTACGCTGAACATTGCTGAAGGTGTTCTCGGAATTGGTAACGGGAACCCGAATGCTGAAATTACAGCCAGTTGGGCGATTAAGTAAGGAGTATTAAAAAGGTTTATAAAGGGATGCCTCAAAAGGGTGTCCCTTTATTTTTTCCTAACTTTGAACATTTAAATTGGGCACGGTGTTTGTACAGTGAAGCTAATATATGGGGACGATGAATTTAAGGCTTTTATACTTTCTCTTGCGATACTGTTGGTTTTTGTTTCAGGATTTGGAAAAGCTGTTTCAAAGGCTGAGGTGTCTGCTGCTGTTTATGAACTTTTGGAAGAATGGAACAGGCCCGCGGATGTGGAGATTTTAAATATGGATCCACACTATCTTTCCGATGGCTCACTTGGCTACTACCTGGTGGACCTGGGAAGGAATGGATGGGTATTAGTGAGTGGCGATGATGTGATCCGCCCCGTCCTTGCCTTTTCCTTTGAAAAGCCACTGGTAGTCGAGGAAGAGTGGGGTGAAGCGGCAGGCTACCTGCTTAATTTATATAAGGATGAGATCCGTAGTGCAGTGAAAAATCCAAATCTCAAAAGGGATGTTCGCTGGGACGGAAGGGACTTACCCTCACTGAAGAGTTCACATGAGGATGTGTACATAGATCCCTTTATAGAGGTCAACTGGAACCAAAGTGCCGGCTGGAACATGTTCTGTCCCTATGATGAGGATGGTCCGGGAGACCGTGCCTATGTGGGTTGTGTGGCTGTATCCATGGCACAGGCGATGTCTGTGTATGATTATCCTGCCTCCCCGGTTGGAATGAAGAGTTATGTGCATGATGATTATGGGACCATAGCCGTAAACTATGATCTGGCTGCTCCCTATGAATGGGACCAGATGGCTAAGAACTCTTATGATTCATCCAATGCCATTTTACTTTACCATGCAGCGGTATCCGTGGAAATGGGTTTTGGAGCCGATGGTTCCGGGGCTTATGTCCGGACTGCTGCAAGGGCTATGAAAGAATTTTTCTCATACTCAGAGAATTTGAGTTTTACTATGCGCTTCGAAGATGATGAAGCCTGGACCTCCCTGCTGGTTTCTGAACTTGAGGCCGGTCGTCCCATTGTATACAGGGGCGGGCCTGATGATGGCCGGTCTGGTCATGCCTGGAATATTGATGGTTATGGTAATGGTTATTTTCATATGAATTTTGGATGGTCAGGTAGTCAGAATGGCTATTTTACCCTTGACCTGATTGATCCCGGAAATAATGATTTTTCTTCCAGTCAGGGTGCAATGATCGGAATTGCTCCGCCTCTTAGCATGCCAACAGATATCAGCTTATCTGCTGAATATGTGAATGAGGGTTTACCGGTAGGGTCTTTTGTGGCTGATTTGGAGGTCGAGGATGAGGATCCGGATAACACCTATACCTTTGAATGTAAAGGTAAGTTCAGCGTTATTTTGGATGATTATCGTCCTGCCACATTCAAAATTGAGGAAGGTAAACTTCTGACTGATAAAGTTTTTGACTACAACGAAGAAAGACCCGATCGCAACAGCGAATTTCTACTCATCATTGTAGAGGATCAGTATGGCAATGAATTCCAGAAAGAATTTCTGATTGATATTCGCAAGATCTATCAGGGGCCCACCGGTATTGCCCTGAGTGACAGCAGTGTAAAGGAAATGCAGCCGGTGGGAACGGCAGTTGCCTGCATCATGGTGGAAGATGAAGATCCGGATAACAGCTATACCTTTTCCGTAAGCGATCCGTCCTTATTTTCTGTGGATGGTGATACACTAAGAACAAACGTGATTTTCAGTTTGGAAGAATCCGATACTGCCTATGTTGTGGTGGAGCTTGAAGATAAATATGGCTTTCAACTGAGCAGTGCCTTTACCATAAGTATTCTGAAAGATCAGTCAGGTTCTACGGGGATGGCGCCTCTTGCCCTTGTGAATGACCTGGTTTATCCCAATCCGGCCGGTAAATTTATCAATCTGCGTAATGCCGGGCAAATCTCATCCTTTGAATTGTATGAGATTTCCACCGGTCGTATGGTGATGAGGGAAGAGCAGCCTGGTGACAGGCTGGATGTATCCTATTTGCCTGAAGGAACTTACCTGATCCTGATCCGCTCGAACGAAAAAAATCAGGCGCAAAAGCTGGTGATCTCCCGCTAGAGTGAATCGTAAAAGCTCATGAGTTCCACCATTGACCGGGGATCTTTTAAATCCAGCTTATTTCCTTTTATATAGGACGCGATTTCCTTTTCCTTTTCCGGAAAGAGCGCAATAACCTGCTTTTTTGAGTTTTTCACCCGGTAGATCGTATTATCCCCTTCTTTCATAATGAGGATATCAGCTTTGTCAATAAACTCATCATATTTACGGTCAGCACTGTATCCTCCTTCATAATTTGCCTGGAGAAATTCCTTTTTATATACTTTGTATACCTTACTGCCCTGGTCGTAGAGAACCTGGACAAATACTTTTTCCTCATCTGCTTTAAGCCTGAGGGGAATAAAGCTTATTTTACCATCAGCCTGATTGATCTGAAACAGCTCTACCTTGTACCTGTTTATTACACTGATCTCCCCCGTTTCAGGATCTTTTACGGCAATTTCATTGTCAAAACAATTGTAGTTCAACTTTTTTACCGCTACTTTTTGTTTGCTGCTCAGGAAGATTTCTCCTGAATCCCATTCCTCCAGGGCATAGGGGGTGCCTTTAACACCCTCGTACCTGTTGTCAAAGGTCCTCACAGTTCCTGTTCCATCTGTTGAACCAAGTTCCCTGAGGTTCTCTTTGGCTTCATAATCTTCCGGTTGATTTACGGTCTGAGCCAGGGTATGCACACAAAGGGCTAATCCCAGGCAGATAAGCACGATCTTCATATTAAATAGTTGTTTATTTCCAAATATAGCAAAGCTCAGGCCAAAATTTAAAAGCCTGGCAGGAAAAATGCAGAATCAATCCAAACAAGACCGTTCTGGATAAATATATGTGCATGATGAGGGGCATAATAACTTTTTATAATATGTTAATATTCAGTTAAATACTGTGAAAATATGTTAAATATTTAACATTAAAGTTGCCGGGTGGCAAGGGCTGTTTTTTCACTCATCCCTCTGTAAGCCCCGTCAATATTGAGATCGCTAATATTTTGCATTTGATTTTCTTTTAATATATTTGTGCCCATAGAGTCAAGTGCTATTACTTATTAAACCTAAAACTTTAATCTATGAAGCGATTTGTTTTCGTATTGTCACTCTTGTGTTTTGTAGGATTTAACCTATTACAGGGACAAGGTGTACAAGTTACGGGTAATGTGACCAGTGCCGATGACGGTTCTGCGTTGCCCGGCGTGTCAGTGGTTGTACAAGGTACAACGATTGGTGCAGTCACAGATTTTGAAGGGAACTATTCAATCACTGTTCCGGATGCATCAGCAACACTGATGTTCTCCTTCGTGGGTATGTTAACCCAGGAAGTTGCTCTGGCCGGACAGACCAGACTTGATGTAGTTCTCGAATCATCCTCTACTGAACTGGACGAAGTGGTTGTTACCGCTCTCGGTATTTCAAGGGAAAAGAAAGGCCTTGGATATGCAGTGGAAGAAGTACAAGGTGAGGAAATGAACAAAGCCCTCCAGACAGATGCGGTTAGCGCACTTTCCGGAAGGGTTGCAGGTGTTCAGATTTCATCATCAACCACCATGGGTGGATCGAGCCGCATCCTGATCAGGGGTGCCAACTCAATTACCCAGAACAACCAGCCTTTATTTATCGTAGATGGTGTTCCAATGGACAACTCCAACTACAGTTCTTCAGGTGCCGCTTCCGGTGGTGGAGGAACTGACTACGGTAACCTTTTGAATGACCTTAACCCTGATGAGATTCAGGAGATCTCAGTTCTGAAAGGACCTGCTGCTGCTCTTTATGGGTCAAGGGCTGCCAACGGTGTTATTATTGTTACCACCAAAAAGGCCAAAAAAGGACGTAGAGACGTTTCAGTTGAATTTAATTCCAATATTGGTGTTGACAGGGTATCTACCATTCCCATTCTCCAGACTAAATATGGCGGAGGTGCAACCATTTCTGACGCTGACGGTGGTCAAAACGGATTTGAAGTTGTAAACAAGGACGGAGTTAATCTCCTGGTTCCTCAGTATGCAGTGGATGAGTCCTGGGGTCCGAGATATAATCCATCAGTAAACGTGGTTCACTGGGACGGTATTAATGAAGACGGTACCTACACAAGCCGTCCATGGGTTGCATCACCAAATGATGTGCCGACCTATTGGGAAAGTGGTATTACTCTGGCGAATTCGATTGGTATTAATAAGTCTGGTGCCGGTTACGGTGTGCGCTTTGCTTATAAAAACACCTATGTCGATGGTGCAATGCCTAATTCATGGCAGAAGAAGAATGATTTCAAAATTTCTTCCGATGTGAATGTAAATGATAAGGTTACCGTTTCAGGTGGTCTGAATTATTTAAACACAAAAGCTCAGGGTAGACCAGTGCTTGGTTATGCAGACAACTCGGTTGGACAGAAGTTCTTCCAGTGGGGTCAGCGTCAGCTTGACTATGATCGTCTTGAGGCTTATAAAACTTCCACAGGTGAACAACGTACCTGGAACAGGCAATCCATTGATAATCCTGCTCCCAAGTATGCTGACAACCCTTACTGGACTCAGTATGAGAATTTTTCAGATGATGCGCGTAACAGGCTTATTGGAAATATTTCCGTGGCCTATGAAATCATCGACGGGCTTACCCTGAAGGGAAGTGCCTATGGAGACTATTATAACTTCAGCATCCGTGAAAGGGTTGCAGTTGGGTCCCAGGGAACATCCTCCTATTACGAGGCTAACAGGGAATACTCCGAGTACAACCTGGAAGGTATTCTTTCCTACAATAAGTCATTCGAGAACTGGGGTTTCAGTGCTCTTGTTGGAGCCAATAAAAGGAACAATCGTTATGATTTCCTCAGGGGACAATCCTCCGGCGGACTTGTGGTTCCCGGTGTATACAACCTGAATAACTCTTCTGATTCTCCTTTGATGGGTGACTATACAGAGGAAAAAAGGGTTAATTCTGTATTTGCTCAGGCTTCAGCCGAGATTGCTGGTCTTCTCTTTTTGGATGCCAGCTACAGGATCGACTGGTCATCTACTTTACCCGATGACAGCAACCAGTATGACTATCCTTCCGTTTCAGCATCTTTCCTTTTCTCGAATCTGCTGGATTTTGCTTGGTGGGATCTTGGTAAAGTCAGAATTGGCTGGGCAGAGGTTGGTAATGACACCAATCCTTACAATGTATTTGCAACCTATACTTATAATGGCAGTGGTGGATTTGGCGGATACCCCAGGGTATTCAAAGGCGACGGACTTCAGAACGAAAACCTGAAGCCTGAAACCACAAGGTCACTTGAGGTGGGTATTGACCTGGCTTTCTGGCAGGGACGACTTGACTTTGCCGGTACTTATTTCGATAATAACACCTTCGACCAGATCATGCCTCTGCAGGTGTCTCAGGCCACAGGATATGCTTCACAGTATATCAATGCCGGACAAATGCAAAACAAAGGTATTGAGCTTTCACTGGGTGGTGTTCCTGTTCGCTCGGGCGATTTCGAATGGTATATCAATGTTAACTACACAAAAGTTAACAATACCCTTGTTGAGCTTTATGGAGATCTTGAGTCTCTGGATATCCAGAGAGCTCCATTCGGTGGAGTTTTCCTGAGGGCCAGTCTTGGTGATACTTACGGACAGCTGTGGGGAACTGATTTCCTCTATGATGACGATGGCAACAAAGTTGTTGGATCCAATGGTTACTGGGAGCAAAATCCCGACCTTACTCCGCTGGGTTCCGTACTTCCCGATTATACCATGGGTATCAGGAATAGCTTTAGCTGGAAAGGTCTCGATCTGAGCTTCCTGATTGATATCCGCAAAGGTGGATATTTCTACTCTCTGACCCACATGTGGGCCAGCTACTCCGGAATGCTTGAGGAGACTGCAGCTGTAAACGACAAAGGTGGTGAAATTCGTGACCCTGTCGCAGATGGTGGTGGTATCAAGCTTGATGGTGTTACCGGTGATGTAACCTGGAATGATGATGGTAGCTATACTGTTAGCAATACGGCTCCGAATGAAACTTATGTTTCTGGTGCCGGCTGGGCTCACAGAACCTATCATGGTTATGGTATGCCAAGTGCGCAGTCTGTTTTCAAAGCTGATTATGTTAAGCTGAGGGAAGTTACCCTGGGTTGGACTATGCCTTCAAAGTGGTGGAATGGCAAAATCAATTCCATGCGTTTCTCACTCTATGGCAGGAACCTTCTGACCTGGAATCTTGACAAGAAGGGTTTCGATCCTGAAATGACAGCTAACGGTTCTGGTAATATCCAGGGTCTGGAAGGTGGATTACAGCCTATGTTCAGGACTTTTGGTGCGAACCTGAAAATCAACTTTTAATCAATTAAATCGAGATAAAAATGAAAAAACTTAAGATAACACTCGCATTTGCATTGATTTTGTTGTTGGGCGCTTGTGACGTGGACTATTTGGACAATCCAAACGCTCCGAGTTCAGCTCCTACGTCAGCCCTTTTTAACAACAATGTCAAGCGTATGATGGATGCCACAACTGACATGTGGTGGTCGGGACGTTTTACTTATGTGACCATGCAGTACTGGCAACAGACTGAATATGGTGACGAAGACCGTTACGTATATCGTGAATCACAGAGGCAAACCATGAATACATTTTATGAGATTGCTGAAAACTACAGGGAGATTATCCGCTTAAATGAGGATCCGAATACTGCGGCTGCGGCTGCTGCATCCGGTGCCAATGTTAACCAGATTGCTACCTGCCGCGTGTTGCTTGCTTATCTGTTTGATAATATGGCAACTGCATGGGGAGATATCCCTTACTATTCCTATGGTAGTGATGATCCTGATTTTCAGGCTCTTGCGCTCTCAGGCTCGGATGAACCCAATATTACCCCGGCCTATGCTCCTCAGTCGAAGATCTTTCCTGACATCCTGAATGAGCTGGATGCGGCATACGATCAGTTTGATGAGTCTCTGGCCGGAATGGCTGCAGACAGGATCTATGGTGGTGATGTTGCTGCCTGGAAAACCTTTGCCAATTCACTGAGGTTGAGAATTGCCAACCGCGTTGAAGGTGCGTATTCAGGAGCTACTGCTCATATCAATGATGCAATTGCCCAAGGCGTATTTACTTCCAATGCTGACAATGCAATGTTTATGTATGAAACCAACGATGCAAACTCTGCAGCTCCTTACAATGCATGGTATGTGGGTAACAGGAGTGACTTTGCAGTTTCACACAGTTTCGTTACTCTGCTGAGTGGTGTTAACCTGGTGGATCATACGCATGCTGCGCTTCCGGCAGGAGCAGGTCCCAATCCTTTCTTAGGACTGGCTGACCCCCGACTGCCTATCTATGCTCAGCCTAATAAGAATGGTGACTATGTAGGTATGTTTGTCGCTGAGACTTCTGCTGATGCAGCAACCTTTACCATTGAGTCCCTTCCCGGCACTGCGATTATCGAGAAGCCCGATTTTTCTGAGACTTTAATGGAGTATGCTGAGGTAGCCTTCATTCTGAGTGAGAGAAATGGCTGGAGCCAGGCTGAATATGAGGCCGGTATCCGCGCATCCATGGAGAAGTGGGCTGTTGCTGAGGCTGACATTGCAGCTTATCTTGGTGCGGTTCCTGCTGCTAGCGAAGAGAATGTTCTGACCCAGAAGTACATTGCTTTGTACATGCAGGGACAGGCAGCCTGGAATGAAAAGAGGAGGACTGGATACCCCATGACACTTATTCCTGTTGATGGAGAGTACTCCATTCAGGATCCTTCTTTCGCAGATCCTCAACCAGAATGGTATGACAAAGTGTTTACCTCTCTGGTAGCTGAGATGACTGAAATTCCTTACAGGATGAGATATCCCCAGCAGGAGCAGACGCTGAACGGCGACAGCAGGAAAGTTGCTGCTGATGCTCTCTCAAATGGAGATGTAATCTACTCTAAACTATGGTGGGATTTAGATTGAGAAATCCTTAAGTAATATGAAAAAAAGGAGGCTTCGGCCTCCTTTTTTTTTTGCTATCTTTGCATCCATAATTTATCTTTTTGAATAATCTAGACAGTATGAGTGACTATTCCATTACACACCTGCGTGAACTGGAGGCTGAGGCAATATATGTGATCCGGGAGGTAGGTGCACAGTTTGAGAAACCCACCCTGCTTTTTTCGGGGGGAAAAGACTCCATCGTAATGTACCACCTGGCGCGTAAGGCTTTCTGGCCCCAGGTAGTTCCCTTTCCCTGTTTGCATATCGATACCGGGCATAATTTTCCGGAAACCCTTGAGTTCAGGGATAAAATGATGAAAGACACCGGAGGCCGGGTTATAGTCCGTTTAGTTCAGGATTCAATTGATTCAGGTAAGGCTGTTGAAGAAACCGGTGTGAATGCAAGCCGGAATATGTTACAAACAGGAACCCTGCTTGATGCCATTGAGGAATTTAAATTTGACGCTGCCCTGGGTGGTGGCAGGAGGGATGAGGAAAAGGCCAGGGCAAAGGAGCGTTTTTTCTCGCACAGGGATGACTTCGGTTCCTGGGATCCGAAAAATCAGCGTCCGGAACTGTGGAATATATTTAATGGAAAAAAACATGTGGGTGAGCACTTCCGGGTTTTTCCCCTGAGCAACTGGACAGAAATGGATGTCTGGCAGTATATTTATCTTGAAAATATAGATATTCCCAATCTTTACTTTACCCATAAACGGGAAGTTTTTAATCGTGATGGAAACTGGCTGGCCAAAGCCCCTTTCATGCAGTTGAAGGATTCAGAGCACTATGAACTGAAAGATGTCCGCTGTCGTACCATCGGAGATATCAGCTGTACCGGTCTGACGCTGTCTATGGCCAATTCTCTTGAAGATATTATTCAGGAAGTTGCTGCTGCACGTTCCACCGAAAGAGGAGGTCGGCACGATGATAAGCGTTCAGAGGCCGCCATGGAAGATCGAAAGAAGGAGGGTTATTTTTAAATTGCTCAGCAATTTAAAAATAGTTAGAAGTTAGAAGTTAGAGGTTAGAGGTTAGAGGTTAGAGGTTAGAAGTTAGAGGTTAGAAGTTAGTGAATGGAAAGTCTTTAAAGTCAGAAGAATATGAGTAGCAAAGAAAATCCTGCGCCCGGGTATTTGGATATGGAACTGCTAAGGTTCACAACCGCTGGCAGTGTTGATGATGGCAAGAGCACACTTATTGGAAGGCTCCTCTATGATTCCAAAGCAATTTTTGAGGATCAGATGGAGCAACTTGAGCAGGCAAGTGAGCTCAGGGGAGAGGAGCAGGTGAATCTTGCTTTACTTACCGATGGTCTGAGGGCCGAGCGAGAACAGGGCATTACCATTGACGTTGCCTATCGCTATTTTGCCACTCCCAAAAGGAAATTTATCATTGCCGATACGCCCGGTCACGTACAGTATACCCGTAACATGGTTACCGGTGCTTCGACGGCCAACCTGGCCATTATTCTTGTGGATGCCCGTCATGGTGTGCTGGAGCAGACCATTCGCCATTCTTATATAGCTTCCCTGCTGGGTATTCCCCACATCTTGATCTGTGTGAATAAAATGGATCTGGTGGACTTCAGTGCGGATGTTTTTGAAAATATTCAGCGCCAGTTTGATCCTTTCAGGGAAACCCTGAATTTGAAGGATGTGCGCTTTATTCCCATCAGTGCACTGAAGGGAGACAATGTGGTTGACAGGAGCACAAATACCACCTGGTTTAAGGGCCGCACTTTGCTTGAAGAACTTGAAACCATAGATATCAGAAGTGATTCTGATTTTGTAAACCGCAGGTTCCCTGTGCAATATGTGATTCGCCCTCTCAGGGAAGAGTTTCACGATTACAGGGGTTATGCCGGCAGAATCGCCGGAGGTGTATGGAAACCCGGTGAAAAAGTGGCCGTTCTGCCCAGTGGCATTGAATCCACCCTTGAGGCCATCGATACCATGACCGGATCGCTGGAAGTGGCTTTTCCACCTCAGTCGGTTACATTCAGGTTGGCCCATGACATTGATATCAGCAGGGGAGATATGATTGTTCCCGCAGATCAGAAGCCAAAAGTTGCCCAGGAGATAGAACTGATGGTATGCTGGCTTGGTGAAAAACCCATGCAAATAGGGGGGAAATACGTGATCCGTCACACAACCTCAGAGATGCGTGGAATTATCAGGGAGCTTCAGTATAAAATGGATATCAACACCCTGGAGGAAAACACTGAGGATAAGTCTATGGTTCTGAATGAAATAGGGCGGATATCCATCAAAACATCCAAGCCTGTCTTTTATGATTCCTACAAGGATAACCGGATTACCGGAAGCATCATCATTATCGATGAAGCCAGTAATAATACGGTTGGTGCCGGAATGATTATTTAGTCCCCTCCCTTATCATTCCAATTACATCGCTGATGATCTTTTCGTGGTCAAAAGCCAGAGGGGGGAGTTTTGCCAGGTCAAACCATAAGGCATCCCTTGCATCACTTGCTGCCACGGGCTTTCCCATTTCCTCCTTCCAAATCATAATATAAACCCTGGTAATGGTTCTTCCCCTTGGATCTCTGCCCGGTTCATCGTATGTTTCAAATGGGATCATTTCTCCGGCCTTAATGCCGCATTCCTCCATTAACTCTCTGCGAGCAGACTCTTCAAGGCGCTCATCCATCTCCATAAAACCACCCGGAAGGGCCCACATACCTGCAAAGGGAGGGTCCTTGCGATGCACCAGCAGAATTTCAGGGATAGCCTCCAGCCTCAGAACCGCCACATCTGCGGTAAGCGCCGGCCTGGGATAATCATAACAGTATTTTCCTTCCCCCATACTTTTGACTTTAGACTTTATGATTTAATGGACTTAATAAAACGAAGCTGGTGCGTATATTTCTCTTTTTCAGCGCAGTAAATCCCTTGTTGATCCAGCCTATCAATTCTAACCTGGTCAGTAACATGAACGATACGGCCTTCATCCAGTACCATTCCAACATGTGCAAACTGATCATCTCCTTTTTGAAAAAATGCCAGATCACCCTTTTGAGCTTCGTGGATGAAACTGAGCATTTTACCTGTTTCTGCCTGGCCCCTTATGGAATGGGGTACCCTTAAACCCATGCTTCTGCAAAGCAATTGTACAAGGCCAGGAGGGTCAATCCCAAATCCACAGCGTCCCCCTTGAAGTCCGGGTATGGACAACAGACTTTCTGCAATGGGCCCGGGATTGTTGGATGCGTCGGGACGGATCCAACCCTCATCTGATAATTTTTTAAATCCTGCTTCATTTTCTCTTAATACCGATCCTGCAGGTAGCAGTTGATGTCTGGTAAAACGCACGTTTTTCACCCTTACCGAGGGTTGGACAACCATCATTTCCTCTCCTGGGGGGGTGTTTTCTTCCCATTCTTCCTCTTTCAGGATTTGAACAGATCTTGTGTCCACCCAGGCCTCAGACTCCTCCGAATTGAACTTTATTTGTAACCAGGAACCTTCATTACCCAGGACGGTGAATGTTTCACAGAATAGAATTTGGGAAATCATCCCGGCAGCATGTGAGGGCTCCAATCTGATTGGTAAAAAGCCCTGGAAAGATATAGCTCTTTGCATATTTTAGAAATTGCGGATATTCTCCTCGTTCATATCCGGTTGATGAACAAAAATACAATGTAAGGGTTAAAAGTGAAAAAGAACTCCTATTTTCACCCCATGAACTGGATTAAAGGTTTCATAAGGTTCTGGAAATCTATCCAGATCATCCTGCTTTACCTGGCAAGCATAATTCTTGTTTATTTGTTATTTCCCCGTGAGGGAAAGTTTCAGTACGAATATTCCAAGAATAAGCCCTGGATGCATGAGACCCTCGTTGCCCCTTTCAATTTCCCCATTTATAAGCCCGAACAGCAGGTTCAGGAGGAAAGAGACAGCCTGCTTCGAAATGCAGGGCTCTATTTTTACTATGATTCTCTGGTTGGTTCCAGTATGCTCGCGAACTTCGGTACAGATTACAATAATGCTATCTCCTCGATGAGTTCAGGTATTAAGGTCCCGGCATCCTGGGAGAATGCGGGAAAGTTGATTTCTGGAATTCTGACTGACATCTATAAGACAGGGGTGATTGAAAAGCATCCGGTCCTGGAAGGGAAGGAAAATGATCAGCTGAGGGTTATGGTTTTGGAAAATACTCTGTCCAGTGAACGGAAGTATAGTGATTTTTATACCGAAAGGACAGCCTATGAGTATCTGCTCAGTGAGATTAGTAAACTGGGGAATGGGGCTTTTGCCCCTTTAAATAGCCTGACCCTTCATGATTACCTGGGCGTTAACCTTTTCTATGATGAGGAAACCACGTCCAAGGTCCGGCTGACAAGCATGGAAGATCTTACCCTTACCCAGGGTATGGTCCAGGCAGGACAGCGGATTATTTCCCTTGGAGAATTAGTCTCTGCCAGCAAATTCCAGCAAATCGAATCCCTCAGAAAGGAATACGAATCCAACCCCAACGTGGGTAAAAACTACCTCGTAGTTTATCTTTCCCAGTTTCTCCTGATTGCAATGATCTTTCTGGCTCTGTACTGGTTCATCTATTACTTCAGGAAGGATATTTTTGCCAGCAGGCGTCAGACCTTCTTTACCCTGGGAATGATCGTACTTATGGTCGGGCTGACCATGGCGGCCTCAACCTATGATGTAGTAAGTGTCTATGTGATTCCCTTTGTACTTGTCCCCATTTTTCTAAAGACCTTTTTTGATCTTCGCTACGCACTTTTTGTGCATATGATTACGCTGCTTCTGGCAGGGTTCTGGGTTCCCAATTCCTACCAGTTTGTACTCATGAATTTCCTGGCAGGCCTGGTTGGTCTTTTCAGTATGCGATCTTACTATAAAAGGGGCATACTTTTTTATACGGCCACCTATGTTTTTGCTACTTACGCACTGGTCTATATCTTGCTCTCGCTGATGCAGGAAGGGGATATATCCAAGGTTAACTGGACCACTATATTGTGGCTGGCCGGAAACGGACTTCTGATATTAACCTCATATCCCATTGTATTCCTTATTGAAAGACTTTTTGGTTTCCTTTCTGATGCCACCCTTTTTGAGCTGTCCGACACCAATCAGCCCTTGCTGAGAAAGCTGGCGGAAAAGGCCCCTGGTACCTTCCAGCATTCCATGCAGGTAGCCTCTCTGGCAGAAGAGGCGATCCTGACGATTGGAGGGAATTCTTTACTGGTAAGGGCTGGAGCTCTCTATCATGATATAGGAAAAATGGAAAGCCCCGAGTATTTTATTGAAAACCAGCATAGTGGAGTTAACCCTCACGATGAATTGGATTTCAGGTCCAGCGCCAGGCTTATCATTGATCATGTGATCGTGGGAGAGGAGCTGGGGAAGAAGTATAAACTGCCCGAGCAGATTATTGATTTTATTCGCACCCATCACGGAACCGGTACCGTACAGTACTTTTACCGTTCCATGCTAAATTCCAATCCCGATGAGGAGGTGGATATTGCTGAATTTACCTATCCCGGTCCAAAGCCAGGCTCAAAGGAAACTTCTGTTCTGATGATGGCCGATTCGGTGGAGGCAGCCTCAAGAACGCTGAAAACCTATAGCCCCGATTCGATTTCTGACCTGGTTGAAGGGATTGTAGCACATCAGATCAAAGAGGAACAATTTTCTGAAACCAATATCACCTACGGAGATATCACTGCGGTTAAGAGGATTTTTAAGAAACGGCTTTCCAATATATACCATTCAAGGATTGAATATCCCAAATAGAAGGGCTTAATCGAGAAGCTCTATGATCTCTGTGTTTGGGTAGGTCTGCTGGTCAAATCGAAAGGTCGAATCCTCCAGTTTCTGCTTTCCCTTAACCGAGCTAAGAATCATGGTATAGTTAATGCCCTCCTTGTGTTTTAAGACAAAGGCTTCAAGCTTCATATTTGCAGGCTGAATATAAAGTTTTAGCATGGAATAGGGTCCCGTTATATCCAGGGGATATAGCTGGATCTCAACCCTTTGTTTTCCCATGAAGTTTCGCTCACCCATATACTGGTACTTAAAATCCTGCTGGTAGGCCTTAAGGGCCCTGATGGGAACCGATTGCAGGTATCCGGGCTTTTCAGGATCGGGGGTGCTTAGGTAAACCTCTTCATTATCAGTATTTTGAGAGTAAAGCTTTTCACCATCAAAGTATACAATGTATTCATCAACTATCATTTTGTACTTAAGTCCTTTCATCCAGATGGTACCACTTCCTTCACTGCTGCTTTCCTGCATGATGTCCTCACGAATGTATTCCACCTGGATTTCGTAGCCTTCATCCATTTTGAACTGATCATTTACCGCCTGCATATAGGGGTGAACCCTGTCGTCCTGGGCCGAAAGGACCATAAAAATGCAGAGCCCTGTAATCACCATTACTAATTTTCTTGTCTGATACATGAAAAAAGATTTAAGCTGTTCAGGATAATCCTTTCAAAATCTGTTCCAAACTGAATTCATCCTGGACCAGGACCTGTCTTGCCTTACTTCCTTCGAAGGGGCCAAGAATGCCTGCAGCTTCCAGTTGATCCACAATTCTGCCAGCCCGGTTGTAACCCAGAGAGAGCTTTCTCTGAATCAGAGAGGTTGATCCCTGCTGGTGTTGAATCACCAGCCTTGCAGCATCTTCAAATTTTTCATCCCGCTTGTCCAGATCCACTTCCGGACCACTTCCACTCTCATCTTCAACGGGAGTCAGAAGCATGGCACTGGGATACCCTCGTTGCTCACCAATATATTCGGTAACCGCTTCAATTTCAGGCCCGTCAATAAATGCGCACTGAAGCCTTAAGGGCTCATTTCCACTGAGGAAGAGCATGTCGCCCCGACCGATCAGCTGGTCGGCTCCGGGTCCGTCCAGAATGGTTCGGGAATCAATTCCGGAAGTAACCCTGAAAGCGATCCTTGCCGGGAAATTGGCCTTGATTACACCCGTGATAATATTTGTGGTTGGTCGTTGAGTGGCAATAATAAGGTGAATTCCAATAGCCCTTGCAAGCTGCGCCAGTCTCGAAATGGGTTGTTCAACCTCACGTCCGGCTGTCATGATCAGATCCGCAAATTCGTCGATTATAACCACAATGAAGGGGAGGTAACGGTGTCCCTTATTGGGATTCAGATTCCTGCTGATAAATTTACTGTTATACTCCTTGATATTCCGGACCTGGGCATTCTTAAGGAGATCATAGCGCTCATCCATCTCTCCGCAAAGGCTGTTCAGAGTGTGTATAACCAGCTGGGTATCTGTTATTATGGCCTCTTCAGATTCCGGTAGTTTCGCCAGGTAGTGTCGCTCAATTTTACTGTAAAGGGAGAGTTCAACTTTCTTGGGGTCAACCATTACAAATTTGAGCTGGGCAGGATGTTTCTTAAACAGAAGTGAAGCAATAATAGCATTCAGACCAACTGATTTTCCCTGACCGGTAGCCCCGGCAACCAGCAGGTGGGGCATTTTTGCCAGGTCGAAGACAAAAGTTTCATTGGATATGGTTTTCCCCAGCGCTATGGCCAGATCCATTTCTGATTCCTGGAATTTTTTGGACGCCAGGATTGATTTCATGGATACCATCCTGGGCGTTTGGTTTGGCACCTCTATCCCTATGGTTCCCTTTCCAGGAATGGGTGCAATAATCCGGATACCCAGGGCTGAAAGGCTAAGTGCAATGTCATCTTCCAGGTTTTTAATCTTGGAGATTCTGATGCCGGGTGCAGGGACTATTTCATATAGGGTAACTGTGGGGCCAATGGTGGCCTTTATTTTATCGATTTTAATATTGTAATTGCCCAGTGTTTCAACAATACGGTTCTTATTTGAAATCAACTCTTCGTTAGTTACCGTAGTCTCTCCCTGCTCATAATCCATCAGGAGGCTCAGAGGAGGAAAACGAAACTTTGCCAGATCCAGAGTGGGATCATATTCTCCCAGGGCCCCTTCATCCGGGTTGATTTCATCCGGATTTATGCCGGATACATCTTCAACCATCATCTCCACATCACTTTTCTCGGCTTCCTCCTTTATACTTAGTTCTTCAGGTATTTCATTGGCCGGGACATCTGTTACAGTTTCTTCTTCCTTGTTTGAAACAACGAAAGAATCATTATCTCCTTCTCCTTCATTAAATTCCTCAACTTCAGCTTCTTCATCATCACTGAATGCCGAAATATCCTCCTTTTCCCTGGACCTCACACCCTCGAAAGAGAGCTTCATACTTTTAGCCCTTATCCATTCCAGAAATCCGGTAGAGAAAAGAATCAAAGCTGAATATGCAATGAAAAGAAGGAAAATGCTACCTGCATAACCAATGCTGGAAAGAAGCCATCTGCTGATAAAAAATCCGTGCGCACCACCCGGACCACTTCCGAGAAAGCCTCCGCCATCACCAAACATTACGCCCAGGCTAACTGAGATCAGGATTATCAGGATGAGACAATTCTTTATGGCCTTCCATGTATTGAATAACTTAATCCTGTAAAGTGCGATGGCCAGGATGCTGAGGATTAATGGAAAGAGAAAGCTGGCAAGGCCAAACCATTTGTTAATGAAAAGATTGGAAAGCCAGGCTCCCATTTTTCCACCCTGATTCTCTACCTTGATTTCAGCCTGTGAGAGCACCCTTGACCATTCAAAATCCTGATCGGTTTTCCAATGAAACAAATAGGAAACAAGGGAAATTAACATGAAAAGGGCAGCAAGCATAAAAACAATTCCCATTGCATATCTGAATCTGTCATCCCGGAAAAATGAAACCACAGAACTCAGGAAAGCAACAAATCCACCCTTTTTTTTCTTCTTCTTTTTTGCCATTATTTAGAGGTCGTACTAACTAACGAATGTATGCATAACGTGATTTGCATAGCTAATCTTTTGTAAACAGGTTGTTAATAATTTCCTCCATGGCTGCCCTGTTTACCGCTTTGTACTTCTCCGGGATGCTAAATAATTCATAATCAACTGTTTTTTGCTCTGATTTTTTACACGACAGATCCATTTTTAAATGGCTTAACTGAATCCTGAATGCAGTCAGCGGGTGCCTGACTGTCTGATAGGGCGTACTTATATTGGCGTTGCGTATTCTGATCTCAGGCGAGTAATAAATGTCAAAGTCCTCGTCCCTGGTTTTTACTTCGATTTTTTGCGAGAGAAAACCGCCCAGGGTGGCTGTGTCTTTTGTATACTTTAGCTCCAGTTGCTCAGGCTCCTTTATACAGGCAGGCAACTCTCCCGTTTCCCCGGTATAGCTTACGTGGGTGCCAAAAAAATCAAGTAAGGTAATTACCTGATCTTTCCTTAGATTGGCGATCTGAACCAGTGTAAACTGGTTGAAAAAACCATCAATCCGGGTGTAGACAAACTGCTTTGAATAAAAAGCTTCCATTTTTTTAGGAAGAACCTTTGTGGGAACATCCCCGGCCATCTCTTCAAGGTATTTAATTTCATACTGAAGATAATAGGCCTCAATGCTTTCCGGAGTCCTGGCTTCGCGGCTGCAGGCAGTGAAAATCAAAGTCAGGAAGAAGAGGTTTAAGAGCAGGTATTTCGGGACCACGATAATAACAGATCTATTTAGTAAGGGGCGAATATACAAAATCCCTTTTCAAACCTATTATATAACACAAGCATTCATGTTTAAAAGCCTGCTTCATCCATATTTTCCAATGGCTAAATATTTAGATTTGTATTTTACATTCAAAATTTGAAATGATGAATAAACTGGCCGTTGTTGCCCTTGGAGGAAACGCACTTTTGAGGGACAATCAACAGGGAACCATTGATGAGCAGGAACAGAATACCACGGATACCCTGGAAAACCTTGTATTTCTTTTAAATGAGGGGTATAATCTTGTGATCACTCATGGAAACGGACCCCAGGTGGGGAATATCCTTATGCGAAATGATGCCGGGGAGACTATTTACCAGATTCCCCAGATGCCCCTCGATATTTGTGTGGCGGATTCCCAGGGTGGAATTGGTTATATGATTGAAAGAATGCTTCGCAACGTACTTCATAAACATGGTATCCAAAGGAATGTGATTACCCTTGTGACCATGAGCCTGGTTGAAGAGGATGATCCGGCCATGGACTTACCCTCAAAGCCTGTGGGGAAAATCTATGAAAAGCAGGAAGCGGATCGCATTGCGGCCGAGAAAGGATGGGTTTTCAAGGCATCTCCCAAACGGGATGGGGCATACAGAAGGGTCGTACCCTCACCCAATCCCATTGAAATCATGAATGAAAAGGTGGTGGAGTCTCTGGCACGTAAAGGTTCTATAGTAATTGCCTCGGGTGGAGGTGGAATTCCTGTTTACCGCGACCAGGAGGGCCGTATAAGACCCTCTGAATCGGTGATCGATAAGGACCTGGCATCTGCCTTACTTGCAGCCCGTATCGGAGCGGATGAATATTACATACTTACAGATGTCCCCTTCGTTTACATAAATTATAACAAAGATAACCAGGAGGCTAAGGAGTTTTTGAACTATGCAGACACTGTTTCTTACCTGGAGCAGGGCATGTTCGGGGAAGGTAATATGGCGCCAAAGATCAGGGCCTGCCTGCGGTTTATCGAGCAGGGAGGACAAAAGAGTGTAATTACAGAGGCCTTTAAACTGGAGGACCGAAGCTATGGTACAAAAATTACCATGGAATACGAAAAATAAGTTAATGTGCTAACTTTGTCAGCCTAATAGAAACAATCGAATAAAATGGCATTTAATCTTCGAAACCGTAATTTCCTGACACTGCTGGACTTCAGTCCCGCCGAGATCAGCTTCCTGCTTGATTTGAGCATAAGTCTTAAGAAGGCAAAATATGCAGGCACCGAAACACAAAACCTGAAAGGCAAAAATGTTGCGCTGATTTTTGAAAAAACATCCACCAGGACCCGTTGTGCCTTTGAGGTGGCTGCACTGGATCAGGGAGCAGGGGTAACTTATCTTGGGCCTTCGGGATCTCAGATAGGGCATAAGGAATCCATGAAAGATACTGCCCGTGTTCTTGGTCGCATGTATGATGGAATCGAGTACAGGGGATTTGGACAATCGGTCGTCGAAGAGCTGGCCGAATATGCCGGGGTCCCTGTATGGAATGGACTTACCACAGAATTCCATCCCACCCAGATACTGGCCGATTTTATGACCATGTTGGAGCATTCTGACAAAGCCCTGAACCAGATGAAGTTCTGCTATTTGGGAGATGCTCGGAACAATATGGGGAACTCACTGATGGTGGGGGCTGCTAAGATGGGAATGGACTTCAGGGCTGCTGCTCCATTATCGGTTCAGCCGGAAGCCGGTCTTGTGAGCAAATGTTTGGAGATTGCTGCTGAAACAGGCGCAAAAATTACAATTACAGAAAATGTGGCTGAAGCGGTCCGGGATGTTGATTTTCTCTACACTGATGTATGGGTATCCATGGGCGAAGCCCCGGAAGTTTGGGAAGAAAGAATTAAACTTCTCCAGCCCTATCAGGTTAACCGGAAGGTTCTCGACTTGACAGGGAATCCCAATGTAAAATTTCTTCACTGCCTGCCCGCTTTCCATAACCGGGAGACTACCATGGGGGAGGATATCTATCAGAAATTTGGTCTCGACGGACTGGAGGTTACTGAAGATGTATTTGAATCGGAGCATTCCATTGTCTTTGACGAGGCTGAGAACCGCCTTCATACCATCAAAGCGGTTATGGTCGCTACATTGGGTTAATAGGTTAATAGGTTAATAGGTTAATAGGTTAATAAGTTAATGGTTAATAAGTTAATGGGTTAGTGAGCCACTCCGTGGCAGTTAATAGGTTAATAGGTTAATAAGTTAATAAGTTAATAGGTTAATAGTTAATATGTTAGCCTAACTCTTAACCAATCAATAACCTAACCTAACCCCTAACTCCTAACCCCTAACCCCTAACCTAACCTAACTAACTCTAACCCCTAACCCACTAACCAATAACCCCTAACCAATAACTCCTAACCCCTAACTCCTAACCCCTAACTCCTAACCCCTAACTCCTAACCCCTAACTCCTAACCAATAACCCCTAACCCCTAACCCCTAACCCCTAACTCCTAACTCACTAACTCCTAACCCCTAACTCCTAACTTATTAACCCCTAACTTTTTGTTTTTTTAGTTCCACTAAAAAAACAAAAACCTAATATAAAAGAAGAGGATGGCTCCACAGGTCATGAGTTTCAGGCCTACACCCAAAAGGAAACCTACAAAGGAACCCCAGGCTGCCCTCAGGGCATCTCTGTCTTTCTTTCCAGTTGAGATCTCGCCCAGGTATGCTCCCAGGAAAGGACCAATGATAATGCCCAGTGGGCCAAAGAACAGGCCCACTACAACACCAATGGTTGCACCCCAGACTCCCCGTTTGGATCCCCCGTATTTTTTTGTACCCATAGATGGGAACCACATAATCCAGTATGGTTACCAGGATCACAAAAAAGAGCAGGATCCAGAGTGTATTCTGATAAGCCGGGTTATGGTCACTGATATAAGTGGTCCATTTCAGTAATAACAATCCAGCCCAGCTAATGGGAGGCCCGGGGAGTATTGGAAGTATGCTGCCAAAGAATCCGATCAGGACTAATATTGAGCCAAAAATGGCGAGTGTTAAATCCATATTATTTAGGTATACCAATTATATCATCGAAAATTGCATAGCTCACACATGCGGAAACAGGAATAGTTACAAGTAGTCCCACTCCCATGGCCAGTACCCCAAGAAAGTTGAGCCCAAGAAGCAAAAAAAATATCCAGAGAATCTGCATGAAATTACCCGATACCATTTTTCTGCTCAGTCTGATGGCCTCGGTGGGAGGGACTGTCATAAAAGCAGACAAAGAGGGGGGCAAAGAGGTAGGAAACCGAAAAATAAATTCCCGGGATGATCAGGAGTAAAAATCCCAGCAGGATGACCACTGTCATTAGAATATGAAGCAAGAGGAAGGGTACAAAATTCCTGAAGCCAGTGAAAAAAAGTTCAATTCTGGCTTCTCTTCCCCTTTCAAGATATTGAGCGGCAAAATAGAAACCTACCAGCATGGGACCTCCGAGTACCAATCCGGTACCCGGGTTGGAAAAGGCAAGTAAAAAAAGTAAGGAATAGATCATAAATAATCCTGGCGCCTTCCTGAAATGATTAAATCCCATTTGGAAAGCACTCTCCATTGAAATATCAAATCCGGCTGACGCCTTATCAACCCTGGCATATATGTCATCTACTCTTTCCAGGTCATCAATTTACCGAAAATTAAGAAAAAATCGTACATTTAATTAGACAAGCCAGGGAGATGGAGGAACATGAAAACCTGTATGAAAAGATCCAGGAGATTCTTGGAGGTTCAGAGGGTACATTAAAAGTGCTTGAGCAACAGATTGATATGGATCTGCAGGTGGAGTATTATGAGAGTTCAATGAAACTTAATAAAGAGTTTGATGAGGAGTGGGCACTGGAGAAGGCCAGGTATTTGTATGAACCGGGATACTCATTACAGGTAAAGAAGGAAATTCTTGCAAGGCTGGCAACCTTGGAAAAGGTGGAAGCCTACCGCTATATTGAAGCTTTTCTGGATACTGGAGAGGAGGATCTCCAGGATTGGGCCGTGTTGGCTTTGAATGAGAACCGGATGTTGCTTGAGAGTAAGTTTCTTGATGAAAGTCAGGTTTTTATTTCAACCGGTCTTGGTGGTAAGGATGAAAAACTGAGGTATTTTGTAGTCCTGTTATCCAGATCAAATCTGGATATTAACGAGACACAGCTTAAGGTCATAAAAAACGAGTTTGACTTCATACTGGGAAAGGTTGGAGCCGAAGTGGAAGAAATATCTTACTCCGAGGACATGGCCAGTATACTGCTTTTGCTTCCTATGGACATCTCGCTGAAGGAGCTTATTCAGGAGGCCATTGACGAGTGCAATAAATATGGGGATTTTCTCAATGCCGACTTCATTGTCACCAATGTAAAAACCTTGACATTTAGTGAAATAAAAGAATTCTTGAAAAATAAAAGCGAGGATGGCTAGCTAGCTGTTTTCCTCACCCAGGTCCTCAAATTCCACGCTGGTAAAATCCTTTTCAGTTACAGCATTATCCTGAATGGGTTTCACGTCTTCTTCAAGTTCAATGGGTTGCGGATTAGCATCGCGGATAAAAGCAATGATTTCATTCAGATTTTCAGCAAACTTGTCGAAATCCTCCTTATAGAGAAATAATTTGTGTTTCTCATAGAAGTATTTTCCATCGCGGTTAAATCGTTTCTTACTCTCAGTGATTGTAAGATAATAGTCATTCCGCCTGGTGGCCTTCACGTCGAAAAAGTAGGTTCGCTTTCCAGCTCTGACGGCTTTGGAATGGATCTCTTCTCGTCCCACTGCCTCTTCAGTTAGCTCTCCCGATTTAACATTTCCTTCATCCATCATTACTTCTGGTTTAGTTAGGGGTTTGGTGATCTTCTTCAAAAATGTAAAATATTTTAAACATATTCAAATTTAATCTCATTTTCAGCTTTCACTTAAACTTGCTGGGGAACAGATGTTTTATAGATGAAAAATTAATGTAAATTTGCAGGGTTTAAACATTGATGCCTTGTTCTTTTACAAATGATTAGCAGGAGACTATTACGAATTAAAGCGCTGCAAACTCTTTATGCCTACTATAAAGCAGGCAGGGAAGAGATGGGCCGATCCGAAAAGGAGTTGCATTTTAATATTGATAAGGCCTACGAGTTATACCATTATCTCCTCTTGCTGATTATTGATGTTGCTTTGTATGCGGAGTCCAGAATTGATATTGCCCTCAATAAGCGAATTCCTACCCAGGGAGGACTTGAATCCCAATAAGCGATTTATTGAAAACCGCCTCATTGAGCAACTACGGAACAATGATTCCCTTCTGAGATTCATCGATCAGCATAAGCTCAACTGGAGTAACTATCCTGAATTGATTAAGGAAATTTATACCCGTTTGATTGAAAGTAAGGAGTATACTGCCTATATGGAGGCTGATCACTGCACCTATGCCGATGATAAAAAACTGATCACGCATGTTTTTACCAGTATTATCTTTCCCAGTGAGTTGCTTGCCTACATTCTGGAAGAGCAGAGCATATACTGGAACGACGATCTTGAGTTCATCACCAGTATGATCGTAAAGACTTTCCGGAAATTTAAGGAAGAGGACGGTGAGGAAAGAAGCCTGATGGAGCTCTATAAAAATAGTGAAGACAAGGATTACGTTGTTAAATTATTCAGACAAACCATACTCAACAGGGATGAGTATGTGGAATATATAAAAGAGAATACCAGGAACTGGGATCTGGATAGGATTGCTTTTATGGATATTTTGATCATGCAAATGGCCATTGCCGAACTTGTAGCCTTTCCTTCCATTCCCACAAAAGTTACCTTAAACGAGTTCCTTGAAATATCTAAGTTCTACAGTACATCAAAGAGTAATGTTTTTATAAATGGCGTATTGGATAAAGTCATGCTACAATTAAAGGAGGATAAAAAAGTCCAAAAAGCCGGGAGGGGATTGATCGGTGAAGAAGACTAAGAAGACCTTTTTTTTAAAGGGAACGGTTCTTATTTTTAGTGTCGTTCTTTTACTTGCCTGTTCAGGACAAAATGGCAGGGATCTGGCAGGATCTTCATCTCAGCAGGATAGTGGTCAGGGCACTTCTAGTCAGGCAGATATATTGTTTGACACCCTTTCTCATGATTTTGGAACAATCCTTGAAGGTGAGATGGTGGTTTGTTATTTTGAATATGAAAACAGGGGAACAGCCGATCTGCTGGTTTCTTCGGTGGAGGCAGGATGTGGTTGCACCACTCCGAATTGGGACAAAGAACCTTTGAAGCCCGGCGAGAAAAGTAGCCTGGAGGTTGTGTTTAACGCAAGAGGAAGATCCGGAGCGCAATTGAAAAGTGTAACGGTACTTTCCAATTCACTAACGCCAAGGGTAAGCTTGACTATAAAAGCAGATGTGATAAATAATAAGTAATTTTAATTTAACTAACGAAAGATGAATTTTCTATTCCAAATTTTAGCTGCCGCACCGGCAGGAGGACCCGCAGGCGGTGGTATGCAATCACTGGTCTTTTTACTTTTGATCATTGTGGTATTCTACTTCTTTATGATTCGCCCCCAGATGAAAAAACAAAAGGAGGCTACCAATTTCAGGAGTTCACTTCAAAAGGGTGATAAAGTTTTAACCACAGGAGGTATCTACGGAAAGATTAATGATGTGAAGGAAACAACCATTACCCTTGAGATTGCCGATAAGGTAATTGTAAAAGTGGATAAGACAGCGGTTATGGCAGATCCTGGTGATCAGGCTGCTGCTGTGAAGAAATAAACCAGCAATACCTAAGTGGAATACGGGTTTCTCCAGAAATGGCCAAGGATGCCTGAAGGGCAAAAATTGCAATTCAGGAAACGAATCCTGCTGTTTTCTATTTTCCTTTTGATTTCTGTCTTTATATGGCTTCTAAATGCCATGAGCAGAAATTATACAGCGCAAATAGATTACCCGATTGTATATACGGATATTCCGGAAGACAGGGTATTTGTGGGTGATCTGCCCGAGAATCTCGATCTGCAAATTAATGCTGTCGGGTATGCGCTTCTTCGTTATAAGATATTGAAGAAGCCGGTACCCATCAGTTTCAAGGTCTCTGCTTTTACAATGAGCAGGCGTGGACAGGATTCAACACGGGCCTATATATTGACACGTTATCTGAAAGACCAGATAGCGGGTCAGCTGCCCACGGAGCTTCAGCTCCTGGAAATCAAGCCGGATACGCTGCATTTTCAGTTTGCCAGGAGGCTTACAAGAATGGTGCCGGTAAAAGCTGATCTGTTGTTTGAGCTGGATAAACAGTTTACCACGCGTGACGGGGTCCAGCTCTTGCCTGATTCCGTGACTGTTTCAGGACCAGATGCTATTCTCGATACCTTGAGTTTCCTGAGTACCGAAAGAGTTGATCTGGGGCTGCTGAGCAGGGATTACAGCGATAAGATCAGGCTGAAAAAGGTAAGTGGACTTGAACTGGATATTTCTAAGGTGAATTGCAGCATTGAGATTGAAAAGTATACGGAAGTGCAACTCCAGATTCCGGTTGAAGTCCTTGGCCTTCCCGATACCCTTGTAATGCAGACCTTCCCCACAAAGATTAAGTTTACCTGTAATGTAGGCCTGAGCAAATACGAATGGGCAAGTACCAATGTATTCAGGGCCGTGGTGGATTATTCCTCCCTGGATGAGCAAAAAAATGAGTTGGATGTATCCATTCAGAATATGCCTTCTTATCTGCTCAATTATGATTATTACCCCAAAACTGTCGAGTTCCTTATCTCCAGGAAGTGATGTATAAAGTGGGCATAACCGGGGGAATTGGTAGTGGAAAGACTCTGGTGTGCGGAATCCTGGAGTTACTTGGCATTCCAGTATATTACGCAGACCTTGAGGCACGAAGGTTGATGAATGAGAAGGAAGAACTCAGGAAGGGGATAATAAAAGCCTTCGGTGAGGAAGTTTACTGTGCGGGAGAACTTGACCGTAAAGTGATGGGGCGAAAGGTTTTTGGAGATCCCGGATTATTGGAGAGGCTGAACAGGCTTGTACATCCTCATGTTGGGGAGGACTTTCTTAACTGGAGTAAAGCTTGGGACAATGTTCCTTATGTGGTGGAAGAGGCGGCGATTCTTTTTGAAAGTGGTGCCTGGCACAGGGTTGATCTGTCAGTTCTCATTTTTGCTCCGGAAGATTTGAGGATCCGGAGGATTGCTGAACGTGACGGCTTCAGTAAGGAAGAGATTAAATTAAGAATGAAGCGGCAGATGGATGAGCTGGAGAAAAAAAGGCTGGCTGATCATGTGATATACAATGATGAAAAAAGCCTTTTACTTCCCCAGGTCATTGCTTTGCATGAGGAAATAAAAAATAGAATTTAGTTATGGCAAAATTTGGAAAGTGGGTTGGACTTGGACTTGGATGGGCACTGGGAGGCCCCATTGGCATGGTGCTGGGTTTTACGGTGGGTTCAATTTTTGATGCCGGGAAAAACCAGGGTGCAAATCAGACAAGAGGGGTAGGAGGTCAGACGCTCAGAGGAGACTATGCTGCTTCCTTGCTGGTTCTTATTGCTGCAGTAATGAAGGCCGACGGACGGGTGATGAAGAGTGAACTTGAATATGTACGGCGCTATTTTGTTACCCGCTTTGGGGAAGATACAGCTTCCGAGGCGGTGGTTATGTTAAGGGATATACTTAAACAGGAGATCCCCCTGAGAGATGTGGCCCGCCAGCTTTCAGAGCGTCTGGAATATTCCTACAGGCTTGAAATGCTACACTTTTTGTTCGGAATTGCCTCTGCGGATGGGAAGGTAAGTGGTTCTGAAAATCTGGTCATTGAGAAGATTGCCGGATACATGAGCATTACCAGCTCGGACTTCCAGAGTATCAGGGCCATGTTTGTAAGTGAAACGGATTCTGCTTACAAAATTCTTGAAATTGAATCAACGGCCAGTGATGAGGAAGTTAAAAAAGCCTTTCGAAATATGGCTATGAAGTATCATCCTGACAAAGTGGGACACCTGGGTGAGGATTTTAAAAAAGTTGCCAATGAGAAATTCAGGAAGGTACAGGAAGCTTACGACAAAGTAAAGAAGGAGCGCGGTATCAAATAGAAGTGCTATATTTGCATCACTTTTTATTACTCTATGAAGACAATTAAATTAAAAGACATTATGTCAATCTCCGGAAAAGGAGGTTTGTATAAGTTTATCGCCCAGGCCCGTAACGGAGTTGTGGTTGAATCTCTGGATGATCAGAAAAGGCATGTTGCCCCTGCTACTGCCAGAGTCTCTTCTCTTGAAGATATAGCCATTTTTACAGAGGAGGAGGAAGTACCCCTTTCTGATGTATTCATGAGGATATATGAAAAGTATGATGGGAAAGAGGCCCTTTCGCATAAGGCGTCCGGGGAGGAATTGAAAACTGCATTTGTTGAGCTGGTTCCTGATTATGATGATGAACGGGTCTACGTTTCCGATATTAAAAAGGTCTTCCAGTGGTATAACCAGCTTCAGGAAAATAATATGCTGGAAGTGATTGAAGCGGAAAAAGAAGATTCTGAAGAAGCTTCTGAAGAGGATTCTGTCTCAGATGAAAAGTCTGAATCAAAGGAGGAGGCAGATAAATCTCCAGAACCAAAGGAGACTAAATAGATTTTGCTTCCTGCCAGATGGCCTCCATTTCTTCGAGGCTCATCTCTTTCAGGGACTTTCCCAGTTCCAGGGCCTTTTTTTCAAGGTGCTTAAACCTGTGTATGAATTTACGGTTGGTCCTTTCCAGCGCAGTCTCCGGCTCTACATCGTATAAGCCGTGCTGCATTAATGATGGAGAACAATAAATCACCAATTTCATCTTCGGTTTTCGACTTATCCTGCCCGTTCATTAATTCATATTTTACTTCATTAATCTCCTCGGTCACCTTATCCCAAACCTGTTCCCTTTCATCCCAGTCAAATCCGACCGCCCTGACCTTATCCTGAATCCTGTGCGATTTGATCATGGCCGGAAGAGACACCGGCACACCCGAAAGTACACTGCGGTTTCCTTCCTTCATTTTAAGTTCTTCCCAGTTTTCGAGGACTTCCCCTGCTCCTTCAACCTTCGTATCTCCAAAAACATGAGGATGCCTGAATACCAGTTTATCACATATGCCGTTCAAAACATCGGCCACATCAAATACACCTTCCTCAGTACCAATTTTCGAGTAAAAGACAATGTGCAACATAAGATCTCCCAACTCCTTCCTGACCTCTTCCATGTTATGGTCCATAATGGCATCTGCCAGTTCATAAGTCTCCTCTATGGTCAGGTTCCTTAGACTCTCAAGGGTTTGCTCCCTGTCCCAGGGGCACTTTTCCCTCAATTCATCCATGATATGCAGAAGCCTTTCAAAGGCTTTGAGTTTTTCTTCTGTACTATGCATTTTCACTTTCTTTAAAATCAATTCTGATGGTTGAGCTGGTATTTAATCTCAAAAGACCGGCTGCGTTGCCGTTTCTGATGGCAATTTCCAGCAGATCCAGTGAATTGAATATGGCCAGCAATTCACCGTCAGGAGTTTCATTGTACCTTTTATTTATAGACTCCAGCATATAATGTTTACTCTGAACAAAAATTTGAAAGGATCTTCCCTGGCCGCTTCGTTCAAAAAAATCTTTAGAAATATTGGTAATGGCATTCTGGTAGCTATCCAGGTATATAACACTTCCGGTAATGGTGTTTTCACCCAGGGTGGGCTTAAGAGCTGCAGGCTTATGATATGTATCGGCGGGGGTTCCCAGTTCATTCAGGGCCTTCCCCTCGGACAGCTTGCAGGCCACATCGGCAAAAATATCAAAAGCAATAAAGGTGGTGGATTGTTTTGCCTCAGTCTCTGGAAGAATTACCACCTCTTCGGGTTCCGATTCTCCAAGCATTCCCAGTATTCCATTATCTGTGCAAATAAAATAATGGCCGGCAATCCGGGCGGCAAGCAGGTTCTTTCCTTTCTCCGGCTCTGTATTTACGGCTATGATATGTATGGTGCCTGAAGGGAAGTTTTTGAAGCTGTTGCGGACTATGAACGCAGCCTGAGCCTGTTTGAAGGGCTCCACGCTGTGACTGATGTCCACAACAGGAACTAAGGGACACCTGGACAGCAATTTCCCTTTGATGGATGCCAGGTAAAAGTCATCATTGTTCCAATCGGAAGTAAGCGTGATCATGTGCATGATTTTCCGGTGGGGATTTTCTTATTGGAATGTTGAAAAAAACAGCTTAATTTGCACATCCAAAAGTAGTGATTATAATTTGATTTATGGCTGAAAAGCTGATCTATTTGGAAGGTGTGGATCCCGTCGATTTTTACGGTGTTAACAACGTTCGCTTTCAAAAATTCATTGATTCTTTTGATGACCTCAAGATTGTCTCCCGAGGCAATGAGATCAAGGCTTCTGGCAATGATAAAGAGGCTTGAGGTTTTTGAGGAGAAAGTGGAATTGGTACAACGCTACCTTCGCAAATTTAATGTGTTGAACCTTCCTGATTTAGAGGAATTGATTGGTGGCGAGTCCCAACATAAAATGGATGCTCCAGGGCCCGATGATGAGGTCCTGCTGCATGGCGAAAGGGGACGAAAAATCAGAGCACTTACGCCCAATCAGAAAAAACTGGTTGAAGAGGGCAAAAAAAACGATCTTCTCCTGGCGGTGGGGCCTGCGGGAACCGGTAAAACCTATACGGCCATTGCGATGGCAGTTAAAGCCCTTAAAGAGAGGGAGGTAAAGCGAATTATTCTCACTCGACCTGCAGTTGAAGCAGGAGAGAAGCTGGGTTTTTTACCCGGGGACTATAAGGAAAAACTGGATCCCTATCTCCAGCCTTTGTTTGATGCCCTCAGGGATATGATTCCCGCAAAAAAACTGATTCAATTCATGGAGGACGGGACCATACAGATTGCGCCGCTGGCCTATATGCGTGGACGTACTCTTGACCAGGCCTTTGTTATTCTGGATGAGGCACAGAATGCCACAGGCAGTCAGTTTAAGATGTTTCTCACAAGGATGGGACCCCATGCCCGCTTTATTGTCACCGGCGATGATACCCAGGTGGATTTACCCAGAAAAGAGGATTCGGGCCTGCTTCAGGCCATGAAAATCCTTAAGGATATAAATGGAATAGCTTTCGTTATATTTGATGAGCGGGATGTTCTCAGACACAGATTGGTTAAATCCATTATTGCCGCCTACGGAAAGGAGCATAAAGTCGAACCGAGGCGAAGCCGAGCCCACGAAAGCGAATCGGAGCAAAGCGGAGATCGGCAAAGCCAATCGGAGCAAATGTCAAAAGTTAAAAGATAAAAATTGATAGAGTTATGGCAAGTGCATTAAAAGGAACAAAGTTTAAGTTGAAAGGGCAGCGTAACCTTTACACAGGAAAAGTTAGAGACGTCTATAATATTAATGATGATTATCTGGTGATGGTAGTATCCGACAGGATCTCTGCTTTCGATGTGGTTATGCCCAAGGGCATTCCTTATAAGGGTCAGGTGCTGAATCAGATAGCCGCTAAGTTTCTTGATGCTACTTCTGATATTGTGCCCAACTGGAAAATTGATTCACCCGATCCCAATGTAACCATTGGACATATGGCCGAACCCTATAAGGTTGAGATGGTTATCCGGGGCTATCTGACCGGCCATGCCTGGAGAGAATACAGGGACGGTAAAAGGCAGCTTTGCGGTGTTCCCATGCCTGAGGGCATGAAGGAGCATGACCGTTTTCCCGAGCCCATCGTAACCCCAACCACCAAGGCTGATGTGGGGCATGATGAAGATATTTCCAGGGAGGATATTTTAGCTTCAGGTCTGGTGTCCGAGGAAGAATATGTTCAGCTCGAGGATTACACAAGGAAGCTTTTCCAGCGTGGAAGTGAAATGGCAGCAGAAATGGGCCTGATTCTTGTTGATACAAAATATGAGTTTGGAAAAAAGGATGGAAAGATTCTGCTGATAGATGAGATTCACACCCCGGATTCATCCAGGTACTTCTATGCTGAAGGTTACCAGGAGCGCCAGGATAGCGGTGAGCAACAAAAGCAACTATCCAAGGAATTTGTCAGGCAGTGGCTCATCGCTAATGGATTTCAGGGGAAGGAGGGTCAGAATATCCCGGACATGCCAGAATCATTTATTGAAGAAGTAAGCGAAAGGTATATTGAACTGTATGAAAATATTACAGGAGAAACTTTCGTTAAAGCTGATACAAGTAATATAGAACAGAGAATTCTTGAGAACATCAATGATTTTATTTCCAGGTAGAAATTTTTTAAGCCTTGTTCTGGGACTCTTACTGAGTGTCTCAGCTTTTTCTCAGCAGGACATTGTGATTGAGCGTTCTGTGAATAAGGTCTTACTTGAAGGAAAGGTATATTACATACATGTAGTGGAGCCGGGACAGACCCTATATGCCATTTCCCGGGCCTACAATATCTCGCAGAAGGAAATTACTGTGGAGAATCCCGGGGTAATTTCGGGGATCAGGATTGGACAAACCCTGAAGATCCCTGTGGAAACTTCAGAAGCCGAAGTGAAAAAGCAGGATAAGAACACCCATAAAGTTAAACGGGGGGATACATTCTACAGCATATCGAAGAAGTATGGTCTTACTCCGGAAGAGCTGCAGGCGGCCAATCCTTCGGTACGCATGAATGAATATGAGACCGGGTCAGCGTCTGCTGATTCCCGAACCCGGGGAAGAGGATGATCTGCAACAGTCTTATAATGAAGAGGGTATCGCTTATCATAAGGTTGAGAAAAAGGAAACCCTTTATTCCATAGCATCCTATTATCAGGTTACTGTTCAGGCCATAAGGAATGCTAATCCTGAACTTGCATGGGGTGGGCCCAATGCCGGCCAGGTGATCAGAATACCGCTTCCTCAGGTGGTTGACACTCCTGAATCTGCAAGTGATACCCTGCCGAAGGACTCATTTCTCTTTTCTTCGCAAGACACCCTTGCCGAAGCTTATCTATATGAAGAATTGCTTGGTCCACACGATAATCCAAACCGCACTTACCGGGTGGCCTTTTTTATTCCCTTTGATTTCAGAGAGCCTGAACCCCTTGATTCTCTGATCAAGGACGTGGAGTCTGTATCGCGCCGAAACCGAATCATAGACCGGTACATGATGGAAGAGAAAGTGCCTCAGGCCGTTCCTTACCTGGAATTTTTCCAGGGTTCCTTACTGGCAATTGACTCCATGCGTAAGACAGGTATGAAGTTGGAAGTCAGTTATTATGATACCAGGAAAAGTATGGCCCGGATGGAGGAAATACTGGATGAGGCAGGCATGGATGATATGGACCTGATTATAGGGCCATTCTTCTCTTACAACCTTGAGATTGTTTCTTCGTTTGCCAGAAGACACAGGATACCCCTGGTCACTCCCTTCAATAATAACTTGGCTTTTCTGAGCGATAATCCCTACCTGTTTCAGGTAAATCCATCCCTTGAAAGGTCCTATGTCGAGCTTGCCAAGCTGGTGGCCAGCAAGCATGATTATAACATTGTATATGTAAGAGAAGAAGATAGCCTGGACAGCGAGAAAAATGCACTGCTTCAGGAATTGATTTTTGATGGATTTGATGATTACCGCCCTGAGGAGCCGGTGGTATTTAAGGAGTTGGTTCTGACACTTGGCCACACGGATGAGATTGTTCTTTCGCTCTCAAAGGACAAGAAAAACCTGGTAGTGGTTCCATCCAATAACGAAGCGCTGGCTTCCCGCGTTGTTAATACACTTTATTTTCGATTAAATGAATATGATATAGAGCTTGTAGGTACTCCACAATGGACTGAATTTACGAGTATCGACTCCCGGTCCTATCACGGCCTGGGACTGATATTCTATAGTTCTTTCTGGATGGATTATCTTGACCCGAAGGTGGATGCTTTCCTGAAAGTATACAGGGATCATTTTTATGCAGAACCCGGCTCCATGACCAGGCAGGGCATAAACTACGGGATCGAAGGATTTGACATTACTTTCTATTTTATGAATGCATTGCGGGAATTTGGTTCTCGTTTTATTCTTTCCCTGGATGCGTATAATCCACAGCTGGTTCTTGATAATTATCATTTTTCAAGAGTCTCTTCATCAGGTGGTTATGAAAATAAAGAGATCAGTTTTTATCAGTTCAAACCCGATATGTCCATCCTTGAGTTTGAGGTTCCTGAACTTCCCCGGAATGATTTCTTTTTTGTTCCTATGGATCGAAGAGAGCGTGAGTACCTGGATTTTACACCGCAAGAGAAGCTAGTGTCCATGAAAGGCTTCTGGATCGGCTTATTATTTCTGCTGCCCATCGGACTTCTCTTTTCCTGTAAGCAGAAGAAGGGTGAGAATGCCGGAGTTCCTATTGATTCTTATGTGATTATGGTTTCCTTTGATGCCTTCAGATGGGATTACATGGATATTTATGATACGCCCAATTTTGATGCGATGAAGGCTTCAGGAGTGAAGGCTAAAAAGCTCATCCCTTCTTTCCCCACCAAAACCTTTCCAAATCATTACAGTCTTGCCACGGGACTGTATCCCGATCATCATGGAATCATTAATAACAGTTTCTATGCGGAAGAATTAAATGGGATTTATCGCATGGGCAAGCGTAGTATGGTAAGTAATCCTTTGGCGTATTTTGGAGAGCCTATATGGTTAACGGCTGAAAAACAAGGAATTAAGTCCGCCTGTTTTTTTTGGGTGGGTAGCGAAGCTCCCATTGGGGGAAGCCATCCTACATACTGGAAGAAGTATGAAGAAAGTATTCCATATCCGGACAGGATCGAGCAGGTAATCTCCTGGCTTAAATTGCCGCTGAGCAAACGCCCCGGCCTGATTACCCTTTATTTTGATGAGCCTGATGGTACTTCTCACGATGTGGGTCCAGAGCATCCTGAAACAGGCAGGGTGGTGGAATCCCTGGATTTAATTCTGGGCAGCCTGAGGGCTGAGATTGCCAAACTGGATATTGCCGACAGGGTGAATCTTATCGTTCTGTCGGACCATGGTATGGGCGACATTTCACCGGACCGCTATGTCAACATCCTGGATGTTTTAAAGGAGGAGTGGATCGATGATATAGTGGGAGGGAGTCCGGTTTACCTGATAGATCCGGCAGAAGGTTATGAAGATTCAGTCTGTCTTGTCCTTGATGCCCTGGAAGGGCTCAGCGCCTGGCAGAAAGATGATATACCTGTCCACCTGAACTACGGAAGCAGTCCCCGTTTCCCAGGCATACTGGTGCTGGCCGACAGCCTCTGGAGCATTGGATTAAGACCGAATCCCTCAGGCTATACCGGGGGTGCACATGGTTATGATCAAAACTTCACAGATATGCACAGCATCTTTCTTGCTGAAGGCCCTGCATTTAAAAAGGGCTACATCTCTGAACCTTTTTCCAATGTTGAGGTTTATGGCATTATCGCACATCTCCTGGGCCTGGAGCCGGCTCAAACTGATGGAGATCTTTCCAATGTAACGGACCTGTTTCTGGGCGATTAGGAAATTTTCACATTCTTTACCATTTACCGGATTACTTTTTTCGTATCTGAATAAATGAAAGCTGTTCTCCCCACTTAAAAAATAGTCCGGTAAGAGGTAAGTCATCACATCGAAATCATAACTTTTGCGCTCATCTTCGGAAAGCAAGCGATAGTATTTACTCAGTTATGGACGTCTGCAGGAGGAAGGCAGTTCAGTAAGATTTTCATAGCGATGGTATAAGCCCGGGCATTGTGTAAACAGATCCTTAAAAGTAGGCAATTATCAGCATGCACATCATTTTATAGCCCCCAATTGACTTTTAAGCTTACCTTTAACTGGGGATAATAATACCCTGCCAATTATTAAATCACGAACCATGAAAAAGATAATAAATACTCGGAATGCTCCGCAGGCCATCGGTCCCTATAGCCAGGCCATTGAAATAAACGGAACGCTTTACATTTCCGGTCAGATTCCCCTGGTGCCTGAGACAGGGCTTATTGTGGACGGAGGAATTACAGAACAAACCCGGCAGGTAATGCTTAACATCGGGGCTATTTTAACTGAAGCCGGATATACATTTTCCGATGTGGTAAAATCAACTTGCTTATTAAGCGATATGGCCAACTTTAAGGCCATGAACGAAGTATACGGAAAATCCTATGCGCAGAATCCACCCGCCCGAGCTGCATTTGCCGTAAAAGAATTACCCCTGGGGGTGATGGTTGAAATTGAGACCATTGCTGTAATTAGCAGCTAACCATAATTATTGACAAGTATTAGAGATAAAGATTTCTATATTTGTCGGACAAATTTTCACGGTACAAAATTCTCATTTATGTTTAAAGGGCACCCCAAGGGACTTTATGTAGCCTTCTTTGCCAATTTAGGAGAGCGTTTTAGTTTTTATATCATGATGGCATGCCTGGTTTTCTTTCTTCAGGCTAAATTCGGACTGGCGGAGGATAAGGCGGGCAATATCTACGGTTTATTCTACTTTTTAACCTATGCCCTTGCGCTGGTCGGTGGCTTTATAGCAGACAAAACCCAGAATTATAAGCGGACTATTTTTATGGGAATCCTGATCATGCTTATAGGAAAGATTCTCATGACCATTCCAGGTTTTGGCTATGTCCTTACACTTATTGCCCTGTTCACAATCGCTTTCGGGAATGGACTTTTCAAAGGAAACCTTCAGGCCGTAGTAGGACAGTTGTACGACAAACCTGAATACTCCCACCTCAGGGACAGGGCGTTTTCTGTATTTTATATGGGGATAAACGTGGGTGCATTCTTTGCTCCCAGTACGGCAAACGGAATCCGAAACTGGTATCTTAAATCCCAGGGGTATTACTACGATTCAGATCTTGCCGGACTAAGCAACTCATTTATTGCAGGAAGATTGGATGATACTACTCATCTTCAGCTCTTGGCCAATGAAATGACTGGTGGTGTGGTCACAGATCTTTCAGCATTCACAAGCAGTTATATGGAAGTCTTTTCTACCGGTTATAACTGGGCCTTTGGCCTCGCAGCAGTGGCCATGATAATCAGCCTGGTGGTGTATGCAATATACCATAGAATGCTGCCAGACCGCGGAAAGCAGATGAAGGAAAATAAAGTAGTGGTTAAAATGCCATGGTCTGAAGAAAAGCCCAGGATTATCGCACTTCTTCTGGTTTTTCTTGTGGTGATATTTTTCTGGATGTCCTTCCATCAGAATGGGCTTACCCTATCATTTTTTGCGAGAGATTACACCTCCAATGAGGTTGGTCCCCTGACCAATATATTCTTTGACCTAAAGGCATTCCTTTCGGTTATTGCCGCGATTATCGGATTAATATTTTTATTCAATAAAAAATCCAGAGTTTCACAAAAGATTATCGGAGCTGCAATGTTAGTGGCAGGGGCTTTACTTGCCAGGTATTTCTATAATTCATATGAAGTCATCAACCGCATACAACCCGAGATATTTCAGCAATTTAATCCGATCTTCATTGTATTCCTTACACCTTTGGTGGTTGCGGTATTTGCTTACTGGGACAGCAAAGGCAAAGAACCCTCTACCCCCCGCAAGATCGGTATTGGAATGTTAATGACGGCCTCTGGTTTCGTGATAATGATATTGGCTTCCAGGGGCTTAATGTCTCCATCTGATTTGGGAGACAGTCCCTCACCGGACCGGATATCCCCTTATTGGCTCATCTCTACCTATCTCGTTCTGACCGTATCAGAACTTTTTCTCAGTCCAATGGGTATTTCATTTGTATCAAAAGTTTCCCCTCCAAGATTCCAGGGCCTTATGCAGGGTGGTTGGCTTGGAGCCGGTGCTATTGGGAATGGATTACTCGTGGTAGGTAGCTACCTCTGGTTGAGGATCGAGGTATGGCAACTGTGGGCAGTTTTTGTCCTTTGCTGCCTGATATCCGCGGCTTTTGTCTACTCCATCATGAATAAACTGGAACGTGCCTCAGGAGATGCCTGACATTGCGCCTGCTCTGAGTTTCTTGCTGCAAATCCTGGAGAAGGATTGATTCTGATTTTGAAGTACTTTTTTCTTAAATTTGATTCAAACCGCATCTTATGAAAATTTTCAGGGCAACACAGGTACAGGAAATTGATGCATTTACCATCACAAATGAGCCTGTCGTTTCAGAGGAACTGATGGAGCGGGCTGCCCTTCGGCTTACAGGATGGTATGTTCGTCATTATCACATCGATCAGCGGGTATTGATTTTTGCCGGACCGGGTAATAATGGCGGCGATGCCCTTGCCATGGCCAGGCAGCTTGCAGAAAGGCAATATCGTGTGGAATGTTTCCTGCTTAATTTTGGAAAGCTTTCGAAGGATTGCGCCCTGAATAAACAAAGACTGCTTGACCAGGGCCTGGTTGAGTTCAGCGTAATAGGGGAGGGTGATCCACTGCCGAATATTGATGCAGGAGATGTGGTGGTGGATGGCATTTTCGGCTCGGGCCTGTCCAGAAAGGCTTCCGGATTCCCTGCAAAGGTAATCGGGCATATCAACCAACATAAGGGAGCGGTTATATCCATCGATATTCCCTCTGGCCTGTTTGGAGAGGATAATTCCGATAATGATTTTTCTGCTGTGGTCTGTGCCAGTTTTACCCTCACCTTTCAATTTCCCTTTCTCTCTTTCTTTTTCCAGGAGAACGAAACCTTTGTGGGACAATGGAGGGTTCATGATATCAGGCTCCATCCTGAAGCCATTGAGAACTCAGAAACGCCCTATCAAAGTATTGAGAAGGAGCATATCCGTGTACTGTTCCCCCAGAGAAAGAAGTTCGCCCATAAGGGAAGCTATGGTCATGGCCTGCTTATTTCAGGCTGCTATGGGATGATGGGTGCTGCCCTGCTTGCAGGCGAAGCCTGTCTTAGAGCCGGAGCCGGGCTGACCACCCTGCATGTGCCCAGATTCGGGTATAACATAATTCAGACTGCATTGCCCGAGGCACTGGTTAGTCTGGATCAGTCTGATATCCTGTTTAGCGAGGCGCCCGATCTTAGTCCTTTTACCGCTATTGGAATAGGACCCGGACTGGGTTGCAAGCCAAATACAGGAAAGGGATTGCATCTGCTTCTTGAGAAAGCACAGGTTCCCCTGCTAATTGATGCAGATGGATTAAATATCCTCTCTCAACATCCCGATTGGATGGAACTGTTGCCTGAAGGGACAATCCTTACGCCACATCCAAAGGAATTTGACCGCCTTGCGGGAGAAAGCAATACAGGCTTTGAAAGACATCAGAAACAAAGAGCTTTTGCTGAGAAATACAAGGTAATAGTTGTGCTTAAAGGTGCTCATACGGGCATCGCCTCACCTGATGGGGCATACTGGTTCAATACCACCGGAAATCCCGGTATGGCTACAGGGGGAAGCGGTGATGTGCTTACCGGCCTGATCACCGGCTTACTTGCCCAGGGCATGAAACCACTGGATGCGGCACTTGCCGGAGTATACCTTCACGGACTTGCAGGCGATCTTGCCGCAGAGGCCTCCAGCCAGGAAGCTTTGATTGCCGGGGACATTCTGAAATTTATGGGTGCAGCCTTTTTGGGTGTTTGATATGTTTTTTTGTAAAGGAAGGGGCGAAGTGCTAATTTCGTGCTATATCACATTAATGTAATATTCATGAAGAAAACATTTGTTATTGCGGCCCTTGCAGCATTATTTGCTGCTTGTTCTGCGCCGGTTTCCATGCAGGTAAAAGTTGCTCCCCTGGGCGATCCCGTTCCCGAATCCTCGGAGCTGGGTGTTTATGTTTTGCCCCAGACGGTATTAAAAGTCCACATGGTATTACAGGAGACCAAAAGTATTCCGGGCCCCTTCCGCGAATATGCAGAGAAATATCTGGGAATCAGGGAGGTGATTAAACAGAATTCCAGTCAGTGGCAAATTCTGGACCTTGAGCTTAATCCCTACAAGGAGGTCGATCCACTGATGGCATTCCAATTACATCTGGTGGAAGGAGAATTTAATGCGGATAGATATAAGGAGCTGCTTGACAGGGGAGTGATTATGAATGGCTCGGATCTGGTGCAGGAAGGGATTAATAGCCCTTCCCTGGGTTCATCAGTGAGCAAGGACTATGTGCAATTCAAGGATCTTGGTATTGAATCTAATTTTGAAGAAAAATCTTCCACCATGTACAAAACCATTATTACCGATACCGGTTTTGTGGAAGTGCCGGTGAACAGAACCATCACTGAACAAAAATCAAATATTGTGAAGGCCCAGGAGGCGGCTGATTTTATTCTGGAGTTGCGTACCCGGAGATTTGAACTGCTCACTGGTGAATATGAAAGTTTCCCACAGGGAGTGGCCATGCAGGCTGCCCTTGATAAACTGGATGAGCTGGAGGCTGAGTATCTTTCACTATTTACGGGTAAAACCCTGGTTCGCAAGGTTCAGAAGTCGTGGTTTATAATTCCCAAATCGGGGCAGGAGGAGAGTACTTACTCGCTGGGTGTATTTTCTGAACAGCTGGGCATGGTGCCCGAAGAAATAATGGAAGGAGCCCCCCTGAGTATCAAATTTAGTCCCAGCGCTCAGACCAGAAATCTGAATGCCTATTATGCAGGAAAAAACATCGGTGAGGAGTCCAATGTAATCTATTACCGGATTCCGGATGTTGTGGAAATAAAACTGATGCTTGGAAGTACCGAGCTGGCTACCCGGCGAGTTTCCGTATACCAGGCCGGTTCCCTGATCAGCTCCCCGCTATAGACTTTGTCAGACAACAAATAAGTCCCGAAAATACAAAAGGGATGCCTTCTGCGGAAAGCATCCCTTTGTGTTTATCAAGGAACTAAGACTACTTTGCCGGAATGTTGGCCAGTATGACTACCAGAAAGTCCCAGAACTTTTTTACGGTTTTAATTTCCACCTTCTCATCTGGAGAGTGGGGGAAACGGATGGTGGGTCCGAAAGAGATCATATCCAGGTTAGGATAAACACCTCCAAGGAGTCCACACTCCAGGCCGGCATGAATGGCCTTAATCTCGGGAATCTTCCCGAAGTTTTTATTATAGACTTCCCGGCATACTTTCAGGATGGGGGAGTCCATATTGGGTTTCCAGCCCGGATAAGCACCACTTAGCTCAACCTCGGCATCGATCAGGTGAAATACTGCGGCAATCTTCCATGCTGTCGCATCCTTGGCACTGTCCACCGATGAACGGGTCAGGTTAAGGGCAATAAATTCGCCATCCTTAACCTTGGCGATGGCCAGGTTATTGGATGTCTCAACCAGGCCTTCCATGGACTGACTCATGCGCTGGACCCCATTGGGACAGGCAAAGATGGCCCTGATGAACTTTTTCTGTTCCTCCACAGGAACAACTGTTGCCGGGGTATCGGTTTTTGCACAGCTAAATTCAAGATAGGGCTCTGTTTCAGCAAACTCCTGCTGGTATATGGTCTGATAGCCAGACACCATCTTCTCGAAATCGCTGGCAGCTGAGGCAGGTACTGCAACCACAGCTCTTGCTTCCCTGGGGATGGCATTTCTGAGGTCACCGCCTTCGGCAGAAGCCAGTCGGAGTTTCAGATCCCATTCGGCCTGCATCAGGAAGCGAAATAAGACCTTATTTGCATTGGCCCTGCCCAGTGGAATATCCATGCCGGAATGCCCACCCTTCAGTCCTTTTACATAAATTGTATATCCTACATGATCTGCGGGCGTGGCTTCAGGCGTATATTTTTTTCTTGCCGATACATCAATGCCACCGGCACAACCCACATAAACTTCACCTTCATCTTCCGAGTCCATGTTAATCAGTATGTCGGCATCCAGGATTCCGGGTTTCAGACCAAAGGCTCCGGTCATTCCTGTTTCTTCATCGATGGTAAAGAGGGCTTCCACAGGCCCATGAACCAGCTCCCTGGATTCAAGGACGGCCATGGCTGCTGCCACACCAATACCGTTATCAGCTCCCAGGGTAGTGCCGTCGGCCCTTACCCAGTCTCCATCTATAAGGGTTTCAATGGGATCTGTATCGAAGTTAAAATCCTTTTCACTGTTCTTCTGGGGCACCATATCCAGGTGTCCCTGAAGGACCACTGTCTTGCGGTTTTCCATACCCGCGGTGGCAGGTTTTTTAATAATCACATTGCCCACCTCATCCACGATGGTTTCCAGTCCCAGGTCCTCCCCGAACTTTTTCATATAGGCAATTACCTCGGCCTCTTTCTTAGACGGTCTGGGAATTTGTGTAAGGGCATAGAAGTGTTTCCATACCTCTACTGGTGCTAAATTTTGTATATCACTCATAACTTTCTTTGATTAGAATTATTCACTTTTAACAATATTCGGATCTTCCAGGCCATAACCTTTTCTATTGCTTTCTGCCTTCAGCAGAATTGAAAAGAGCAGTGCCAGTATGCCGAAGCTGGTAAAGATCATCATAGGAAGGGTATAGTTGTAGGTCGCAACTTCCACACCCTCTTTCATCACATAGCCTGTGATGCAGTATTTTTGAAGTACCCAGCCAATCAGGGCAGGTACGCCCATTAAACCCCAGTTCTGCACCCAGAAGATCAGAGAAAAGGAAGTTCCAAGGTAACGGTCCGGGATAATTTTAGGAACCGATGGCCACATGGCGGAAGGAACCAGTGAGAAGCCAATACCCAATACGATAATCAGAAAGATGGCCACATACCATTGGTCCAGGAAGGGGATTGAGAACATGGTGTGGACAAAAATCAGCAGTACAGATCCGATGATCATAATGGTAGCTCCTTTACCTTTTTTGTCATAAATGCCTCCAAAAAGAGGGGTGAGGAGAATGGTTCCAAAGGGAAGAAGGGCGGGAATGGTTCCGGCCAGTTTATCCGGAACATCAAATTTCATAACCATCAAATCGGAAGCATATTTCAGGAAGGGAAATACTGCTGAATAGAAAAGCACACAGAGAAAAGCCAGGTACCACCAGCCCCTGTTGCCGATGATGAAGCGGATATCAGAAATTTTAAAGGGTATCTCCTTCTCTTCGGTTCCGTCTGCCATAGCAGCCTCGGAGGCATCCAGCTTTTTATCCATGAAGGTGTAGATGATAAAAGTGATCAGCCCGATACAGAGCAGAACAAGACCCAGCAGGATGGGCTTTGAAACATGACCAAGACCCAGTGCGATGGGAGAGGCAACTCCAAGTGCGAGTGCTGTACCCAGGCGGGCAACAGCTACCTGTAATCCCATTGCCAGGGCCAGTTCGTATCCCCGGAACCATTTTACAATGATTTTTGAAACCGTGATTCCGGCTACTTCGACCCCCACACCAAAAATGGCAAAACCCAGGGCAGCCATAAATACCTGTGCCTTGGTGTCGAACCAGAGAATGTGCCACATTACTCCGTCAAGGGAGGTGGTGGAAACTGCCCAGAATTTTAGCGCTGTACCAAGAACCATGATGGAAGCGGCCATTACACCGGTGAATCTGACACCCATTCTGTCAAGAATAATACCACCAATAATGAGCATAATCAGGAATACGTTGAACCATCCATAGGCGCTGGTGAAAAAACCATATTCAGCGGAGTTCCAGGTAAGTTGTTGCTCCAGCAGACCCTTAAGAGGAGCCATCACATCGGTGATGTAGTAACCGCAAAGCATGGTGAAGGCCACAATGGCCAGTGCCGTCCAGCGGGCAACTTTAGAGTCTCTCAAACTTTTTTTAATCGCTTCCATCAATTTATTTTTTGGTTAAGAAGTTCTAAAAATAGGAAAAATTTGAGGGCATGGTCTGTTTTATAGAACATATTGAATACAGATGCGTCAGATATATGATAAATGCATATTTTCGTAGTAAATAAATGAGATGATTAAAAGAATAGTTTTTTCAACGCTCATAAGCATTCTTGCTTTTGGCTCATCATTCGGACAGGATGAAATTAAATGGTATACCATCAAAGAGGCTCTCGAGCTGACAGCCAGTGAGCCCAGAATTCTGATTATTGATGTATACACCGATTGGTGTGGATGGTGTAAGCGAATGGATGCGGCCACTTTTTCCGATAAAGGGATTGCTGCCACACTGAATAAGGATTTTTACCCCGTAAAGCTTAATGCAGAGCAGAAGGAGGAAATTATTATCGGAGAACAGAGTTATAAGTTTGTGGATAATGGCCGGAGAGGTTATCATGAGCTGGCCGCCATTGTGACAAAGGGGCGACTGTCCTATCCCACCATTTCAGTTGTTGATGAAAAAGGCAGGGTCCTCAATGCCTATCCGGGTTATAAGGATGCAGATCAGTTTAAACTCTTCCTGGCCTATTTTAATGAGGATGCCTATAAGGATCAGAGCTGGGAAGAATACAGGGACGGGAATAAGGATACTTCAGTTCCTGTTATTTAGCAGCGGCCTCACTCAGCCGTATTTCCCCAGCATCTGCTGCAGTTCTCCGGCCAGTTCATTTCTCAGGGAAAGGGGCTCAAGTACCTCACCATCCTTCCCCAGACTCAGCACCAAAG
>CAVQMZ010000019.1:0-12600 GCA_963713725.1 uncultured Bacteroidota bacterium
TGCATCAAACACCCTGCTATCACAATGATGGCGGGGTTTTTTGTTTTCTGCCACAAATTCTTCCACAGCAATCAACCGATATCAATTCTTCACAGAATCCCTCTTCCTTGGTTAGAATATGATATATCATTATTAATCAATATATTAAATCGGCTTCATTGCTTTCGCTAGATGATCTTGATGAAAAACATTATTGAATTAAGATCACGATTTAAGTTTGATTTATTCCAGCATCCACTTCCATACTGGTTTAACTCTAACTCTTACACCTTCAACTTCAATTTCACGATCCATTGATTCGGTAAGTATTAACCCTTCTTTTAATCCATAAGTATTCACAGCATCCAAAAGACCAGCCAATTCTCTTTTGTATGTAAGTTCATCTTCGATACTCCAGGAAACTTGTATCGCTTCTACGATTTTTGTTTTTTCCTTAATTACAAAATCACATTCCTTTTTCTGATTGTGATAATATATCTCTTTACCTCTCCGCTTAAGTTCAAGAAAAACCAGATTTTCCAACAATCGACCATTGTCCTCTGTATGATGAAATGCAAGCGTTCTAAGCAAACCTAAGTCTATTAGGTATCCCTTTTTTGCGTTTTGCATTTGTTTCTTCAGTGATACATCATACTTATTTACCATAAAGATTAAATAACTATCTTGTAATAAAGCCACATAATTACTTATGGTGGTAGCGTTTTTTACTCCGACTACCTTTGCTAAACTATTATACGACATGAGTTTACCTACATTGCTGGAGAAATAATAAACCAGCTCTAACAATTCTTTTTCATGTGTAAGATTATTTCGCACCATTACATCTCTATACAAAATACTTTCATAAAGAGACTTAAGATATTCCTTATTTCCCGACTTAAGGTATGCCGGAAATCCTCCAGATTCAAAGTATACATTGAACTGCCGCTTTATCAATGACTTTTCATTTGTTGACAATAATCCTGTTTCGGAATGTTCGACACCTTTAAACCTTAGAAACTCTTTGAAAGAAAAAGGGAATAGTTCTTTTCGAACATACCTGCCAGTTAAGTGAGTCCCAAGTTCCCGGCTTAACATCGATGCATTCGAACCCGTTATAAAAACCTTACTTCCATAATCCCTGAGTCGCCTGATGTAACGTTCCCACCCTTCAATATTTTGTATTTCGTCAAAATAGTAGGTGTTTTGCGTACCAAAAAGCTCAATGAATAATTCTGTAAGAATTTGAAAATCATTAACTGTGAATTTCAATACCCGTTCATCATCAAAATTGAAAAAATAATCCGGTTCGTTTTGTTTTGATCTGATTTCCTGTAACAATGTTGACTTTCCACATCGTCGAACCCCAGATATTACGACAATTTCACTATCATCTACAAAGGACTGATGACGCAAAACATCATCTGGTTTGAGACTTAAAGCTCTCTGATCTAATAATACTTCTTTCAATATCTGCCTTTCCATAACAATACAAATTTAATTGTTTCTATCATTATTAGCAACTTTATTCGTATACTTTCTATTCGTATTAGAGGGTCGGCTGTTTCACAATCATGCCTCTCCTTAATAAATCCTGCACATAGTGAAATCAGTACTGAAGTTCGCAACCAGTATTCGCAACCGATTAACAACCAACTAATCCCCTCATTGTAAGCAAGTTGCAGATTTTCTGCCGTTTGCAACGGAAAACACCGCTCCCCTACGGACTGCTACAATGAAGGAGAGTCAATACGGCTCTCCTTTTTTGTTTTATACCCACCGAGTGAGGTCAAATTGCTACCCTTCTTCCTGGCCCGGGTTCCACATTCAATTACAGTCCTTGTATATCAGCTGATTATCCTTAAATTTATTGAGCGATGGATCTCAACAACTTAAATGACCGGGTGAATCATATACATCCCCTATCCTTTTTGTACATTTAACCAATTCCTAATTTTCTAATCATTATGAAAAGAGCCACACTTTTATCACTTATCGTACTACTATTTGCGGTATGCAAGCCTGGCACGAGTCAGGATCTGACACTCAATGATCTTGAGTATTTCGAGGCCCAGGGCGTCAATTTCCTTGTGTATAGTAATCTATTTACCGGGGGTTTTAACGATGAGAAGAACGCTGGCATAGAATTGATTCACCATGGCGTCAGAACAGCACAGGGAGGCGCTGTGAGACTTTCCAACACTCCGGAGCAATGGGATCTTGTTCCTGAAATACCCACCCGAACGGTAGACCATAACTCGCATAGCATTGAATCTATGTTAAGGTATGAAGATTACGATTTTGATTCGCGCGTAATTGTTACAGCCAAGGGTAAAGGTGTTGAAATATCGGTTTACCTTGACAAACCCATTCCTGGAGAACTTGAAGGGAGTGCAGGATTTAACCTTGAGTTTCTGCCCTCGCAATACTGGGGAAAAACCTATTTGATGGACGAGCGTCCCAATCGATTCCCGCGCTATGTGGCAGGCAATACAATTACAAGGCCCAACCTTGAAAAACCTAAGCAATTCAAGGGCTACATAACTTCCGACGATAGGGGGACCGGCAGGTTTATTGAACCGCTTCCACTGGAAACCGGCCGTAGCATTCTTCTTGCACCCGATGAGCCCGAACGTATGGTAAAAATCACATCACAGGATGCCGATCTTATGCTTTTCGATGGCCGTGTGCTGGCACAAAACGGCTGGTTTGTGGTTCGGAGTATACTTCCTGCAGGAAAAACGGGCAAAGTTTTGACCTGGACAGTTGAAGCAAATGCCATTGATGGCTGGATAAGAGAACCAAATATCGGTTTCTCCCAGGTGGGCTACCTCCCTTCCCAACAAAAAGTCTCTGTCATTGAACTTGACAAAAAAGACGAAGCACTTTCAGAGGCATCGATATATAAAATAGGCAACGATGGCATAGCTACTGAAGTATTCAGCGGCAATATTGCACCCTGGGGTGACTATTATAAATATCACTATGTAAAATTCGATTTTTCGTCAGTTTCTACCCCGGGTATATACTATATTCAGTATGGCGACCTTAAGACGAATAACTTCATCATAGGCAACGAGGTTTACGACAGGATCACAGATGCCACCAGCGATATTTGGATTCCTATACATATGAATCACATGTATGTAAACGAGGCTTACAGGGTTTGGCATGGAGAACCTTTTAAGGAAGGATATCTCCAGGCTCCACCAAACACCGATCACTTCGACCTTCACGCCCAGGGACCCACAACCGATACAAAGTATAATGCATTGGAAACAATCCCCGGATTAAATATAGGCGGATTTTTCGATGCCGGAGATTTTGATATTGAAACAGGTTCGAACATATTCGTGGTGGAAAACTTTGTCCAAACATGGGAATATTTCAAACCCTTACGCGATCAGACTTTTATTAATGAGGAGCAACGTTATGTGGATCTTCACCGGCCGGATGGGACGCCAGACGTATTGCAGTTTATCGAGCATGGAACACTGCAGCTGGTAGCCCAGGCAGAGATTATCGGCCACATGGCACAAACGCTCACTAACTCTGTTCTCGATAATTACCATCACCTTGGCGATGCAGCCTCCATCACGGATGGCCTTCCTTATAATCCGGATCTTGGCCCTTATGAAATTGCCGAAGACGGCCGGTCGAGCGGGGTTAAGGATGATATGTGGGCATTTACCAGCCGTAATCCTGGCCGCGACCTCCGGGCAGCAGCGATGTTTGCCGCAGCAAGCCGACCCTTGAAGGGATATAATGACGATCTTTCGGCAAGGGCCTTGCAGCAGTCCAAAAGACTTCTGAAAGAGGCCACGGAATTACTTGACAATCAGCCGCAGGATCTTGACGACAGATACGGCAGATCAGTAAATTTGGCCACCTATCTTCAACTGTATATCTCAACCGGGGAGCAAGAATATGTCGACAAATTTCAGGAACTTTTATGGCCGGCACTTGAGCGTAGCGTCAGTGGTAACATTTTGACGGCATTACATGCCATACCACACATGGATGCTTCCTATAAAGAAAAACTACGACCTTATGTTATTGAATACAAAGAATATATCGTAGAACTTGAAAAGGATAATCCCTACGGAGTCCCCATCGGCCTGGGCAACTGGGCAGGAGGAGGAATGATCGTGAGCTTTGGAACCACCATTTGCTTTGCTCACACTCTTTTCCCTGATATAATCGACGCCAGTCATGCTTTCAAGACAACTAACTGGCTATTCGGCTGTCATCCATATCACAATTATTCCCTGGTGGCAACCCTGGGAGCCGCTCGTCCGAAGGAGGTCTTTTATGGCAATAACAGGGCTGATTTCTCATTTATTCCGGGCAATGTTGCTCCGGGAATCTTATTCAGAAAACCCGATCACTTTGAAAACTACGACGACTGGCCTTTTTTATGGGGGCAAAACGAGGGGACGATTGGTGGAAATACCAGCTATTTAATTTTCGGATCAGCTTTTAAGAATCTAGTGAAATAAGCGCCTGTTGGGAAAAAAAGAAAGTTTTGCCCACCCTGCACCCGGATGAGCTAAACCAGGACAGCCAGAAGTGGCCAATAGCGATCAAGATAAATACAGTACCTACATGCTTTATGCTGCTGGAGAGGTATGTTCGTTGTAGAAGGGATCCTCCCTTACCTGATTAAAATCATTGCTATGAAGAATATAGATTTGTACGGGCCCATTTTCTGGAAAAACAAATCAGCTTTCGAGAGCGGAATTCAAAAACACCTATTGACCGGGAACCCCCGGTTCAGGCTGGAGAATTTCATGCGCGGTAATCTATTTTCTTTTCCATAGAAGAAAGCCTATGAATCATACCTTCGAAATATATAAGGTGGCCAATTAATTCAACCAGACATCCCACCGATTACCTCCCAATTCCATTCTATCCAAATTTCGATTTGGTCGTTCAGGCTTTCCCTTGCCTGCCAATGGATTGTACTCCTCGTTAATGAGATACCGGAGTTGCCTGGAGAATTCACTGGAGTATTGTGTGTTCATCTGCTGGCAAAATTACGGATAATATAAAACCAAGTCCAGGAGCTTATTAGCTGGGGGCTAACACTTATAAGACTTTATCAACAAACAATATATCAGGTTTTGCGTTTCTCTTCTGATGTATTTTCAAATCCATTTTAAGGAGCAATGATTCGACTATTCAGAAAAGTCCGCCAGCAATTACTTTCAGAGGATAAATACAGCGTCTACTAGCTCTATGCAGCAGGAGAGGTACTGCTGGTTGTCGCAGGGATTCTACTGGCAACCAGATTGATAACTGGAATGGGGAGCGCAAGGACAGGTTAAAAGAAGAACCTAACCTTGAGAATCTGCAGGAGGAGTTTGAGCAAAACAGATCGGTCATCATGTCCACCATTAAAAATACCGAGGCAAGTTTAGAAGCATGTTATGCCCTGATGGATTTAATGGCTGCTGAACCTGATCAACTGTCAGCTTTTAATGTGGACAGCCTGATTTACTGGTCCATTGAACATCGCCCCTTCAACCCTTCCTACAACACCTTCATGGAAGTAGTGCAAACAGGAGATATCCACCTCATAAGAAATAAAGCCCTTAAGAACAGGCTGTTTGAATGGTCCAGGAGCCTGGAAAAACAAATCAGAATCTTGAGAAAATCATCCTTGAGATCATGGAAGAAAGTAAGCTCAGCGGGTCGAGTAGGAGGAAATAACCGGACCAAAAAATATGGCATTCATAAAAATGCGGTTGGTGCCATACCAGTATCCCCTGAAATTGGGATTATCCATAAATGATATAACCTTGCCGCTGCCACGGCTACTTATCACTGCCCCTGGCGTAGACTTCAGTTTGTCATAAATTCCTTCAGGCACATACCCGCTCAGAAGAGGATCTGAGGTATACCTTAAGGGAAGAGCATAGGGTCTGAACACAGGTTTTGCAATCAGGGTTGAGTTTCGGAAGACCGGGATTGTAGTTCGCACCAACCCGTATCCAAAAGGATGTGAGATGTCAATTTCTGCTTCAAATATGGACCCTGAGATACGCCGGGCTCCATGGTCTGATGAGAGGTCTTTGTATGCCTTTAATCCAGTACTATCCTGCTTCTCTTCCACAAATTCAAGATCAGCCAAATCATTCTTTGCCAGCCATTGGTTGGCAGAATTCAAAGCGATAATTGTTCCACCGCGCTTCAGCCATCGTTCCATCTCATTCTTCCCGGATTCGCCGATTATACCATAGGACCCGGATGGCATAAGAATGTGGGTATATTCACTGATATCCACCTTGTTAAGCTGGTCGATGTCAAGCAGAACGACAGGCATTTTCATCCGGGTATCCAGTAGATGCCAGATCTCACCCGCTTCCAGGCTCCTGATCCCATCTCCGGTAAGTAGAAGAACCTTTGGCTTAGAAAGAGGCATAAACCGTCCACTCCCCATATCTACTCCCTGCGGGGTATAGGACGTACCAAGGGAGTATATTTCAATACCTGCATCCTCTGCGGCATTCTGAAGGATGGCTCAGATTCTTTCGGGTCCGGATTCTTGTTTGGAGACCGGTATAAAAATACTTCCATAGCCAAAGGACTCATTGATATGCTGGTTCTGATAACCAATGGGTTCTGTAACAACCTGGACATTCAGTCCCTCATCCAGTATTGAATAAAGCGCCCGGGGGGCATTAAAGTCCTTCCAGCAGAACAGATAGCCCACTCCCTCCGGATCACCCGAAAGGGATCCCATCTGTGGTTCAAGTCCAGTGATCTGCTCTCCCATAATATCCTCACATGCCTTGCTTGTGGATAGGGCAGCATAGGGAGTATTGAAGGCAAAGGGGATGGTCCAGGTGGAAACATCATAGAACAGGCTGTCGGTGAAAGATAAGACCGGTTCAAATAAACTTTTAATCAGTCTGATCTGGGGCTGATTAAGGGATACCAGGTAAGAGCTGCCGGGCCGGTACTGAGTCCCGTTCAGGGTAATTGCACCGGCAAGCTCATTCACTCGGATATTGTGCTGGAGCAAAACCTCCATCAGTTTCGAAAGGATTGCAGGATCGCCATTCTCACCGAATACATAGCCCTTTTTTTCAGAAATCTTATAGAGATTGGCGCTTTCTGAATAAAATTCCCTTTGAAAATCCAGCAGCTCCGTCCTTAACCGTGAGGAGGCCTCCAGGCTGGATAATGAGACCGCTACCTGGTTTCGTATCGCAAAGGGGAAACTGAGCATTCCCCTGGAAGTTTCACGCTCAAAACCTCTTGTCCCCGCCTGCTCAAAGAGAATCCCAATACTTCCATTCACATCCGGATAGGAAGATCCTTTCCCATAGTAAAAATCATCGTATTGTTCCTCTGTATAATAAAGAGATCCTATACTATCCAGTACTTTCGAGTGAAATTGACCAATCATGGCGGTCAATTCATTTGTTCGCTCAGGGGTAAAGGGATTGATCCGTGAAGGAACTCCGGGCTGGAAAAAGAAGGAAGAAGAGGATCCCATCTCGTGATGGTCGGTCTGCACATTGGGTTTCCAGTTTTGAAATACCTGAACCCGGCCCCTGCTTTCAGGATGCTGAAGCAGAATCCAGTCCCGGTTCAGGTCAAACCAGTAATGGTTGGTTCTGCCACCCGGCCAGGTCTCCCGAAATCCCCTGCTGAGATCATTACGCATGGGTACTTCGGACTTATGCATATTAATCCAGCTGGCATGCCTGTTAAAACCATCCGGATTTAAACAGGGATCCAGCAGAATGATCATATTTTCAAGCTCCTTTGCCACATTCTCAGACCTGGAAGCAGCCAGGTAATATGCCACCAGTGCTGAGGCATTGGATGCGCTTGATTCATTCCCGTGCACTCCGTACCCAAGCCTGACTACCACCGGCATTGTAGTAATATCGAGAGAGGAAGATTGTTCAGGATCACTCAGGATCTGATGTTCATTGCGGATCTCTTCCAACCTGTTCTGGTTTTCAGGAGAGGTAATGATCAGGTGAAAGAGGGGCCGGTTTTCGTAAGATCTGGCATATTCCCTGTAGATAATCCTGTCAGAGGCCTCAGCCAGTTCCATCATATACCAGTTCAGCTGGTCGTGTGACATATGCCATTCCCCCACCTGGTGGCCCAGTACCTCCCCTGGTGCGGGTATACCTTCCATAAAAGATCCATCCGGCAGGTAATAAAGATAATTATTCTGGTCAAGGACGGAACTTGATCTGGTCAGCCAAATTTTGTATTGTTTCAATTTTGGTGTAGATTACACCTATCCATAAATTCTTATTCATGAAAACAACCACAAATCAATCCAGTTGGCTGCAGGACGGACTTCTCCTGGGGACTGTATTCCTGGTGGCCATTTGGCTTGTGAAACCGATAGGTGTTTCCACACAATTTGTGATTCTCGATGGCATTGTATGGAATGCCTTATCACCTGATCTGATTACAAAGGATGAATCAAGCCAGAGCTACTCAAGTACCAACGCTTATCTGAATAAGAGCGCTGGGAAATATGCATCCCTGGTAGCCAATCCAATAAATTACGGATTTATTTTTGTGCTGAGTATGCTGGCGGGTGGTTTTGTTTCCGGAAAACTTTCCGGGAGGAAAGTAACAGCAACTGATAAAGTTGCACCAAAAATCTGGAGAGACAAGTTCGGGAATTCAGCATGGAAACGCTATGTTTTTGCCTTTCTGGCAGGTTTTCTGGTGCTTTTTGGGGCTCGCCTGGCAGGGGGGTGCACCAGTGGTCACATGATGAGTGGTATGATGCAATCTTCCCTGAGTGCTTACCTTTTTGCCCTTGGGGCTTTTGGTACCGGCATTCCCGTGGCCCTCATTATATTCAAAAATAAAAAACAATAGGATGAATATCATACTCGCCATTTTTCTTGGATTTTTCTTCGGTCTTGCCCTGGACCGTGCCAGGGCATCCAATCCTCAGAAAATAATAGGTATGCTTACCCTCAAGGACTTTCACCTAATGAAAGTAATCCTGTTTGCCATTGGCTTCAGCAGCCTGCTTTTATTCATCCTGATTGTTATGAATGCAATCGATCCCGGGAACCTGAATATTAAACAAAGCCATTACGGTGTGATCCTGGGTGGAGCGATCCTGGGCCTGGGATTCGCAGTGGGAGGTTATTGTCCTGGTACCTGTGTGGTGGCATTGGGTAGAGGCCGGAAAGATGCCATGGCATTTTTATTGGGAGGGCTTTTGGGAGCATTTGTTTTCATGCTCGTATTCGGCATGATCGAAGATTCAGCAATGTTTAATTCCATTGCCGGTGGACCTGTTACCATCGTAGATACCGATGTGGAAAAATACCCGCCCCTGATCCCCGGTCTGCCCAAATTGGTAGTTGCAGGGCCAATTGCCATTATTTTTATGGCAATTGCATATATATTGCCTGAAAAGGATCAGGCGGATTAAAAGGCCTCATTAAAGCTGAAGTAAAAACCCTGGCTGTCTTTCCCAAATCCGATTTCGGCCCTTACATTCATTCTGGGCTGAACTTCGAAGCGATAGCCAAAACCCGCATTGGGGAGCCAGTTTGAAAAAGACGAGGGACCGGGGGCAATACTTCCTGTCCCGACCCATCCTACAAGTCCATGCCTGCTGAGCTCACCACTTCTTTTCATGAATTGATACCGGTATTCGGCCAGTCCCAGAATCATGGAACGATCCCGGTAGTGCCCAAGGTAATATCCTCTCAAATCATAGGGACTGCCTAAAAAGGCAAGATCCGGGTAGGGCACATTACCATTGGTGATTTTGGTTTTGAGCTGGAGGGCCAGCGTACTCCCCGGCCGCACGATTTTCACAAATTTCCTGATATCCAGCTGAAACACATCTAAATGCATTACTCCCCTCCCAGTGGCTGGATATACCGGATTGCCTGCAAATCCACCAGGGTTCCTGACCAGGCATTGACCGGAACATCCCTGGAATCATACCTGAGTATCAGGCCCAGGCCCGAATTAAAATTCACAGGCCATATTGAATATAATCAGGATCACTTTCCATATCCGGGATTTAAATCGCTGGCCCTTGTCTGGTTGTAATCGATATTCAATCCCAGAAAAAAATCCGCCCTGAATTGCCAGAGAATTTTTGGGTTTACCTTCCAGAAGGATCGATTGTAGGCATTGGAATCATCACGTTCAGGATAGGAGCTGGCATTTTCATAACCCACACCCCAGTAATGATCGGGGGTGTTTCGAAACCTCAATTCCCCGAAAATCCGCATTTTATCTTCAAACCAGTACGTGGATATTATGCAGTTAAAAAAGTAGGAACCCCTGGTGGATACTCCAATATTTATAGGTGTGGATGAGCGTTGAATAATGGTGTCTGCGGGATTGGTCTTGAAGGACATCATCACAGCTCCAATTAGAGTTGGGCCAAGTTCAGGGGTATAAGCGGGTGCGGCAAAGGGAAAAGCCATGAATTTTCCCCGCGCTACTTTTTCATCTCTTTTTTCTTTCCGTGAGGGCTTTTGTTGAGTTGAATCTCCATCCTGGCAGATCACAATTACCGAGAACAGAGTAGCTATTATGCTGATTAAAATTCTTCTCAACTCATGATTTTTCCGGGAAGTTATTCAAAAAAACAATATTTGAGCTCCTGTTGATTTAACAAAATGGTTACCTGTGGGTTATATATCAAAACAGAGGGATCCCCCAAAATCATAATAATGAAAACACTACATCTACTACCTTCTCTGTTATTAGGTATATGTTTCTTTTTCTGCGGCTTACCCTGCAGCAACGCCCAAACCATCGATACCGAAAGTGAGACTGCTGTAGACACACTGACTACAACCACTGTTGAATCAAAAATTAAGGGCTTTGTAGTCTTTAAAAAAGACAGCCTTTTCACCATCCATGCAACCCTGGGGCCCTACAGTCCGAAGGAAAGAGCCTATGCACTTAATGAAAAGCTGAAAGAAATTGCCTCTGGCAGTAAGATTGAGCCTGACTCTTTTGCACTTACTGGAACTGAAAAATATCATATCCTTTCCTATCTGGGAAAACCTCTCTACTACGTAAGTGATACAGATGCACAGGCTTTTCCGGGAGACATAAGCAGGGAAGAACTGGCAGGACAATATCTTAACATTCTGAAAAAAAATTTCACCAATCTGATAGAATCCAGAAAGGCAAGTTTTTGGCTCAGCAAAATTGGATTTACCCTTCTCTCTCTCCTGGGGCTGATTTTGATACTTGTATTAATAAACAGGGCCTTTATCTGGCTAAATAAAAGGCTGGAAAGGTATGAACAGGGGATAAAAAGAAAACGAAAAAGCATACTCAGGTATCTCTTACCCAGGGATACAAATCACGCCTTTACCATCCTGGCCAGGATTCTGCGAATAGGGCTTATCATAGTATTTCTAATCATATATTTACCATTTCTCTTCAGCTTTTTGCCATGGACTGAGGGATTGGCGGATAAGTTCTATGCACTCCTCGCTAAACCCGTAAAAGACGCGCTGAATGCCCTGGCTAATTTCCTGCCCAATTTGCTATACATCTTTATTATCCTGGTGGTTGCAAGGTATGTCATCCGGATCGTCACATTCATATCCAAAGAGATCGAGGAAGAAAATTTAAAGATTAAAGGATTTCACAAAGACTGGGCAAAACCCACATTTACAATCCTGAAAATCATTTTATACGCCTTTACCCTGGTCATCATCTTTCCCTATCTGCCCGGTTCTGACTCTCCGGCCTTTAAAGGGGTGTCCATCTTCCTGGGTGTACTTTTTTCATTTGGATCCACATCAGCCATCTCAAATATTGTGGCCGGAATTGTCATTACCTACATGAGGCCCTTTCTGGTGGGGGACCGGGTAAGGATTGGGGAGTCCACGGGCGATGTGGTTGAAAGGAACCTGCTGGTCACCCGAATAAAAACCATCAAAAATGAGGATATTACCATTCCTAATGCTACCATAATCAATTCACACATATGGAACTATACCAAGTATGCAAACAGCATTGGTATCATCCTCCATCCGACTGTGACCATTGGATACGATGTACCATCCGAATTGGTAACAAAACTGCTTCTCAGGGCTGCCAAAAATACGAAGAACCTGACCCGTGACTTTAAACCATTTGTGCTTCAAAAGAGCCTGAATGATTTTTATGTGGAGTATGAGTTAAATGTCTATACCAGGCAGCCTCAAAAAATGGCCCAGTTCTATTCTGAACTCAATAAAACCATCCTGGACGAATTTAATAAGGAAGGTGTTGAGATTCTTTCTCCCCACTACAGCGCATTTCGGGATGGAAATTCATCAACTATTCCAGGTGATCCTGCCGTCAAAGAAGAACCACCTCCACCCGAGAACCCGGTAGAAAAAATCATTGATAAAGTAAAGGGCAAATAGATGCAATTGGCCCGAAACAAAGCCGGAATTTATTTGGTGAAAACAATCTTTTGTACTTCCCTTCGATGATTGGCCGAATAAACCAGAATGTATATTCCTTCAGGAAGCATATTTCCCTGATCACTCTCACCATTCCATTTGAGGCTGTAAGATCCTGCTTTATGGAACCGTGATACCATCAGCGTCCGGGATCGAATACCAGCCATGTTTATTATCTCCAGGC
>CAVQMZ010000020.1:0-345876 GCA_963713725.1 uncultured Bacteroidota bacterium
GATTTAAATTCATAGGTGGGATGAAGCCTGAAATTAAAAATTACCCGGTCGTCATCTTCAGTTTCAATATTTTGTGAATCATGCCAGGGCTGGGTGATCAGGTATTGGGCCTGGGTTTTTTGGACGGCCAGCCTGATCAGGGATGGGGCACCCGGTGGAGAGATAATTCCAATGGCATATTTGAAATAATCCGAGGCTGAAAATTCCGGTGCACGGAAGTCCCTGCCCTCAATTTCCTCCATGTTACGGATCCGGTCCAGGGCATAGGTGCGCACATGGCTTTTGAACTGATTCCACCCCACAAGGTACCATCGGAATCCATGTTCCTTCAGGAGATAGGGGTGGACCTCGTTAAAATAGGGCTTGTCTTCATAAAAGGGAAGATAGGTTATACGCAGAACCTTTCTGTTCTCTATGGCATGAATGATGGGTTCAATGTACTGGGTTCCCTTTATTTCGGGAGCCTGTTTAAAATGAACGTAGCCCCGCTCACTATAGCGGTCATACAATCCTGCAATTAGCGAGTGGACTTCAAGCTTGTTTTTTGAATATGCCATAATGCTTTACCTGTTTATTCAAAAGTAGTCATTCTCTTTGATTGCTTAATGCTGTGAAAGCATGTTCCATCAGTCATTCGGAATGAAAATATTATATTTGATGGTTTTTATTCCAGTAACTAAAACCCCAACATCATGAAAAGGATCCTCCTCCTTGCGTTTTCTTTATTTCTCAGCATAACGCTCCAGTCCCAATCCCTGGATATGGATTACCTTAAGGCTATGAAGGCCAGGAATATAGGGCCCGGCGGGATGAGTGGCAGGGTGACTGCCATTGATGTGGAGGTGGATAATCCTGCTGTTTTTTATGTGGGTACGGCATCCGGGGGTATATGGAAAACCACCAATGGCGGGGTCAATTTTAAGCCCGTCTTTGATGAGCAGGAGGTGGCCAATATTGGCGCACTTACCCTGGATCCTTCCAACCAGGATGTTGTCTGGGCAGGAACCGGTGAAGGAAATCCCCGCAACAGTCTGAATGGCGGCAGGGGAATCTACAGGAGCCTGGACGGAGGCCGCAGCTGGAAGTTGATGGGACTGGAAGATACACGGCACATTCACCGGATCATTGTTCATCCGGGAAATTCGGATGTCGTTTACGTGGGAGCCATTGGGAGCCCCTGGGGCCCTCATCCTGAAAGGGGTGTTTTTAGGACCACAGACGGGGGTGAAAGCTGGGAGAAGATACTTTTTGTGAACGAGCATACCGGTGTGGCCGACATGGTTATGGATCCCCGGAATCCAAAAAAAATATTTGTGGCGATGTGGGAGCACCAGCGCTGGCCCTGGTTTTTTAACTCAGGCGGAGCAGGTTCGGGAATGTTTATGACCGTGGATGGAGGTGATAACATGGACAAAAGTGGAGAAGGGGCTTCCCGAAGGAGAGCTGGGCCGCATGGGACTGGCCATTGCTGCCGGAGATCCGGATTATGTCTATGCCCTGGTTGAATCAAAGAAAAATGCCATCTACCGCTCCACAGACGGAGGTTATAGCTGGGAGCAAAGGGGAAGCAAGGATTTTGGTGGAAGGCCCTTTTATTACGCTGATATTTTTGTGGATCCGGCCAATGAGAACAGGCTTTATTCCCTGCACAGCCGCGTAAGCGTCAGTGAGGATGGTGGAAAGACATTTTCTACCCTGATTGACTATAACATTCACCTGGATCACCATGCCTGGTGGATACACCCCGAAGATCCATCATTTATGATCGATGGGAATGACGGTGGACTGGCCATCACATACGATCGTGGGCAAAGCTGGAGGCATGTGAGCAACCTGCCGGTTTCCCAGTTTTATCACATCTCTGTGGATATGGAACTGCCCTACAATGTATACGGGGGCATGCAGGATAACGGATCCTGGAAAGGCCCTGGCTATATATGGAGTGGAGGGGGTATTATCAATACTTACTGGGACTTCCTTTTGGGGGGCGATGGATTTGATGTGGTATCCGTGCCAGGTGACCCGCGCTACTGCTATGCCATGTCACAGCAGGGAAATATCAGGCGGATTGATCTTGAAACCGGGGCTTCGGTTGATATCAAACCCGCGAAATCCGGGGAAGAGGAATTGCGTTTTCACTGGAATTCAGCCCTTGCCCAGGATCCCTTTCAAAAGGATGTTATATATTTTGGGAGCCAGTTTGTACATAAGAGCCAGGATCGGGGTGACTCATGGGTGAAGATCTCGCCCGATCTGACCACCAATGATACAGCCAAACAAAAATTCAATGAGAGTGGCGGCCTTACCTACGATGTGACCGGTGCCGAGACCCATACCTGCATCCTGGCCATTGCTCCCAGTCCAGTGGAAGAGGGGGTATTGTGGGTGGGTAGCGATGACGGGAATATTCAGATTAGCACTGATGGTGGTGAAAACTGGACCAACTGTTCCCCCCGGATCAGCGAGCTTCCCCAGGGAGCCTGGGTTCCCCAGATTGTTCCCTCATCCTCTGTGGGCGGTGAAGCCTTTGTAGTGGTCAACAATTACAGACAAAATGACTATGCTCCCTACTTGTTTCATACCAAAGATTATGGTAAGAAATGGACCAGGATGATTGATCAGTCAGATGTTCCCGGTTATGTATTGTCCTTTGCACAGGATCCTGAGGAAGCGGGACTGCTTTTCCTGGGTACTGAATATGGTCTTTATGTGAGCATCGACGGGGGAGAGGTGTGGACCAGGTGGACCAATGGATATCCGACGGTTTCTACCATGGATCTTGTGATTCATCCAAGGGAGCAGGATCTGGTCATCGGAACCTTTGGAAGATCTGCCTTTATTCTGGACGACATCAGGCCACTGAGGGCTATGGCAAAGGATTATAAAGCACTTACTTCTGCGAAAATATATCCTGTTGAATCGGCTGAGGCCTATTTGGCTGCTTACAGGAATGCGCCCGGATACTACTTTACGGGTGATGCCTATTTTGAAGGAGAGAATCGCTCCTACGGTGCCCGGATTAATTACTTTGTGAATGTAGATACTACGGAAGGAAAGGGGAAAAAGGACAGTGTGCTGATTGAAATTCTGGATGCAGAGAATAAGCTGGTAAGGACCCTGAAGTCTGTCCCTGAGAATGGCCTGAACAGGACAAACTGGCGGCTTGACCGAAAGGGTGTCAGGGTGAGCTTCAGTAAGGAGAAGCCAAAATCCCGGGGGAATGAGCCGGGAGGAGGTGGTTCTGTAATCCCGGGGAGCTATGGTGTAAGAATAAGTTATCAGGGTGATACTGTTCTGTCCTCCGTAGATGTGAAAGCAGATCCCAGGATCCCGTACGATATGGCTGGAATGCTGGCAAAGCAGGAGAAAGCTGATGAGCTTCTGGCAAAAATGGAAGCGCTCAACAGCAGTCTGTCCATGATCCGGGATTGCAGAGAGGGCTTTACACTAATAGGTAAATTAGCCAGTAAGGAGCAGGCAGAAAAGCTTAAGGATCTTAGTGAGCCCATGGAGGCTCAGTTGAAAATACTGGAAAAAGAGTTCTTCCGGGATGAAAATATCCAGGGGATCTACGCTCCCGGTGATGCCCTGTATGCGAAGTTTTCCGGCACCTATGGAATCCTGGGATCTTCCTCAGCACTCACAGAAAATCAACTTGACAAGTTTGCCATGCTGATGGGTCTGGCTGATGAAACAATTGACAGGGTCTCTGCCTTTATGGAAGAAGAGTGGTCAGCGTACAAAGAGGCCGTTCAAAAGGAGGAGATTTCCCTGTTAAAATAGTAAGCCAGCCTTTACCTTTTTACAGTTCAGGGGATTTTCCTTAACTTGACTGTGGATATGGTAAAAATCGGGCATAGGAAAAAGGATAAATGTGTCCTTGTGATTCGCAACCGTTCCGGCTACAGGTTAAACCTGGTGATTCATGGAACTGATGTGAATGTGGTGAGGGCCATGACCATAAGGCGCTTCAAGCGCCTGAAACTTTTAAAGGGAACCTATGTGCTTGAAGCATGGTTGTCGGCTGGCCGGATTGTGATTGATCCTCTGCATATTCCCCATATCAGCATTGAAAAGATTAGCAGCCGGAAGGATGTATCCTTCAGGGGCAGAAAAATCGTGGCCGATTTTGTCAATGACCGGTCCAGGCTGGTTTTTGACAGTGAACCCTCTACCGGTGATCTGATCGAGAATATCTAATAATTCAGATTGGATGCCAGTAAACTCTCCACTTTGGCCACTGTTAATCCCTTTCTCAGGGCGTAGTCTTCCACCTGGTCCTTTCCGATTTTCCCCACGAAGAAATATTTGGAAAGGGGATTGGCAAAAACCAGTCCGCTTACCGATGCAGCAGGAACCATGGAATAGGATTCTGTCAGATGGATGCCGTATTTTTCGGCTTCCAGAAGCTTGAATAATACCTCCTTCTCTGAATGCTCAGGACAGGCCGGATATCCGTGAGCCGGTCTGATTCCCGAATACTTTTCAAGGAAAAGCTCTTCCATGCTAAGTGACTCCTCCGGGGCATAAGCCCAGTAAAACTTCCTCATTTCCAAATGAAGCAGTTCCGTGAAGGCCTCAGCAAGTCTATCTGCCAGTGACTTTAACATAATGGCAGAATAGTCATCATGATTTGCCTCAAATTCCCTGATCTTTTCCTCAATGCCTATCCCGGCTGTGGCAGCAAAGGCTCCAAGGTAATCGGGGATGCCTGTTTCAATGGGTGCCACAAAGTCCGACAGGCACAGGTTGGGAAGCTTATCCTTGCGGGTCTGGTTTCTCAGGTTAAAAAAGCGGGCAGTGATTTCCTTTCGTGATTCATCCTTGTATACCAGCAGGTCATCACCTGAGGCATTGGATGGATAGATTCCAAAAACGGCATTGGCTGTGAGCCATTTTTCACTGATAATCTTGTCCAGCATCTCGCGGGCATCATCATAAAGTTTCCTTGCCTCCCCGCCATATTTTGGATCATCAAGGATCTGGGGAAATTTACCCCTGAGCTCCCAGGTCACAAAAAAGAAGACCCAGTTGATATATTCAGCGATCTTCTCCATTGGAAAATCTATGAGGGTAAAAACACCTGGTTTTTTTGGGATGTGTATGGTGGCGCTATCCCACTTTGTCAAAAGTGAATTTTTCCGGGCTTCATTAAGGGAAATGTAATCCACATTTTTTGCAGCCCCTGCATAATCCGATCTTAAAGCTTCATAATCTTCTTTGATGGTCTTTGTATATTCTTCCCGCCTATCAGCGGATAAAAGAGCGTTCACCACAGCCACACTTTTTGATGCGTCCTTTACATGTATGACAGCTTGCTTATAGCGGGGCTCGATTTTTACAGCGGTATGAATTTTGGATGTGGTGGCTCCCCCGATTAAAAGCGGCTGTTTCATTTCCCGTCTTTCCATTTCAGCAGCCACATTGATCATTTCCTCAAGGGAAGGGGTAATCAGACCGGACAGGCCCACAATATCTGCTTCAATCCGCTCTGCTTCATCAAGGATTTTATCAGTGGGGACCATGACACCCAGGTCGACGACTTCGTAGTTATTGCAACCCAGGACCACACCAACGATATTTTTCCCAATATCATGGACATCACCCTTTACCGTTGCCATCAGGATTCTGCCTGCAGTCTGAGCCTCTCCGCTTTCGCCGCTGGCCTTTTCTGCCTCAATAAAGGGAAGCAGAACGGCAACAGCGCGTTTCATTACTCTCGCACTTTTAACCACCTGGGGGAGGAACATTTTTCCTTCTCCGAAAAGATCACCCACAACATTCATCCCGTCCATCAGGGGGCCTTCTATCACTTTTAGCCCCAGACCAATTTTCTCATGGGCTTCAAGGGCATCCGCTTCGATGTATTCGGTAATTCCCTTTACCAGTGAGTGTTTCAGGCGCTCCTCAACAGACTGATCCCTCCATGCATCTCTCATCTTTTCACTTTTCACCTCTTCGGTAAGTGTGGCAGAATAGTCGATAAGCCTTTCCGTGGCATCACTCCTTCGGTTTAATACCAGGTCTTCGGTCAATACCAGGAGTTCCTTTGGGATTTCATCATAAACCTGCAGCAGTCCGGGGTTTACAATGCCCATGTCGAGTCCGGCGCGGATGGCATGATATAAAAATACCGAGTGGATTGCCTCCCTTACGATGTTATTCCCCCTGAAGGAAAAGGAAAGATTGCTTATCCCTCCGCTTACCTTGGCATGGGGCAGGTAAGCCTTGATCCAACGGGTGGTATCAATAAAGTCCACCGCATAGTTGTTATGCTCTTCAATTCCGGTACCAATGGATAAGACATTGGGATCGAAAATAATATCTTCCGGTGGAAAGTGCAGTTGCTCTGTCAGCAACTTATACGCCCTCTGGCAAATTTCTATTCTTCTTTCCTTACTGTCGGCCTGTCCTTTTTCATCAAAAGCCATAACAACCACAGCCGCACCATAGCCCTGGATCCTGCCTGCATGATCCAGGAATGCCTCTTCACCTTCCTTCAGGCTAATGGAATTTACAACTGCCTTACCCTGGATGCATTTCAACCCGGCCTCAATCACCGTAAACTTTGAGGAGTCCACCATGATGGGAACCCGTGATATATCAGGTTCAGCAAGCAAGAGGTTCAGGAATTTTACCATCTCGTATTCTGCATCAAGCATGGCATCATCCAGGTTGATGTCAATGATCTGTGCCCCGTCTTCAACCTGCCTGAGCGCTATTTCAAGCGCTTCTTCATATTTCTTTTCCCTGATCAGGCGCGCAAACTTCCTGCTGCCAGCCACATTACACCGTTCTCCAATGTTGATAAAATTGGAGCCTTCAAATGCAGCCAGGGCCTCCAGTCCGCTTAGCTTTAACCCGGGTTTATGTATTGCAGGCTTTCTGGTTCTGCCTTTTGCAGCCAGCTCCGAAAAGGCCCTGATATGGTCCGGGGTGGTGCCACAGCAGCCTCCAACAATATTCACAAAGCCCGAGTCGATAAAGTCTTTGATCAATACTGCCATCTGCCGGGGACTCTCGTCATATTCCCCGAATTGGTTGGGCAGACCGGCATTTGGATGTACGGATACAAAATGAGAGGACTTATCAGACATCTCCTGCAAATAGGGCCTGATCTCCTTTGCTCCCAGGGAACAATTTAATCCCATTGAAAGCAGCTCAACATGATCCAGGGAGAACATAAATGCCTCAAGGGTTTGTCCCGAAAGGGTCCGCCCGCTGGCATCGGTAATTGTACCCGATACCATTACCGGGATACGGATCCCTCTTTTTGCCAGAAACTCCTCAATGCCCATCAGGGCAGCCTTTGCATTGAGGGTGTCAAATATCGTCTCCACCATCAGTAAATCGGCACCACCATCCACCAGACCCTCAACCTGCTGGGCGTAAGCATCTTTCATTTCATCGAAGGATGTGGCCCTGAAACCGGGATCATTCACATCCGGGGAAAGTGAGGTGGTTTTGTTGGTTGGTCCGATAGATCCTGCCACATACCTTGGTCTGGTAGGATCCTTTGCACTGAACATGTCAGCTGCCTCAGAAGCAATCCGGGCTGACTGATAATTTATATCGTAAACGGCCGATTCGGTATTATAGTCGGCCTGTGATATGGAGGTCGCATTAAATGTGTTTGTTTCAATAATATCCGATCCGGCTTCCAGGTAGGCTTCGTGAATCTCTCTGATCACATCGGGCCTGGTGATGGACAGCAGGTCATTATTTCCCTTGAGGTCCGAGGGGTGATTTTTAAATCTTTCTCCACGGTAATCTTCCTCCTGAAGATTATAGCCCTGGATCATGGTTCCCATGGCTCCATCAAGGACGAGCACTCGTTCTTTCAGAATCTCTTTTATGTCGGGTTTGCTGTTTTTCACCGTTCCTGTTATTTGTTTGCCTAAAGATAAACAACTCCGGGGGAATCATGCCTTTTCTGGCGATTCACCCCGGAGTTGATTCTTCAGTCCGATCTTGATATTAGCTGCTTAAAGCCTGCTCAAAGTCTGCGATGATGTCATCGATGTGTTCCAGTCCAACCGAAACCCTTAGCAGCGTGGGGCTTACACCTGCAGCCAGCTGTGCCTCGGGTGAGAGTTGCTGGTGGGTTGTGGCTGCGGGTTGAATGATCAGGGTCCGCACATCTCCCACATTGGCCAGGTGGCTGACCAGTTCAAGATTATCCACCAGGCGAATCGCCTTCTCCTTATCCCCCTTGAGGGTGAATGACAGCACGCCACCGGCTCCCTTTGGCAGGTATTTATTTGCAAGGGCATGATGTGGACTGTTTTCAAGACCGGGATAGAGGACTTCTTCCACATCCGGGTGCTTTACCAGCCATCTGGCGAGGGCCAGGGTATTTTCAACGTGACGGTCAATTCTCAGGGAAAGGGTTTCCAGTCCCTGGATCAGCAGGAAGGAATTAAAGGGGCTTTGACTGGGCCCCACATCCCTCAGTCCTTCAACCCTTGCTTTGATAATAAAGGCGATGTTTCCAAAGGGTGACTCTGCGCCAAAGGTATCCCAGAACTTCAGTCCGTGGTATCCTTCAGAGGGTTCGGTAAACTGGGGGAACTTTCCATTGCCCCAGTTATAGGATCCGCCATCTACAATTACACCCCCGATGGATGTTCCGTGTCCGCCAATCCATTTGGTGGCAGATTCAACCACGATACTGGCACCGTGTTCCAGGGGTTTAAAAAGATATCCTGCTGCTGCAAAGGTATTATCCACAATCAGGGGGATGTCATACCTGCGGGCCAGGTCTGCAAATTTCTCAAAATCAGGTATGTTAAAGCCCGGATTCCCGATGGTCTCCAGGTAAAGGGCCTTGGTATTCCCGTCGATCAGTTTTTCAAAATCGCTGGCCTCCAGGGTGGGAGAGAAGCGGGCTTCCCAGCCAAGGTTTTTGAAGGTCACCTTAAACTGGTTATAGGTGCCCCCATAGAGAAAAGGACTGCTTACGATATTGTCACCCTGGGAAAGGATGGTGTTGAAGGTGAGGAACTGCGCAGCGTGACCCGAGGAAACAGCCAGGGCAGCAACTCCACCTTCCAGTGCTGCGATGCGTTGCTCAAATACATCGTTGGTGGGATTCATGATCCTCGAATAAATATTCCCGAATTCTTTCAGGGCAAACAGGTTTGCACCATGCTCTGAATTTTTGAAAGTGTAGGAGCTTGTCTGATAAATGGGTACAGCCCTGGAGTTTGTGGTTTCGTCCGGAGTATGTCCTGCGTGGATCTGAAGTGTCTCAAAATTTTTATATGTATTGCTCATGATTGTAAATTTTATGGGTCTTAGACAAATGGATAAATGATAAACAGGTAAGTTGGGGAATGGTTTGCTGCCCCGGTTAGACCGGCAGGCTTAATCGGGTGAGTTTGTGCCTGCACTTAAGGGGTCCATGGCATGGACATAGGCAAGGGAGGCATCATTAAATTTCTTTTCATTGCTTTCTTTTTCGTTATTATCTCCCTTTCGGGTTAGGTTTTGGCACCTTCGTCCGGTGACGGGTTGCCAGGGGATCTTTGAGCCTAATCTCTTACCCCTTCTCAATAACACTTGCACCGATCTGCAATATTGATAGAACAAAGATAGCCAGCCAGCGCAGCTTTTGCAAATGCCTGAATCAGCAATCCCGGGTCCTTATTTAGAATCCGGGATTGTATCTTGCAGTATTTCAGCTGCTTATATTTAAGTCTAATTTTTTAGAAGTTGTAGGCCAGGCCCAGTCCAAAAAGCTCTTTAAACTGAACTTTGGGCTCTCCCGGTTCAGGCCCGAATTTGATATCGTAGTCATAAATCAGTTGTGTCAGCAATACGGCCGAGATATACTCATTAACTTTGAAGGCGAGCAGCAGGTCCCAATGCACATCCACATACTGGGGGTTTTCCACATAATTGGAAAAGAAGTCAACCTGCGTATCCAGCACCACATTCTTAAGAATCTCTTTTTTGTAGGCAATTTTAATATATCCGCCAAATTCTCCTCTGAAGGATTCCCCCATGGGGGCGTAAACTCCTGCATCGGCAAGTGTTTCATCCATAATGAAGGTCATTTTTGTTGAGAGGGGAGCGATTAAAAGGGAAAATCCATCTGTGGGTTTATAATCAAAACCCAGGGAGAGACTCAGGTATCCAGGAGCCATAAAACCTGAAATTTTCGTCTTTACATCTTCCGGATAGCCATAGCCGTTGGCGAATTGGGATTTGAAGCTGAGCAATGCTGTGTAGAACCAATTTTTACCAGCCCTGTATCCAAACTTCGAATTCAGTTCTATCTGGTCATCACTTTTATCAATATCGTTATCACCCTGCTTCATAAGACCGAAACCCAGGGTGAGGTCATTGTCCCAGTTGATGGTTCCATCGTCATAATCAGGTGACAACTTAAATAATACGTTTCCGGAAATACTATTCTCGCCCCCGGCAGCCCAATTTGAAAGTGAAAGCTGGGAAAGATTCAGGGAGCTTACCCCCGTAATTTTCCAAAGTGTATCCGCATCCACTGGATCCTGGGCAAAGCTTAGGGCCGCAGCCAGAATCATTCCGATCGTTAGTTTAAGTTTTTTCATATTCTGGGTTTATTAGTTTCTGATACTTTTGCCATATTTTTGTTTATTCTGAATTGCTTTGCTCGGCAAAAATCTTAAACCGGTCCATATTGAGCATGGTATTCGCAGCAAAAGCAGACTTCATAAAGGGAGCCATGAGTGCCATCAAACCCCCGAACCTGAATATATTAACCATGGTCCATTGGCAAACTCCCGGTTCAGGTTCAGAGAACTGGTTTTTTACCTCATTGCGTACTCCTTTTGATTTATAAGTAAAAAGGTACTCATCAGGGGGATTTTTTCTGACAAGCGTCCCTTCAATGACCAGGTCCCCTTTTCTTCCCTCATAAACCATCCTGGCCGTACTGCCTTCTTCATCCGGTGAACCCTGGAGGTGGGTATAGCTCTTCAGACCCTCCTGCCATTTTGGATAATTATCAGTATTGGCAAATAGCTCGATAACTTCTGCAAGAGGTCTGTCGATCCTGATGCTGGTGGTGTATTTCATAGATTTCCAATTCCACCGAATAACAATGATGGCGAAAAATTGTTTAATCTAATTTAATTCATTTTGGCAGAATAATATCATTTTAAAGTTGTTTAAATTTGACAATGGAAATTGCAGATCTGTACGGGAATCTAAAATCGGCCTATACGGCCGATAATCTGAATTTGATCTCGGGCAGGATCATTCAAATGTTCCAGCAGAAGCAGTATGACGGGCTTAGGGCCGTTCAGAAAGTGGTCAACGAGTATACTCCCTGCATTGAAGAAAAGATCAATAAGGTCTTTTCCCGACTGATCATGTTCTATCATCCCGACCGCCTGAGCCAGGCACTGGGCCAGCTGGATAAAGCTTTCAGGGAGGGTGATTTTGAGATGCTCTTTTCCATGTCGCACATTCTCCATGTTCAGAACCTGGAGCCTGATCATGTTACTGTCAGCTCCATAATCACAGATGAGGACCTGGCAGAGGAGTTTGGGTGGGATGGTACTGAGGATGGATATTCCTACTTCATGGATCAGGAGGAGGACCTGGATCTTGACAGTGAAATAGAGTACACCAGCCGAAGCTTTCTTACCGCATTAAAGAGGCGGGTTTATGGCAATATGAATGTGGATTTCCCCATCTATCTTCTGGAAGACCTGGAGGAGATAGAGATGGCCGACTATGACCTGGAGTCACTGGATGGTATTGAGGCATGCAGATACGTGAAGGTGGTGGACCTGACCAATAACAACCTTACAGACCTGACCGAACTGGGTCATATCCGGCAGGTGGAGCGATTATACCTGGCCAATAACCACATTGGAATGATTGATGCTTTAAGTAACCTGGTGGTATTACAGGTGCTGGATATTTCCTTCAATGATGTGGACGACCTTTCCCCCCTTTTTGAACTCAGCCACCTGACTTATCTGAATGTCATGGGCAACCGGGTTCCTGCATGGCAACTGGAGAAACTTCACTTGCGCGGAGTCACGGTAGTCAATTAAAATCCCGGGAAGCCTAGTGTTCCAGGGCCTGGTCCAGGTCGCTTTTGAGATCCTCAATGTCTTCTATGCCCACCGAGAGTCTTATTAATTCTTCAGCGATGCCTTCCGCCTTTCTTCCCTCCGGTCCGAGATGACGGTGGGAAGTAAAGGCCGGGGAGCTGCAAATGGTCTCCAGGCCTCCCAGGCTCATGGAGGGTTTAATCAGTCCGAGCCGCTTCTGAAAGCTTATCCCATCCTGACCTTTCACTTCAAAGGAGAGCATTCCTCCAAATCCTTTCATTTGACGGGCGGCCAGCTCATGATCAGGGTGTGCTGGTAAGCCCGGATAGTTTACTTTTTTGACGCCGGGATGGGAGGAAAGAAAAAGAGCCAGCTCCATGGCATTGTCATTAATTCTTTCCACCCGGAGGTGAAGGGTTTTCATACTCCTCTCAAGGAGGTAGAGGGTGGTGGCATTAAGGCTGCCTCCAAAATTCAGCCCGGTTTCATAAATCTGCGCAATAAGATCCTGGCTTGAGGCAACTGCCCCGGCGAGGATGTCGGAATGTCCCCCCAGGTATTTGGTGGCAGAATGAATCACGATATCAATTCCCAGATTGGCCGGTTGTTGGTTTGCCGGTGATGCAAAGGTGTTATCGATAAGCGATAATATTCCTTCTCCCCTGGCCAATTCTGCGACACCTTCAATATCCGTGATATTCAGCAATGGATTGGAAGGGGTTTCAATGTAAATTAGTTTGGTGTTTTCCTGAATAGCTGCTTTTAAGTCAGTGGTTTGCCGACCATCAGCAAGGGTATAGCTAATGCCAAAACGTACAAACTCTCTTTCCAGAAAGTGTGAGGTTCCGCCATAGAGCCCTTTTTGAAATACCACGTGATCGCCCTGTCCAAGAAAGGTAAAAAGGACAGTGCTTATGGCAGCCATGCCCGAACTGAATACCAGGGCATTTTCCGTATTTTCCAGGGAGGCAATTTTTTCAGCAACAGCCTTTTCATTGGGCGTATTCAGGTAGCGGGGATATACAGTTTCGGCTTGGTCTATATACTCATAGGATGTGGAGGTGTAAATGGGTGAGTTAATCCCTTTTTTAAGTTCATCCTTAATGGTTCCTGCATGAACACAGCGGGTGGGGAATCTTTTCATAATAAGCGGATAGATTAAGTCAGCAGAAGCCTCATCGCCTCCATATTGCGGGCATTGGTCACAGCCTTTGAGTCCGGTGTGTAGAGGTAGTCCATAAGGTCCTTATAATGTTCCTCTACTTTTGGTCTGATTACCTTATAAGTGGGATTCATCAGCTTATTCTCGACAGTAAATCCTTCTGAGAGGACCCCTATATTGGAGGGGATCCATCTCTGCGGGAACATATCACCATATTTGCCGTTGCGGCGGTATTCCCTTACTTCGCTGTCCACCAGCTTCAGGCAAGCCTCAGCTGCTTCATCTGAGTCCGGACTTAAGCCTTTTTCCTTTATAAATCTTTTAAGTGCTGCGGGATCCGGGTAAACTAGCGCTACGGTATAGGGATTCTGGTTGTTGTGCAGGAGCGCCTGGCTGATAAATTCTGACTGGTCACAGAAGGACTCTTCTATGCTTTCGGGGCTGTACTTCTCCCCGTCATCGGCTATTAAGAGGCTCTTGTACCTGCCAAGCACATAAAGGAAGCCGTCGGGGTCCATATATCCCATATCCCCGGTGTAGAGCCAGTTGTCCTTAATGGTTTCGGCTGTGGCTTCCTCATTTCGCCAGTAACCCTTCATTACGTTCTCTCCCCTGATCACGATTTCTCCCTTTTCACCCAGGGGAAGCTCAGTGCCTTCGTCATTGCATATCCTTAACTCCAGGTTCTCGGGAATCAATCCCGATGATCCCATCTTGTAGGCATTTTCACCGTTAGCACTGATGATGGGACTGGCTTCAGTGAGTCCGTAGCCCTGGTAAATCGGTATCCCGATGGCACAGAAAAACCGTTGTAACTCGATATCGAGAAGTGCTCCGCCCCCGAAGAAATATTTCATATTGCCACCCAGGCCATCCCTGACTTTCTTGAATATTACAGCATCAAAAAGTGCGTAGATGGGTTTTAACAGAGCCCTCATACCTTTCCCTTTATCTAAGACTATGCCATTATAGCTGTAGGCCACCTTCAGACCGGCCTGGAATAAGGACCATGTGAGCTTTCCTTTGGCCCTCACTCCGCTTTCGATATTATTTCTGAAGTTTTTCGAGATGGTAGGTACACTGAACATCATGTCGGGTTTGAGCTCCTTGATGTTCTTACCAATATTTTTGGTGGTTTCAATGGCATTCTTCCCCAGCTCCAGGGCTGCAATGCTGGCTCCAACGCCCATGATTGTAAAAAGACCGCATGTATGCGCAAAGCTGTGATCCCAGGGCAGGAACAGGAACATTTTAAATTCTTCCGGAACAGAGAGAATTGAAAGGGCTTGCTCTGTATTGGCGGTGTAATTACGCTGACTCAGCATTATTCCTTTGGGATCGGCAGTAGTACCCGAGGTGTAGCAAATATTGGCAATATCGTCAGGACTAACCGCTTCGTATACTTTTTTAAAGCTTTCAAAATCTTTTTCAAGTAATTTTTTACCTTCCTCCATCACGTCACCCATATAGAGCTCATCTTCCTGATAGCTGTCTTTGGGATCCATCAGAATTACTTTTTCAAGATCCGGGAGCTCCTTTTTTATGGGGTCAATCTTTCTCAGCTGGCTTCCGGAAACCACAATCATCCTGGACTGAGAGTGTTTGATGCGAAAGGTCAAATCGGCTGGTTCATTTAGCTGAATAGAAATGGGTACATCGATAGCGCTCAGATAAAACATGCTCATTTCAGCCACCACCCACCAGGTACGACCTTCAGCAAGCAGTGTGATCCGGTCTCCTTTTTTAACGCCCAGGGTAATCAGTCCCGCCGCAAACTGGTATACCTGTTCGCGCATTTCTGTATAGGATGTTGAGCGATAAGCTCCATCCTTCTTCTCCCACATGTAGGGATTGTCCTTATACTTTTCGACATTCTCTTCGAAGAACTGAACCAAAGATTTCATTGCAAAATGTTAGTTTATTAGTATGCCAGACCATTAGGTAAGACAAGATATGAAAATACACAAAAGTGGCAATGAAGATCCCTTGTTCATTGGCGAATATTGTTTAGTTTTATTCAGCATTGCCAGGGTATTTGCTTTAAGCCAGGCCTATCAACTGGCAGGTGATAAAATCTGGGAAAGAGTGAATGTGGAACCTTCAGGTACTTCTTTTAATTCTCTGGTTCAGCCGGAAGAGCGATTCTAATCCTTTATCAAGAAGTTAATACCCCAATCGGAGGTAAACTATTCTACAGCAATTGCCAGATCGGAAAAGGCAGCGGGTTATCGGAATATTGCACTTTGCAACTTCCTTAAATCTTTTGGAAACCTGGAAAATGATCCTGACCGGGTGCTTGACTTCTATTTTAATATCTGCTCCATAGAGATGATTTGCAGGGACTTATCCGGAGCCTTTCTATACCTGGCCAACGATAACTACAGAGATTCAGAGTGGGGCTTCCCGCAAAGAGTGGTGTAGGTGGGGGTATTATTGCGGTGCATCCCGACAAATACTGTGGGAATGAAGTTTCTTGAACTTTTTACATCTAAAACCCAGTTTTCCCTCTTTTGAATTAGCCATTCATCCCATGTCTATGATCTGCTCACGATCAGGACCCACTGAAACATACTTAATGGGGACCTTCAGCTCTTTTTCAAGAAAATGAATATAATCAACCAGCTCCTGGGGGAAAAGGTCCTTGGAACGCACACCGGTCAGGTCTGTATTCCAGCCTGGCATCTCTGTAAATATGGGTATAATGTCTGCTTCCATATCATAGGGGAAGCGGTCGCTTAGTTCTCCATCGATGGAATAAGCTGTGGCGATTTTGATGGTGTCGAAAGTATCCAGTACATCCGTTTTTGTCATAATCAACTGGGTGACTCCATTAAGCATCAGGCTGTATTTTAATGCAACCAGGTCGAGCCATCCGCATCTCCTTGGTCTGCCTGTGGTAGAACCGAATTCTTTCCCAAGTTCCCTGAGGTGTTCGCCATCTTCACCGTGAAGTTCAGAAGGGAAGGGGCCACTTCCAACCCTGGTGCAATAAGCCTTAAAAATTCCATATACTTCACCAATGGCCGAAGGGGCAAGCCCCATGCCGGTGCAGGCACCTGCACAGATAGTATTGGAGGAGGTTACAAAGGGGTAGGAGCCAAAGTCAATGTCAAGCATAGTTCCCTGGGCACCTTCAGCAAGAATGCTTTTCTCTTCTTCCAGGTACCTGTTTACTTCGTATTCAGCATCAACCCGTGTGAATTTCCGGATAACTTCTATGCCTTCGAAAAAGAGTTTTTCCTCGGAAAAGTCATACTCGTAATCATATATGGTCAGCAGTTGTATGTGCTTAGCCTTCAGGGCCTCATATTTCTTTTCAAAATCAAGGTCCAGGTCACCTACCCTGAGTCCGTTACGCCCGGTCTTGTCCATGTAGGTTGGGCCTATTCCTTTCAAGGTAGATCCAATTTTGGATTTGCCTTTGGAAGCCTCAGAAGCAGCATCAAGTATTCTGTGCGTAGGAATGATCAGATGTGCTTTTTTTGAGATCCAAAGGTTTTTTGTCAGATCAATTCCCATAGCTTCCAGGGCATCAATCTCTCTTTTGAAAACAATGGGATCCAGGACCACACCATTGGTAATGATGTTTAATTTATCATCCCTGAAAATCCCCGATGGGATATTGTGCAGGATGTGTTTGTGGTTATTGAATTCAAGGGTGTGACCGGCGTTTGGGCCACCCTGAAATCTGGCGATCATGTCATACCTGGGAGTAAGAACATCCACAATTTTCCCTTTCCCTTCATCTCCCCACTGGAGGCCTAAAAGAACATCAACTTTCATTATTATCGTTTGTGAGTTTATTTGTCACCTTCGCGATCACTCTTGCTTCGTCCGTAAATATACAAAGAGTGATGACTGGGTCTGAAATTATTTAGTTCGCAGGCTGTTTTTATGATTTCTTCAATCCTTGGATCGCAGAATTCTATGACATTACCTGAGTCCATATCAATCAGGTGATCGTGTTGCATGCAATGGTAGGCCTTCTCGAACTGGGCAATATTTTTACCAAACTGATGTTTGACCACCAGGCTGCAATCCAGTAATAGTTCGATGGTATTGTACAGGGTGGCCCGGCTGACCCTGTAGTTTTTATTTTTCATAAAGATATAGAGCGACTCTATATCAAAGTGTCCGTCCCTTGAATAGATCTCATCAAGAATGGCATAACGCTCTGGTGTTTTGCGGTGCCCCTTCTTTTCTAGATAGCTTGTAAAGATCTGTTTTACAGTATCTTTGGTTTCATCTTGAACCATAAATCAACGATGTGATAATTATATGGCTAAGATAACAATAATTTTTATTTAGAACGGATAAGGTTTAAAAATTACTCACCAACTTCAACCCGGTGAACAGAATCCACGCCTTTCAGTTTCATGAGATTCATAATCAGATTATTCAGGTCACTTGTATTGTGGACATAGAGGTCAATGGTTCCGCTGAAAATACCGTCATGACCATGAAGATTTATGGTACGCATGCTGATATTAAGCTCTTTGGTGATGGTATTTGTGATGGAATTGTAAACACCAAAACGATCCCATCCGTTCATTTGTATCCTGGCCAGGTAGGAGAGTACTTTGTGCTGCGTCCATTTGGCAGCCACAAGTTTATCCCCCTTACTGGACATGATCTTCAGGGCAATCTTACAATCGGTACGATGTACTAGTATGGATTCATCCTCCTGCCTGACTGCCACAACTTCATCTCCCGGAATGGGGCTGCAGCATTTGGCCAGATTGTAGGACCCTTCCTCTCCCTCCATTTTCTCACTCAGGATCAGGGTCCCCTTAGAATCATATTCCTCTTTGTTTTCTGTTTTCTTTTGAGTGCGGCCAAGAGAAAGATCCCAAACCCTTACCCACTTGCTCTTGGTATTCTTGCTGAGTATATCTTTGAGGTCGTTAAGGGTTATGATTCCGGTCCCGATTTTTGAATAAAGCTCGTCCTTATGAGTGGAGTTGTAGGCCGGGACAAGTTTTTTTAGGATCCTTGAGCTGGGAGTGAGATTAAGTTCCTTGAGTTTGTCAATAAGGATCTGTTTGCCAACCTCAGTCCTGTTTTTGGTTTCCGCCTTCAGTGCATTCTTAATGGCCGATTTAGCCTTAACTGTGCTTACAAACTGATACCATTCAAGGGTAGGTTTTTGCACCTCGGAGCTGAGGATTTCCACCTGGTCTCCACTGCTGAGGGTATGGCTCAGGGGGACCAGCCTGTGATTCACTTTGGCACCGATAGCCTTGTTCCCGATTTCGGTATGAATATCATAGGCAAAATCAAGGGCGGTGGCATCCTTTGGAAGGGTAATGATATGGCCCTTGGGTGTAAAAACCATGATTTCGGACGAAAAGAGATTCAGCTTAAAATCATCAAGGAACTCCATTGCATTTTCGGAAGGTGACTCAAGGGTTTCCCTGATCCTTTTGATCCATTTGTCCAGTTCGGATTCCGGGGAAGTTTTATCCTTGTATTTCCAGTGCGCTGCAAATCCCCTCTCCGCGATTTCGTTCATCCGGGTGGACCGGATCTGCACCTCCATCCATTTGCCATTGGGCCCCATTACGGTTGTGTGCAAGGCTTCATAACCATTGGCCTTGGGAGTTGAAACCCAGTCCCTGATTCGTTCTGGTTTTGGCTGGTAGATGTCTGTGATAATGGAATAGATATTCCAGCACTGGGTTTTCTCTGGGATGTCGGGCTTGGGTTCAAACACGATCCTGATGGCAAAGAGGTCATAAATCTCTTCGAAGCTGACATTCTTCTGATGCATCTTCTGCCAGATGGAATAGATCGATTTTGGTCTGCCGGAGATATTGAAGGTGAAATTATTTTCACCCAGGGCATCAATTATGGGAAGGGAAAAATGGTTAATCAGGTGCAGCCTCCGTTCTTCGGTTAGTTTGATCTTTTCTGAGATCTCGTTATATACCTCCGGATAGCGGTATTTCAGGCTCAGGTCCTCCAGTTCTGTTTTCAGGCTGTATAATCCCATCCTGTGGGCCAGGGGTGCATAAAGGTAAATGGTCTCTCCTGCAATCTTGATCTGCTTGTGACGGGGCATGGAGTCAAGGGTCCGCATATTATGCAGACGGTCAGCCAGCTTAACAAATATGACCCTCACATCTTCTGAGAGGGTCAGTAGCATTTTTCGGAAATTTTCTGCCTGCAGAGAGTTGGATTCTTTATCAAATACTCCCGATATTTTGGTGAGGCCGTCGATGATGGAGGCTATTTTGCTGCCAAATGCATTCTCCACGTCCTCGATGGTCAGCTCGGTATCCTCCACCACATCGTGCAGGATGGCGCAAACTGTACTGGTTACGCCGAGTCCGATTTCCTGGCTTACAATGAGAGCCACTTCCAGGGGATGAATAATGTAGGGATCACCCGACTTCCTACGCATCCCCTTGTGAGCTTCATTGGCCATTTTAAAGGCCTTCCTGATCAGCTTCTCATGCTCCTTGGATTTACAATAAGAGCAGTCCCTGATCAGCTTCTCAAGCAGATCGTTTATTTGTTGTTCTTCGGTGATAACTACAGGCTCCATCAATGCAAAACTAATGATTCCTGAGTAAGTCTGGAGAAGTAGGAGGTGCTTTTTTAATACTGGGCGGGGTAGAAAACCGTTACATTGCCCGACTTGTTATAGGAACGTTGTTTATAATCAGTGTATTGGATGAAATATACGTACACACCTTCCATGGCGAAATTACCTCCGTCGAAAGTGCCGTCCCACCCTTCAGAAGGATTACTTGTTTCAAAAAGTTTTCTGCCACCGCGGTCGTAAACGATCATCTGGTATTTGCTTGGAAAAAAGTCAAAGAGTGGTTTAAATATGGCATTGCTTGATTTCCCGGGTGTGAAGGCATTTGGCACCCGCATCGTTGTTTCCATAGACACGCTGGTGATATTGGAAACCGATATTCCCGGATCGGCTCCTTCTACCTGGTTACTGAGGGCTTTAACCCGATATTGAATTTCTCCGGGCTGGGAAGCATCGATGACTGATTCTATGGCTTCCCGCCAGCTGGTAGACCCGGCCCCAAGGCTTGCCACATCGATAAACTCGCCCTCCCCGCTTTTTCGCTCAACCAGGTAGCCGGATAGTCCGGTTTCATAAGACTCATAGGGTGTCCATGTAAGTTGGACAAGCGGGTCCTCAAATTGGGCAAGCAACCAGACACTTGTTCCGATATTGGAACTGTCAACCGTAATTTCCTTGTTGCAGGATTCAGGCTTGTAAAGGGATTCAACCATGTATTCATAACTCCCACCTTTAGTGGGTGCCTGATCAATGATATGCATAGTGGACAGCTGGGAATCCCAGATCGTTTCCACTTCAATAAAAGACGCATCACTGTCACTTCTTCGTGAAATCCTGAAATTGTTAATCGGCCCATCCACATCTGCAGTAAAAAACAATTCCAGGGTATTGTCATCGATCACTGAAACCTCATCTATCCTCAATAGCTCAGGAACATCAGGAAAGCTGGTCTGAATCTCTGCAATGGGAGAAAGGGAAGTAGTCCAGGGATTAATCGCTTCCACATAATAATTATAGGTTTCGTCGTAGTCTACATTTTGATGAGGGAAAGAATTGGTTTTTGGAGAAGTTAAACCAAGATACAACATCTCCTTGCCTTGTATACCTCCGTATATCTTGTATCCGGTGATTGTACCTTCCCACCCCACATAGTCGGTCCAGGAGAGGGTATTGGTCTTTGAGCAGGGATTAAAGTCCAGGGATACTTCAATGGCCCTGTGTCCATTATCCCCCAGTAAACTCTCTCGTTCATCGTTTCCGTCAAGTGTATCCATTGCTGTAACGATGTATGTTTGTCCCTTAAAATTATCGTTGGAGATACTATAGCTGAAGGTTTCGGGTCCAAAACCATAGATGTCATCCCAGGCATCTCCAACCTTAATATATAAGATGTAACGGTCAACTGTGGGATCCTTACTGGCTTCCCATTCTACCAGTACTTCATCTGTTTCATGTACCCATGTTACCCGTTTCATTTTCGGGGTATCGGGAAGTTCACCCTGGGCAAGGAGGTTGACCGGCAAAATAAGCAAAAGGAAGACCTGCAGAAGCAGGTTCCGGTATGCGCTTTTATTAATTTGAATACCAGTCATAATATCAATAACGAGACCCTTCCCAACATATTATTCAATAATATATGGCAAAGATAAAACAAACTCTTCCACCTTTAGTTTTTGATCTGCAGGGTAAAATGCTAATTTTGTCATGCCATGCCGGAAAAAGATTTCATATCAAGGCTTAATAAATTCAAAATCAGGTACTTAAAAGGTCACAGCTTTTTGTACATTATGGCTGCTGTTGTTGGCCTTGGTGTAGGTCTGGCAGCTGTGATTATCAAGAACCTGGTGCACTTTATACGTGAAGCACTTGAAAATGGTTTCCATGGTGATTTTACCAGGATTATTATTGTCATTTTACCGGTCGTTGGAATCACCCTGACTGTATTATATATTAAGTACATAAACAAGCGCCCTGTTGGACATGGTATACCGGGGGTTTTATTTGCCATTTCAAAGAACAATGGGATTGTCCGTTCACATAATCTATTCTCCAGTATTATCACCAGCGCCCTGACCGTGGGTTTTGGTGGTTCTGTTGGATTGGAGGGGCCTACTGTTGCCACGGGGGGTGCCATTGGTTCCAATCTGGGAAGGGCTTTGAAGCTGAACTATAAGGAGATTACACTATTAATTTCCTGTGCATGTGCAGGGGCCCTATCAGCCATTTTTAAAGCCCCCATTGCCGGAATTGTTTTTGCCCTTGAGGTGATTATGCTTGATATGACCATGTGGGCGGTTATTCCCCTCCTGATTTCATCGGCCACGGCTGCCCTTACTTCCTACCTTTTCCTGGGGCAGAATGTATTATACTCCTTTCAGGTTGCAGAAGCCTTCAAAATGGGCCAGATCCACTGGTACCTGATCCTGGGTGTTGTTGTGGGCCTCCTTTCGGTATATTTTACAAAGAGCTACATTTATATTATGTCCCTCTTTGATAAGATTGGGGCTGCATGGAAAAAAATCCTGATTGCCGGGGGGCTTCTCGGTGTGATTATTCTTTTTTTTCCGGCTCTTTACGGGGAGGGATATGAGGTGGTAAACCTCGGGCTCAGGGGAGAATATCTTCACCTTCTGGACGGCACCTTTTTCGAAGGGTGGAAGGATACTTTTATTCTGGCAGCCTTTTATATTCTTCTGGTGATCGGGATCAAGGTAATTGCCACAACACTTACCTTTGCAGCAGGAGGAATCGGAGGAATCTTTGCCCCATCGTTATTTATGGGAGCCAATACAGGGCTTTTATTCGGACTTATACTGAACCAGTTTGGAGTAGATGTTTCAGTGAGCAATATGGCACTTGTGGGCATGGCCAGTATGATAGCCGGTGTAATCCATGCACCCCTGACTGCAATTTTCCTGATCGCAGAAATCACAGGAGGCTATGAGCTTTTTTTTCCTCTAATGCTCGCTTCGACCATTGCCTATGGTACCACCCGAACTTTTGTGAAAAATTCAGTGTACACAGTTCAGCTGGCCAAAAGAGGAGAACTGATGACCCACCATAAGGACCGGAATATCCTGTTGATGATGAAGGTGTCGGAACTCATTGAAACAGACTTTATCCCGGTGCAATCAGACAGTACCCTGAGGGACCTGGTTCAGGTAATTACCAAATCACATCGCAATATTTTCCCGGTGCTTGATGGAGAAAATAACCTGAAAGGCATCGTTAAACTTGACGATATCCGGCACATCATGTTCCACCAGGAGATGTATGATTCCACAAAGATCAGTGACCTTATGATTACACCCGAGTGGACCATAGAGACCAACGATCCCATGGAATCGGTAGCAAAGCAGTTCTCCGAAAGTGGACGTTATAATATTCCTGTGCTTCAAAAAGGTAAGTATCTGGGCTTTGTTTCAAGAGCCCGTGTATTCTCCTCCTACAGGGAGATGCTTAAGCATTTCTCAGACGATTGACTTCCTTCGGTCAGCCGCATTTTTAAAAACATTCTAAATATCCCCCTGCACCACTTATTAACAGGTGGTCACCGGTATATTTTCTTATGTTTGTGACAACTCAAACTAACTCTGACTATGCCCAGTTTTGTAATTAATGCCAAGTGTGATGGCTGCAAGGCACAGGATAAAACTGCCTGCCAGTATATCTGTCCCAATGACCTTATGGTTCTCGATAAGGAAAAAAACAAAGCTTACAACCGAGCAGTGGACATGTGCTGGGAATGCTACAGTTGCGTAAAGATATGTCCGACCCAGGCCATTGAAATCAGGGGTTATGCCGATTTTATGCCCCTTGGCGGGGTGGTACAACCTCTCAGGAGTACCGATGCCATCATGTGGGCTGTAAAGTTTCGGAATAAGAAGGTGAAAAGATTTAAGTTTCCCATTAGAACAACACCTGAAGGTAGTATTGAACCAGATGCCGGATTTTCCACCGGATCTGATGACCTGAAATCACCGGTGCTGAGAACTGAGCCTGACTCCCTTTAATCAAAAAACATTGTAATGAACGTAGATAGTTTTGAAACGGTTCTTATAGAGACCGATCTCCTGATCTTAGGTGGTGGAATGGCAGCGTGTGGTGCAGCCTTTGAAGCCTCTCACTGGGCTAAAATGCATAAGCAGCGGGTAACTGTGGTGGATAAGGCAGCTATGGAGCGTAGTGGCGCTGTGGCCATGGGCCTTTCAGCCATAAACCTTTATTTGGGAGTAAGCAAGGGGAATAATACGGTGGAAGACTATGTCAGCTATGTGAAAAATGACCTCATGGGCATTGCGCGTAAGGACCTGGTCGCCAATATTGCCCGTCATGTTGATTCCTCTGTGCATCTCTTTGAAAAATGGGGTCTTCCCATCTGGAAGGACGACCAGGGGAACTATGTAAATGAAGGACGCTGGCAAATCATGATACACGGTGAGTCCTATAAAAATATTGTTTCTGAGGGTGCAAAAAGTGCATTGAAAGCGCTGGGTGAGAACGGAAGTTATTACGAACGCATCTTTATCACCGAACCTGTAATGTTGGGTGATCGTTGCGTTGGCGCAGTTGGATTCAGTGTCAGAGAAAACAAGTTCTATGTCTTCAAAGCCAAAGCCGTACTGGATGTGATGGGCGGTGCAGTTCATGTGTTCAGACCCCGTTCAGTGGGAGAGGGCCTTGGAAGATCTTGGTACCCGCCATTTAACAGTGGAGCCAGTACCTACTTTACCCTGAAATCAGGAGCTGAAATGACCTGCCAGGAAGTGCGTTTTGTTCCGGTTCGTTTCAAGGATTCATACGGACCTGTGGGAGCCTGGTTCCTGCTCTTTAAGTCGAAAGCCACCAATGCCAAAGGCGAGGATTATATGGAAACCCGTAAGGCTGAACTGGATAATTGGGCGCCATATGGGCAGGCCAAGCCCACTCCCACTAACTTAAGGAACCTCCTGATGTTGAAGGAACTGGAAGCGGGTAATGGCCCCATCTACATGAAGACGGATGAGGCAATTCAGAAACTGGTGGCAGAATTTCCAGACGAAAAAGAGGCCAGAAGAAAGATGAAAGAGCTGGAGTCAGAAGCATGGGAGGATTTCCTGGATATGACTGTAAGTCAGGCGCTGAACTGGGCTTCTCACAACATTATGCCCGAAGAAAGTCCCTCTGAGATATCAGCTACGGAACCTTATTTTATTAGTTCCCATTCGGGTGCTTCCGGGGCATGGATCAGTGGACCCAAGGACCTCGCACCCGATGAGCATTACTGGGGTTACGATAACATGACCACCGTAAAGGGCCTGTTTGCAGCAGGTGATGCTTCGGGTGCCTCCTCGCATAAATTTTCCTCCGGATCATTTACAGAAGGTAGAATTGCGGGAAAAGCGGCCATCGCATTTTGCATGGATCATCCCGATCCGGTTGATATCAGCGATGAGCAGATTGCAGAACTAAAGGAGAAAGTCCTGCAGCCCCTGAAAACATTCGAGGAACATAAGGACTACGCCAACGATGAAGATGTGAATCCCAATTTCATCAAACCTAAAATGTTCATGTTCCGCCTGCAGAAAATTATGGATGAATATGCGGGTGGTGCTTCTGTGGGATTCAAAACATCCGGGGCTCTGCTGAGCAAAGGGATGGAATACCTGGAATATATGAAGGAGGATTCGGAGAAACTTGCCGCAAGCGATCTGAATGAGCTGATGAGGTGCTGGGAGAATGTGCACCGCATGTGGCAGGCTGAGTCCCACATGCGTACGGTTCTTTTCAGGGAAGAGACCCGCTGGCCAGGATACTATTTCCGCACCGACCATCCCACCATGAAAGTCCGATTGGGAGGTCTTTGCCAACTGTAAATGGGATCCGGAAACCGGGGAGTGGACCATGATCAAGCGCGAAATCCTCTAAGCTTTATGGACTTTTACTTGAGCTTTATAGACTGCGTTGGGGGAGGGATTGCTGGTATAACGGCTGCGGTTGAGCTGGCTGATACCGGAAAAAAGGTTGTCCTTCTTGAGAAGGAAGCCCTACCTGGGAGGTAAGGTATCAAAGCTGAATAATTACTTCCCGAAGCTTTGTCCACCCTCCTGTGGCCTGGAAATCAACTACAGAAGAATTCGTTCAAATCCAAGGATTTCATACTATACAGGTGCCGAAGTAATTGATGATAAAAGGAAATGATGGGGACTTTACAGTAAAAGTTAAACTTGGCCCCCGCTTGATTAATAATCAGTGTACGGCCTGTGGCCTATGTGCTGAAGTTTGTCCCCGGGAACAGCCACGGGAGACCGGATCCTCACAGGCACAAAAGGCTGCATATATTAAAAAGGGCCTTGCTTTCCCGGCAAAATATACGATTGATCCCCAGAGCTGTTTGCGTGAGTCCTGCGGCCTGTGTCTGAAGGTGTGCGAATATGAAGCCATTCAACTGGGCGCACAGGAATCAGAAATTGAGCTCAATGCACAAAAAGTGATTGTTACAAGCGGATGGGAAGCTTATGATGCGAGTCTTATAGAGAATTTCTGCTATGCAGATGAGCCCGATGTGGTCAGCAATATGGAATTTGAAATCATTCTGGCTTCATGTACTGAAGAAGGAAAGAAGCTTCAGAGGCCTTCCGACGGGAAAAGCTCCTGAAAGCATTGCCTTTGTGCAATGTGCCGGTTCAAGGGATATCAATCATCTGCCTTATTGTTCGGCCGTATGCTGTGCTGCTTCGGTGAAACAAAGCCTGAGCCTGGCCGAAGCCTATCCGGATCTGAAATCGGAGATATTCTATATCGATCTCCGACTGCAGGGAAGAAATGAAAGTTTACTGAACAAAGCTGAAGCCTCACCCTCAATCAGTCTGACCAAGGGTAAAGTTGGGCGTATTGAAAAGACAGAGGATGGCATTATGGTGGAACTTGAGGATATCCAGGCCGGAAAAAAACGGAAGGAAAGTTTTGATATGGTGGTTCTTGCCACAGGGATGGTGCCAGCTAAAGCGCTTCCCTCTTTATCTGTAAATGAAGCCGGCTTTTTAAATCCCATTCAGCAAAAGGGAATTTTTCCTGCATCAAGCTGTAAACGACCCATGGATGTCTCCACTTCTGTTAAAGATGCCACAGCCACAGCCTTAAAGAGCATGAGAAAAGAGCATGAGTGAAGCAAACGGAAATATAATGCTGGCCCTGTGTACGGGTTGTGGCATAGGATCCTCTCTGGATTCCGATCAGCTCATGGAAACCCTTGTAAAGGAGAATGAAGGACTGATCTGCATGCAGCATCCTGCACTTTGCTCAGAGGCGGGGAGTCCAGACCCTTCAAAAGGAAATTAAAGCACATAATGCAGGTAGTCTGGCCATTGCGGCCTGCTCCCCAAGGGTGAAGGCCGAACAGTTTAAGCTGGAAGGAAGCTATGTGGAACGGGTTAACCTGAGGGAACAGGTCTCCTGGGTAATGGAAGCGGGCCAGGAGGATACCCAGGTCTGCGCTGAAGATCAGGTACGAATGGCCCTTGCCAAACTTGGATCCATAAAGGAGAACACACCCTATATTCCTGAAAAAACAAGCTCCGAAATCCTTGTTCTGGGCGGAGGTATTTCCGGTCTGAATGCCGCACTTGAAGGTGCAAATGCCGGATACAGTGTTCACCTGGTGGAAAAGGGAAGTAAGCTGGGAGGTTATGCCGGACGAATTCACAAATTGCTTCCTCTGGCCGGTAAGGATCAACAGCTCAGGGAACCAGATGTAAAAGCCCTTGCCGACCAGGTGACCGGGCATCCCAAGATCCAGATTTACCTGGAAAGTACCATTGCCAGCGTAGAGGGAGAACCGGGAAACTTCCGGGTAAGACTGCAAAATATCCGGAAAACCAGTCTGAGCATTGGTGCGCTTGTACTTTCCACCGGATGGAAACCTTATGAACCTCTAAAATTGGATTACCTGGGATACGGACTGCCCGGTGTAAAGACCCTCGAAGAGTTCGAGCAGCTTGTTTCTGAAGGTCAGATTCCTGACAGGGTGATGTTCATTCTTTGTGCGGGATCCAGGGACAAGGATCATCTGCCTTATTGTTCCACATATTGCTGTACGGCTGCCCTGAAGCAGGCTTTATATGTAAGGGAAAAGAATCCCAATGCCCGGGTCTACCTCGTTTACCGGGATATCCGGACCACGGGTTTCCAGGAGGATTTTTACAAGGCAGTGCAGGCAGATGATGCTATTTTCCTGACCAAAGGTAAGGTTGAAACGGTTAGTTCCAGTGGAAAAGTGCTACAGGTAATCGTGAAGGACAGTCTGCTGGATGATGAAATTACCATCGAGTCTGATATGCTTGTACTGGCTTCCGGAATGGTTCCGAACAATACCGAGGATCTGAATCTGGAATACAGACTGGGGAAGGGGATTCCTCAGGTGGAGTATGATTTTTCAGACTCCCATTTTATTTGTTTTCCCTATGAGACCCGGCGGACAGGCATTTATGCCTCAGGCACGGTCAGGGCTCCCATGGATCTTGAGTCCAGTTCCGAAGATGGAGCCGGTGCCATGATGAAGGCCATACAGTGTGTGGAGTCGGTAAAAAGGGGGGAGGCTGTGCATCCACGATCGGGTGACAAAACCTGGCCTGAATTATTTATGGAACGCTGTACCGATTGTAAGCGTTGTACCGAAGAGTGCCCCTTCGGGTCTTATGATGAGACTGAAAAAGGTACTCCACTTCCCAATCCTGCTCGTTGCCGCCGTTGTGGTATCTGTGTGGGTTCATGCCCCGAAAGGGTTATTGGTTTCTCCGATTACAACATCAATAGTGTTTCGGCCATGATCAAGTCGGTGAGTATGCCTGACGAATTTGATGAGAAACCCAGGGTGCTGGTTTTTGTATGTGAAAATGATGCCTATCCTGCCCTGGACTCAGCTGGTTTACACCGGATGAAATACAGTCCCTTTGTGCGGATTATCCCTGTTCGTTGTCTGGGTTCTGTGAATAAGGTCTGGATCTCTGATGCGCTTTCGCATGGTTACGACGGGATTTTGCAGATTGGTTGCAAGCCCGGAGATGATTATCAGTGCCATTTTATACATGGCAGTGAGCTGACCGAACAACGGGGCGAAAACATGCAGGAGACCCTGGAGACAATGATGCTTGAAACCGAAAGGATACAGACCAGTTTTGTGGAAATTAACGATCATCACAAGATTGTGGAGATCATCAATGAATATTTGGAGGAGCTGGATTTGATCGGTCCAAACCCCTTTAAAAGCATGTAGCAAGCAAAAGGTTAGTAAGTTAGGGGTTAATAGAGTTAATGAGTTAGGTTAATGAGTTAGGAGTTAATAAGTTAGGAGTTAATGAGTTAAGTAAGTTAGTGGATTAATGGGTGTTGTGAATCCTGATATAGAGTTTAAAAGGGAGTTGTCCTCCTTAAGCGGGTCACAGCTGAACCAGTGCATGCAATGCGGAACCTGTTCGGCGGTATGTTCACTGGCTCCGGCCGAGCGGCCCTTCCCCCGCAAGGAGATGATCTGGTCTGCCTGGGGCATGAAAGACAAACTGATTGGTAATGTGGATGTCTGGCTTTGTCACCAGTGCGGCGACTGCAGCAGCTATTGCCCCAGGGATGTAAAACCTGCCGATGTGATCGCCACTGTCCGTCAGCTTAGCTATGAGCATTATATGAGACCCCGCTTTCTCTCAAAAATGGTGAGCAAGCCTTCTCTCTTACCCATAGCCCTGCTTATACCCCTTGCCGTCATCATTGCCATCCTGAGCATTGCCGGTACTTTTAAGATTCCCGCCGGTGCGGTGGACTATTCGGCCTTTTTCCCACATGCCTGGCTAAATTCCACTTTTTCAGGGATTACCCTGCTATTCTATGGACTGGCTTTCTGGGGAATGGGATCCTTCTGGAAGGATATGAAAAGAAATACTCCGGCTCCTGAAGGAGAGGGAGGCAGACTGCCGTTTTTTAAGGTCCTGGGAGAGATTCTTTCACATTCCAACTTCTCGGGCTGTGGCACACAAAAGGTCAGGAAATGGGCCCATATGCTGGTGTTTTTTGGTTTTGCCTTACTCATCCTGGTTACGCTTTATGCCATCTGGGCATCCCTTACCCATAATTATCCCCTGCCCCTTAGCAATCCCTTTAAGATCGCAGGCAACCTGGCCTCACTTATGATATACTGCGGATTGGGGATTATGATTTTTCAAAGGATTACCAAACGGGATGTTTTTGGAAAAAGCGGCTATACCGACTGGCTGCTTCTGATTGCCATCGCGGTACTTACCTTTTCCGGGACCCTGGTGGAGATGGCTCGGTTTGGGAACTGGGCCCTGGCATATCACCTCTATTTCTTTCACCTGGTGGTGGTCTGGTTTGTGATCATGTACCTTCCCTTTACCAAACTGGGACACGTTTTCTACAGGACCACGGCCTTGCTTTATGCCCGTTCCATCGGTCGAAAATAGTTGGAAACGGACCAGACGCCACTTACTTTCATAATTGAATGCTAAGTCTCCAAACATTTCCAGTTCTATGCTGTTAAGGATGGAATAGAATTGTATGGTGGAATGAGCAAAAAGATTTGCAAGGACAAGGATCAGCTTTCAAAGAAGGTGAAAGGCAGCAAGAAGCGTTATATTTGCGCTAAGTGTGGTGACAAATCCCCAAAAGAGAAATGGTGTTGCAAACCGGTAAGTATAAAGCAATAGTTCTGGCAGCGGGTCTGGGTACCCGCCTGGGACAACTCACTGCCGAAAAACCCAAGGCCCTGGTAGAATGGGAGGGCAAGCCTTTAATCGATCATATACTTGCAAAACTGAAAACGTCGGGATTCAACGATGTCATCATCAATGTGCATCATCATGCAGAAATGATAATGGAGCACGTTCAGAAGATGGACTCCTTTGGAATAAACATCGCCTTTTCACACGAAAAGGAAGAATTGCTTGATACCGGTGGGGGGATTAAAAATGCAGCCTGGTTTTTTGATGACCAGCCTTTCCTGGTATATAATGTTGACATCCTGAGTAACATAGATCTGGCTGCGTTTATGAGTGCTCACCAGCAGCATGGGTGCATTGCAAGCATGGCTGTAAAACAGCGTGTTACATCCAGGTCTTTATTGATGAATGATGAAGGATATCTGAAGGGGTGGAGAGACAACCGCAGTGGAGAAATGATACTTGTGGATGGCTCGGATGCCGGTCTTTCACCCATTGCTTTCAGCGCCATACATGTAATGGATCCGAGAATTTTTAAACTTTTCCCATCCGAGAAACGTTTTCCCATTATGCCTTTTTACCTGGAACTGGCCCGGACAGAAGCCATTTTTATGCATCGCCACGACAAGGATGACTGGATAGACATGGGGAAGCTGGAGGCCTATTCCAATACTTAGAGTTATGGTGCTTACAGAAGAATTAAAAATACAGATAGAGGAGTGGAATATTTCCCTTAAAGATAAGAGTGCCAGGGAAGTCATTGCTTTTTTTCTGGATCATTTTGGAGAGAAGATTCTGCTCAGTACAAGCCTGGGGCTTGAGGATCAGGTGCTTACTGAGATGGTGCTTTCACAAAAACCGGGTGTGGATGTTTTTACCCTGGATACGGGGAGGCTTTTTCCTGAGACCTACGATCTTATCGCCCGGACCAACAAACACTTCGGAATCCGAATGAAAACCTATTTTCCCGAAGCGGAAAAGGTGGAGGAGATGGTCGCCTCTCACGGGGTAAACCTCTTCTATGATGGAGTAGATAAGCGAAAGATGTGTTGCGGAATCCGTAAGGTGGCTCAGCTGCCCAGGGCTTTTTCAGGCATGGATGCCTGGATCTGCGGACTAAGAAAGGATCAGTCGGTTTCCCGCTTCTTCAATCATATGGTTGAGTGGGACGAGAACAATAAGCTGGTGAAAATTAATCCCCTGATTAACTGGACTGAAAAGGAAGTATGGGCTTATATCAAAAAGGAAAAAATACCTTACAACCTTTTACATGACCGGGGTTTTCCCAGCATAGGCTGTGAACCCTGTACCCGGGCCATTGAACCCGGTGAAGATGTGCGGGCCGGAAGATGGTGGTGGGAGAGTGAGCTACATAAGGAATGTGGACTGCACAAGAGGTAGTTAGCTGTTAATTACACCTGAACCCAGTAATTCTTCGCCATCGTACCAGGCTGCAAATTGTCCGGAGGCGACACCCCGCTGAGCTTCATCAAAGATGATGTACATGCCTTTATCAGTCATATGCAGTGTGGCCTTTTGTAAGGGCTGCCGGTAACGAATCCTGACCATGTAAGAGCGCTCTTCGCCAATCTCCATGACAAGATCCCGTCTGATCCAGTGGATTTCCTCTTTTCTGATCGCAAGACCAGGGCGAAACAGTCCGGGATGAGCCTGACCCTGTCCCACGTAAATCCGGTTATTAATTACATCTGTTGAGATAACAAAGAGGGGTTCGGGCTTGCCTCCCACATTTAAGCCTTTTCTCTGACCAATGGTAAAGAAATGCGCCCCCTGGTGTTTTCCCACCCAGCTGCCATCTTCCTTGTTGTATATCCATGGAGTTGACAGGTCCTCAAGATTATTCGGATCTTTCTTTTCAAGGGCATATTTTTCAAAATCAGGCGGTATTTCGAAGATGTTCCCCTCTTTGGCTTCCAGCTTCTGCTGAAGGAAAACAGGGAGATGTACTTTGCCCACGAAGCATATACCCTGGGAGTCCTTTTTATCTGCAGATGCCAGTCCCTGTTCCCTGGCGATCTCCCTGATCTGCTTTTTGTGAAGATGTCCGATGGGGAAGAGGGTCCGGGCCAGTTGTTCCTGGGATAGCTGACATAGGAAATAGCTTTGATCCTTTCCCGGATCGTCGCCTGCCAGCAGGTGATGGACCATGGTTCCATCCACTTCGCTGCTGGTTTTCTTGCAATAATGCCCGGTTGCCACAAAGTCAGGATTGTAGGCTTCGGCAGCCTTTAAAAAAGCATCAAATTTAATTTCCCGGTTGCAAAGCACATCCGGATTCGGGGTACGCCCCTTTTTATATTCGGAGAACATGTAGTCAATCACGCGTTCCCGGTAAGGCTCACTCAGATCTACCACATGAAATTCGATTCCCAGCTTCCTGGCCACCAGTTCGGCAAAAACCACATCCTCATCCCAGGGGCAATCCGCATCGATAACCCCCGTTTTATCGTGCCAGTTGATCATAAACAAAGCAGTAACATCGTAACCCTCCTCCTTAAGGAGATAGGCTGCTACACTGGAATCCACCCCACCGGATAATCCCACAACCACTCTTTTTTGCTTTCTGCTCATGGATTGCAAAATTATCAATTTTATTGGCAATCGATACAGGGGCATGGAGATAGAAAGCACTATATTTACGAGATGTCGCCTCTGAAAATATATAAAGCTTCAGCCGGTTCAGGGAAAACTTATGCCCTTACCCTGGAATACCTTCGTTTGCTTTTTCGCTACCCGGAAGCCCACAGACACATTCTGGCGGTTACTTTTACCAACAAGGCGGCAGGTGAAATGAAAAGCCGCATTCTGGACAGACTTTTTAAACTTTCAAAGTGTGCAGAAACAGACACGAGTGACGAATTGAACCATCTTGCCGAAGAAACGGGCCTGGATAAAAGGCAGATTATTCGGCGCGCAGGCTTGCTGTTAAATGCCATATTGAACGATTATTCCAGCTTTTCCGTCGGGACCATAGATAAATTTTTTCAGTCGGTGATCAGGGCCTTTACACGGGAGATTGGCATTCAGCCCGGATATAACCTGGAGCTGGATACCATGCGGGTACTTTCCCTGGGCGTGGATCAGCTGTTCAAGGATATTTCGGATCACAGTGCCCTGCAAAAATGGTTAATCCGTTATGCCGAGGAGCGCATGGAAGATTCCCGTTCCTGGAATTTCAGGACAGATGTGATTGAACTGGGCATGCAGCTTTTCAGAGAGTCTTTCCAGGAGATGTTTGGCGACTCCGATCTTTCACTTCTGAACAGAGAGAACCTGGAGAATTTTCAGGGTGATTTGTTCAGTGTGGAGAAGTCAAGCCGGAACGAAGATGAAGGCCATAGGTCAAAAGGCCCTGGATCACATTGCTCATCACGGACTAAGCGTGGAGAGTTTTAAGGGAGGCCGACGATCACCAGCTGTGGTATTTAACATGGCGCTGGAGGATGGTGAGCTTAAATTTACCGATAGCAGACTGGCAGCCATGGAAGATTCGGATAAATGGCTGAAAAAAGATGCCACTGCGGGAATGATTTCCCTGTGTGAACAGATTCTTATGCCCCTGCTGGTCGAGCTTTATCAGAAGCAGCTTATTCTGAATACCGTACGGGCCATCAGACAGAATTTTTACAACCTGGGTATTCTGGGTGACCTCAGGGATAAGGTGCAGGATTATCTGAAAGAGAATAACCTTTTCCTGATAGCCGATTCCAGCCGTTTTCTGCATGGCATAGTCGGAGGTGGACAGGTGCCCTTCATCTATGAAAAAACCGGAAGTCGCTTCAGCAATATCATGCTGGATGAATTTCAGGATACATCCATCTTCCAGTACGAAAATTTCAAACCCCTCCTGGATGATGCCCTGGCCTCAGGTTACGATAACCTTGTGGTTGGCGATGTAAAACAATCCATTTATCGCTGGAGAAATTCAGACTGGAAGATCCTGGCTTCAGATCTCCATAGAGATTTTGCCCATCAGAAGATCAAGCAAAAAACCCTGGCTTTTAATTATAGAAGCAGGGAGCAGGTGATACGTTTCAATAATACCGTATTCCAGCTGGCTCCTGCTTTGCTGGCTGAAGTGGTGGGGTCTGAGATGGATAAGGCCGGGACCAACAGGGAGGCAGCAGAAGAGGCAGTTTCCCGTTTCAGCTCAGCCTATGCCGATGCGGTTCAGAAATTCCCTCCGGGCAAGGAGCCAATTGGAGGAATGGTCCGGATGGCTTTCTTCACTGATGAGCCCGACAACTCCTTTCGGGACCAGGCTCTTTCGGTGCTTCCTGGCTGGATCGAGGATATACAGGCCTCGGGGATTGAACCCGGGGAGATTGCCATCCTGGTCCGAACCAGGAGGGAAGGAGTGATGGTGGCAGAAAAGCTTCTGGAACATGCCCGGATATCAGGCGAGTCCCATAAGTTCAGATTGATTTCAAGTGAATCACTCCTGCTGGCCCATAACGATGCGGTTACTCTTTTGATTTCAGCGCTTCATTACCTGGTATACCCGGATGACCAGCTGAATAATGCCCTGCTCAAATACAGATGCAGGCAGGCTGATCCTGATTTTGCTGAAACAGCCGACGGAATTTTTGACAGCTCACTTCCTTCTGAACAATGGCTGCCGGCAGAATTTGTGGACGGAATTCCCCTCTTCCGGCAAATGCCCCTTTTTGAACTGGTCGAAACCCTGATTTCCATATTCGGACTGCATAAGCAGGCCTTTGATCTGCCCTATATTCAGGCTTTTCAGGAGCTGGTTATTGAGCTTTCCAGGAGAGAATCCAGGGGAATTTCAGATTTTCTTTTTTACTGGGAGCAGAAGGGATCCCAGAAGGGAATTCAGGTATCTGAAAACGCAAATGCCATAAGGATATTAACCATACACCGATCCAAGGGGCTGGAATTTAAGGCAGTGTTGATTCCCTTTTGCAACTGGGAGATTACCACTGATCAGAGAAAATCAAATATCCTGTGGTGTGAAACGGAGGGTACACCCTTCGGGCGTGTTCCCACCGTACCGGTCAAATTCACCGGCGATATGAAGCATACCCTCTTTTCTGATTACTATTACCAGGAAAGGATGAGAGGCTATCTTAGACAGTCTGAACCTTATGTATGTAGCATTTACCAGGGCAGTAGACGTATTGTTTCTGGGTGTTCCCGAAAGGGAGGAGAAGAAGCTGAAAAATATGGGTGACCTGCTGGGCGAAATTTTGGAGCAGCAGGCTGAACAAGGCCCGGCACTTGAGGCTCTGTCCAGCTACAGGAAGGGGAGTGAGCTTGTCATTGGCAGTCTGCATAGCTATGAGAAAAAGGAAAGGAAAAACGATCCCTGGCAGTTTAAAACCTACCTTACCAATCCCGGGGCGCGCCTGCTTCGTTTGCATATGCGAAGCGATTCCTATTTTGTGGACGAAGAGGGGGTAAGCCGTAACGACAGGGTATTTGGAAATGTAATGCACATGGTATTTTCCCGCATTGAATATGCCGATGACCTGGACAGGGCCCTGACCGGATTACAAAGGGAGGGGGTAATCTCCATCAGGGACCGCCCCCGTATCAGCGAAAGGATACTCGGAGATGTTATCCGGTGAAGGTGTAGCAGAGTGGTTCCTGAAAAAAGAAGGACGAAAGGTATACAACGAGCGAAGTATCATTGCCCGGGATGGAAGAATTTTCAGGCCCGATCGTGTTATGCTGGATGATGATCACATCAGGGTGGTGGATTTCAAATTTGGTAAAGGCGAACAGGAAAAGTATCATCGTCAGGTCTGGCAATACATGAACCTTTTGAAGGAAATGGGCTACAAGCGGGTAGATGGCTACCTCTGGTACGCCTCACTGGGTAAAATTATTCAAATTGGAAAAAATGACTTATCCCTGGGGATCTGAGAGAAGGCTGAATACATACAGCGAATATTTTAAACGGGAGTTTGGCAGCAGGGTCCAGAAGATTACCATTGATGCCGGATTCACCTGTCCGAACCGTGATGGTGCATGCGGATCCGGGGGATGCACTTTTTGCAACAACAAGGCTTTTACGCCTTCTTATAATGATGCTGGAAAATCCATAAGCGAGCAGATCGAAAGGGGGATGGAATTTCATCGCACACGCTACAGGAAAGCTTCTCAGTACCTGGCCTATTTTCAATCCTATTCCAATACCTATGCCGAGTTGGAACACCTGAAGAAGCTTTACCAGGAAGCCCTGGATATACCAGGCATTGTCGGGATTGTAGTGGGGACCCGGCCCGATTGTGTGGATCGGGAAAAGCTGGACTATTTCAGGGAGCTTTCACGGAAGTGTTATGTTACCATCGAATATGGGATTGAGTCGGTTTATGATCATACCCTGGAACGTGTGAACAGGGGGCACGATGTGGAGCGAACTGCCTGGGCAATCAGGGAGACCGCTGCACGAGGTATCCGTGTGGGGGGACACATGATTGTTGGCCTGCCCGGGGAGAGCAGGGAAGATATCAGCGCTTCCATCGATATCTTGTCTCAATGGCCCCTGAATAATATCAAATTTCACCAGTTGCAGTTAATTCATGGGACTGCCATGGCCCGGGAATACAAGGAAAAACCAGAAGATTTTCTGGATTTGAGCCTTGATGATTACCTGCATCTGATGATGGAAATGCTGGAAAAACTCAATCCTGAATTTGTGGTGGAGAGGATCGCCGGAGAGGTAAGTCCGGAACTGGCCCTCAGGGAGGGTTGGGGGATTCGCTATGATATGGTTTTACGTCGATTTGAGGCGCTTCTCGAGGAGCATGACAGCTGGCAGGGGAAATTTTATAAAGCGGAAGAATAATGCAGGCGATTTTAGATTCACTGGCCAGGTACCTGGCGAAAGCTCCCGGAGGGGAGGCAGCCCGGACCAGGATAGTCCTTCCAAACCGGCGCGCCGGACTTTTCCTTCAAAGGAATCTTGCCAGGTACAGCACTTCGGTTAGCTGGTCACCGGAGATCTATGCAATTAATGACTTCATCGGGGAGCTGAGCCAGCTGGACTTGTGCGATCCGGTGGAAGCTGTTTTCTTGCTGCATGATATTCATAAAGGTTTGAAAGATAATGCCGAGCCACTGGATGAATTTTATCACTGGGGAGAGATTATGCTGCATGATTTCGATGAAATGGATAAATACCTTGTGGATCCCCTTCTGCTCTTTCGGAATATTGCTGATTTAAAGGAGATTGAAGAACCTTTTGCCGGTATCGAAGCCTCCCAGCTGCTATTTATCCGGCAATTCTGGGAAGGTTTTTATTCCGGAAACGACACGCCGGAGAAGGAACATTTTCTGGAAATGTGGCGAATACTTCCCCAGTTATACAGCAGGCTGAGGAAAGAACTTGCCAGGCGGGGAGAGGGTTACCAGGGTATGCTCTACAGGGAAATTGCTGAACGCATCGAGCACAAGGAAATGGAAAATCCTCCGGGCAGAGTGATTGTGGCAGGATTTAACGCGCTCAACGGCTGTGAAAAACGGATCTTCAAATGGCTCCAAAAACAGGGTGCAGAGTTTTTCTGGGATTATGACCTGAGTTATATCGACGATTCCACCCATGAAGCCGGAAGGTTTATGAGGGAAAACCTGGTCAACTTTCCACCTTCTGCCATTCTTGAGCACTTTTCTTCCCTGGATTCTCCCAAGGATATCCGGATTTTTGAACTCCCGTCCGATCTCCTGCAGGCCAAAACCGTGCACAGGATTCTTGAGGAGCGTGAGCTACCCGAAGATGTGGATTGTACCGATACTGCAGTGATCCTTTGTGATGAGGAGCTCCTGATGCCGGTTCTGATGTCGGTCCCCCAATCTGCTGAAGAAATAAATGTTACCATGGGCTATCCCATGAAGAGCACCCCGGTTTCCGGCTTTACTGAGGCCCTGCTTCGTTTACAGCATAACAGTCGAAAGGCAAAGGATGGAAGTGTAAGTTTTTACTACAAGGATGTCCAGTCCATTTTACTTCATCCTTACATGGAAAAGGCTGAAGCGGAACCCGGTCAAAGCCTTTTGGACCGGATAGCCCTTAGGAACCTCATACAGGTGGAACAGGAACTTTTTCAAAGCGAATTTGAAAAAATAATATTCAGACTGGTAGACGATGCGGATGATCTAATCAACTATCTGAGGGAGATTTATTTGCATGTACTGGAAATTTTCGCAGGCGGTGAAGAAAAGCTACTCCCGGAGCTGCACCGGGAATTTGTTTTAAGGATATTAATGCATCTGAACCGACTGGAGACACTCCTGTCCGAGCGCCCGGGTCTACCCCTGTCAATATTTGAGCGCCTCTTTCGCAAAGTACTGGCAATGATGCGTGTTCCTTTTGAAGGCGAACCCCTGTCGGGCCTGCAGGTTATGGGTATTCTGGAAACCCGTTTACTGGATTTCAGGCATGTAATCCTCCTGTCCATGAATGAAGAAGTAATGCCTGCCTCCCAATTCAGGCACTCTTACATACCCTATGCCCTTCGCCTTGCTTTTGGAATGCCCTCTCGTGAGGATATGGATGGTATTTATGCCTATTACTTCAACCGGCTGCTGCAGAGAGCAGATCATGTGGACCTTCTGTTCAACAGTACATCCGAAGGGGTCCGCACTGGAGAAATGAGCCGCTACCTGCACCAGCTGATTTACAAACGCGGTCTTGAGATCAGACGTCCGGGGGTGGAGGTGATGGCCAGAGAAAAGGTGGCAGTGGTGGTAAAGCATAGCCTGGAAATAGATCAGAAGCTGAAGAAATACACCAGCGAGACTGAGGATGAAAAGTTCTTATCTCCATCTGCCATAAATGCCTACATTGACTGTTCCCTTAAATTTTACCTGCGTTACATTGCCCGGATCGGGGAACGCGAGGAAGTGGAGGAGGAGATAGGGGCTGCAGGCTTTGGGACTGTGGTTCATGAAAGCATAAAAATCCTTTATGAAGAAATTTCAGACAAGGAAAGCGGGATCATTGAACGGGAATCACTTGAAGCTTTAAGGGAATCCAGGAGGGTAGAAGAAGTTCTGAACCGGACCTTTATGGAGAATCACTATAAAGGGCGAAGGAATGCAAAGCCTGAAGGCAGGAATATCATCATTCTGAAAGTGATGCTTTCTTACCTGCAGAAAATCATAGAGACGGATCTGAAGATCACCCCTTTTCAGCTTGTATCAGTTGAACGAAGCTATCGAAGGGAGCTTGAGATATCCGGGGATGGCAAAAGCAGGACCATTCAGATTGGTGGTTTGATTGACAGGGTTGACAAGCCGAAGGAAAAGCTTCGCGTGATCGATTATAAGACCGGTAGCGCCAAAAGGGAGTTCAGCAGCATTGATGCACTTTTTAATGCTTCACTCTCCCAGAGGAATGCCGCAGCCTTTCAGACCTTTTTATATTCCTGGCTTGTTCAGGAGGAGCATCCGGGAAGCCAGGTTACTCCTGGCCTTTATATAATGAATTCCCTGTATGAGGAGGGTTTTGATCCCCGTCTGATTATGGGGAGCTACAGCAAGAGGGAGGTAGTTGAATCCTTCGAAAACTATCAGGAAGCCTACCTGGAGCGATTGAAGGAGACCCTCAGTGCCCTGTTTGATTCAGGGAAGGATTTTGTGCAAACTGACAATGAAGCCATATGTCGCAATTGTGACTTTTCCATGATTTGCAGTCGTCAGAGTATTGAATAGTATTAGCTATATTTAAATTACATTAAGCAGGAATAGAATGATACCCGTCCACAGGGAATACAGCATTGAAATTAAAGAAACTGAAGTTTGAATCGGATCATGGAATCCGCTATCCTCAAACTGCCCTGATTCGCTTTACCCTGAATGAAAAAGCACCCCCCGTTGTTGAATTACTGGGACACCTGGAAGAGAAAGAAATTTACAGGATGATTGATCAGGGTGAAGTGCTGAACCTGGATCACTGTTACGTGGATAAGTTCAGTCTGAGGGATTATCGCATAACCCGGAACCTGGATGCCAGGGAGAAGGTCATCATCAAAGGTTTTTCAGCAAGAAATGCACTTTTCGGAGGAGCATCTGATCTTGATTTTTCAAATGCCATATTCACAGGAGATGAATTTAGCATAGAAGGTGCATGGATTAGCAAGGGGAACATTAGTTTTGAGGGGGCTCGCTTTAAAACCGAGCGCTCCATATTTCATAATGCCCATTTTCCTGAAGCTTATTTGAATTTTAAGAATGTGAGTTTTGAATCTTCTGAGATCTCCTTTAAGAATTGTTTTTTCGGAAAAGGGGAAAAGGATTTTCAATACTTACGCATAGAGAGGGGTGATCTGAACTTCATAAACGCGGATTTTTCTGAAGGAAATGTAAATTTTATAAACTCCGAGTTTGGAAAAGGAGAGGTTTCCTTTAAAGTGGCACGTTTTGGAGCCGGGAAGGTGGATTTTCATTTTACGACTTTTAAAAGCAGTGCTGTCTCCTTCGAGAGAACCGAATTTGGAGATGGCCGAATCGATTTTCGAACCGTTGAGTTTGGAAGTGCACGGGTTAATTTTAACCGCTCGGTTTTTGGTGACGGAGAAGTCAGCTTCGATGAATGCACGATGGATGAAGGGAAATTCAGCTTTAAAAGGGCCAAATTCGGAAATAGCAACATCTGTTTTGAAGAGCTTGAATTTGAGAAAGTGGACCTCAGTTTTGAGAGGACCATTTTTGGCGGGGGTAAACTGAGTTTTTATAAGTCCGTATTTGCTTCACTATCCTTGAAATTTTGCCCATTAAATGGCTATGTTGACCTTAGAGTGAGACAGTGTGCATTTATTAGATCTCTCATCCACTGTGGCAAGGGATATTATTGATATCAATCCCCATGAATTCAGGGCTGATATCAGCATGCTTACCCTTGCCGGAATGCGCTTGATGGGCAGGATTTATATCGACTGGACCGTATCCGGGATAAAACAGGCGATCAATGCCCAAAAAGACAGCAGTCACAGGGTCAAGGCTGAGCAATTCAGAATCCTTAAGGAGAATTTTCAAAACCTGGGGCATTATGGTGATGAGGACAGGGCCTATGTTGAGTTCAAAAGGAATGAATCCAGGGCAGAACTTTTTGATTCGGTGCATAAAAATAAATGGAACGGCATATATCAGTATCCCGTATACCTGTTTAAGCTACTTGCTGTTTGACCGCGCAGGGCTTTATGCCACAAGCCCGGTAAGGGTACTTATCACTATGGTGGCTTCATTTGTTTTATTCAGCCTTGTTTACATTTTGCTCATTGCTTTTACAAGTGCGGATATTATATCAACGGTGGATGACCAGCTGAGTACAGTTGCCCGGGCTTTTTACCATAGTGCCATCACTTTTCTGACCATCGGATATGGGGATCACTACCCCTTTGGATCCATACGATGGGTGTCTTCTTTGGAAGGGTTTTTCGGGCTATTTCTGATGTCCTACTTTACCGTAGCATTTGTGCGAAAGGTACTACGCTAAGTCGCCTCAGAATCATTCAAGCAGGTCGGGGCGCCTTTCGAGGGTTCTTTGAAGCGCCTGTTCATGCTTCCATTCCTGGATTTTTGCTGCATGCCCGGAAAGAAGAACCTCGGGTACCTGCCAACCCTTGTAAATGGCTGGTCTTGTATAAACCGGAGGGGCCAGCAATCCGTCCTGGAATGAGTCAGTTAAAGCAGAAGTTTCATCCGACATGGCACCTGGCAAAAGCCTTACCAGGCTGTCAGCAATTACTGCTGCTGCCAGCTCTCCTCCGGTCAAAACATAATCTCCAATGGATATTTCCAGGGTAATTAAATGGTCTCTCACCCTTTGGTCGATCCCCTTGTAATGTCCGCACAGGATGATCACATTCTCCTTCAGCGCCAATCTGTTAGCCATGGGTTGCCTGAAGAGTTCTCCATCTGGAGATGTATAGATCACTTCATCATAGTTCCTTTCTGCTTTTAAATGCAGGATGGCTCTTTCGATGGGTTCCACCATCATGACCATTCCTGCATCTCCACCAAAAGCATAATCATCCACCCTTCGGTGCTTATCATTTGTAAAGTCTCTGAGATCATGAATGTGAATTTCAGCAAGGCCCTTGTCACGGGCTCTTTTAATTATGGAATGATCCAGTGGACCGGTGAGCAGGGCTGGTAAAACTGTGATGATATCTATGCGCATGTTCCAATTTATTTTGAAGCTAAGATAAAACAGTTTTTTAGCGAAAAAGGCCTCCTATATTCGAAATATTGAGTAATTTGTAGGTTAAAGCTAGCCATTAACCCTCTACCTGTCATGAAAAATCAAGATAATACTGACGCTCTTAACGAACAGGAATTAGAAAAAAACACGCCTAAGGAAGCAAAAGAATCACCATCCTCAGACGCACCTGAGCCACTTAAAAAGCCTGCTGAGGAGGGCTCCATTCTGGAGACAGCTGCGCCGGATCCAGAAGAAGCCGTTCTGGAGACACCTGGTTCAGATCAAGTTGAACCACCTAAAGAGCCATCAAAATCCGATGCACCCGCACCCGAGCCTGTATCTGAAGTTAAGGCTAAGCCTAGGGCTAAGACTAAAGCTTCTGGTAAGAAAGAAGCTTTAATGGATGATCATGAGGAACGAAAAATACATGAATCACATGATGAGCTGGATCATGATGATGATGAACATTCGGGGATAGGACCGGAGGCTGAGGCTGAGGAAATTGAAAAAGCTGAAAAAGCTGAAAAGGCCAAAAAGGAAATGGCTGTCGAATCGGAAGAAGAGAAGGAGCAGGAGCAGGAGAGGGTCAATTATTCCCTCTTGAGTAAGGAGGACCTGGTAAAGCTAATGGCCGAGACACTCAATAATCCTTCCAGGGGAAATATCCGCAAAATTGTGGGAGAGATCAGACAGGTTTTTTCTGAAAAACAAAGTGCAGAACTGGAAGAGAAAAAGGCGCAATTCCTGGAAGAGGGTGGTACACTGGAGGATTTTAAGCCTGCTGAGGATCCCCTGGATCAGGAGATGAGGGAGCTGGTTAATAAATACCGGGTTCTTAAAGCTGAGTTTACCCGTGACCTGGAAAAAACCAAAAATGAGAACCTGGCAAAAAGGCAGCATATTCTCGAGGAGCTCAGGGTTCTGATGGAAACCCAGGAAACATTTGAGATTACCTTTCGAAAGTTTAAGGAGCTTCAGAGACAGTGGTTTGCTGCGGGAATCGTTCCGCAGCAGAACCTGAAGGACCTTTGGGATTCTTACAATTATTTTGTTGAAAAATTTAATGATTATGTACGAATCAACCGGGATTTACGTACCCTGGATCTGAAGAAAAACCTGGAGCTGAAAATACAACTGTGTGAAAGGACAGAGGAGCTGGACAAGGAACCTAATATTGTTCAGGCATTTAAGACCCTCCAGAAATATCATAGCCGCTGGCGTGAGATTGGTTCTGTTCCGAGGGAAAACAGGGATGAAATTTGGGACCGGTTTAAGCTTGCAACCTCATTGATCAACCGAAAACACCAGGAGTATCACGCCAGGTTAAAGGACTCACTTCACGAGAATCTGGAAAAAAAGGAGGCTTTGTGTCAGAAGGTTGAATCGATTTCTGAGGAGAAATATGACTCACACAGTGCCTGGGCAGAAAAGACCCGGGTGGTTCTTGATATTCAAAAGGCCTGGAAGACCATTGGTTATGCTCCCAAAAAGGACAATAATGCCATATATGCCCGATTCAGAAAGGCCTGTGATGTTTTCTTTGGCAATAAGGCCAAATTCTATTCAATGGCTTATAATGAGCAAAAGGAAAACCTGAAGCTTAAGAATGAGATCGTTGAAAGGGCTGAATTATTAAGAGACAGCCAGGATTGGAAGGCCACAACAACTGAGCTGATCAGGCTTCAGAAACAGTGGAAGGAAATTGGCCCGGTTCCGCGACGTGATTCTGATAAACTATGGAAGCGTTTCAGAGCTGCCTGTGATACCTTTTTCACCAATAAATCATCATTTTTTGACGATACGGATTCATCCTTTGATGATAACCTCAAGGCCAAGACCGATCTGATAGGCGAAATGGATGCCTTTGTACCAGTTGAAAACCGGAAAGATAATTTGGATGCATTAGCTTCCTTCCAGGTCAGGTTTGATGCCATCGGCTATGTTCCTTCCAATAAAAAGGAATGGATTCGGGAAGAATTTCGGCATTCCCAGAACAGGCTTCTGGAGAAAATTGGAATGGATGAGTCTGAGCGTTCCCTGTTCAGATTCAGAAGCCGCATTAAGGGGATTATGCAAACACCGCGGGCAGATATGAAATTGAATTTTGAACGAGACAAACTGCACAGTAAGCTTCAGCAGTTGCAAAACGATATCAGTGTGTGGGAAAACAATATTGGTTTTTTTAAGCTTTCCTCAAGCTCCGAAGATACTGTATCCGGTTTCCGTGAAAAGATTGATTCGGCACATGAGCGGATTAAGGCACTTGAGAAGAAGATCCGTATGCTGGATGATATGGAAAATGCGAATTAAATTTTTACTTTTACCGCGAATTTAAATCACAATCTTTTGGGCAAGACAAAGTATGTATTTGTAACAGGGGGTGTCACATCTTCCCTGGGTAAAGGTATTATTTCTGCCTCTTTGGGTCGTTTGTTGCTGGCAAGGGGTCTGAGAGTGACCATACAGAAACTGGACCCTTATATCAATGTTGACCCGGGGACATTAAATCCTTATGAACACGGAGAATGTTACGTTACAGATGACGGAGCCGAAACGGATCTTGACCTGGGACATTATGAGCGTTTTCTGGACAGCCAGACTTCTCAGGCAAACAATGTAACCACAGGCCGGATATACCAGTCAGTAATCAATAAGGAACGAAGAGGTGATTACCTTGGCAAGACAGTTCAGGTAATCCCACATATTACTGATGAGATTAAGCGCCGGATTACCCTGTTGGGCAGATCCGGGGATTATGATATTATTATTACGGAAATCGGAGGGACCGTGGGTGACATTGAATCTTTGCCCTATATTGAAGCCGTTCGACAGTTACGCTGGGATCTTGGGATTGCAAATACAGTCTTTATCCATCTGACACTGGTTCCTTATCTGTCTGCCTCCGGAGAGCTTAAGACAAAACCCACTCAACACTCTGTAAAAGTATTGCTTGAGAACGGGATTCAGCCCGATGTTCTGGTCTTACGTGCGGAACATGAGCTTACAAAGGATATACGTAAAAAGGTTGCCCTGTTTTGTAATGTGGAGCTGAATGCTGTGATACAGTCCATTGACGTCTCCACTATATATGAAGTCCCGCTGCTGATGCAGGATGAGGGTCTGGATGTCATGGTCTTAAAGAAGCTTAAGATTAAGAATGAGGGCAGGCCGGAAATGAAGGAGTGGAAGGAGTTCGTAGATAAACTAAAAAGCTCTGAGCGTGAAATTCGTATTGCTCTTGTGGGAAAGTATGTTGAACTATATGACTCCTATAAATCAATTATAGAATCCCTGACCCATGCCGGAGCCATGAATGATGTTAAAGTTAACGTCCTTTGTATACACTCGGAAATGATCAAGGAGAATAATTTTTCTGAAGTTCTTCAAGGTTACGATGGAATCCTTGTTGCTCCGGGCTTTGGTGACAGGGGTATTGATGGCAAGATACTTGCGGTCAAATATGCCCGTGAGCATAAGATTCCCTTCCTGGGGATTTGTCTCGGACTGCAGTGTGCAGTCATTGAATTTGCCAGAAATGTGCTGGGTCACGAAGATGCCCATTCCAGCGAGATGACCAATATGACAAAACATCCTGTAATAGACCTGATGGAAGAGCAGAAGGGGGTGACTGAAAAAGGCGGAACCATGAGGCTTGGGGGTTATACCTGTAAACTTAAAAAAGGTTCGCTGGTGTATAAGGCATATCATAAGGATGTGGTTCGGGAGCGCCACCGACACCGCTATGAATTCAATAACGATTTTCTGGAGGAGTTTGAGAAAGCCGGAATGGTGCCGACCGGGATTAATCCGGAGAGTGGATTGGTTGAAATCATGGAACAGAAAGGTCATCCCTGGTTTGTGGGCACCCAGTTTCACCCGGAATACAGGAGTACTGTACTAAGTCCTCACCCCATCTTTATTGCCTTTATTAAGGCCGCCCTGGAGAACGCGAAATAAAATCCTTAGGGAATCATTTTATTTCACCGAAATCTTATCGATTTAAGTAGATTTTATCATAATATACAGGCTAAACTCTTACTTTTGTGCCTGAATTAAAAGCTTGACATGGACAGAAATACTATCATAGGACTAGCACTGATCGGACTCATCCTGGTTGGTTACAGTATATTTACCAAGCCAGCCAGAGAGGCACAGATGGAGGAGGTGAGAAGAAGGGACTCCATTGCGCGGGTAGATCAGATCAGGGCCATTGAGGAAGCGGCACGTCAGCAACCACAGACAGTTGATGAGCAAATCAGCGGAGAAGTGGCAAGAGATTCTGCAGCCATGAAACAATTGTCAAACGAGCTTGGAGATTTTGCCGCCAGAGCTGTGGGGACTGAAGAAAAGGTCGTTTTGGAGAATGAAGTATTAAAGCTTACTTTTTCCACCAGGGGAGGAAGGCCATACACTGCTAATCTGAAAGAGTATCAGACCCACGATTCCCTTCCACTTAATTTGTTTGATGGAGATTCCACCATCTTTGCACTTAATTTCTTTGCCGAAAACAGGGGTATTAATACAGGAGAGCTGTATTTCACTCCTTCAGTTAAAAATGGATCCGATGAGCAGGGCAGAGCTTTTAAGCAACTGACCATGGAGATGAAGGTTTCTGAGACTTCATCCATAAGTTATATATACAAGCTTTTCGAAGGAGATTACATGCTTGATTTCGATATACAGCTGAAGGGCCTGGATACTTATAAGACCGACAGGATGGAGTTTAATTTTGACTTCTATGCCCCATCCCAGGAAAAAGGTTACCAGAATGAGGCCATGTATACAACTTTATATTACAGGTATCACGGTGGTGATGTGGAGAATTTTAAATCCAGATCAAAGAAGGAATTTGAAGATGCTACTGAGACCACCCGTATACAGTGGGTTGCCTTCAGTCACCAATTCTTTTCAACCATCCTTATTGCCGATGAATATTTCGAAGGAGCCTATCTGAGTCAACAACGCTTTAATGACCCCGGACCCTATGTGCGAGAGTTTGCCACTATATTTGACATGCCTTACAACCGCACTTCCGATCAGACAATTGGCATGCAGCTTTACCTGGGGCCCAATAACTTTACTTCCCTGAAGTCTTATGGTGACCTGGGACTACAGAGTGTTGTAACCGTGGGAGGGCCTATGCTAAGGTGGATCAATGCCTTTGTGGTAATTCCGATCTTCAACTGGCTGAGCAGGTCAATGACCAACTATGGACTCATCATTCTCCTTCTAACGCTGATTATTAAAACCGCACTCTTCCCCCTGACTTACAGATCTTATAAATCACAGGCGGTGATGCGTGTTCTGAAGCCACAGGTGGATGAACTTAATGATAAATATCCCAAAAAGGAAGATGCCATGAAGAAGCAGCAGGCTACCATGGATCTGTATAAGAAGGCCGGGGCTAATCCCATGGGCGGATGTCTCCCCATGCTGCTCCAGTTTCCTATTCTTTATGCCATGTTCCGCTTCTTCCCAACCTCCATCGAACTCAGGCAGGAGAGCTTCCTCTGGGCACATGATTTGTCCACCTACGATTCAATCCTTGACCTGCCCTTCACCATTCCCATGTATGGTGATCACGTGAGTCTCTTCACCATCCTGATGACAGTTACTACAATGTTGTCAATGAAGATGAACAATCAAACTACGGCTACAAATAGTGCCATGCCGGGTATGAAGACCATGATGTATATCATGCCATTGATGTTCATGCTGATTTTGAATAATTTCTCTTCCGGACTAACTTACTACTACTTCCTGGCCAACGTGATTACCCTGGCCCAGAACCTGATTTTCAAGCAGTTTACGGATGAGGAGGCAATCCTGAAGAAGATTAATGCAAGAAAGAATAAACCTGTCAAGAAATCCAGATTTGCACAGCGATTGGAAGATTTGCAGAAGCAACAGCAAGGGGGAGGAAAAAAACTTCCTCCTAAAAGATCCCGCTAGAGAGCAGCCATCTTTAAGGCTGTAATAGCAGCTTCATCGCCTTTGTTTCCATGTTTGCCACCGGAGCGATCCTCAGCCTGCTGAAGGTTAAGGGTGGTGAGCACACCAAAAATGAAGGGGATGTCGTAATCAAGGTTTAATTCGGTGATCCCGTGAGTAACCCCCTGACAGATATAATCAAAATGAGGCGTTTCGCCCTGGATTACACAGCCAATACAGATTACCGCATTTGGTGAAAATTTTTCAGCAACAATGCGGGCACCAAAGGAAAGTTCAAAAGTCCCCGGAACGGTACGTACCGATATGTTTTCGCTTTTAACACCGTGCTTTTTAAGCGTAGACAAGGCTCCTTCCAGGAGAGCGGATGTTATGGCTTCGTTCCATTCGGAAACAACAATGCCAAATTTCATAGATGATCCATCCGGGATAACTGCCGGATCATAGTCCGACAGATTCTTTAGACTGGAGGCCATGTTATCAGAGGCTCATTTTGGTCTCTACCCGGCCTATATATTTCTTGATCTCACGACCTTCCTGGGATTCCGGGTATTTTGATTCGATGGTCTGATATGCCTGAAGTGCACCATCAAGGTTGCCCTGTTCTTCATAGACTATCCCCAGTTTTTTTAGCATAATGGGTGAGGAGAAGTTGTTCTTGTACTTCTCAATACCACTCTTATAAGCCGATGCGGCTTTTTCAAATTCACCCATCTCAACATAGGCATCTCCCATGGTGCTGTATTTTGCTGCCCCCACGAGCAGATCATCAGTCTTAAATTTACCCAGATAACGAATGGCTTCCTCATGATCACCCAGTTGATGATAACATACTCCGGCATAATAACGAGCCAGCTTGGCAGATTTACTCATACCATAATCATCTATGATGCTCAGAAAACCGGGGTAAGTTCCATAACCATTAAGGGCAAGATTAAAGGAGTCAGATTCAAAAAAACGTTCCGCATAGAACATTTCAGCTGTTGCCTCCTGGTTAAGAGGCTTCAAATAGAAGCGATTTCCACCAATCACGACCAGAAGGGCAACAATCACTATTCCAAGTACATATGTTAGCACTTTCTGGTTTTCTTCAATGAATCTTTCTGAGCGTGTTAAAGCCTGCTCGATTCCTTCAAGGTTCTTATCTGTTTGCTTCTCGTTTTTCTTTTTCGACATCACTACTTTTTAGACGTTAACTAATGGCATTCAAAAACTTCCGCAAAAGTAATCCTTTTTTAATTAATTGTCCCGAGTGGCAAACACTTTTTTTAACAAAGGTGTGATGCGGGCATCAATATTATGCCTTATTTGTTTTTCTTCATCCTGAATTTTAAGAAACATGCCATCCAGGGCCTTGTTGGTAAGGTAGTCGTCAATGTCAGTATTTACTGGTGAGAAGCCGGCAAGTTTTCCTGCAACAGAGTTAGCGATCTGGTTCCATTTTCCGGTTAGGGCATCCCATGATTCCCTGGTGGATATCCCTCCTATGAGATCTTTTCCCGTGGATTGACTTATTTTAGGCCTGTAAATCCTGTAAAGATCGTCCCGGCTTGTACTGATGAGGTAGAGTGTGGCAGAATTGTCATCCCCATTAAGAATTCCGAAAGCATCGTTCAGGGTCATCTGCCTAATGCTGTTTATAAAAATAGGGGCGACCTCCCTGGCCGCATCCTCAGCCGCGCGATTTATTCGCAGAACTAAATCCTCCACAAGTTTTTCTCCACCGGGAACCCTTGAAAGATTATCGATAATTATCGAAGCCTCTTCGGGTAACAAGATTTTTACCAGTTCATCGCCGTAATACCCGTCTGCAGCAGAGAGAAGGGATGCAGCCTTATTCGATCCTGTAATCAGGGCTTCCCTCAATCCATCAGCAACTTCAGCTTCCGTTAAGGGAACATTGTTTGGAACTGAATTTATAACTGATGTTAGCTCAGCACAGCCCGTAAGCAGCAAAAAAAATAAAAGTAGGTATTTCATTATGAGGTGTTAAGTGTCGCGTAAAGATATTATTTTTGTGTATGTATTTGAAGTCCCTTTCCCTGGTCAATTTTAAAAACTACGAACAGCTGGATATCCCCCTCTCGGAAAAGATAAACTGTTTTGTGGGTGAAAACGGTGTGGGGAAGACCAATGTGCTGGATGCTGTACATTACCTGGCTCTGTGTAAAAGCAGTCTGAATCCCGTAGATACGCAGAATATAAGGTATGATGAGGAGTTCTCTGTAATTCAGGGTGTTTTTCAACGGCTCGGTAAGGAGGAGAACATTCTTTGTGGCATCCGCAAAAACAAGAAGAAGCAATTCAAAAGGAACCAGAAGGAGTATCAAAAACTTTCAGAGCATATCGGGCTAATTCCCCTGGTGATGGTTTCACCCTTCGACAGCCTGTTGATAAACGGTGGAAGCGATGAAAGAAGAAAATTTATCAACGGGGTAGTAGCTCAGTACAGCAAAGTCTACCTGGATAATATGATACGTTATAATCATGCTTTAAGCCAGCGAAATAAGCTTCTTAAGGATTTTGCTGCCTCCCGGAGTTTTAACCAGGAGATGCTGGAGGTATGGGATGAAAATCTGATACGATATGGTGAGCCGGTCTACCAGGAGCGAAAAAGGTTTGTGGAGGAGCTTTTACCTGTATTTGGTGCATTTTATGAACATGTAAGCGGAGACAGAGAGAAGGTGTCCCTGGCGTATCAAACTCAGCTGGATGATCTTGACTTTCGAGAAGGGCTGAGTGCTTCAGTGGAAAAGGACCGGATACTTCAATATACCAGCTTTGGTATTCATAAGGATGACCTGAATATGAAACTGGGCTCTTACAGCCTGAAAAAAAGTGGTTCCCAGGGCCAGCAAAAGACCTTCCTCGTTGCTTTAAAATTAGCTGAGTTTGAATTCATCCGGAAGATCACAGATCTTTCTCCAATCCTTTTGCTCGATGATATTTTTGACAAGTTTGACGCCAAACGGGTGAAGCACATCATCAGTCTTGTGGCCCAGAATAATTTTGGTCAGATTTTCATTACGGACACCCAAACATCCCGATTGCAAGGCATCCTGAATGAAATCTCCACGGAGCATCAGATTTTCGGGATCGATCATGACGGTGGCATTAAACGCTTGAAAGACTAAAATGGAAAGAAAAGAGATAAAACGAATCGATTCCCTGCTTCGTTCATTTTTAAAGTCTAACCGGCTCGAGAAGGGCTACGCTGAATATAAACTGACCAAATCCTGGAAGGAATTACTGGGAGTGAGTGTGGCAAAGAAAACCAAGGATCTGAAAATCTACAAACGCACCCTTTTTGTCACCCTTCATTCCTCAGTAATCAGGAATGAACTTGAGATGATAAAAGAAACACTTATCCCGCGCCTGAATGAGGCTGCCGGAATGAGTGTAATCGATAATATTGTTATCCGCTAATCAGAATCTTTCCGAAGAGGGAAAGAAAAAGGTTGCTTCGATTTCTGCGTTTTCATCTGAATCAGATCCATGAACGGCATTTGCCTGCATGGACTCGGCATACATCTTCCGAATGGTCCCCTCTTCAGCCTTTTCAGGGTCAGTGGAACCAATAAGTTTTCTGTACTCTTCAACCGCATTGTCCTTTTCCAGGACAGCAACCACAATGGGCCCTGATATCATAAATTCCACCAGGTCGTCGTAGAAGGGGCGTCCCACATGAACTTCATAGAAGCGTTGAGCCTCACTCCTGGTAAGGTGGAGCATTTTCAGTGCAATAATTTTAAAACCGGACTCTGAAATTTTATTCAGTATAGGCCCGATATACCCCCTGGACACAGCCTGGGGCTTAATAATTGTAAAGGTGTATTGTCCTGCCATCATAAATTTATTTAGTAATGCATATTAACAAAATAAAGCGGACTTTGTTAAACCACCTTCAATATTTTCTAACTTTGTTTGCCTTTTCTAAAGAAATATAATGCTGAACGATAGCAATAAGAGTATCATTAACAGTTGGTTGCAGAAAAGCAATAAGATTGCAATTCTTACACATACCAATCCGGACGGAGATGCCATCGGATCAAGCATCGCCCTGGCCCTGGCTTTAAGTAAAAAGGGCTTTGATGCCCGGATTATCATTCCTGATGGTCTTCCCGATTTTTTAAGGTGGCTTCCGGGTATTAAGCTATCCACCACTTATGCCTATAAAAAAGAAAAGGCTGCGGGCATTATTGAAAATGCCGACCTTATTTTTTGTCTTGACTTTAATGATCCCAAGCGATTGAGCGGGGTGGAAGATTTGCTAAAGGCCTCAACAGCACCTAAAGTACTGATTGATCACCACCAGAATCCCGCATCATTCACCGACCTTGCCCTCTCTGATACCTCAAAAGGATCAGTGGGTGAGATGATTTATCTTTTCCTGGAGAGCCTGTTTGGGGTAAGTATCATGGATCGTGATATTGCCACCTGTTTATATGTGGCCATTATGACTGATACGGGTAACTTTACCTATGCCAGCAGCTATCCCGGGGTTTTTCAGATTACAGGGGAATTGATGAAGTTTGGAATCGAGAAGGATGACATCTACAGTAAAGTCTATGATGCATTTTCTGAAGATCGAATGAGGCTTCAGGGTTATTGCATGCAGGAAAAGATGCATGTTTTTCCACAATACCATACTGCCTACATCAGTATCAGCGATGAAGAATTAAGAAGATTTAATCACAAAAAGGGTGATACAGAAGGTTTTGTTAATATCCCCTTCGGGATAAAAGGGATAAAATTTACTGCCCTGTTCATCGAAAAAAAGGATCTGATCCGTGTTTCATTCCGTTCCCGTGGTTCTTTCCCTGTCAATAAGGTTGCCTCTGAACACTATCGTGGTGGGGGGCATATCAATGCAGCAGGAGGTGATTCTCTGCTTTCCATGGAGGAGACCCTGGCCAAGTTTGAAAAACTTCTTCCGGAATACAGTAAATTAATGAACAATGATTAGGCTGGTTCCGGCATTGTTATTAATCCTGGCAATCAGTTGTGATCCTCCTGTTCAGGAGCAGTATGTAGAAAGGGAGGATCCCTACAAGGAACAGCTTGTCAGGACAAACAGGTATATGCAAATGAGGCATCAGGACCAGATCGCTGCATTTGTTGAAAGAGTGGGGTGGGAGGCTGAAAGAAGTCCTTCAGGTCTTTGGATAGTCAGGGAAGAAGAAGGTCATGGGCCTCTGATCACAGATAATGATATAGTTAGCTTTACTTTTTCTTCCAGCCTGCTGGATGGGACTCCCTGTTATGAGGCAAAGCCTGAAAACCCGAAGCAGATTGTTGTGGGCAAAGGTGGTGTTGAATCCGGTGTTAATGAAGGATTGAAAAAACTGAAAAGCGGGAGTCGTGCAATATTATTACTTCCACCACATCTGGCTCATGGGAACTTTGGAGACAGGAATAAAATTCCGGGGAATTCTGTACTTATATACAGAATTAAAGTTCAGAATGTCAGACCGGGTAGTTGAAAGATTTCCGCTGGCAGTTGTAAGGCGCTTCAATTATATTATTTTTGCACAATAATTTATAGTGTGATCTGTTTGAAATGATGATGATATCAGTATATACAAAGAGAATTCCCCTTTTATTTTCAATTATTACCCTGTTTCTGCTTCAGGCCTGTTCCGATGATACCATAGAGGTTGACGAAGACCTGGTGCAGGAGTATCGTTATTTCGATCTTTATATGGGATCAACTTTTAAAGATACAATTGATGAGCCCACTGCAAACGGTCTCTATTACATTGAGGTAAGTGAGGGAACTGGAGAAACTCCCGGTGAGAATGACTGGTTGATGATGAACCATGTGGCCTATACCATACCCAACGAGAGTGTGGTGGAATCATATATGGAGAATGTTGTTTTAACAAGCGGGCTGCCCACAAACGTTGCCATGTTTGGTCCTTACAAATTTCAAAATGGTAGCAGCGCTGCAGGACTGAGCGAAGGACTGAGCATGATGCGTGAAGGTGGTGAAGCCATCATGTGCTTTACCAGTGAACTGGGTTTCGGACCTGCCGGAACTAAACTCATGCGAAGTGTGGCAGGCTACACTTCCATGAAATACGAAGTAGTGCTTCTGGAGGTAATTGGCGAAGATATCATTGGATATGAAGCGGATCGGATCGTAGCCTATACAGATACAATTCCAGGTGCAGATACCATCTATGATTCTGCCATAGGAGCTACCATGTATTATGTGATTGATGAAGCCAATGAGGATGGCAGTGCCATTGGCGATGATTCTATAGTTGAAATTGCCTATCGCGGATACCTTCTGGATGGTCGTGAATTTGATGAAAGTGCAGAAGGTGAGCCCTATAAATTTACAGTGGGAGATTACCAGGCAGAGACATCACCTATTGCCGGATGGCATATGGGGGTTAAAAAATTCAGGATGGGAGAGAAAGGAAGGCTGATTATCCCTTACCCTCTGGCTTATGGAGCAGATGGCAGGGTACAGGATAATGTGGTTGCCATTCCACCCTATGAAACCCTGGTTTTCGATATTGAAATAGTCTCAGTGGGAGGGATAATCGATCCCAAAGAATAAGATTCTTATACCCGGCCCAGCAGGAATATCACTGGCCTTTTGTGAAGTGAGGGCTTTGTCTCCTTTTTCCAGTCCCCTATGGTTTTTGTACGGATGAATTCTGTTTCAATGGTAAGGTCAGCTGCTACACAGAGCAGGGTTGAGGCCTCACATGAATGAATGATATCTGCCAGCAGTCCATCATTCCTGTAGGGGGCCTCAATAAATAACTGCGTCACCCCGTTTCGCTTTACAATCTGCTCAAGCTCCCTGATCTTTCTGATCCTGTCGGCCTGCTTCACGGGCAGGTAACCATTAAAGGTAAAGTTTTGGCCATTTAATCCGGATGCCATCAAAGAAAGGAAGATGGATGAGGGACCGGTCATGGGGACAACACGAATTCCCTTTTGTTGAGCCACAGCCACGACCTGTGCACCGGGATCTGCCACGGCAGGTAAACCAGCCTCGGAGAGGATGGCGGCATCAGCTCCTTCAAGCACCTCTGCCAGGAACCCGGGGATGTCCTCGTGGGGAGTGTGCTCATTTAATTCATGGAAACGCAGCTGATCAATATCAATGGTCCGGTCGATACTTTTAAGATATCTCCTCGCATTCCTCAGGTTTTCTACAATAAAAACTTTTATCACCCGGGTAAGCTCGGGTACAGCTGCGGGTATGGTTTGCGTGGTATCTGGGTTTCCCAGGGTATTGGGAAGCAGATAGAGAACTCCTGCCATCGGATTTTTTTCTAAAAATAATCATAACTTCGTGAATAAGCTTAAGCAAATCCTGAACAATTGAAAATTACTTTTCTGGGTACAGGTACATCACAGGGCGTACCGGTCATTGCCTGTAAGTGTCCTGGCTGTATGTCAGGTGATGAACTTGATAAACGTCTGCGCTCTTCCATTCTTATTGAGGAGGGGGATACCACTGTTGTCATCGATACCGGTCCTGATTTCAGACAGCAAATGCTGAGAGCGAGTGTAAGCAGACTGAATGCCGTAATTTTTACGCATGAGCACAGGGATCATATTGCCGGACTTGATGATATCAGAGCCTACAATTTTATCCAGAAAAGCCCAATGGATATTTTTGCAGAGGAAAGGGTTGTCAGGGCTTTGAGAAGTATGTTCCCCTATATTTTTGCCGAGAAAAAGTACCCGGGAGTGCCCCAGGTCAGGATAAAAACAATATCGTCCGAAGCCTTCAATATTGGCCCCCTTGAGATTATTCCCATCAGATTGATGCATTATCGCCTACCTGTCCTTGGATTCAGAATTGGAGATTTTGCCTACCTGACTGATGCGAATTACCTTTCAGAACAGGAAAAGGAAAAACTCTTTGGTGTGAAGGACCTGGTTGTAAATGCACTGAGGCGAGAAACCCATATTTCCCATTTTACGCTTTCCCAGGCTGTGGAGCTGATCCAGGAACTGAGTCCCAGGAAAGCTTACCTGACTCATATATCTCACCAGATGGGCCCAAGCCGCCTGCTTAATGATGAATTACCTACCAATATACAGCTTGCCTATGATGGCCTGGTCCTGGACTTATAGGGCGAAACCTGGTTCATTCCTTTCCCGGCAGAAAGAAAAAGAATAGCTGTTAATAGACTTAATGTCAGGAATAAAATACCGGCAAGTGTAAGCGCCTGAGGCAGGGTGTAAACATCCTTGACCCAGCCAAGCAAGGGGCCTGTCAGTGCAAATAACAAGCGTATGATAAAATTCCGAACTGACAGAACAGTGGCCCGGATATTGGATTGCGTCGCCCGGTTGATGTAATCCTTCAGTACCGGCGTTGCATAACCCCTGACCAGGTAAAACAGGTAGAGAATAATCAAGCCGCCCGGTAGTTGAAACTGACCCAGGGCAAGATAGCCGAGAGGAATCAGCAGGGCAATAATCAATATGGACCACTTCTGCCCAAGCCTTGATTCCAGGCGGTGGGCAGTGTACGAAGTAATAGCCACGGCAAGGTTCAGTGTCGTCCACAGCACTCCAAACCAACTAATCTTTATGTTCACATATTCAAAAAATGGCTGTGCGAACCAGGCCATTGTAAGTGTTGACGTACCTATGACGGCTGAGAAAATAATATTTCGCCTCAGGGTCTGGTCCTCAAACAGGGCGAACCTGGCAATACGGATAATCTCAATTATTCCGGCCTTCATCAAAGGAACTTTCCGGCTGGGCTCAACCAGTGTAATGGCCGCCGGAAGGGCGATAAAAGCAACAAAAGACTGGGCAATATATGGGGCTCTGAGCGCAATTCCTGCCAGTAATCCACCAATAATCCCGGCGCTTGCCTCCGCGATATTGCCAATGGATATGATCCGGCCTTCAAAGCGCGAATATTTCTTTTCTTCCCCTTTTTCGAGCAGAGAATCATAAAGCATGGCTGAATCCGCACCTGAAACGCAGCTTTGACCGATCCCCAGAATAATTTCCGCAATCAGGAAGCCCATGAAGCCATAGGAAAAACTGTAGGTGGCAAATCCAATGCATCCGAAAATTGCCCCCAGTATAAGGGTCTTCCTCCTCCCGATCACATCAGCCAGGTAACCTGAGGGTATCTCCAGAACCACAATAGCAACGGAATAAATTCCCTGTAGCACCATTATGTCCTTCATTGTTAGTCCGTTACTTTCATAAAACGGGACTACAATGGGCATGTATAGCATGAACCACTTGGCGATCTTAATCAGGTAGAGCCTGTAAATATTTGGGTGAATGCTTTTGATTGGTATGAGTTTGGATTGCAAAACTAAAAAATCCCTTTGATCCCCACTTAGATGTTTTAGAAAATATTTAGTGCACTGGCATTGTCATTATCTTTAGTTCATAAAAATTTGGATATGGGAATGACTGTTATTGAAAAAATTCTGGCCTCCCATGCTAAGCGGGATTTCATCGAGCCCGGAAATATTGTGGATGTCAGGATTGATGCCCGGGTAGCAAGGGATTTTGGTGGTGCCAATGTGGTCAAGCATATGCGGGATTTTGACCTGAGCCTTGCTGATTCCTCCCTTACCTTTTTCACCTTTGATTGTAATCCAACCGGTTCGGACCAGAAGTATGCTACCAACCAGCATATATGCCGGCAATATGCACGTGAGACCGGGATCCGGGTTTTTGATATTGATAAAGGCATAGGAACACATTTGCTCATGGAAGAAGGCCTGGCCTGGCCTGGTTCTACAGCTGTTTCTACAGATTCCCACGCAAATATCCTGGGAGCCATAGGTGCCTTTGGACAGGGTATGGGTGATAAGGATATTGCTGCCACCTGGCATTCTGGCTCTACCTGGTTTAAAGTGCCACCTTCGGCTAAAATCATACTGGAAGGTTTGCCCTCTGAGCATATCTCGGCCAAAGATGTGGCACTGAATCTGCTGGATCACTTTGGTGCCAGTTCCCTGCTTGGATACGCCATTGAAATGGAGGGTGATATGCTTGAATCCCTTAGTCTGGATCAAAGGATAAGCATATCCTCCATGGCCACCGAAATGGGAGCCATCATCATCCTTTTTCCTCCAAATTCAGAGGTGTTGCAATACTGTGAATCAAGGGCAGGGCGAAAGATAGAGCCTGTTTTTGCAGATTCCGATGCGAAATATGACAGGATATTTACCCTGGATTGTACAGGCTTTACACAAAAAATATCCCTGCCGGGGAAACCACATGACACTTCACCCATCCCTGAAGAAAAAGTCTGGCTGGATTCTGCTTTTATTGGCAGCTGTACCAATGGAAGAATTGAAGATATGAGGGAAGCAGCCGGAATCCTGAAGGGAAGGCATGTGGCTCCGGGCCTTGTATTGAAGATTGTTCCCTCAACCGACCGGGTCTGGCAGCAGTGCCTTGAGGAGGGCCTGATTGAGATATTTAAGGAGTCGGGGGCACTTGTGTCCAATGCAGGTTGTGCAGGCTGTGCGGCCGGACAGGTGGGCCAGAATGGTCCGGGCGAGATAAGTATCAGCACCGGGAACAGGAATTTCTCCGGGAAGCAGGGGAAGGGTGAGGTATACCTTGCCTCACCCGCAGTGGTGGCTGCATCTGCCATTTCAGGCTATATCACCGATCCCCGGCAAATTCCCGACAACCCGGAATTGAGGCCGCAGCAGGATATTATGATAAATAAGGAGATCACCGGGGTCAAAACGGATATGAAGGAAAGACCCGAAGAAATTCAGGGAAGGGCCTGGTTTATCCAGGAGGATAATATCGATACAGATATAATCTTTCACAACCGCTATCTTTCCATCACTCATATTGATGAAATGGGCCAGTACACCTTCGATAACCTGCCTGGATATGAAGATTTCCCCAGAAGGGTCAAGCCGGGAGATATTGTCTTTACCGGGAGTAACTTTGGATCAGGAAGTTCAAGGCAGCAGGCTGTGGATTGTTTTATATCTTTAGGCGTGCAATGTATTGTGGCTGAATCATTTGGTTCTATTTATGAGCGTAATGCCATAAATGCAGCCTTCCCCATTATTTCTTCCAAAGAAATATCCACGCTCAAACTGGAGGATGGCGATGAGGTTTACCTGAATTTCAAAACGGGTGAAATCCGTAATAATACCAGGGGAATTTCTGTCAAAGCTCCTCCCTTTTCAGATGTACAGATGGAAATATATCAGAACAATGGTTTGTTTTAAAAATTAGATACAATGAGATTAATTATTCCCGAAGGGTACAAGTCCCTGCTCAGCTTGAAAGAGACAGAAAAGGCCATTGAGATGATGAAAGACCATTTTGAGAAGGGGCTTTCATCGGATCTGCACCTGAGAAGGGTTACAGCTCCACTTTTTATGCTGAAGGGAACGGGACTCAATGACGACCTTCATGGATTCGAAAGAGCCATCAGCTTCAATATTAAGGATATGCGAAATGAGGAGGCCGAGGTGGTCATGTCCCTGGCGAAATGGAAGCGGATGATGCTCAGGGACTATGATATTCAAACCGGGCACGGAATCTATGCGGATATGAACGCACTCAGACCCGATGAGGAGCTTGATAATATGCACTCAGTTTACGTGGATCAGTGGGATTGGGAAAAAGCCATATTGCCCCAGCAGCGTACCCTGGATACCCTCAAAGAAGCGGTTCGTAAGGTATGGGATAATGTGAAGAGATCGGAATACTTTCTACACACTTTTCATCCAGATGTGCAGCCCGAATTGCCTGAAAAGATCAGTTTTATACATTCGGAACAACTTTTTGAGAAATACCCTGGGACTCAGCCCAAAAGAACGTGAAGATGAAATTGCAAAGGAGCTGGGTGCGGTTTTTATCATTGGAATCGGGGCAGACCTTCCCGACGGAAAACCACACGACCGGCGTGCTCCTGACTATGATGACTGGAGTACAGAAACAGAGGGCGGATTTAAAGGTTTGAATGGCGATATTATTGTCTGGAACAATGTACTGAAATGTGCGGCTGAAATAACTTCGATGGGAATCCGGGTAGATAAGGATGAAATGATGAAGCAGCTGGAAATAACAGGGACCCAGGAGCGTATGGATCTGTTATTTCACCGTCGCTTACTCAACGGTGAACTTCCCTCATCCATAGGAGGGGGAATCGGTCAGTCAAGGACAGCCATGCTCTTACTGAAGAAGGCTCACATTGGAGAGATTCAGTCAGCCACATGGCCCGGGGAAATGGTAAATCACTGCAGACGGAGTAATATCCATCTTATATAGTCTATATGTCAAGGACATTTGTTGAAAAGGTTTTTGATGCCCCCGTGGGAAGCATCGTTTTCCGCAGACCAGACCTGGTGCTCAGCCATGATAATACTTCCAGCATTCGGAATACTTTCGGGAAGATGGGAGGAAAGGAGCTGTTCGATCCGGATCGCCTCGTGGTGGTTCTTGATCACAATGCACCACCCACCTCGTCTGCTCTGGCAAACAGCTATCAAAGCATTCGGGAATTTGTACACGAACAGGGGGTGCAGAAATTTCATGATGCAGGTGAAGGCATATGCCATCAGTTAATGGCGCAGTATGCCTTACCCGGAATGCTAATTGTTGGAAGTGACAGTCACACCTGCACTGCAGGCGCTTTTAATACCCTTGCAGCAGGTATTGATCGTACTGAAACGGCTGGACTATGGCTGAGGGGTGAAACCTGGTTTTTGGTTCCGGAATCACTTAAAATCATCCTGACAGGGAAACTCCAGCCCGGGGTATATGCAAAAGATCTTAGCCTTTGGATAATCGGCCTCCTCAGGTCGGACGGGGCAAACTATCTCTCCATCGAGTATCATGGGGAAGGGGTCGGTTCTCTCTCCATCTCAGACCGGATGACCCTGGCCAACCTGGCTTCCGAAATGGGTGCTAAAAATGCAGTATTCCCACCTGACAAGGTATTACAGGAATTCCTTGGAGAAGAAACCAAAGGTATCTGGGCAGATGAGGACGCAAGCTACAAGAAGGAAATAACAATAAATCTGGATGAAATTTACCCCCTTGTTGCAGCGCCACATCATGTAGATAACATTCAGGCCCTTGCAGAAGTATCCGGTCTTGAAATTCAACAGGGCATGATCGGTACCTGTACAAATGGAAGAATTGAGGATTTAAGGGAGGCCGCATCCATACTGAGGGGGAAGAAAATAAAACCAGGTGTGCAGCTTCTTATTATTCCTGCGTCAAAGGATATCTATTTGCAGGCCATTGAAGAGGGACTCATCACCACCTTTCTGGAAGCAGGAGCAAATGTACTGAGTTCCTCCTGCGGGCCCTGTCTGGGAACAGGGCAGGGGATTCCTGCGGATAATTTCAGGGTTATATCCTCAGCCAACAGAAATTTCCTGGGCCGCATGGGTAATATAAATGCAGAGATCTACCTCGCCTCTCCTGCAGTTGTAGCCCTTAGTGCGCTGGAGGGAAGGATTACAGACCCTCGTGATATTAAGGGCACCGAGACCTTCCCACATAAAAAGCTTTCATCAGATTCCGTAAAAATAAAGGACCAGGTATCAAGGAAAGACAAAGGGGTTTGGAACTATGCCGATTGCGACAACCTCAATACCGACCAGATGTTTGCCGGCAATCTGACCTACAAGGTTCAAAGCTCGGATGCTGAGGCCATTCTGCCTTTTCTTTTTCAGGGCTTTGATCCCCGCTTCGCCAAAGAACTTCAGTCCGGGGATATCATCATCGGTGGTGAAAACTTCGGATGTGGAAGCTCCCGGGAGCATCCGGCTGTGGGCCTGGCCCATGCAGGAGTTAAAGCTGTTATCGTTAAATCTGTCAACCGGATATTCTATCGATCGGCCATCAACCAGGGCCTTCCCCTGATGGTATTACCGGAGGCGGTGAATGCCTATCAACAGGGTGACCTGGTGGAAGTTGACCTTGCTGGCGGAAAGGTAAATATAGGAGGTAAATACCTGGCCTTTGAAGCCCTTCCTTCCAAACTTTTAGAGATTCTCGAAAGCAAAGGTTTAGTCAACTGGATTCTGAAGCAATAAATTTTCTTTTTTTCTTATCTTTGCATCGCTTTAGCGAAAAAAGCTTCGCTTTTGAAAAGTTACTCGAAGCCAAAGGCTCCTCGTGAGCTCGAAAGCTTCGCTTTTGAAAAGTTACTCGAAGCCAAAGGCTCCTCGTGAGCTCGAAAGCTTCGCTTTTGAAAAGTTACTCGAAGCCAAAGGCTCCTCGTGAGCTCGAAAGCTTCGCTTTTGAAAAGTTACTCGAAGCCAAAGGCTCCTCGTGAGCTCGAAAGCTTCGCTTTTGAAAAGTTACTCGAAGCCAAAAGGCTCCTCGTGAGCTCGAAAGCTTCGCTTTTGAAAAGTTACTCGAAGCCAAAAGGCTCCTCGTGAGCTCGAAAGCTTCGCTTTGAAAGTCTCGAAGCCAAAAGGCTCCTCGTGAGCTCGAAAGCTTCGCTTTGAAAATTACTCGAAGCCAAAGGCTCCTCGTGAGCTCGAAAGCTTCGCTTTCTCGGTTCCGTAGCTCAGTTGGACAGAGCAACAGCCTTCTAAGCTGTGGGTCGCGCGTTCGAATCGCGCCGGAATCACAACAAAGCCTCCCTTCAAGGAGGCTTTGTTGTGATCACGAAGGCCAAAGGCCTGAGTAATCACTTTACATTTTTTTTTGATCACGAAGGCCAAAGGCCTGAGTAATCACGTTTCTTTTTTTATGATAATGAGGGACGAGGTCCTGAATAATCACAAAATGCCTGTTTCACCTTTTGGTGGGACGGGCATTTTCTATTTTGAAGATGCGATGAGAACCGTTCGAACCGAGAAGGCCCTGGGCCTTCGAGCTCATGAGTATACGAAGTATGCGAATAACCGAGGTAACTATGTTGCCGAGCTCATGAGCATGCGCAGCAGGCGAATAACCGAGGTAACTATGTTGCCGAGTTCACGAAACTGCGAAGCAGTTGAGTAATCGCGCCGGAACCGAGTCACGAAGGGGATGAGCTCATGACTGAACGAAGTGAAGGAATAATCACACCCTTTTGAGCTCCATTCAATCATACTGGTTATTGTGCAGCCTATTTGGATATTATTTATATTTACTGATATGCTGCTGGTGGCAGCATAATACTATGTTCTGCTGCTAAACTGAAAACTGAATGATAAAAGCATTGCATAGTTGCACCATAGTGCAACATTCTGTATATTTGTATCGTGAGCCCGAATAAGAAATATAGAACTATCATTTTCTATAAAGACTATTTCGAGAAGTTCTTTGTAAAACAGACAGATAAAGTCAAGGACAAAATAATCTGGACATTCAGCCTCATTGAAGAGATTGAGAGGGTTCCAGAAACGTATCTGAAACACATTGAATCGACAGAAGCACTGTACGAGATCCGAGTAAAAATTGGCCGGGAAATTTACAGAATCTTCTGTTTCTTCGATAAAGGGAAACTAATCATTGCGGCAAACGGTTTTCAAAAGAAAACCAAAAAAACGCCTAAAAAGGAAATTGAGATAGCACTAAGAATTAAACAGGAATATAGAGATGAGCACAAAAAATAAAATTACACTTGATGAATTCAAGGATAAGCATTACGGTGTCAAAGGAACAGAAAAGCGAGATGCTCTTGATGAGGGGTATGAAACCTTTAAATTAGGGGCATTGTTGCACGAAGCGAGGATCGAAAAAGGTTTAACGCAAGCTGAGCTTGCAGAAAAAGTGGGCACTACTAAATCCTATATTTCGAAAATTGAAAATAACGTTAAGGAAGTGCGGTTATCCACTCTTCAGAAAATTGTCCACCTCGGCCTTGGGGGCAGTCTGGATCTATCTATAAAACTCTAATTCTCTGTTTTTCTTAAGGCAGCATCTCTGATGATCAAATACTATCCCTGGAGGGCAGCAGAACAATTCACTAAAGCCGACCGCTTACGCATGTCACGACCTTTGCAGAACCGAGCGAAGCGAGCTCATGAGTCACCGCAGGTGACGAATAACGGCAAAGCTCGCGCCAAACTACGGCAGCTTAGCTCCACCGTTATACAAACTGATATAAAGAGATAACAATGGATTGGAAAATTATGATGCACAACGACCGGTTTCCTAGATCTAACAGCTATAGTCCAGAATTTGTCGCTAAAAATCAGATGGGACCAAACTCTCTCTGGCTTATGGAATGGCTTACAGAGAAAATTGAGGTCAAAGAAAATATGAAGGTTTTAGATCTTGGTTGTGGCCGCGCCATGAGTTCTATTTTTCTGGCTAAAGAATTTGGCGCCACGATATACGCAACAGACCTTTGGATAGATGTAAGTGAAAACCAGAAGCGCATTATTGAATTTGACCTGGAAGATAAAATTATACCAATAAAAGCGGAGGCGCATGCCCTGCCCTTTGCCAAAAACTTTTTTGATATAATCGTTGCAGTAGATTCCTACGGGTATTTCGGAACTGATGATCTATATCTATCTTACATCACCAGCTTTCTAAAGCCGGGAGGAATTATAGCTGCGGCTTTACCGGGTTTGATGCAGGACTTTGACAATTTTAAAGTTCCCGAGCATCTGTTAAAACCTCAGGAAAACGGTAGTGTTTTTTGGGAACCTGACTGCTTTACTTTCCACACAAAGGAATGGTGGTTAAGTCATTGGGTGAAGACAGCTTTGGTTGAAGTAGAAGCCAATGACACCTTAGAAGATGGCTATATACACTGGGCAAAACAGGAGAAAGCATTGGATATTGCAGGCTTCAATATTTTTCCATCAGTTGAAGAAACACTTTTAAAAGATGCTGGGCAATACATTGGTTTTGTACGTATTATTGCTAGAAAAAATAAGGCTAAGACAGAAGAATCCCTGCCTCATCCATGGCAATCAGAATTTAGTTCGGTTTGTCGCTCTGTTTTTGATGAGAGAGATAGCAGAAAAAATGTATAACAAATCACTAAAGCCGACCGATGACGCGTGTCACGCTCTTTTCATGTCGGCAAATTCCGCGCCACTCTACGGCGGCTCAGTTCCACCGTTCTACGATAATCAGGAAGGTACGGCAATAGTTTAGAGATGCTTTTATTTTAAAATTATATGCAAGCTGGTATAAAATGTCATGAATGAACTGAAAATATCTTTGCTGAATTAAACATTAAAAAAGAAATACGAAGTCGACATATATTCTTTATGAAAATTTCTTTCTATGCATAAAACAATCATACTGATAGTCATCTTATTTACTACAAATTCAGTCTTTGCCCAAAACGAGCAGGTTTGGCTTCAGGTTGATGCATCAAAGGAAATCGGCGAAATGACACCCATTTACGCCTATTTCGGATACGATGAACCAAACTATACCTACATGGATCACGGTAAAAAATTATTGACTGAAATCGCTGAGTTGAGCCCGGTACCGGTCTATGTACGCACACATAATTTATTGACGAGCCAGGAAGGGGAACTTGATCTGAAATGGGGGTATACCAATGTTTATAACGAAGATAAACAAGGAAATCCTGTTTACGACTGGACAATTCTCGATAAAATTCTGAGCACCTATGTGGAGCGAGGCATGCGCCCATTGGTTGAGCTTGGGTTTATGCCAAAAGCCCTCTCTACCCATCCCGAACCTTATGAACATGAGTGGAGCAAAAATGGTGAGTTTTGGACTGGGTGGACATACCCTCCTACCGATTATAATAAATGGTCCGAATTGATTTACCAACTGGTTATTCATGCGAAAGAAAAGTATGGTAACAATGTGATTGAAACCTGGCTATGGCAAGTTTGGAATGAACCAGATATCGGGTATTGGTCGGGAACATTTGATGAATACTGTATGCTTTACGATTATACTATAGATGCCGTTAAGCGAGCCTGCCCCGAATGTATTGTAGGGGGACCTCACACCACAGGACCCGGTGGAGATAGTGGGAATAAGTTTTTGTATGGGTTTTTAGAGCACTGTCTTCGTGGTACAAACTATGTTAACGGTAAAACAGGTTCGCCTCTCGAGTACATTTCTTTTCATGCCAAGGGGCAACCGGAAATTGTCGATGGCCATATCCGGATGAATATGGGAGCTCAACTGAATGATATAGCCAAAGGTTTTGAAGCGGTGAACTCTTTTCCTGAATTGAAAGATCTGCCTGTAATTATTGGGGAGTGCGATCCGGAAGGATGTGCAGCCTGCTCCTGGAAACGTGATCCAAAATATGGCTATAGAAACGGGACGGTTTATCCCAGCTATACAGCCTCTTCATTTGCCAAGATTTACGAACTGAAGGATCAATATGATGTGAATTTAGTGGGTGCCTTAAGCTGGGCGTTTGAGTTTGAAAACCAGGAGTGGTTTGCCGGATTCAGGGAGCTGGCTACAAATGGCGTAGATAAACCGGTGTTGAATGTATTTAGGATGTTTGGTATGATGAGCGGAAATCGCCTGGAAGTAACCGGAAATCCTTATTCAGCCAAAGAAGTAATAGCAAACGGTGTATTGGAAAAACCGGATATCAATGCACTGGCTGCCAGAGATCAAAACTCATTAACCATAATGGTCTGGAATTATCATGATAACGATATACTGGGAGACGTTGCCGATATAAGCATACACATTAATGGATTAAAAGATAATAGACTACTGATGCATCATTACCGCGTAGACCAGGAATTTAGCAACTCCTTTGAAAAGTGGAAGGAATTTGGAGAACCTCAAGCAGTGAGCAATGAGCAGTTCAAACAAATAGAACAAGCCGGGCAACTGGAACTGTATACTTCGCCAACCTGGATTAAGGCAGTAAACGGAGAAACTGAAGTTCAGTTTTCTTTACCTCGGCAGGCTGTATCGCTTGTAAAGCTGGAATGGTGATTGCTCATATGGCGAAAGATTTTAAAAGTTCCTTCATTTATTTTTAATTTATGCCAGTGTTTCAGATTTAAGTGAATTTCAAGGATTCAAATTTGATAATGCTTATAAGTATGAAATCCGAAGGATGCTAGCGTGAAATGCAATTCCCGCGCCACGCTACGGCGGCTTAGTTCCAGCGTTATATGATTATATTGAGAACAGTTAGTTACGTTCAATACGAAAACAAATTCAAATGAAAAAGAACTGGTTTGAGGGAACTAGTATAATCGAATGCAGCTTTCATAACTTGGAAAAAGCAATCGAGAATCATGGTAAATTCTATGAAGGTGTCGTAAGTTGTATGCCGGGCATTTCAAGCGTCGAACTCCTTGAAAATGGAGAGGATTATTTGATCATTAAGACCAACGAAGGTATAATGAAGCGAACGAATATTGGGAAAAATATAAGCCAAAATAAAATTGTGGTAGAGTTTGATGAAGAATATAGGGCTGGAAAAATGATCACAGCTCGTTCGCATTTCTTCGATAAGTTTACTTCAAACGAGAATGGACTAACACTTATGACCACAATAAGTGACCTTGAAGCCCCAGGTATATTTGGTTTTGTATACAAATTGTTTGGGAGTGCTAATATAGGCAATGCTATTTTAAGTTCTCATAAGACATACTTGGAAGCTTTGAAAGACTGATAAAAAAAGAGAAGGATAAAATTTATTGCCTATACCGCATCATGAGCTAATATCAATCGCTATATTAACCTTAATCCTATCTTTCGTTCTTTCTGATTAGTAGCACTAAAAAAACTAGATTGTAAACTTAGGATTCACTAAAGCCGAGCGTATTTATTCTCTGTAGCGTACACCTAGTTATGAGTAAGCATTTGGTATGAAAAGCAAAAGAAGACACGACATAGATTGGATACGTGTTTTGGCCTTTGATGTGCTGATTATCTACCATATCGGGATGTTTTTTAATACCTGGGATTCTCAAATAAAAAACAACATCACAATTGACTGGCTGGCATATCCGATGCAGTTTTCAAGTCAGTGGCGGCTGCCCCTTTTATTTGTGGTATCGGGTATGGGTACGCGTTTTGCCCTCTCATATCGAACAGCTGGTCAATACATTAAAGAGCGATTTACCCGGCTTTTTATTCCACTTTTGGTCGGCATCCTGGTAATCGTGCCACCTCAAGTGTATGTGGAACGATTGGCTGATGGCGATTTTTCGGGAAGCTTCTGGGCCTTCTATCCACATTTTTTTGAGCCCATTTATCCGAAAGGCAATTTGAGTTGGCACCATTTGTGGTTCTTACCCTACTTACTTGTGATGTCAATTGTTGCCACACCGCTTTTTTTGAACCTTCGCAGAGAAAATAATGCTTTTTCGCTATGGTTTCGAAAACGTTTAAGCCAATCACCCTTTTACTTATATCTATTCACAATTCCTTTGATAGTGGTAGAATTCACCCTGGAACCTGTATTCCCAATCACCCGTGCTTTTATAGGCGATTGGTATGCTTTGGTTTATTACTTTATATTATTTGTTTCAGGATATGTTTTAATAACAATAGGTCCATCGTTTTGGAAGGCAATTGATATAATAAAAGGCATGGCACTGATTACTGGTCTGGTTAGTTTTCAGATATTCTGGAGCCTGTGGACAACTTTTGACAGCCATGTTTTAATGCCTGTTTTTAAGATAATAATGATGTGGAGTATTATTCTTGCCGTTTTTGGGTATGGTGCTAAATATTTAAACAAGTCTGGTCGAGTCTTAGATTATAGAAATGAGGCAGTGTATCCCTTATACATTATCCACTATACCATTATTGTTCTTTTAGGTTTTTGGCTGATGAACAAGCCTATGCCAATAATCTTAAAATTTGTGATCATGATTGTTGGCACCTACGGAGGCTCGTGCTTGTTTTTTGAAATTATAAAGAGAGTGTGGCTTTTGAGACCCTTGTTTGGATTGAAAAGAAGGCAAACTGAATGAGAAAGTGTAAAAACAATTACAGGCTATTTCAGATTCAGCTGCACCAGGATCTCCTTGACCCATTTCCCATACTGTGCTCCGCTGGGATGGAGTCCGTCACCGGCAACCATGGAAGGATCCTTCAGGCCGCTTCTTGAAATGGGGGTGATGTCGATATAGGCGATTTTATATGATGATGCCACGCGTCTGTTGATGGCATTATAAGCATCAATTTCTGCGCTGATTGAAGATTTGCCAGCTCCAAAAGGCGTAAAGGCATAATCAGGAATTGAGAGCATGATAAGCTTTGAATTGTCCTGATCAAGGACTTCAAGTGCCGAGTTTATGATTTTTTTCAGTTCCGGTTCATAGGTGGATATGTCGATGCCCTGGTACTGGTTGTTTACTCCAATCAGGATCGAAACAAAATTGTATTTTTTAGCCCGGTCAAGGTAGATGTCAATGCCCTGTTCCAGTTGTGTGGTGGTCCATCCTGTTCTGGCAATATAATCAGGGTCATTGGCATGGAATCCAAGCTCCTTGATCGCGGAGACAAAAAGATGAGGCCAGCGCTGATTGAGTTCAACACTTTCTCCAATGGTATAGGAGTCGCCCAGTGCAAGCATGCTGACTGTGGAATCCAAGCTGATTTTTTGTCCGTTTACAAACACTGCCGATGTGATTAAAGCCAGAGAAAGAATAAATATTTTCATCAGCTTTTCTTCAATAAGGCCAGGGCTATATATTCCCATTCTTCCTGAAGAGATAATTCAGGGAAACTTTTACCAGCACTTCTGTACCAGTACCCGGCATTGCCTCTATCACCTTCTTTCCTGTGCAGATAGGCATGTACCCATGAGCCATCCCGGCTGGGATCGTTCTGGGCAATACCATGGGCACTATCCCAATCGCCTGCTGCATCAAGCAAAAGTGCCTGGAGCAGGGGAGGGATATCCTCCTGAACAGATCCGCTATCCTTCATCTCAAGGAATTCCTCAAATGTAATCATAGCATGAAAATTTTAAGGGTTTAAGCATTCACTCACAAGTTATAAAAAAAGAGCTTGTAATGAGAGTTCCGTCTCAGCCTTTGCAGCATAGGTCACAATTTTTCTATATTTACGGAAAGATTCATTCAAATGATCAATTCCTTTCAATTTTTTCCCCTGCCAGAAATCCATTTTGGCAGAGGTAAGCGCATGGAGCTGATATCTGCTGTGCAGGTTTATGGCAAAAATGTACTGCTGTTAACGGGGGCTTCAGCGATCCAGGCCTCCGGTCACGGCAAAGAGATTATCTCGGGATTAAAGAAGGCAGGGATAAACGTCCACCAGGAAGTAATTGGCCACGAACCCTCACCATCAGTTATCGACAGTATTGCTGAGAAGTACAGGGGCGAAAAATTAGATGTGGTCGTTGCCGTTGGCGGAGGGAGTGTCATGGATGCCGGTAAGGCGATATCTGCCATGATCCCCTTGGAGGAGAGCATCACACGTTACCTGGAAGGGGTCGGGGATCTGGAACATCCTGGAATAAAAATTCCCTTTATTGCCATGCCAACTACTTCTGGTACGGGCAGTGAAATGACAAAAAATGCAGTGATCTCTGAAGTTGGAGAGAAGGGCTTTAAGAAATCACTTAGGCATAACAACTTTATACCTGAAATGGCCATAGTGGATCCTGAGATGATGCTTTCCTGTTCACCCGGATTAACAGCTGCTTCAGGGATGGATGCCTTCACACAATTACTTGAATCATACGTTTCCCGTCAGGCAAACCCCTTGACTGATGCCCTTGCGCTTCAGGGCTTAAAGCAAATTAAAAATTATCTACTCAGAGCCTATCTGGAGGGAGATAATAACCTTGAAGCCAGATCAGGTATGGCATTGGCAGCAATGTTTTCCGGTATCACACTGGCACATGCAGGACTTGGCCTGGTTCACGGTTTTGCATCTCCGCTTGGGGCTTATTTTGATATTCCTCATGGAGTGGCTTGCGGCACGCTCATGGCCCCGGTTTTTGCTTCCACAATTGAAAACCTGGTTGATCAACCCGATCATCCGGCCATTCAAAAGCTGGTGATCGTGAGCAAAGTTTTTGCCGATTTTAAATACAAGACCGATTCAGAATACCTCCAGTCCTTTAAGGAAAAGCTGATTCATATTACTAAGCTGCTTGAAGTTCCGGGTCTTTCTGCTTATGGCTTTAGCGAAGAGTCGATCCCCATGATCGTGAGTAAGACCTCACACAAATCTCATCCAATAAAACTTTCAGAATCTCAAATGGAAGAGGCTTTGCGAAGCAGAATCTAAGGTATTAAAAACTGTGTCTCGGAAAGAGATATTATGTGGGCCAGTTTAATGGTGAAATAATCCTCGAAAACTGTTTTTTCTTCAAGGTTGTCATTTGTCGCATCGCGCAAAAAAGTACTGTAAACCCGCGAATCCCAAACATCCCGGTTTGTGAAAGGATTAAGCTCCGGATTGTAATTGATGGTTGTGCCATCGGGATAAAATTTCACCGGATGTTTTTCATGGTCCTTTATGAAAATAAGCAGGCTGTCATAGTAGGCCAGAAAGTAATCGAAGCCATCCAGGTTATCAATGCCAAGCGAATAAAACTCATCTGAGCTCTTCGGATTGATCCAATCCCCATCAGAATATTCTGAAGAATAGGGAATTGCATAAATAGGCACAGGGGTGTCATTGCTTATGGCGATATAAGATACTGCATCGTTATCGCAAGCCATAAGCAAGCTTAGCATACATATGGTGGCTAATGTCCTCATTTAACCTTTATTTGGGACTTCAATTCCCATATTTGACATAAATAGTTTGATGGCAATAGCCAGCAGAATAATGCCAAAGAACTTTTTTACTATGTGCAATCCGCTGGGGCCAATCATGCGCTCAAAAAAAGTTGTAAGTCGGAGTACAAGATATACAATTATCATGTTTAATGAAAGGGCAATAAGAATATTTATGGATTGATATTCAGCCCTTAATGAAAGCAAGGTCGTTATGGAACCTGCTCCTGCGATCAAAGGGAAAGCTATGGGGACAATTGCCCCTCCACCACCGCCTTCATGTTTAAAAAGTGTAATTCCCATTACCATTTCAAGTCCCATCAAAAAGAGAATAACCGAGCCTGCAATGGCGAAAGAAGAAACATCAACTCCAAATACATTGAGCAGAGGTTCTCCAATGAAGTGAAACAACAGCATGATAGCAAAGGCAATCAGTGTTGTTTTACCGGGAAGAAGCTGTCCCGTTTTGGCTTTTACATCAAGGATAATTGGAATTGAACCGAGTATATCAATGATGGCAAACAGCACCATAAATGCTGCCAGGATTTCCATTACTTCGATTTGCATATCTGTACAGTCTAAATTGGCTGCAAAGATGTGATTTTTACTCTGAACCCTTATGCAATTCGAATAAACATTTAGCTGTTATATAATACAAAAAAAGGACTATTTACTTTCTTTAATTGTACAGCCTATCGCTTTAGTACTGCTGGGATTGGGAGTATTCCCGGTCTTAAGGGATTTAATGGCGTTTTCAAGGTAGCGCTTGCTTACTGCATCAGCATCCATGGCATTATCGTCAATAGATCCAATATAGGCTACCCTGAATTCATCGTCCAACCTTCTGCAGCAGGAAAATATGTGGTGTGCGGGTTGCTCCGTAGGCCTTGAAAACTTCCTGATCATCCTTCAGATAAGGGAAAGGGTATTTCTTTTCTGCAGCCCGGCTTTTCATTTTTTCCATGGTATCTTCCGGTGATATTTTTTCATCATTGGAATTAATTGCGATGACAGGGAATCCCTGATCCGCATATTTCTTATCCAGATCAATGATTCTTTGCTCATAGGCTTTTGAAAAAGGACAGGGATTACAGGTAAAAACAAGGATTACTCCCTCATGGCTTATATAATCGGAAAGTGAAACTTCCTTGCCGTCCACATTTTTTAGTGTGAAATCCACGGCCACATCTCCGGGATTCAGACCTGCATTAAGCATGCTCATAGCCGCAATGGCCAATACTGCACTTATAAAGAACTTTTTCATATTATTCTGATATTTGATTTACGTATTTATATTAATTCCTCCCTGGAAATTTCCCCTTCAAGGAACATTCGTTTTCCTCCTTTATGGAACAGGGTTGCGGGGATTGCTCCCGACCAGTCAGGATCAACCTCCTCGATCCAGCTATTGTAGTCCATATTGGTCATTAGCAATACTGGTGCCGTAATGGATTTCTCTTTGAGAAAGGGTAGAAGTTGCGTCTGAGCCCGCTTGGGGAAATCCAGGCTGATGAGAATTACTTTCAGTTTCTTCACCCGGATTTTCCCTGTGTAAGTCTTCAAAGAAGACAATCTCCTTTACGCAGGGCGAGCACCAGGTGGCCCAGAAGTTTATGACATAAGTTGTGTCATTCACCTTTCCTGTCAACTCAAGAAGTTCCTCCCTGTTAATTTCGGTATAATCCTGAGCAGCCATATTCAGAGCGGTCAGCAGAAAGATAAGGGGCAATATATTCTGTATTTTCATCAACATTTATAACAATCAAACCCCAATCATTGTTTCAGTAGGCCAGACATTAAACATTTCCGCTGCTGATTTGTATTACAATAGTAAACTTTAAGCTTTTGACTTTAAACTTTCGACTTTGATATGTCATTTACTTTAGAAATAGGGGCCAAAGCTCCAGCATTTGAGCTCCCCGCAACCGACGGAAATAGCTATTCGCTTTCCGATTTCAATGAAAACTTCCTGGTGGTTTTTTTTACCTGCAATCACTGTCCGTATGTGATTAATTCAGACGAGCTTACCCGAAAAAGTGCTGAGAGGTTTCAAAAAGAGGGCGTACGCTTTATTGGGATCAATTCCAACAGTTCAAATACCTATGAGTCGGACGATTTTCCACATATGGTTAAGCGAATGGAGGAACACCGCTTCCCCTGGATTTACCTGCATGACGAAAGCCAGGAGGTGGCTCTTGCCTATGGTGCACTCAGAACGCCTCACTTTTTTATTTTCAATGCCGACAGGGAACTGGTTTATACCGGAAGGGGAGTAGATCAACCCAGAAATGCCGCTGCGGTTACGGTCAATGACCTGGACAGAACCCTGGAAGCCCTTGTAGCAGGAAAAGACGTGCCGCTTGCTGTTACCAATCCCATTGGCTGTAATGTAAAGTGGGATGGTAAAGACGCGCACTGGATGCCGGCGGATGCTTGTGATCTGGTCTGATCAGGCCGTATACTGTTTTAATATTCTTTTCTTACCCAGATGAATACGGCTTTTTACCGTACCAATGGGAATTTCCATTGTTTCAGCAATTTCCTTATAGGAATATCCTGAAAGCATCATATTTATGGGCTTTTCATAGTTGCTGGGAAGTCGGTTAATCTGTTCTCTTAATTCTTTATTTTGAAGTACGATATCCGGAGAGGGGTAACTATTGTCTTTTTCGGTATTGGAAAAAAGGTCAACCTGATCCGAATCATAGTCCAGATGTTTGCTCGAACTGCTTCTAAGGTAATTGATATACGTATTCTTCAGTATGGTATATAGCCATGCCCTGATGTGATCACCGTTCTGAAGTCGCTTTTTGTTTTTCAGGGCCTTGTAACTGGTTTCCTGAACCAGGTCGTTGGCATACTCCCGGTCATCGGTAAGTCGCAGCGCATAATAATATAGTTGCTTCTGCAGTTCAATCAGGTCACCTGCGAAAGGATCCTTGCTTCCCCTTATGGAATCGACATACATGGCGACTGGCTTGGGTGTGATTAAATTTAACAAATAAATTAATACAAATCAAGTAGTTATGAACAACAAATTAGATGTGGATTATCTCTGACAAATGGCTATATTTGGGATAATTCACCAAATTAGAAAAGAAATGCATTCACGTAGAATATTTTTAAAAAGCGCCGCTCTGACTGCTGCGGGAGTATCAAGTGGTCAACTTTTAATGGGTAAGGAAAGTTTTAAATCTAAAGGCAAAGCGGGTGCTGCTGCTGACGAAGATCTTTTTTTTAAGATTTCGCTTGCCCAATGGAGCCTGAATAAAAGCCTTTTTGCAGGGAAGCTGGACAACCTTGATTTCCCCGCTTATTCCAAAGATAAATTCGATATCCATGCTGTGGAATATGTGAATCAGTTTTTCCCTTCGGCAGATAAGGATTATGCCAGAAAACTCCTGGTGCGCACTGAGGATATTGGCGTAAAAAATGTGCTGATCATGATTGATGGTGAGGGCGACCTGGGTGAACAGGATGAGGCCAAGCGTATCAAGGCAGTGGAAAATCATTATAAATGGGTTGAATGTGCCAGGATTCTTGGTTGTCATTCCATCCGGGTAAATGCCGGTGGTAGTGGGAGTGAGGCCGAAATTGCATTTGCTGCTGTGAAAAGTCTGACACAGCTTTCTCAGTTTGCAGCTGACTATGGCATTAATGTTATCGTGGAGAACCACGGGGGATATTCATCACGCGGTTCCTGGCTGGCCTCTGTGATCAGGAATGTGGGCATGGTGAACTGCGGAACCCTGCCTGATTTTGGAAATTTCAGGGTTGCTAATGGTGAGGTTTATGATATGTATCTGGGGACAAGAGAGTTAATGCCTTTTGCCAAGGGGGTTAGTGCCAAGTCGCATAATTTTGATTCCGAAGGGAATGAAACCGAAAAGGATTATTCCAGGCTACTAAAAATTGTTAAGGATGCTGGTTTCAGAGGCTACATCGGAATCGAATATGAAGGTAGAGATATGAGTGAGGACATGGGAATTTTAGCTACCCGAGACCTGCTGATTAAAGCAGGATCAGAGCTTTAAGAGCTCGTTTCCTTTTGGTAAATGGCAATATTCCTTGAAATCTTCTCCACCAGTAGTTCTCTGGACTCTTTTGAAGCCCAGGCCATATGAGGTGTGATCAGGATCTTTTCCTTATCATAAAGCTTTAGTAAGGGATTGTCAGCATTCATGGGTTCCTGTTCAAGAACATCAATGCCAGCTGCACCAATTACATTATCATTCAGCGCGCGGGCAAGGTCTGCCTCATGAACAATACCACCTCTGCCCAGATTTAGCAGGATTGCACAGGGTCTCATGAGTTTGATCTTCTCATAATTAATCAGATACCTGGTATTTTCATTAAGTGGAGCATGAATGGATACCACATCAGAACTTTTAAGAAGATCGTCCAGATCAAAGCGCTTGTAACTTACATGATTGTTTCGGCCGGAGGTTGAATAGAACACGACTTCCATGCCAAAGGATTCTGCGATCCGGGCAACCTGCCGTCCTATGGTACCCAGACCGATAATTCCCATGCGTTTTCCCTTTAGTTCCCAGAAGGGTTCATTATGGTGGGTAAATGAATCACTCCTGGCATAGGCCCCACTTTTCACAAAGCTGTCGTAATAGTAGGGCTTGTTTATAAGGTAAAGAAGCATGGTGAAGGTAAGCTGAGCCACAGAATCGGTGGAATAACCTGCCACGTTTTTCACCTGGATATTGTTTTTCTCTGTATAATCCAGATCCACATTATTTATTCCTGTAGCTGCCACACAAATCAGCTTTAAATCCGGAAGCTGTTTCATTATTTCTGCCGTCATCTCTACCTTATTGACTATCACAATTTCCTTGCCCTGGCATCGCTCCACCACTTGATCGGGCAAGGTGCTTTCAAAAACTTCAAGTTCGCCCAGTTTTGTGAGCAATTTCATATTATCAACCTTACCAATGGTTTTTGTATCCAGAAAAGCTATATGATGCATAAGAAAAGTTTTTTTGAGTTTAAGCGAATTATACCTGTAAACACCCCATAGGATAATTGGTTCATGAAAAGGACAGCTTAAGCGATCGTGGTTAAGGATTGTTAAAAGTAACATCCATTCAGGAAATATTGGATACTTTTATTCTATGCTTTCATGGAGAACACGGCTTATCGTTTTTTTACTGTCATTTCTGACAGTATTTCTCCATGCCCAGGAAAGGGATAGCTCATTTTCTCTTATTGCTATTATTTACGATGAAGCCTTTAATCCCATCCCGGCAACTCATGTGATTAATATAAACAGCCATGTGGGTGATGTGTCAGACAGCCTGGGAATATTCTCTATGCCGGTTCAGTTGGGGGACACCCTTCTGTTCAGAAATATAGCCTACCTGGAAATTCGGGTTCCGGTGAATGTACTGATGACAGAAAGGTATGTGATATTAAAAAGAAGCATTTACCCTCTCCAGGAGGCAAAGGTATTTCCCTGGGGCTCGAGCTATGAAGACTTCTCCAGGGCTCTTATCCGAACTCCTGCACCAGAAACCCTTGGGGAGGCGCTTGGCCTGCCAAGGCAGGATCCTGACTATGTCCCTTTTGATATGCGGTCATCCGAGCTTAAAAGCGCAGCTTTTTTGTTCTCATCCCCCGTTTCATTTTTGTACTACAACCTTAGTAAAAAGGAAAAAAACCGAAGAAAGCTTTATTGGGATGATAAAAACAGGGAGCGTCAGAAAATCTTTGACGAGATTCTATCCAAAGAAAATCTTGGGGATATTACTGGACTTGGTGGTGATCCGCTAATTACCTTCATGACCTTCCTGTTCCAACGAATGGTTTGTGACTTCAGATGTACAGAGCTTAAAATCTACACCGAAATATATGCCCACTGGGAAGTGTTTCAACAACTTCATCCTGAGATTGTTGGGGGTGGTTAGCGCTAAATGACCTCTTGCTTATCCTTATCCCAGCTCACGGTTCTTTTTTCCCGGGTGGCCATTGTTGCCATGGCAGCCGTAATGCCTTCCTCAAATGCCTGGTCAATATCACAGCTGGGCTGCTTGTTTTCCCTGATCGCCTCTATCCATTCAGCTATGTGCAGGTGGGTGGTATCCACCCTGCGTCCGTTCCGGTAAGTATAAAGCAATCCCCTGCTTGCAAAGTACTGTTCAGTGGCTGTTGCTACCGAGTCCACATTCTTGCGCCCTGGAATGTATGTGTAGATGGGAACATTGGGATCAATGATTCCGCTTTTGATCTTTTCCTTATACCTGGTACTCTCTCTGCATGCATAGATACTCAGACTATTACCCATTTCCATTGAGGCATCGTGCCCCATTATGGTCTTGCCACGGTCCCGGTTGTTGGCAAGAGAAGCGCTGTACAAAAGGGTGAAATCCAGATGCGGGTATTCAAGAACTGTATTCCAAACATCCGGAACTTCCCTGACTTCATTTACATAGAATTCCGGGGTGTTGTAGTAATAAACCCCACCTGAGGCAATTGCTGTTTCAGGAATACCCATGCCAAGAATCTGATTTACCGCATCATACTCATGAGTAAGAAGGTCGCCCGAGAGACCGGTTCCGTAGTCCCACCAGCATCTCCAACGGAAGAAACGCTCAGGACTCCAGGGATGCTTGGTTTCACAGGGATCCTCAAATGTCCTCCAGTCAACCGTTTGCTCATTAGCATCCGGATGAATATCGTAAACCCAGGCACCATTAGGGGAGTTACGGTTCGTGCAGACTTCCACCAGGTTAATTTTACCCAGGAGATTTTTATCCACCGCTTCCTTTGCTTTGATATAGCTTTCGGTTTGTCTTCCCTGGTGCCCCAACTGATAAACGATTCCACTCTTTTTGACCTCATCTCTGACATCATAAACCTCCTGCAGCGTTCTGGTGAAGCCCTTTTCTGAATAAACATGCTTACCCGCACGAGCTGCTTCAATTACCATCCTTGCATGCCAGTGGTCCGGAGTGGCAATTATCACAGCATCAATATCTTTCGAGGCAAGCATCTCCTGGTAAGTACTGAATCTTTTAACAGAACTGTCAATGCTGCGTCCAGTGCCTTCACGCCCGGTGTTCCCTGCTGCAGCCAGAGCCCTGTCAGCATGAACATCAAAAAGGTCGCATACACCGGTGATCTTCACGTTCAGATCATCCTGTTGCAGGAAATCTTCGTATCTTTTATTACCTGAGTCTCTGGCAGCATCATCTTTCCATTGCTGTATGGTTTCAGGTTGAACAAAGCCAGCTCCCTTCAGAAGCTGCGTTCCCCTGATTCCATAGCCAATTATTCCTATTCTTATGGCATCTCCATCATGCTTATAGCGGCTGAATTCCAGATTCTCCGTGCTCATATTGAGCTCCCTGGCCAGTTTATGACTCTTAATGTGATCTACCTTTCGTTTTCTCCAGGTACCATAAGCCATAGCACCCAGAACAGGTACAGTGGCTATTCCTTTCAACAGATCCCTTCTATTCATATGCTTACGTTATACTTGTCCAGTTTATTTTTTAAATACGAACCTGTCCAGACCCACTGATTTCCATGTTGGGAACAAGAGGATCACCCAGAGTGCAAAGAGCTCAATCAGGGTTTTGTTGATCCACAGGTAACTACCTTCACTGGGAATGGCATAGCTCACCCCAATAATGGCAGGGTGGGAGAGGTAATAAAATGCCAGTAATACCATTCCGGATATGATTGCTGTGCGCGTGAAGAGTCCTACAATTAGTCCGGCACCAATGAGGACCAGACCCCATACATTCAGGAAATCCATTACATTCAGGGCATTCGCATTACCTGCCAGGTTGTGAAAGAGACCTTCAAACAGACCTTTGGAGTCCATCAGGTAGCCCAGGGAGGACCAGTTCGGATTCAATAGTTTCGTGATACCCTCATAAAGAAAGTGCCATCCAATGGCCACCCTCAGGACCACCAATGCCCATAGCTGGGTATTAGAAAATGTGTTCTGCTTCATTAGATCATAGTCTTTTCAGGAAAGATGCAAAAATAGGCATTCTTCAGGAATTCTCTTTCCAATAGAGTGATGTATTATTTCTTACTCTGGGTATTGAGGAATTTCCCTATAATCAAAGCCATTACAATAACCAGGTATAACTGTCCACCCAGGGCTACAAAGATGGAAAGCGAACGGGCCAGGGGAGCGGTGGGTGTAATATCACCGTAGCCCAAAGTTGAAAGCGTCACAAAACCAAAATATACAAAATTACTCAGGTTTCCACGTCCTGTAATAATATTTGTGAAACTATAAGGTTCAATAAAATGCAACATAAGAAACAAAATGGAAGCCGTCAGTCCCATCAGCAGGTAACCGTTGATTGCACAAAGCACAGTTGATTTCTCAACCGTTTGGGCTGCACTCACATGAGCAACCAGGGCAATGGAGGAGAAGATTAATGAGAAGATAATCAAAAAATAGGGAAGGAAGTTTAAAGACTTATTTTCAGGAAAAATCCAGGATAAAACTATACTGATAATTACAAGGAATCCGAAGGCAAGGAGAAAATTGAAAACCTTCTTTTCATACTCCGCAGCAAATATTCCGGAAATCACAACCAGGATCAGGGCAGCATTGGCAATTAATTCACTCATATGATCGAGTAAAGGGGCAATAAAGATCAGTAAACCAAGTGACAGGAGTAGGATTATATTGTTTCTCCAGAGATTTTTATTGCGACTGGACGCCTCTGAAATTAAGTCCTTTACTTTATAAGTTTTTTTCTCCATACCTATATTCGTTTCGGACTGACCTCGTATCAGTTTTTGAATGAGGAGTATATTCTTGCCATCTTCCCTGCTGTACCGGATGGAGTCGCAAAAAGCCCTGATCAGTGAAAGGCCCATGCTGCCCTCATCAATTAATGCCGGGTCATTTACCAACTCAGGATCGTATGCGAGTGGATCAAAGGCAATGCCATCATCCACCATTTTGATTCCAATCTCGCCATCGTTTCTTGAGATTGTGATCTGAAGTAAATGGCTATCCTCATCCTTAAAAGCGAATTTAATAATTTTCGAAAACATTTCCTCCACAACCAGGGTGATCTGTCTAAGTTCTGAGCCAGGAATTCCGGCATCATCTGCAAAAGTCTGCAGATCACTTCTTATGGATGCAATGGATTGGATTACAGTTGGATATTGAAATTCTACTTTCATCATTGATCTTTAATGAAGTCTCCGGGATTAATACGTGCCAGTCTGATCGCATGATAGAGGACTGCTATCCAGCTGAATATAATCAAAACCAGGGTGCAAAGAGGGAATATCCATATGGCTATGTCAGTCCGATATGCAAAATTTCTCAACCATCGTTCCATGAGCAGGAGAGATGCCGGAATTGAGATTGCAGATGAGAGCAGGGCCAGCCACAGGTATTGAATTAACTCAGGCAGGATGATATGATACATCCTGGCCCCGTTAATTTTGTGTAGTGCAGCCGATTTCACCTTTTTTTGCATAAATAATGCGCTCAGGGCAAAAAGTCCCATTCCTGCAATAATAATTGAAATTACACAAAATACCATCAGTATATTGATCTGATCTATTTCGCTTGCATAAAGCTGTTCGATCAGGGAGGATGAGAGGTGGTATTCAAGGGGGTAGTCAGGGAAAAGATCCTTCCAAACTTCTTCCATATGGTTGATAACCGCTTCCTCATTTCCATTGTGAAGGATGGAAAAGCAAAATAGCCAGGTGTATTTGGGAAAGATGACCATGGGCGAAATTTCATAATCCAATCCGGAAAGGTGAAAGTCTGCCACAATTCCTCTTATGGGACCAGGCCAGATAAACCCGGGGTAGGCAAAGTCCAGGCTTAGATTTTTCCCCACCAGCGATCCTGGATCATCGGTGATCATCAGTGCTGCAGTTTCATTAAGAAAAAAGAATTCAGCTGAATCCTCCGGATTATATTCAATTGGAATATCGGTACCATGTATCACTTCAATATCATAAAAGCGAAAGAAATCCTGGTCAACCGGAAAGAGGAAAAGCTGTTTTTCGCCCTCATCTTCACCATCAATCTCAAATTCACATGCATCCATTGCTTCCCCCGTGGGTTCCTCCATACTTCCACTTACCATGGTTACATCCGGATGCTCCAGCATTCGTGCTTTAAATATTCCGAACTGGTCCACTATGGACCGGTGAAGACTATGCAGATGAATGGCTTTTGCCTGTCCGGATCCAAGTTGTTGATTCATAGCAAAACTGGTTTGCCTGGAGACCATAATCAGATTGGATACCAGGACAAAAGTGATGATGAATTCCAGGCTGATAATGGCCCGTATGAAAAGGCTTCTACCTGTGTTATCCTGGGGAGCGCCAATCTTTGTGGAAAGGAATCTTCGCTGTAAATTTTTGTAGAGCAGCCTGGTTGAAATTGTTGCTGTAACAATGGCACTTAGAGTGATGAAGAATAGGAGCAATAAAATGGAAATTAGAAAAATACGCTGATCATGCCCTGTGGTGGCATTGCCAAGATCCTCTATGTATGGAGATAGCAAGAGAGTCAGGAGAATTCCCAGGCCAAAGGCAAGTAGCCCCACAAGCAGGTTGTCAATAAGAAACTGCCTGAAAAAAATACGCTTTCCTGCGCCCATCTGCCATTGAATGGTAAGTCTTCTGATTTGCATCTGATTCTGACTGAATGAGAGCAGGGTAAAGTTGAACCAGGCAAGTAAAAAAACCAGCATTCCAGTGATAATCACAACCAGCACTGTTCTGAACCTGACGTTTGTCTGGATCTCTCTGGCCTTATGGGATTTTAAATGGATATCGCTTAAACTTTGCAGCCTGGGATAGAGCCCATCGCTCAGGGATGCGTCAAAATTGCTGTCGATGAAAGTTTTGATTTCCTGTTCATAGGCTGCAGCTTCAACGCCGCTTTTCAGCTTTAAATATGCCCAGGCTGTGCCTTCAAAATCCATGGCATCCTCAAAGGAAGTAAGAACTGAAATTTTTAAGTGCGAATTTTCCGGGAAATCCTCAATTACAGCGCTTACTGTATAAATTGCAGGTCTTACATCAAACTGATGAATCAGACTGAAAGTTTTCCCTACAGGGTTTTCCGGGCCAAAAAACTTTTTTGCGGTGGATCTGGTGAGAATGGCTGTGCCCGGTGTTGAAAGTAAGTTCTCCCTGCCACCCTGTAAAACTTCAGGCTTAAATATTTCCAGAAACTGAGGATCACATGTGTATGCAAATTCCTCATAAAAAGTCTCCTCCTCAATCTTAAAAGCAGCCTTTCTGAAGGGAGCCAGTCTTGCCGAATATTCAATGCCAGGCAGCACATCGGAGAACACAATCCGGTTCAGCGCATTTCCGTGAAGTATCCTGGCTGTATGCCTGTAGAAGCCTTCATTTGTCTCTTCAAAAGTAAGTCGATAAATGGATTCCTTTTCGCTAAAATTTCTTTCATAGGATAAATGCCAGGCAGACCACTGGATGGTTGAGAGAAAGGTTGTGACTCCAATGGCAAGCCCTGCAATGATGAATATTGCATACAGAAGGTTCTTTCCAAGGCTTCTTATGGTAAGTCGCAGATGTTTCCCAATCATGACCAAATTCCTGGCATCTGTAAATATAGTGATTCGGGATTTATATCCTATCCAAATAATCAGCCTTAAATTACTGTAGGCAGGTCCAAAGCTGTTTTTCTCATGCTCTTTATGGTATTATACTGAAATACAGAAATATAAGTGGATATTTAAGGCGCGTTGTTGTAAATTAAGGGCATGAGATGGCAGGGATATATACTATTGATCAGCGCCTTGCTTGTACCCAGTGGACTGCAGTCACAGGGTGAGCGATATCAGCATCCTGATTATGACATCAGCTTTGAGGCTTCTCCCAACTGGACAGTAAAATACAACCAGGAAGATGGTGGTTCATACGTGCTCATCAATCCAAACTCCAACATGGTAATCAGCATGGATTATGTGCCTGCATGTAAAAATCCAATTAAATACCTTAAGAATTTATCAGCAATGAAGGGCCTGGTTTGCCTGAGGGATGGTTATGACACTGTACTTAATGATCAGGAAGCTTTGATTATGTATGGTAACTGTTTGCAGTCCAGGGAGTCATATACATCCATGGTTATTGGTTTTCCCTGTAATGGTGGCTTATATCTCATGCAAATTTCATGTCCTGAAGAATGCAGGTGGCATCACCAGCAGAAATTACAATCCATTCTTAAAACTGTGAGAATTGGAAGGACATCATTCATCTGAGATTGCAATAAGACGACCGGAAGTTCTGAATACCATCATTCCCGGAACAATAGCAGGAGTAACGAGCGACAAATCCCCCAGAGGTATCTTATTAAGCAGTTTATACTCGGGTCCGACCTGGACAATATAAAGCTCCCCGTATTCTGATACCATATAGATTTTTCCATCTGTCGCCACCGGGGAGGCAATAAAACTGCTGGGGCTGACGGTGTTCTGGTAGATTTCCTTGCCGCTACGGGCATCATAACATGCAAGATTGCCATTCCATCGCAACCTGTATAACAGGGAGTCGTAAACCAGGACAGAGGTCATGTATGCACCCTTGCGATCGTAAAACCATTCCATTCCCTCCACTTCTGTGGAATCACTTTCAGGATAGAGAATCTCACCCTCGGCACTATTTTGAACTGCCATCAGGGGTGCATGTCGTCCATGGGCACTGTTAAAGTAGATCAGGTCCTTCCAGACAATGGGAGTGGGTACCGGTATATCTCCACCACCGGACATTCTCCAAAGTTCTTCCCCTGTTTCCAGATCATATCCGCCCCTGTGTTTATATCCATTGACCGCCACACAGGCTCTGGTGCCATTAAAATATACATTTGGTGTGCACCATCCGGTGATCTCATCCCTGTCTTTGCGCCATATGGTTTCTCCCGTGGCAAGATCCAGGGCTGCTACAAAGGCAGTATTCAGGGCATCTGCCTGAATGATTAAACGATCCTTAAAAATGACAGGAGAGCTACAAAACTCCCACTCGGCTGTTTCCACAACATTCCATGCAGAATTGATCAGTCCGAAATCTCGGGTCCAGAGCAGTTCTCCTTCAGTATCATAGCAATAGAGCCCTTCGGAACCGAAAAAGGCCACCACATGTTTACCGTCCGTAGCTATAGTAGTATTGGCATGGGAGGACTTGGGATGTCGCTTGACCATGGGAATTCCCCGGTGGGCTTCCTTTTCCCAGATGATGGATCCCGTATTCCTGTCAATGCAATAAACCATCCACTGATGCTCTGAAGAGTCAGCAACGGGTTCGATGTCACCATAAAGGCCTGCCAGGTATCCGGACTGATCCTGATCACTGATGGCCGTTGTAAGATAGATTTTGTCATCCCAAATGGCCGGGCAGGAGAGGCCCAAACCCGGAATCTCAAGGTTCCATTTCACATTTAAGCCGCTTTCAATATTAAAAGTGTCAGGAAGATCTGCATTTTTAATATAGCCCGAGGAAAAGAATCCCCTGTACGATGGCCACTGTTCATTTACCTCAATGGCTTGGAATAGCGTTTCATCGGAATTAATGCTTTGAGCAATCATATTTTTGTCTGTCGAACAGGACAGAATTGACAATAAAAAAATAAGGCTGAGGGCTAGGCTGACTTTCATGAGATTGTATTTTGTGAATATCCTGCGCAACAATTTACAATAATTAGGCTTACATTGTGGTCGTGTTTTTGAAATTCATACAACCCTCCATCGAGGTTTTTAGTATCCGGATTGATGAGCCGATTACAACAGTGACCGATTTGATTATGGCGGTCATTTGTTTTTATGCCTATTTCAGGATTAAACAATTTGAATCTTCGGTGAGGATCAAAGGTTATTTCAAATATTATTTTCTAACGCTTGGTATTGCCACATTGGCCGGTGGATTGTTGGGACATGCTTTTTTATATACGCTTCCACCTGCATGGAAACTGGTATCATGGATTTTTACACTTATTTCGGTGGCCATTCTTTCCCATGGCCTCATCGAATTATCCAAACCCTTGCTGAAACCCTCCTTTTCCAGAATGGTAAGCAGGGTGAATTTCCTGATTCTTTCACTGGCGCTTTTATATACGCTTCATTCGCTGGCTTTCTCAGCAGTAAAGTATTATACGATATTTGGTATGCTATTGGTCGTGGGTTCTCTGAGCTATGTGATCTACCAGAAAACGGATATCAGGGGAATTGTTAAGCTTATGGTCGGAATTGGAGTGGGGGTGCTTTCAGCTTTAATCTTTAGTTTTGAATGGGGCCTTGGCCCATGGTTAAATCATAATGATATCAGTCATTTGATCCTTAGCTTCAGCGCAATTTCACTTTATAAAGGCGCTTTGCTGATTATCGATTCTCCCAGTCTGATCTAAGCCTTATTCCACATCCTTAACACAACGAAATCCTCCTGCAATATCCACCCAGTGCTGGGGCAGGGCATTTCTGTAAAATACACTGGTACATCCTCCGCCTGAATGCCATCCTCCGCCTCTGAATACCCTGAATGAACCTGTTGAAGGTCCCTTTGGATGGTACTCGGGTGATTCACTGTAGTAGCCGACATCAAACCAATCACTTACCCACTCCCACACATTGCCTGACATGTCGTAAAGTCCATATCCATTTGCTTTGAAGGAACCGGTTTTCAAAGGGCCTTTTTCGGCTTCCGGATAATTAAAGCGCGCCAGATCATGGTCGGCCTTTTCCCCGTAGGGATAAGCAATAAACTCCAGTCCGCCTCTTGCTGCATACTCCCATTCTGCTTCTGTGGGTAAACGCTTGCCCGCCCAGCTGGCATAAAGCGTGGCATCGAAATGACTGATTCCAAGCACCGGATAATCAGGGAAGTCAGGTCCGGATTTATAAATGTCCATCCCCCAGAATTCGGGTAATTTATGTCCTTTTTCCATGCAGAATTCATAATACTCGCGATTACGCACTTCCTTCCTGTCCATATAAAAGGAAGGCAGACTCACAGGGTGAGCTGGAAAAGAGGAAAGGTTTTCATTGGCATTAGATCCCATTAGAAAAGTTCCTCCCGGGATTAACACCATTCCGTCCGGAGTCTTTTCCTGAAGTGCCTGGCCGGACGATAGTGCAGACATAGCTAAAAGCATTGACAGAACAAGGAGTATGTTTTTCATAGGTGCAGTTTTGAGGAACTCCAAGTTATAAATAAAAGTTCTATTTTAGTAAGGAGTAAGCCCAACTTTTCGATGTACAAAATTGTCCTGCTTTTACTGCTTTGTATGCTTTTCCCCTCTGGTCTGATGGGTCAGCGCACAACAAAGGCTTTCCGACTGAATTCTCCCCCTGCAATTGATGGTTGGCATGATGCTGAGCTTTGGGTCGGGGCAGATTCAGCAATGGGTTTTTTTCAAATGGAGCCTTCAAGTGGAGATCCTGCTACGGAACCTACAGTATGTTACATTGGCTACGATGATGACAATGTATATCTGAGTGTGAATCTATACCAGGATTTTGAGGTTCTTGCCAAGGCAATGAACCGGGATGCTTTTACAAAGGGGGATGATTGCTTTGCGCTGATTATTGATCCCTACAATGATAACCGTACCGGATATGGGTTCTGGATCAATCCTCTGGGTACCCAGAGCGATTTCAGAATTAATGATGATGGCAGAAGTGTTGATGAAAACTGGGATGCCGAATGGTCATCGGCTGTAAGGGTTCATGACAAAGGCTGGACCCTTGAGATGGCCATCCCCTTCAGAAGCATCCGCTTTAAGCAGGGTAGCGATACCTGGGGTGTGAATTTTGCACGTGTAATCCGAAGTAATTTTGAAACGGCCTACTGGTCCGGTGTCCTGTCGGACGATTTCAGGATCAGTCAGGGGGGGAAGCTGACCGGAATTAAACCGCCAAAGAGCGGTGGGAAATTATCGCTTTTTCCCTACGCTACCCTTCGCTATGAAAACAATGAATTCACCGGAGTTGAGAACGAGGTAAAACCTGATGCAGGGGTGGATGTAAAGTGGCAAATTTCTCCTAACCTGACTTTTGACGGGACGGTAAATCCTGATTTCGCTACTGTGGAAGCAGATCAGGAACGGATAAATCTGACCCGCTATGAATTAAATTATCCGGAAAAACGACTATTCTTTCAGGAAGGGAATGAGATGTACTCAACCCGGATCAAGACCTTTTATTCCAGGCGGATTGAGGATATTCTCTACGGAGCCAAGTTAAATGGGAAGGCAGGCAAGTACAATTTTAATGCCTTGAATGTAAGGGAAATGAGAGCAGATGAAGAAGGTGATCCCCCTTCGTTTTTCACCACTGCACGTGTTAAAAGAGATGTTCTTGAATCTTCTTCTGTGGGATTGACCGCAGTTGACCGAAGGAATGACTCATCCTATGCTACATCTTTCAGTGGCGACTATGTGTTGAATCTGGGAGAAACCTGGAAGCTGACCGGACAGCTGGTGGCCAGTCTGCCCGGGGATTTTTTATCGCATAGCGCCTGGTTTTTACGCTTTGCCAAGGAGCGTAATTATTACCACATGCATGTGAGGTATACCGAGATGGGGGAGAATTTTCAGGAGAATGTGAACCAGGCCGGATATGTGGTGGATGATGACCGGAGGGAGGTGGACAGTGATTTGAGCTACCGCTGGTGGCTGAAATCTAAGATTTTTCAATACATAGAAGTGGAAACCAGGAATAATGCCTTTTGGGCACGCACCTCAGGGATTCTGAGAAGCTGGAATTTCACTGAGGCCGTGGACTTTTATTTTCAGAACCGCTTTTCATTTGGATATCAGTATAACAATGAATACAAGCTTTTTGAGAAGGATTATTACAATTATCGCCACGTCTTTGAGCTGGGATATAATACAGCCGAATGGAGCCATGCCCAGGTGGGCTATTCTTTCGGCCATAATTTTGAACGGAACTTCCAAAGGCTCTCACTTTCGGGCAGGATGAAGATCACTGAAAAATTTTCAGCCCAGTACAATGGCGATCTGATTAGCTTTGATCCCGATACTACGGGAAGTTCCACCTTTATCAATGTACTTTCCCTGAATTACAACTTTACCAGAGATCTCTGGATCAGGGTTTTTGCCCAGAACTCAAGCAGCAACAGCAAGATCTATTTCTACGGAATGGCAGGGTGGAGGTTTAAGCCTCCCTTTGGAGCACTCTACCTGATCTATTCCCATGACCAGGTGGCAGAAATTATGGGTGATCCCACCCAGGCAGATGCAGTCTTCCTGAAACTAACTCTGCCTATCACAGTTTTTAAATAAGTGAACTTATTTGAATTCCTTTTATTAACTTGTATAAAAAAAAGGAGGTCCATATGGAACGGTCAGAACAAGCAGCAGAACTTTTTCTTAAGGGAAATAATTGTGCTCAATCGGTAGTACTTTCTTTCGCAAAGGATTATGGGTACAGTAAAGAGCTGGCTCTTAAAATTGCCGCCGGTTTTGGAGGGGGCATGGGGCGAACCCAGGGTACCTGTGGTGCGGTAAGTGGAGCAATCATGGTCCTGGGGATTATGGAAGGGGAGAAGGCATCCGATAATAATGAGCTTAAGTCAGGGTCGTACAAATCAGTCAAGGAACTTACTGAACGATTCACAGCTGAATTTAAGACAAGTAACTGCAGGGAGCTCACCGGTTGTGATTTTAATTCAGACGAGGGCAATGAAAAGTTTAAAAATGAAGAGGTAATGCAAAAGGTTTGCGCCCCCTGTGTGGAAAGAGCCGTAGAAATCGTAGAACAATTAATGTAGAAATTTATGGATTGGAGGGGATATGAGCCACTTCAGGATTATGTGGCAGAACGGGTAGATGAATTTCCTATGATTCCGGTCGGGCGAAAAAAAGAACTTAAAACTCTGGCGGGTATAATCAGTGAAAATAAAAATGAAAGCCTAGACTTGATTTTTATTTGTACCCATAATTCCAGACGGAGTCACATGGCTCACCTGTGGGCATCTTTGGCCTCATTATATTATGGGCAGGGAAAAGTGAAGTGCTTTTCGGGCGGTACTGAGGTTACCGCTTTTAACCCTCAGGCTGTAAAAGCCATAAAGGATGCTGGCTTCAAAATTTCCACAAAAATCCCAGGGGCAAATCCGGTCTATCTGATCAGATATCCTGGCAATTCCCTTGGCGAAAGGGTGTTTTCAAAAAGATACAGTGACCCTCCAAATCCAAGCAGGGATTTCCACGCGGTTATGACCTGCTCGGATGCAGATGCTGCCTGTCCGATCGTTGGTGGTGCAAAATCAAGGCATGCAATCACCTACGAAGATCCCAAGGTTTTTGATGGAACTCCGCAGGCAGAAGAAGCATATGCAGAACGTTGCCGCCAGATCTCCAGGGAAATGCTTTATCTTTTTTCTCTTAAAGGCTAAGTGCATCAATGGGGATGGTGGGGGCATCTTCCCAATCATTGAGCGCATTGATCAGTTTCAGCCTACTGAATCTACTCAGGTCCTTCATCCTTATACCGGCTTCTTCAATTGTGCCATTCTCAAGCAGGGAAGCCCGCATACAACCTGCCAGCAGGGGAGTATCAGGCGTAAGCCACTGGCTTCCATCCCAAAAAGCCACATTTGCGAAGTAGCTGTCGGTGAGCCATCCCTTCTTTACGATCAGGATATCATCACATGTGCCACGCTGATCGTAAAGCTTCGTCAGGGCGGACCTGTCAGCCGATTTGTAGCCATATGAAATATCATCGTTAAAGATGACTTTTAATGATTTGATATCTGGAGGAGTGTAGGCCTGAAGGCCGATCTCAATATCCTGGCCATCATATACTACCCGGCACTTAAATAAGCCCTCTTTTGCATCATCTGGAATTACAATTTCATCTTCCAGAGCCGGATGAATCTTATACCCAAAAAAATCAGTTCGGGTTCTTTCAAACCTGGCCTGGTGAAAGGACATATTGGATATCCTGCCATCCCTTACCTTCAGGGTTTCAATAAATGGGGACATAAACCTTATTTACCATTTCATCATATTCGTGCTCGCAGGAGCTTTGAAAAGTGATGCCGCCACCACTTTTGAATGTGAGTTTTTCTCCACTTTGTTCAATGTAGCGTATGGCCACCGCCGAGTCAAGCACAGAACCATCCCAGTAGCCAAAAACACCGGTATAATATCCCCTTTCATATGCCTCGGCCTTAAGAATGATCTCAAGCGTACTCTTTTTGGGAGCACCACAGATGGAGCCGGCGGGTAAAAGATCGAAGAGCATGCTTCCAAGCCTGGACTGGAAACCTGAGGGTAGTTTTCCCGAAATCTCCGAACTCATCTGGAGCAGTTCACCCTGATGGGTTTTTATGCGGTCGATGTATTTGAAACGCCTCACCTTCACACCAGATGCGATTATGCTCAGATCATTACGGATTAAGTCCACAATGGTATTATGCTCAGCATCCTCTTTCTGATCCGAGACAAGCCTTGCCTGCGCTCCTGGAATATTTGCATCAATGGTCCCTTTCATGGGATTGGAGCTTATGGTATTCCCTTCAATCCTGACGAACCTTTCCGGACTGAATACCACAAGTTCATCTTCCAGGTATAACTTGAAAGGGGCCTTACTAGCCCTGAAAATTTCCTCCAGCTTATAATTGCTTCTTACCCGGGTTGGAAAAGTGAGATTCAGGAGGAAGGAATTGCCGTAAAGTATCTGATCCTGCACATAGCTGAAAGCTTCCCTGTATCTTTGGATATCTACGGGTAATTTCGTGAAGCTGATGGGCTCCCGAGTGAGGGGATCCATCTTATGATTTACAAGACCCGGCATTTCCAGATTAAATCCCCCGGAAGAGGCTTCATCCACAGCCGCGATAATATTATCTTCGCCGGAGAAAGATAATCAGGAAAACAAAGGATGAACCGGTTCTTCCAAACCGGTTCATCAACTCAATACTTTCTTCCTTTGAATACCTTTGAAGCTTCATGGCTCCAAATATACCGAATCAGAAAGCAATTTTATCCACTATTTCAAAATCACTCCGGAGGAGGCTCTGCAAGAGATGACTTGTTTACTTTTTTTACGGTCAGAGGATGCTCGGAGTCGTCAGGGAAAATGAATATTCCACTGAGTTCGCCGTTTACTGTATCCAACTCCCCTTTATAGTGTGTCTCCTTAGCCATGATATAGAAGGTGAGTGTATTCTCCTGAATGCCGATTTTAAACAACTCGTCATCCTGAATCTGTATCTCTCCGTCATAAAGGAGAATCCTTCCTGAAAAGTTTTGAGCCGTATCGGACTCAAGCTGAATAAGGGTTCTGAAATCATTCATAAACATGCCTTCCCAGTTTCCCATGAATGATTCACTTTCCTGAGCAGCCATATTGACCGGAAAGGCCAGTAGAATGGTCAGGAAAATTCCGGTAAAGCACAGCAAACTTTTCATGATTCCTGCTTTTTATGGTGCCAGAGATCCAGGATGAACCACAGAAGAATCGATAAGAGATAAATCAGAATGCCATATACGGTTGTGTAAAATGAAATTTTCAAGCCGCCATATATCATTTGTGGAGAAATATCTCCGGCCCTCTCAATGGCCCCAAATGCCATTAAAAGTCCAATAAGCTGCCCCAGAATACCCACAATCATGGTGAAGAGTCCCATTGATTTCAAATACTTGAGCTGGTGGGTGAAGCTTTCGGATTTTTGCGCCTTCCCATTGATTATGTATATGGCAAATATTATTGCCGTGGCCAGGAGAATCAGGAGAAGGATGGTCAGAATGCCCATAAAGAGCGGTCCGCCCACGTGGAAAAGGTTATTAAGTGTGTCCATGATAAGAGATTTAAAGTTAATAAAAGAATTACTTACAAAGTAAGGGTAGCGCGGTTTACAGGTCAAGGTCGAATCCGGTCGTAAATCTGTTTTCCGTCGACCTTAGGCCTAATTGACTGCTTTTTTTGCGATATTTATTCAGTCAAGTACATGAAAACCTATCAGCATATCATCTTTTGGATCCTGGTCCATGCAGCCCTGAGCCTGATCTTTGGGAAATGGTTTGAAAGCTACCTGGAGGCATTCTATTATGTATCCTTGCTTTTGCCGGTTGTCATGGCCACTACTTATTTCTTCAACTTCTTCCTGGTTCCCCGCTATCTGTTTACGAGACGATTTAGGCTCTTCGGTTTATATACTTTCTACATGTTCATAATCTCATTGACACTGGAATTGCTGGCCAGTGTGACCTCCATGTTATTGATGATTAAATTCAGGGTAAATGAAACCGGGCCATTGGTCACCGATGTTTTTCTGCTGGCAATCATTCTTCATTTTGTGGTCCTGATCATGGCATTTATTTTGCTGATTAAACACTATTTCATTGATCAGGGCGCAATCGGGCAGCTGGAGGAGGAAAAATCAAAACTTGAAAAAGGCTTTTTTACTGTTAGATCCCAGCGGAAGCAAACCCGCATTGAATTTGATAAGCTTCTTTATATCGAAAGCATGGCCGATTACATTAAGATTCACCTGGAGGATGGGGGAGAGGTGAGCTCAAAGGAAAAGATCAGCCATGTGGAAAAGGAACTGCCCGAATCTTTCATCAGGATACATCGCTCATTCATTGTAAATAAGGAGAAGGTGAGCTCTTTTAACAGGGAAGAGGTCTTGCTCGGTGAAATTGAACTGCCGGTAAGCAGAAGCTACAGGAAAGATGCCCTGGCAAGATTAGAATAAAAGACTAAGCTCTTATTATTCGTTCAAGAGGCGGGCTTCCTCCGGGTTAAGTTTTGCCAGCTTCACGGCCTTTTCCCGGGTTACCGTATTCATGGAAAGAATCAGGATGCAGATCACAAAAATAACCAGCTGCTTGCCATCCTGAAGCAGAATAAGGCCCACGATGGATAAAAGGGCAACCCCTTCAATCATGGCCCAACGCAGAATCATGGCCGACTGGAACTGCTCAAACTTACGGGCAAAGGGATCTCCGGGTTCAATGGCAGCCAGTTTACGTCCCGAAATCATGTTACCCAAGGGAATCATCCCCAGTAACAGGATATTTACCAGGGTCAGGATATCAACCCCGTCCTTGAATTCAGGAATTGCCTTGCCATTGAGATAGATGCCCACAAAAAAGAAGAGCATAAGTCCCGTATTCAGGGCATAATAAATAAGCTTCAGTGCCCTGAATGCAGCTTTTGGATGTGGATTGGGATTGCGCATGCTCTCTTTGTTGTTCAGCTACAATATAGGGAAATCGGCAGTAAAAAGAAATCTCATCCGGAATCACCGACATCATTCATGCGCGGAGGTGATCGTATCTCCCAAAAGTTCATAGGCATTAAACTTTGCCGAAATCGCTTCCACGATTGAATATAAATCTGATTGATATAGATAATCCTCACTGAAATTGCAAAGCGCTATAAATTTGGTGAGTTCATCACCTTCAAGAGCTGTGATCTCCCCAACCAGCTCCCGGTTAAACTTTTGGCGAATGATCTTTTCTCTCTTTTCCAGATTTCTGAGCTTTTCCTGATTTGCCTTTTCCCGGTTGATTCCACCACCCAGGGAAGAGGTGACGCCAAATCCTCCTTCCATCTTTTGCTTTGCGACTCTCTCATTATCAGCTTCCAGGGCTGCGACTTTTGCAGATACCCTGAGTTGTGCTTTTAAGGGCTCTATCTCGGCACCGGGAAGCTCAAGGTTTAGGAAATCATGTTTAAAGGCAGCATAGGAGCTCCATCTCCTCACCACTACTTCGGCAATTTCATATTTTTTCGATTTCAGGCGAACCACAAGGCCATCAAAGGACATAGAATCTGATACCTGAAAGGAGTAGGCTGAATATCCAAGGGCGCTGAAGTTTACGGTATCCTGAATTCTTACATTGATGCTGAATTCCCCGGATTCACTGGAAATCGAACCCATCCTGTTACTTTCATTCCAGAGATGAACAAAGGGAAGGGGATAGCCCAGAGAATCATCAACTATTTTCCCCCTGATCACCCGATTGCCTGTGCTGTCGCTCTGAGCAATGGCTCCCTGAAAGATCATCAAGAGCATGGGAAGTGCCACAATAACAAGTCGGTGCATGGATGAAAGGGCTTTGATACCAAAGTTCCCAAATAATTGCGTAAACTTTTGTTACAGGAGCTTAAAAAGTGTTAATGTTTTCCTGCCGCTACTTCGAGATTTAAAGTTAGCAATGGTAATTCATCTTAATGCGTACTTGATGCAAAGTAAGAAGAAGGAATTAAAAACAAAAGGGAAAGGTGCATATTCTCCATGTTATCGCTTCAACTATAATTTAAGGAGGGTTTGGATTCCCGTGCGGAAAACACAAAAAAAACGCCGGCATAATTTTATGCCGGCGCTTCAATATCTAATGAACTAAATCTATTTAACCTTAACTTTGAGTACGGGAGTTTTTCCAGCACTCAATTGAGCTTTGATCGACACCTCAACATCCTCGGGAATGTCCCCTGGGCCATAACTCATAACTACTGTACTTGTACCAGCGAGTTTAACCTCGATAAAATAGTTACCAGCGGGGAAGGAAGCTTTTACAGTTTCACCAAAGGTAAATGTGAATAGATAACCACCATTAGCATAGACATCGACTGGTAATTCCTTGTCCAATCCCAGGCTAACGCCATTGATGTTGTGCTTAACAGTGAGGTCAAAAAGATCGTGACCAGCTGCCTTAACAGGAGTGGGGTTGAAGGCTAAGGCAATCGCAAAAACTGATAAAATAACCGAAAATTTAAGTGAATTTTTCATAACTCTTTTTTTTATGTTTAATATTTTTTTTCAGCAAATACACCTGTGATTTGCTTTGTGTTTGAAATATTAACAAAGGAATGGTAAGATTGTTTAATAAATTGTAGAAAATATTAAACAAAAATAGCATGTGCTTATCAATGGAGTAGCCTGCATGTCAGTAACTACCGATTGTTTTCGCAATGTAGCACCCTGAAAATATTTTAGTCAAAACCTTAGTCAAATAAAAAAAGCAGCTACACGTTTTAGTGTAACTGCTTGATTTTCAGTGTGAACGAGAGAGGAGTCGAACCCCCAACCTCCTGATCCGTAGTCAGGTGCTCTATCCAGTTGAGCTACTCGTCCGGTAACAGGCTGCAAATTTAATCAAATCAGGACAATTCCAAAACTCTTTAAGAAAACTTTCACCCAGCTTTCCTATATTTGAGTAAAACCTGGAACATGAAAAAGCTTCTCCGCATATTTGCCATCCTCATTGGATCCATCCTCATATTGCTGATTCTTATACCCTTATTGTTTAAATCTAAGATAGAAGTTATTGTAAAAGAGAAGATTAACGAAAGTGTTTATGCCACTGTTGATTGGTCACGTTTTTCATTATCACTTTTCAGGGGCTTTCCCGATCTGAGCGTGAATCTTCATCAGCTTTCTGTAGTGGGACTGGATGATTTTCAGGGTGATACCCTGTTGGGCCTGAAACGCTTCGAGCTCAGAGCAAATCCCTTTAGCGCATTCAAAAATGATCTGCAGGTAAAGTCTATCCTGCTTGTTCAGCCCCTGATCAATGGGCTTGTACTGGAGGATGGACGTTCGAACTGGGATATAGCCCGGGAAGATACTGAGGAAGAAGAGGATGTGTCAGAGGACGGAGGTGGAAGTATGAATGTTTCTTTGGAGAATTTCACCATCCGGGATGGGCAGATTTATTACCGGGATGCCATGATGGGAGCGGAGGCTGTAATGGAGACGGTGAATCTGGATTTGTCAGGCGACTTTTCTGCCTCTCAGACAGATCTCAAACTATCTTTTGGAATTGATGGCCTTGATGCCTGGCATGGAGGGATTCCCTATATGAAGAAGGGAAGAGTGGAAGTGGACTTGATTGCAGCTGCCGACCTTCTGGAGAATCGTCTACACCATTAAGGAAAATGAAATTAAAATCAATGATCTGGTTCTGGGAACCGAGGGGCAGGTGGTTTTACTGGAGGATGATGCCATGGATATTGATATCAGCTTCTTTAGCAGAAAAACTTCCTTTCAATCGCTCTTATCCCTGATCCCGGCCATCTATTTAAATGATTTCTCGTCCATTGAGACAGAAGGCTCTCTGGTGCTTGAAGGTGTTGTATCCGGACTTATGAAGGATACATTAATGCCCGATGCACGTATAAAACTGCAGGTAGAAGATGGATATTTTTCCTATCCCGATTTACCCGGCGATCTATCCGATGTCCGGATTCACCTGGAGGTCGACTACAATGGAAGTAATATGGATTTGACAACGGTCGACCTGGAAAAGTTCCACTTTTCCCTGGGTGGAAATCCCTTTGACGCTCAAATGCATGTGGACCATCCCATCAGTGATATGCATGTGGTGGGAGCTCTGGATGGAACGATAGACTTTTCATCCCTGAAGGATGTGCTTCCACTGGAGGATTTAAAGCTGGAGGGTCGAATGACGGCTGATTTAAGAATTGATACCCGAATGTCTTACATCGAAGAGGAGCAGTACGAGGATGTAAATCTGGAGGGTATATTCCTGGTGGAAGGCGTTCAGCTTGAGACTCCGGATATTCCGGTCCCGGTGGAACTCACGAGGCTTGAAATGCTGTTCAATCCAAGGTTTGTGGATCTGAAAGGAGCCGATCTCGTACTGGGAAAATCAGACTTGCATATGGAAGGGGCTCTGTCAAATTTCATTCCCTATGTATTTAAAGGAGAGACCGTATCCGGAAAGCTGAATGTAAGCTCAAATCTGCTGGATGTGGATGAACTGATGCCGGAAACGGTGGGGGAAATCACGGATAGCTCGAGTATTTCGGTGGAAGCCCATGCGGATTCTCTTGATCCGGAAGTAGCCCTTGTGATTCCTCAGAACCTGGATTTCGGTATGGAGATGGATATGAAGAAGATCATTTATGACGGGATCACCATGGAGAAGGTCCAGGGTGCGGTGAGTGTGAAAGACGGAATTGCAGATCTGAGCGGACTTGAGCTGGATGTGATCGGGGGACACGTGAAGCTAAAGGGAACGGTTGATACCAGGGGAGATGATGCACTTGCCGATCTGTTCCTTGATATACAGAACATTGATATACCCACGGCTTATTCCACCTTTGTTACCGTGGAGAGGCTGGCACCCATGGCGAAATACTGCAAGGGAAATGCCAATGTAATGCTTGATTTCACCTCGCTTTTAGATGCATCTTTGTCTCCCGTCTACGAGTCAATCTCTGCCGATGGCCGGATATACACAAAGGGGGTGCAGATTTACAATATGAGCTCCTTTGTGCGGCTCAGTGAGCTTTTAAAGAGTGAGAAGTTCAGAGAGATGGTTCCCAATGATATGAATATAAAATTCCGGGTAAGAGAGGGCAAAGTGATTGTTGACCCCTTTGATGTTAAATTCGACAATTCTAAGATCACGGTTTCAGGACTGCACGGAATCGACATGTCACTTGACTACCTGCTGGATATGAACATTGCGAGATCTGATCTGGGCAGTGGAGCCGTAGAACTAATGGATGGATTGTCAGCCATGGCAAAATCAGCTGGTTTTAAGATTCCCGAGTCAGATTATGTAAAAATCAAAGCCAGGATTAAGGGAACTTTCCAGGATCCCCAGATTAGCACTGACCTGAGCAGCAATCTGGCCTCCGGAAAGCAGGAAGTCAAAAAGATGGTAGAGGAAAGGGTAACTGAAGAGTTAGAGAAGGTAGAGGAGGAGATTCGGGAGGAAGCATCCGAAAAAGCAGAAGAAATCTTGAAGGAGGCTGAGGAAGAAGTCGCCCGGATCATGGCAGAGGCAGAAAAGGCCGGAGGGCAACTTGTCCGTGAAGCTGAAAAGCAGGGTGAGAATCTTGTGAAAGAAGCCGGAAGTAATCCCCTGAAGAAGCTGGCAGCCAACAAGGCAGCCGAGGAGCTGGTTCGCCAGGCCAATAAGCAATCAGAAAACCTGATTAATGAGGCACAGCTAAAAGCTGATGCGATTATGGAGAAAGCCAGGGAAGAGGCCGCTGGATTTAAGTAAGGTGCTATACCAAAAAAAAGAGGGCACCCCTTGGGATGCCCTCCTGTATCTGATTCAAGGATTGGTTTTAAAAACGCTTCTCCTTAATACGTGCTTTCTTACCGGTAAGCTCACGGAAATAGAAGATGCGAGCCCTTCTAACCCGACCATGCTTATTTACTTCAATCTTATCAATGAAGGGTGAAGCGACGGGGAAGATCCTTTCAACACCAATGTTTCCGGACATCTTCCGAACGGTAAATGTTTCAGTAGTACCTTTTCCACGGCGCTGGATTACAACACCACTGAACTGCTGGATACGTTCTTTATTACCCTCAATAATTTTATAATGAACAGTAATGGTATCACCTGCACCAAATTTTGGTACATCATTTTCTATGGCAAATGCCTGCTCAACAACCTTTATTAAATCCATGATTCTATCTTTATTATATTGTAAGTCTGATTTAACAGGTCGCAAAAGTACAAATTAATTTCGTATTTGACTAATACCAATGATGATTTATTAACAGGCCATTGTTTATTAATGTTCCTCGCCCTTTGGCATTTTCAATTTCTTCCCGGCATCATCACCACAGTCTTTTTCCATTGCTCTGAATAGCCCGGCTGATCGGGGCTAAGGGGATATCCATCTTCGCTTCGCAGAAATTCCCCGTTTTCTTCTTTTTTGATATTTCCATCGATATATTTCACCAGGAGAAATTGACCAAGTTCTTTATAACGCTGAACTGTATAATCACCCATTCTAACAGAATAATCGGTGACAAGTTCCCTGGCCATATCAGGATTGACCTCATTAAGAGCGATTGCCGCTGCATCGATGGTGGCTATTTCGTTGATGAATTTTTCTTCAAGTTCGCCCTGGACCTTCCGGACATCCTCCATCATCACATTGTAACGCAGGTAGGCAAAATTGGAGACAAATGAAAATGCCCAGAATGCTGCCGTTTCCGAATAAGTGAGCAGATCGCCATTCCCAACAGCATAGGAGTGGGGTACACGAGTCATGCCGCAATACATGGGTACATAAGTTGTCGCAGCAGCATCATCAATCCCAAACCAGAGAATTCCACCCAGCCAGTCTGGTTTCATGGGGCGACATTCAGCAACAAAGGAAAAACCGGTTTGCTGGGTAGCCGTTGCTCTTTCATTCACATACATCTTTCCGTCCTGTTCCCAGGTGAGGGGGCGCCAGCGGTAGGGGAGGCCAAAGGGTCCTGCACCGGCATCCTTGCTCATATCAAGCTCGGTTCCTTCCAGGTGATCGCGCATGAAGTTCATGAGATCTTTATTGGATATTTTTCTGTTTGGCTTTATATACAGGGGCATTCTGTTTTCAAGGTCCTTACCTTTAACGTATTCAAAATACTGGTCCATATCATCATTAATATCCTTGAAGAAGGACCATACTCTGATGTCGCAAAAACGAGCTCCGCTAAAATCAACCGGGGCATAGGTGTCGGAAAAGCTAAAATCTGCATCATTTCCTTCAAAATATCCTTTCTCTCTTGCAAAAGAGATTACATCGGGAGCGTAGAGGCAATTCTCGGGATCATCCAGGGGAAATTGGCGGATCCTTGCCTGGTTGGCATGTCCACTTACATATCCATCCGGAATCTTCACAGCCACCCATACTGCACCCTTATTCTTGTTGTAAGTTTTGCCTCCCTTGCTTACCATTTCGGTCCCTTTCCCAATCAGCTCGAGGATCCACACCTCATTGGGATCGGCTATGGAGAATGACTCTCCCGAACTATAGTATCCATATTCAGCCACAAGTTCACCCATAATATTTATGGCCTCCCTGGCGGTTCTGGCTCTCTGAAGGGTTATATACATAAGGCTGCCGTAGTCAATCAGGCCAGTTGTATCCCTGAGTTCGCTGCGGCCACCATAGGTGGTTTCGCCAATGGCTACCTGGTGCTCATTCATATTACCCACAGTTGAAAAGGTGTGGGATAACTGGGGTATTCTACCCAGGAATTTATTGGTATCCCATTCATATACATCAAGCATTGCCCCTGGAGGATAATCTGCTGCTGGCTTGAAATACAATTCACCATATAATACATGGGCATCAGCTGCATAGGTAATCATGGCAGTGCCATTTACTGAAGCTCCTGGTGTAACAAGAAAATTTGTACAGGCAAACATTGTTCCGCCCCACAGTAGCAGTCCCATAATGGTGGCAATCATTCCTTTTTTCATACGAATACTATTTTATATAAATCTATTAGGGCGTCAAAGATTTCATTTTTTAAATAAACTACCAACTGATCCTATTGAATAACATGATGTTGTAGCAAATCAAGCTGAAAAATCAAAAATTATTGTATTTATAAATATTTTTTATACCCCCTAAATAATTACTTTATATGTGTTAAAAATTAAATATTTGCGAATCGACCCCCTTTAAAAACTCTCTATATTTCGATAAAAGAAACAATAATCACATTTTATGTTAAAATATCTTAAAAATCCTTGCAGGAAATAAAAACACTATTTATCTTTGTGGCATACTATTTGAGATAATTTCAGTAGATGTTTTTTCGTAAATAGTTTAGTTAGTAGTTTAGTTGGTAGTTTAGTTAGTGTTGTAGAAAAGGGAGGCCGCCAGGTCGCCCTTTTCTTTTTTCAACAAACTCCGCTTTTACGCCTTTAGACTTTATGGACTTTAAAGCTTTATGACTTAAAAACACAGTTCCAGAATACGCTCCCTTTCAGCATCCGTAAGATGATAGTTTAGTCCCTCTGCTTTGTTTTGATTCAGCAGTTGAAGAATTTCACTTCTATTTTCTATGCTAATGCCTGCCTCAGCACATTTTACAGGGCTTCCCAGTCCTGAGAAAAACTCACTGAGTCTTTGACTGATTTCATCAGGATCAGAGCTGCCGAATAATTCTACACCCAGAGCAGTAATCCGATCATTGGCCCTGTCCTTCATGGCACTTATCCAGGCAGGGTAAATGATGGAAAGTGTTGCCGCATGGGGAGTGTCATACAGATAGGAGAGAATGTGCCCCATTCTGTGAACGCCCCAATCACCTGATTTCCTGGCATACAAGGTTGTGTTGTTCAGGGCATTTGTGGCTGCCCACATAATTCTGGCCCGGAGCTCATAGTTTACCGGATTCTCCACTAGCCCGGGACCATATTCCATGGCTTCCCTGATGATGGCAAGAACAAAGCGGTCAGAAAGTGAGGCATCACCCTCACCAAACCAGGCTTCCAGGCAATGGGCCACCAGGTCGACGATGCCATAAGTAGTCTGGTCGAGGGGAACCGTTAGGGTGTAGGTAGGATCAAGAAAGGAGTGGACCGGGTAAATCAGCTCGTTTCGATATCCTATTTTTTCCCGGGTTTCCCGGTTTTGCAGGACTGCCGTCCCGTTCATCTCTGTTCCCGTTGCCGCAAGCGTTAATACAGCCAGAAGAGGCAATGCCGAGGCCGGTTTATACTTTCCGGTCATCAGTTCCCATACATCGCAGTCCTCCGCAATGCAGATGGTGATAATTTTTGCAGAATCGATGGCGCTGCCACCACCGACGGCAACGACCATATCCACGCCCATTTCACGACCCAGTTTAGCCGCAGAAACCACATCCTCTACCCGGGGATTGGGTTTAATCCCATTAAACTCGGTGATTTTGATATTGATACTTGTTTAATTGTTCAAGGGTGTCTGCATAACTCCCGTTTCGTTTAACCGAGCCTCCGCCATATACAAGCAGGGCATGTTTTCCCAGCTTGGATGCAGCGCTGCCAAGCTCGCTAACGGTCCCTTTTCCAAAATGAAGTCTGGTTGGATTAAATGCTGTGAAATTTAACATATCTGAATATTTTAATTATGAATCGTGCCAACAGAAAGATCTGATCTGCCTCCGCTTACACTGGACAGGCAGTTTATTTCTCCCTGGTACTTCAGTAGCCCCAGAAGGGCAAAAATCAGAGCCTCCTTAAATAATACCATGTCCAAAGAAGGAATGTGGAGCCTGGCCCCGCTATGAAAGCGAAACCTTTCCATAAGTGTAAGGTTCAAAGCACCCCCTCCGCTTACCAGCACATTCTTTGCGCAGGCCAGGTCGATGGAGGCTGTAAGCTGAATGGCAATGTGTTCAACCAGGGTGGCCATCTGATCCTTTGTGCTTAACGCAGTGCTTGATGAGTGAGGGATGAAAATCTCCTGAAACCATTCTTTCCCCAGTGATTTTGGAGCTTCTCTTTTATAATATTCAAGCGAGTTTAAATGCGCCAGAAAGGTTTCGTCTACTTTCCCAGCTCCTGCCATAAGTCCATCTTCATCAAAATCCTTACCTTCCAGCCGGGCAATGCGGTTCAGGGCCAGGTTTGCTGGCCCGATATCAAAAGCGCGCCTGTTTCCCCGGGGATCATCAAAGGAGATATTGGCAAATCCACCCAGATTGATACAGGCATCATAAGTTGCGAAAAGTAATTTGTCACCGATGGGAACCAAAGGTGCTCCCTGTCCGCCCTGTGCCACATCCTCCCGTCGAAATCATTAACTACAATGATCTTGGTGCGCTCGGCCATGATGGCCCCGTTTCCTGCCTGATAGGTGATCCCCTTTTCAGGTTCATGGAAAAGCGTATGTCCGTGGGAACCGATTAAATTTGGGGCAACATTATGCCTGCGGTGAAAATCGTTTATCAATTCAGCATAAAAGGTCCCAAGCAAGAGGTCCAGTTCCAGGACCTCACTATTTGAGAGGGATGCAGGATTTTTAAGCAGGACTTTGAGCCAGGATGGATAGGGGATGGTTTGACAGTGAACGATCCTTGAATCCCACACTTCGTTTTCCCTTCTAAACTCGCAGTAGGCAAGATCCACTCCGTCAAGTGAGGATCCCGACATTAGACCTGTTACCTTATAGGTGCTTTGCATATCAGAATTTTACCAGGTAAAGGTTGAATGGTACAAATTTACATTTCCCTGTGAATCGGATACATATAGCTCAAGTTCGTGCTCCTTTCCCGAGCTGATTCTGTCCCGGTCGAAGGAATAGCTCAGCAGATCATTTTTAGGGTCATATTCAAATAGTATCCAGCGATTGTCAAGGTAACCTTCATATTTTTCTATTCCCGAAAGGTCATCAACTACGCTAAAACGAAGGGACTTTCTGCCACTCTGGTCCTTTAAGTCCGAACCCTTTAAAGGAATAATCTCCGGAGCAATGGTGTCCAGCGAAAGTGCATATTCCCCGAAGTTTCTCAGCTTTGCCAGTACCCTGCCGTCCTGGTAGCTCCCGCCGGCCGAAATGATCTTTTTTTCCTCCGGATCATAACTTACAAATATCAGTTTATCACGATATTCCGGCGCAAGGTCAGGGGCCGGAACCGAGAGGGTATAAGCCTTAAAAAGTGCTGTTTGAGACGAGTGAATATGATAGTTTTGCGATAGGAAACCATTGCTGGGCGGGGTTTCGGAATAGTGGAACTCAATATCCTCAAACAAAGCATTGGCAGGAAGCTCCACCTGTACAGTTCCATTATCAAATTTCGACGCTTCGTTAAATTTCATGATTTGTCCCTCGGTCTTCTTCCCGGAAACCGGATCCGACAGGGAGGCAGTGGCTTTCAGCTCAAAGGAAAGGCGGGCTATGTTCCCAGCCACATCGGAGGCTAAAACCTTGATGCTTTGATTTTCTCCCTCCACAATATCCAGTATACCCTCATTTTTCAGATCACTGTATATACGTAGTTTGTCATTTGGCAGGCGGTAAAGCTTGTGGATGGTTTTGCCGGAGTTGATTTTTTCACCATAGTCAATATGAGCATTCACATATCTGGTTTCGGAAAAAGAAAATTCCTTCATTTCAAGACCATAGAACAGCTTCCTCTTCCACAAAGCCTTCCAGGGTATACACCCCGCAGCGGTTTGAGGCTCCATTCAGATAATCATAAACTTCCACACCAATCCCGATTTTGCCCTCCACTTCAATCCGGGTTCCCCATGGTATGGTATATATGCCCTGATCTATCACCAGTTCAAAAAACTGTTTTTCCGAGGAACCATTTACGCGGGCGTTTTTCTCAAGAGGGTAGATATAGAGTCCTTTAAACCTGGGCGCAATATTATCCTTTATGGGAAAACCATATTCCAGTACATTTGTAGGATGCTGATTGGCTGTCCGGATTTCGAAATGCAGGTGAGGACCCATGGAGCCTCCTGAGTTTCCGGAATAAGCAATAAAAGCTCCCTTTTCAACCTTAAAATCTCCCGGCTCCAGGTAGAGGTCCAGCTGATGGCTTTTGCGCCGGTATTGTTGCTCCTTCACATAGGCTTCCACATCTTCTCTGTATCGGTCAAGGTGGCCATATACAGAGGTGTGCCCATCGGGATGTGCCAGGTAGATTGACTTTCCATAACCATTTGCCTGGACTTTAATTCTGGAGACATATCCGGATTCAATGGCAAAAACATGATGGCCGGTACTACCCTGGGTTTTTATGTCAATACCCGAATGAAAGTGATCCGAACGTATCTCACCGAAGTTCCCGGAGAGGTACATCGGAATTTTCAGTGGAGGGTGAAATAGAGAGGTGCTTTGACCAAAAGATTGAATAAGTGATAATTGCACAATGATTACAAGAATAATTCTAGGCATATTTCGAACAAATATTTTTAAAAACTCAAAGCTATAGTTTTTGACAGAATGGGAGCAGCGCTCCACCAATATTATCAAAATAATTTTATATTTGTAAGCATGATATCTCTGTTAAATGAGTATTGAACAAGCTGAAATACTGGAAGGAATCAAGGAGAAGATTCAATCGGTGAAGGAAATGCTGCTTGAGCAGAAGGACCTGAACCGGAGTCTGAATGAGCAGAATGAAGCACTCCAGAAGGAAGTTCAGCAACGGCAGTCAAAAATTAATGAACTAGAGGAAAGAAACCAGAAATTGTCACTGGTAAAAGGCATCCTGGCTGAGAGCGAAAATGGTGATGAGGCCAGGATCAAAATAAATAAAATTGTGCGGGAGATTGACAAATGTATTGCTCTTTTAAACAGATAATAAGGGAATAATGGACGAGCCACTTTCCATAAAGGTACAGATAGCGGAACGTTTTTATCCCCTGAAAATAAAACAGACGGACGAGGAAAAGATTAGAAAGGCAGCCAAACTTATTAATGACAAAGTCCTGCAGTACAAACAGAGATATACAGATAAGGACACACAGGATTTTGTAGCCATGGCAGCACTTCAGTTTGTAATTAATTTACTAGATTGCGAACAACAACAAAATGTTGTATCTTTGGAAGAGGAGCTGATTAATATGAATAGTGAATTGGATCAGCTGCTAAAAAAAGAGGAATAGCGTTCTTTACATATTAAAATATTGCCCGCATTGTTTCTTCAATTATTTATGAAACTCAACATTTATTAAATTGGAACAAAGCTTGGGTTATTAAGAGCAGGCCAAGATTCCGGTTCGCCGGAATACTGATTCGTCGGTCATTGGAAACTCGAAATAACTTGGCGGTTCCACCCATGTATGAGTGGGGTTTTAATAAAATCTTGAGGAAATATTGCGGGTTTTTTTATTGTCTAAACTGAATTACCTATGGAACTGATAGTGCAATCATTGGTGTTACAAGCACCCATGGTTCCTTACTTTCTGATCGGAGGGATTTCGTTGCTGGCGGGGACAGGTATTGCATTTCTTCTGGTGAATGCCATTGTGAAGAAGAAAAACAACAAGCTTGTCAAAGAGGCAGAAGGAGAAGCCGAGATGATCAAGCAGCAGAAAATCCTGCAGGCCAAGGAGAAATTTCTTCAGCTGAAAGAGGAACACGAGAAAATCATCAATGAAAAAAATAGTAAACTAAATCAACGCGAAAACGAGGTAAAGCAAAAGGAGTTTTCAATCTCACAAAAGCTTGAAGATTTCCAACGTAAGAAAAGTGAAGTTGACTCGATTCGTGAAAATCTTAATGTGCAGTTATCTGCTGTCGAAAAGAAGAAAGAAGAGCTTGAAAGGTCACACCGCTTGCAGGTGGAGCAGCTTGAAACTATTTCCGGGCTCTCGGCTGACGAAGCCAAATCTCAGCTGGTTGAATCTTTAAAAGAGGAAGCCAAAACAGAAGCCATGTCCCTGATCAATGAGATTGTGGATGAAGCCAAGATGACTGCAGGCAAGGAGGCCAAGAACATTGTCATTAAATCTATTCAACGTGTGGCTGCAGAAACAGCCATTGAAAATGCAGTTACTGTATTTCATATTGAGTCGGATGAACTTAAGGGCAGAATTATTGGCCGTGAAGGCCGGAATATTCGTGCTCTTGAAGCGGCTACAGGGGTGGAAGTTATTGTGGATGATACACCCGAAGCCATCATTTTATCTGCCTTTGATCCGGTCAGGCGTGAGGTTGCCAGACTTTCTCTGCACCAGCTGGTGTCCGACGGTCGTATTCACCCCGCGCGTATCGAAGAGGTAGTGGAAAAAACCAGGAAACAGATTGAGGAAGAAATTATCGAAGTAGGTAAGCGCACAGCCATTGATCTGGGTATTCACGGACTTCATCCCGAACTTACACGGATGGTCGGACGCATGAAATACCGCTCATCTTACGGCCAGAATCTTCTTCAGCACTCAAGAGAAGTTGCAAATCTTTGTGCGATTATGGCCACAGAGCTGGGCCTTAATGCCAAGCTGGCCAGACGTGCCGGCTTGCTGCATGACATTGGGAAAGTGCCTGACGATGAGCCGGAGATCCCCCACGCAGTATTTGGCATGAAGCTGGCAGAAAAATACAAGGAAAAAGCCGAGGTTGTTAATGCTATTGGATCGCACCACGATGAGGTTGAGATGACTACTTTACTTGCTCCCATCGTTCAGGTATGTGATGCCATTTCAGGAGCAAGACCCGGTGCCCGAAGGGAAGTGGTTGAGTCCTATATTAAGCGTCTGAAGGAACTGGAAGCCATGGCGCTGTCCTATCCGGGCGTATTAAAAACCTATGCCATCCAGGCAGGGCGGGAATTAAGGGTAATTGTCGGGAGCGAAAAAGTGTCCGACAAGGATGCTGAAAGCCTGTCCTATGATATTGCCAGGAAAATCCAGGATGAGATGACCTATCCGGGACAGGTGAAGGTTACAGTCATCAGGGAAACCAGGGCAATTAGCTACGCAAAATAGGAGAGGAGCCCCGGATGAAAAAGGTACTTATCACAGGAACAGCTGGTTTTATTGGTTTCCACCTGGCCAGAAAGCTGGTGGATCTGGGTTACCAGGTTTTTGGTCTGGACATCATCAATGACTACTATGAGGTGGACTTAAAATACTCCAGGCTCGCACTCTCCGGAATCAAGAAGGAAGAAATCTCCTATAATAAACTGGTAAACAGCTCAACAAATCCTTCCTACTCTTTTATCCAATTGAAGCTGGAGGACAAAGAGTCCATTTTTGCTTTGTTTGAAAGTCAAAAATTTGATGTGGTAATCAACCTTGCTGCCCAGGCTGGAGTCAGGTACAGCCTCACTCATCCGCAGGTTTACCTGGATAGTAACATTACAGGATTTCTGAATATCCTGGAGGCTTGCCGTAACTATCCTGTGGAGAACCTGATTTATGCCAGCAGTTCAAGTGTCTATGGTCTGAATAAGGACAATGCCCTTCCAGGTGAGTTCTAATGTGGACCACCCTGTGAGCCTCTATGCGGCCAGTAAAAAGAGCAATGAGCTAATGGCTCATACCTACAGTCACCTTTTTGGAGTACCTACCATTGGACTTCGCTTTTTCACTGTATATGGTCCCTGGGGCAGGCCCGATATGGCGCTATTCCTTTTTACCAAGGCCATCAAGGAGGGGAAGCCCATCCAGGTCTTCAACCATGGGAAGATGGAGCGTGATTTCACCTATATTGATGATATTGTCGGGGGGATTGAAAAAATGGTGGCCAAACCCCAGGTAAAGCGCGATGATTGGGATCCTTTGAATCCAGATCCTTCTTTTTCTTCGGCTCCTTACAAGATCTACAATATCGGAAATAGCAGTCCGGTTAAGCTTACCCACTTTATCGAGACCATCGAGAAAGCACTGGGAACAGTAGCAGAGAAGGAAATGATGCCCATTCAGCCAGGAGATGTGGAAAAAACCTGGGCAGATGTTTCAGCCCTTGCCAGGGATTACGATTATAATCCAGGCACTTCGGTGGAATATGGCATTGGGAAGTTTATCGAGTGGTACAATGCCTATTACGATTCCTAGTCCTAATTCGGCGTTTTTCTCATCAGGCTTTTAATCTGCATGGCCTTGTCTCCCTGGCCGGAACGATCATAAGCAAAGCGCAGATTTATCAACAGACGTTCCATGATATCGATATTTGAACAGGGGGTGAAATAAAACTCACTCTCTTCGATATTGAGCTGGTTTAAAAAGGACTTTAGCTCCTTTAGCCCCAGTACAGAACCCTTGTCGGATGGATTGATATAAAAAAGTATTCCATTGGGATCATCCGGGTAGTCAGAATCATGATAACACAACACAAAATTTCTGGGCAGATTTACTCCGTATATGGGCAGGTTCAGTCTTCTTGCCAGCTCGGCATAGATGAGCCCCAGTAGAACGGGCGATCCCTTTCGTGTATCAAGTACGTGATTGATGAGATAAAGCTGAGGGGTGTGAGCCTTTTTAAGACTCTTTTCAAATTTATGAATCTCATAAAAAAAATAGTTGATGACCCTTACTTTTTCGAGAGCTGTCAACTGATTATTCATTTCAAGCCATATATCCTTTCGGATCTTTTCAATAAGTAATTCCAGGGCCTTGAATTCCAGTTCCGGATATTGTAACCTTGCAGCAAGGAAGGCTCCCTGCAAGAGGTCTTCTCCACCATAGGATCTCCATCCATCCAGATCATGGGCAAGTTTATTGAAATGAATCTCTTTGATGACATTCTCAATCCTGGCCTGCAGGTCCTGCTTGAGTGTGATCTCCCACCTCTTTTCAAGCGGACTGACAACCTTATCTCCAAGCTCAACGAGACGCCCCGAAACGGATTTAAATACCTGGTCGTCCGGGTCTTCCAGTAAGCTTATTAAAGCCTCCAGTTCGCGGCGTTGTGGTTCAGTCATTTCTTGCAAGGGTGTTTAGAGTGTTAAGGATCAAATTATCCACTTTTGTTTTGTAATCCTCCAGGAACGATAAATTAATTCGGTTTGCAATGGCAACACACATGGTCAGGGCTTCATGTCCCATCAAAGCTGAAAGGGCATAGAGGGCAGACGACTCCATCTCGAAATTATTGATTCGCAAACCTTGAAAGGTAAAGGACTCTATTTTATCAATCAGGCTTTCATCAACAGGGGCGAGCCTTATCCCCCTTACCTGAGGAGCATAAAACCCCGGGGTGGATATTGTGATTCCCTGATGGTCGCATTTTTCCTCAAAGAGGGAAGCAAGCCGGCCTGAGCAAGGAACAAAGTAGGGGTGGGGCAAGGCCTCTTTCCATGAGCAGTGCTTCATAAAAGAAGCCGAAATATCGGGAATGCATATACCCCTGTCATCCCTGTAATAGTGATACAAACCATCAAATCCTCCGGAAAGCTTGGAAAGAATTGTTGCCCCAACCTCAATTTCAGGATGCAGGGCCCCGCTGGTTCCCAGGCGAATCAGGGTGAGTTTCGTTTGCTCAGCTTTCAGAACCCTGTTTTCCAGGTCCACATTAACCAGGGCATCAAGCTCATTTAATACAATATCAATATTGTCTGTTCCAATCCCAGTGGACAGTACGCTTATGCGTTTGCCCTTGTAAATACCCGTATGGGTGACAAATTCACGGTTTTCCTTACGAACTTCAATTTCCTCAAAATGATTTGAAACCTGCTTCACTCTGCCGGGATCACCCACAAGAATCAAAGTCCGGGCAATGTCTCCGGGCAGGAGATGGAGGTGATAGATACTTCCATCTGGATTGAGGATAAGGTCGGAATGTGAATTAGGTCCCATCTTTCAATTAATAGATCATTTTTGATAAAAATAGTGTAATTTTAAAGCTGCTTTGAAAATATTTACTCACAATACTAAAGTCAAAAAGAAATGAAACGTGCGCAATATGGAATTATCAGTGTAGTAGCTGTAGTCGTACTACTACTAATTTTTGGAAGTCAGATGTTTTACGTGCTTAAACCGGGTGAGAGGGCTGTAATTTTTAAGAAGTTTGGTGCGGGTTTGATGAAGGATGATATTTTAATACCAGGCTTTCATGTGGTTGCTCCCTGGAACGACATTATAAGGTATGATGTCCGAGAGCAAAAGGCAGAGGAAACCATGGATGTGCTTGACAAAGGTGGACTTTCCCTTAATGTGGATGTGACCATTATCTTCAATCCCTTCTATAATAAGATTGGTTACCTTCATGAGAACATCGGAACTAATTTTGTATCCGTAATGGTTATTCCAAATGTGAGGTCCACCGTGCGGGCAATTACCGGCCGTTATACTGCAGAGGAGATTTATTCTACCAAGCGTGGAGAGGTTGAGACCCAGATTATCGAAGCTACCCGTAAGGCATTGGCAGATAAGGATATTGAGATGAAAGACCTGCTTATCAGATCCATTACATTGCCGGAAAAAATTAAATCTGCCATTGAAAGTAAATTACAGCAGCAGCAGGAGGCTTTGGCCTACCAGTATCGACTCGACAGGGAGAAAAGTGAAGCCGACCGTCTCAGGATTGAGGCCCAGGGTATTGCCGACTATAATGCGATCATAAGTGCTTCCCTGACTACCAATATTCTCAAGCAGAAGGGGATCGATGCAACTCTGGCACTGGCAAACTCTGCAAACGCCAAGGTTGTTGTTGTGGGAAGTGGAAAGGAAGGATTGCCCCTGATTCTGGGTGGAAACTAAACTATGTAGATCATGTTACAAAGAGTTCAAACCCTCTATCTTCTGGGGGTTTTTATGCTGAGCATAGTGATGCTCACTGGTCCCATTGCTGATTTTTCATCCGAGGCCGGGATGCTGACCATGAAACATTCAGGGCTTTTTAACCAGGCAGGTGTGAAGCTGGATCTTGCCACCTGGCCCTTAAGCGTATTTTTTATCCTGGTTTCGGCAATCTCATTTCTGAATATTTTCTCATACAAGAACAGGGTCAGACAGATGCGCCTTTGCATCTTTCTGATGCTGGTCAGTTTTGGAATGGTGGGTATAATGGTATATTATACCTGGGTGGCAGGAAATATGTTTGAGGTCACTCAGACCTTATACCAGTGGCGCTATGTGATTCCTCCCATTCTTATCGTATTGTTATACCTGGCCTTCAGGGGCATCCGAAAGGATGAACTGATGGTAAAGGCCTACGAGCGCATCAGATGATCTGGATATTATCCCGGTCGGTGATCTTTTCGCAGTAGTGGCACTTAAGTTTGACTTCTGATTTTGAGACTACCGTAAACCTGGTAGTCACTACTTCATTGTTGGTAATGCATTTGGGATTTACACACTTAACAATTGCCACAATCTCATCGGGAATTTGCACAACTCTTTTGTCTGCAACTTCATAGTTTCGTATGATATTGAGTTTTGCAGAGGGTGCTACCATTGCAATTTTATTAATCTCGCTGTCGTGGAAAAACACCTCCGACAGCTTGATGATCCCTTTTTTACCCAACTTATCGCTTTCAAGGCTGTTTCCAATGGTGATCATGTTTTCAATGGTATCCAGCTTCAATATGGAGACTACCTTGAAAAGAACATCGGCAGGAATGTGATCAATTACAGTTCCATTTTTGATGGCACTGACTGATAATCGTTTATCTTTCATTTTCTAGGCTTGTAAGATTTTCTATTTAACTCCAAGGATGGCACTAAGAATGGCCATGCGCGTATAGACGCCATTCCGGGCCTGGTCGAAGTAGTATGCGTGCGGACTGTCATCCACGTCGGTATGGATCTCATTGACCCTGGGAAGGGGATGAAGTACCTTCATGCTTTCCTTGCATCCGGTAAGCATCTCCCTGCGAAGAATGTAGGCATTTTTTACCCGCTCATACTCAATGGGATCGGTAAATCTTTCCTGTTGCACCCTGGTCATGTAAATGATGTCTGCCTCGTCAAGAAATTCGTTCAGGTCCCGGCCTTCGTAGTAGTTAAGGCCAATTTCATCCAGCTGAAGTTTGTAGGTGGGTGGCATCTTCAGTTCATCGGGGGAAATGAAGTAAAAAGTCGTATTAAATTTTGACATGGCCTGCAGAAGGGAATGAACGGTCCGCCCATATTTCAAATCCCCGACCATGAATATCTTAAGGTTTTCAAGCGTACCCTGTGTTTTCAGAATGGAGTACATATCCAGCAAAGTTTGTGTAGGATGCTGATTGGCTCCGTCTCCTGCATTCACAATGGGAACAGCCGAAACCTCACTGGCCAGTCGTGCACTTCCCTCAAGGGGATGGCGCATGACAATCAGGTCGGCATAATTGCTTACCATTTTAATGGTATCATGCAAGGTTTCGCCCTTCGATGCGCTTGTTGCACCCGAGTCACTGAAGCCAACCACTCTTCCGCCCAGGCCGTTGATGGCTGTTTCAAAGCTAAGCCTGGTTCGGGTTGATGGCTCAAAGAAGAGTGTTGATATCACATAACCATTCAGGATATCCTGCCTTGGTTTTTTCTCAAACTCGGCAGCCAGTTCCAGGATTCGTAGATATTCATCCCTGGTAAAATCGGTGATGGAAACAAGATTTTTGTTCTTCATAGATGCTGGTTTATTACAAATATAATATTGTGGTTTTTTAAGCTAACTCATTGTTTATAACATCTTATAACTTGGTTTTAATCCTCTATAATCATCTTGCACCCTTCCACCTTGCTAAGCCTCTCTGCAACAGCCGGGAGCTCACGTATCCATACCCTGAGCGTAAGGGCGCATTTTAAATCAAACTGGTGATGTTCCTGCTTCAGATCAAACTCCTTGGCAATAATCATAACTGCATTCATGGAGTCATAGGGGAAGTCCAGCTGAATTTGTTTTTCCACCCTCTTTTCAATAATACTTGCCTGATCCAGGGCATCTGAAGATGCATTTCTGTAGGCGTTTATCAATCCTCCCACTCCCAGCAGGGTCCCCCCGAAGTATCTGATTACAACCACCAGTATATCTGTAAGCTCTTTTGATTGAATCTGTCCGAATATGGGTCTGCCTGCACTTCCTGATGGCTCACCATCATCATTGATGCGATATCTTTTCATGTCAGATCCCAACCTCCATGCAAAACAATGGTGTCTGGCATCATGGTATTCCTTTCTGAGTCCGGCCAGAATCTCCTTGATTTCGGATTCAGAGCTTACCGGAAAGGCCAGGGCAATAAAGCGACTGCCCCGGTCCTTAAATAGTCCTTTTGAATCAGACGATATGGTTTTAAAAATATCTCTCATTTAGCCAAAGGAAAACAGGATCAGGGCCAATGCTGAAAGGGCGACCCCTGCCCAGTTAAGTACTTTTAGACGTTCTCCAAAAACCAGGAGTCCGGTCAACACACTGAGTGCAACTATCCCCGTGTTATTAATTCCAAAAATCACAGAGCTGTCGATCATGCTACCCCGGTCGGAAGTGAAATTCAGAGCCCTTACAAGGAAAAAAATAGAACCGAAATTTACAGCACCAAGGAGGATGCCCCATCCCCATACCTTTGGTTTTTTAAATGCCTGAATAAAGCGGGGTGTAAAGATTAATATTACTAATCCTGAAATAAATGCATTCAGGAAGAGGACAGCACTGAAGAGTGCAGTCTCCTGGTCGTTTACATGGCGGTGTTGGGCAAATTTCACCAGGGAATCCACCAGGCCCATTCCCACAAAAAGAAGAAGGGGAATGAAGAGTATGGCCTTTTTCGATTTCTCCTCCCCGGGAGTATATACAGTCAGGGCTACTCCGCAAAGTGTAAAAAGTATGGCTATACCCTTTACCGGAGTCAGGTGGTCGCCCGGATCGATCAGCATGGAAAAAATGATGGGGAAAATCACTGACATTTTACTGGCCACCGTAGTGACTGATATTCCTGCCTTCCTTGATGAATAGGCTACCAGGAAGAACATAATGATGAATAGCACCCCTATCAGTATGCTGAAGCTTAACCACTCTGCATTGCGCACTTCTGCTATCCTTGCCTGACCGGGGTTGATAACAAAGCCCAGAATGGTGGCCAGCAGGTAGTTCACAAGGATGACCGGGAAGGAGGGGATGTTTAAACGATCAATAGTTTTGAAAATAATGAAGATGCCGGTGGAAGAGAGTATACAGAGCAGAAGAAAGTGCATTCAGATTTCTGGATTAAAAAAAAACAGGTCCGACTTGAACCTGTTTTTTATCTTGTTACATTTTTAACTTTTTTTCAATTTCGTCGACCTGTTGCCGAAAGCGTTTATCTGTTTCTATTAGATTATTAACTGTTTTGCAGGCATGCAGCACTGTGGCATGATCCTTTCCTCCAATCTGGGAGCCAATGGTGGCCAGAGACGATTTTGTAAGCGTTTTTGAAAAGAACATGGCTACCTGCCTGGCCTGAACAATCTCACGCTTCCTTGTTTTAGATTGCAGCTGTTCAAGGCCAATATTGTAGAAATTGCAAACTACCTTCTGAATATAATCTATGGAAATCTCCCGTTTGGTGCTTTTTATAAGTTTATCGATCATCTCCTTGGTAAGCTCAAGGGTGATCTCCTTTTTGTTCAGGGTGGATTGTGCGAGCAGGGAAATCAGAGCACCTTCCAGTTCCCTGATATTATCCGATATATGAGTGGCAATATATTCCAGTACTTCCTCAGGAAGATCAATTCCGTCATTGTAGGTTTTCTTCTTCAGTATGGCCATCCTGGTTTCGAAATCAGGAATTTGCAAATCAGCCGAAAGCCCCCATTTGAATCTGCTGAGGAGCCTGGACTCCATACCCTGAAGTTCAACAGGAGGTTTATCTGAAGTAAGAATTAATTGTTTGCCACTCTGGTGCAGGTGGTTAAAAATATGAAAGAAAGTATCCTGGGTTTTCTCCTTGCCTGCGAATTCATGTACGTCATCAATGATCAGAACATCAATCATCTGGTAGAAGTGGAGGAAGTCATTTTTGTTGTTGTTCCTGATGGCATCCACAAACTGGGTCTGGAACTTGTTTGCATTTACGTATAAAACCGTTTTTTCAGGAAATAGTTCTTTGACCTCAATCCCGATAGCCTGAGCCAGGTGAGTTTTGCCCAGGCCGCTGTCACCATATATCAAAAGTGGATTAAAGGCGGTTCCGCCAGGGTTCTTGGCAACGGCATATCCAGCTGACCGGGCCAGCCTGTTGCACTCACCTTCTATAAAATTATCAAATGAATTTTCGGGATTTAACCTGGGATCGATATCCAGTTTTTTTAATCCCGGAATCACAAAAGGGTTTCTAATGGTATTTTCGTTGGGATCCAGGGGGATGGTAACAGGCGTATTTTTTATTTCCTTGCTGCTTCTTGCAGGAAATTTTACAGTATAGGGTTTGCTATTGCTATAGGAATTATTCTGCATGACCACATTGTACTCCAACTTGGCTTCAGATCCAAGTTCCTTTTTGATCACTTTTCGCAGTATATCGATATACTGCTCTTCGAGGTATTCGTAAAAGAAGGGGCTGGGGACCTGAATGGTAAGTATATCACCATCAAGTTTCAGGGGAACAATGGGCTCAAACCAAGTACGAAAACTTATTGAGGGCACGTTGTCTTTAATTACGCTCAGACAATTGTTCCAAATACGGTCATGCATTGCAAACTTAGGTTTTAGGGTTGAAAAAATTAAGTTTATGTTTGCGGGATTCCCATAACAAAGATTGTGAAAAAATAGTTAAAAAAAAACCCTGAAGCACTTGAAATTTCCAGATACTTTATATCGGTTTTAGGGTCAACCATTTAGAAAATGAAAAAAAGTGATAAATTTTTTAAAATACTGATATTTAGCAAATTTACAGCTATTTTTGAATTAAGTTAATCTTAATAAATTGGCAGAGAAACCTTTAGCATTTCTAATTCAATTTTTGCTTTAATCCAGGCTTCTTCAAGTCCTGGATTTTTGTCCTGAAAATGAGGCCCGTTGTCAAAAATATCATTTTTTGGATTTTCCGAAAACAGAAACCTGAACATAGTCCTTAGGATTCTCTTTCAGATCAGTCACAAGGCTGTCCAGGTCGGCAACTAAAATATGAACACTTTGATAAAGAGAATCGGAATAAATCAACTTACCAGCACTGCCCTCTCCTGAGTTAATCTGTTCCGTTAGTGTATTTAACTGTGCAAATACGGCAGTCATTTCAGCTGTAAGCGAATCAAGGCCCGAGCGTTTCAGGCTCTCGCTGACAGAATTCAGATTTCGGATCAAAGAGGCCATTTCCTCTTTTTCTCCTTCAAGTGTTCCGCTAATATTCTCCAGATTGCTAAAACTTTCATAAAGTGATCCTCCTGTGGACATGGAACTTTTAAGGGACGAAGTTAAGTCTGAAAGGTTAGCTATGATCTGGGTCAGTGCATCCTCAGAAAGAATATGATTCATCTGGCCCGACAGGGAGTCCAATGAGGAGACAAGTACATCAACTTTCTCAAGGATGGGAAGCAGGGCAGACTGAAGACCTGAAATCATGTCTGGTTCAACCTTACCGGGAATGATGTCACGATCGTTCAGATAAAGCGATTGTTCCGATGGGATGATCCTTATAACTTTGGTGCCCAGCAGATCAGCACTGATAAGTTCAGCCCTTGATCCTTTACCGATTTTATATTGACTTTCGATGTCCATAACAACTTTGATGGCTGGTGATTCATTGATTCTCACCTGAATGTCTTCAACAAATCCCACCTTCATCCCATTGATTGTAACCGGTGAGGATTTTTCAAGACCACCGGAATCAGGAAGGAAAGTTATAAGGCTGTAAGTGCTGTTAAGTATATTCCGTCCTTTCAGATAATTAATACCCCATATTAATACTAAAATGGTTATTATGCCTATGACTCCAACCCTTACTTCATTACTAATCTTCATATTATCTGTTTATTTCTTCAATAGCTTCACTCAAAGGTATGATCTTTTTATTCTTCATGGCCACCACAAAGGCATCTGGAAAATCTTTTTTTACGAGCTTACATTGTTCCAGGACCTCAGGGTAAGAGATACTCTTACCTACAATGTATTTAAACCACCTTCCGTCTTCCAGGATGGATACATCCGTGTAGCCCTTAAAGGATGATGGAGAGGTACTGGTTTTACTCCTTGAGGATGCCACCTGAATGGCAAAAACAAGCTGATTTTCATCAAATTCGGGGACTGATACCTCAGCGCCACCTGTGCCGGAACTCACTGCAGGGGCATCCCTTACTTCCTGAGATACAGCCAGGTTACTGCGGCGATCTATCTCTGCCTTATAATCCCTGAATCCCCTGTATATGGCCGAAGCAATGATGTCCTGCCCATATTCACTCATCAGGTATTTCTCTTCCTCCGGGTTGGAGATAAAACCGGTTTCCACCAGCACTCCGGGCATGGCGATCTGGGCAAGGACAAGGATTCCCTGTTCCATGACTCCCCTGTCCTTCCTCCCGGCTCGTTCTCGAAACTGATCCTGAATGTAATCGCCAAATTCTATGCTCTGCTTAAAATATGTTTTCTGCATGAGAGAAAACATGATGTAGGATTCGGTAGACTGTGGGTCAAAACCTTCATACCGGGTTTCATAATCGTCTTCCAGCAGGATGACCGAGTTCTCCCTCACTGCCACATCAAAATTTTCATCGGCCCGGTGCTGGCCCAGGACCAGGGTAAGGGTTCCTTTTGGCGAGGAATAATCACTGGCATTCACGTGGATGGAGAGAAAAAGATCAGCTTCGGCCTTATTGGCAATCTCGGCCCTTTCCATGAGTGTGGGAAATACATCTCGCTTACGGGTGTAGATGACTTCCACATCCTTCAGGTTTTCCTCAATATAATCCCCTACTTTTAAAGCGATGGCAAGAGCGATATCCTTTTCCTTTGCCAATTTGCCCACAGCTCCCGGATCCCTGCCACCATGTCCGGGGTCAATTACAACTTTATGAATTCCACTCGAAGGTTTTTCGTCTTCACCTGCATAAATTGTCAGGCTAAAAAAGATTCCTAAAAAAGTTAATACAAGAATCCTTTGAAACGATCGTTTTATATTAATTGGCATTACCTTTACGTTTAGCTTATAAGCGTGCTATATCGCTACAAAATAATAGATTTATTCAGTTTGCGCTTCAATCAGATAAAGATACTTTTAATCATCTTACTAACTGTGCATGCAGGAGGATTATTGCAGGCACAGGAAGCTGATACTCTTGCTGCACTCACTTTTGATGAGCTGTCCGACAGTGTATTAAGTGCCCTGGATTCCACCTTGATTTCAGATCTTGCCTCAGATTCCATTGCGGTTGATTCTGCATCCATGGCAAATAAATCCAGGGGTGACATACAATCAGAGGTCAAATATAATGCTACAGATTCACTGATTTTTTCCCTGGATGGGGGGCAGGTAGAGTTGTATGGCGATGCAGTTATCACTTTTGAAGACATAGAATTAGCAGCCGATTACATCCGCTATGAGATGGAGGGGAATATTGTGGTAGCAAATGGAATGCCCGATTCATCGGGTACCATTGCTGGGAAACCTGTTTTTACAGATCCCAGCGGTTCATTTGAGTCCAATCGTCTCAAATATAATTTCAAAACAAAAAAAGGCTTTATTGAAGAGGTGGTTACAGAGCAGGAGGGGGGCTATCTTCATTCCCAGGAGACCAAAATGCAAACCAATGGTCATATTCACATGAAAGACGGGAAATACACAACCTGTGATGCTGCCCATCCCCATTTTTATATTTCTCTGACCAAGGCCATTTCCATGCCCGGTGATAAAATTGTATCCGGACCCGCCTACCTTGTGCTGGAGGATGTTCCTCTGCCCCTGGGTATACCCTTTGGTTTTTTTCCGAATTCAACCACCAAAACTTCTGGTCTTATTATTCCAACCTATGGTGAGGAAGACAGGAGAGGCTTTTACCTCAGGGAAGGAGGTTATTACTTTGCGCTGAATGATTATATGGACCTCAGGCTTACCGGTGACATATATACCAATGGAACATGGGGGGTAAGGCTTGGTAGTACCTACAAGGTTAATTATAAGTTCACCGGAAATCTGAGTCTGAAATATTTCAAAAACATTTCCGGTTACAAGAATGTGGAGGGTTCATATAGTGTGAGCAGGGACTATGCTATCGGATGGAGTCACAGCCAGGATTCAAGGGCAAATCCCACCAGCTCTTTCCGGGCCAGTGTGAATCTTTCCAGTTCTTCCTATGACCAGAACCACACCCGGAATATTAACAGTGTAATGACCAATACCAAACAGTCCAGTATCGCCTATTCAAAATCCTGGCCCGGGAGTCCATTTAATCTGAGTGCTTCATTAAATCAAAACCAGAACAGCAAAACCGGTGCAGTAAATTTAACCCTGCCCACCATATCCTTTAACATGGGTCGCATCAATCCATTTAAACGGAAGGTAGCCACAGGCCCCAAGCGATGGTATGAGGATATTCAGTTCAGCTTCACCAGTGTTCTTGAAAATCGAATAAATACAGTTGATACTTTGCTCTTTACCTCCGAAGTTTTTAATGATATGAAAAACGGGTATAAGCAAAACATACCACTTAGTCTAAGCATCAAGCCCTTCAAGAAGGCTAAAAAACTGGCTGCACTACAAAGCTTCGCGATTACTCCTTCGCTGAATTTTAACGGCATACTTTACTCAAAGCAGACATATAAATCCGTCGAATATGATTTAGGTGTGGATGAAGATGGAAACCCTTTTCAGGATCCTTATTTGCATGACACCATCATTAATAAGTTTTCCTATGCTTACTCGCTCTTTCCAAGTATCAGTTCCGGCTTTGCACCAAAACTTTACGGGATGTATAATTTCAAGGGTGAGGGCAGGCTTGAGGCCATCCGGCATGTGGTGACTCCAACGGCCTCTTTCTCCTATGTGCCGGATATGTCATCTGTCCAGCCCGACTACTACAGAGATATCTATGACGTAGAGAATGACTCAATATGGGGCACCTACTCCATATACGAGGATCAGATATATGGAACGCCTTCTGCACGGGGGGCGTCAGGTTCACTAAACCTTTCACTCCGGAACAATGTCGAGGCAAAAATGCGCTCAAAGAATGATACGGTAGGTACTACCGAAAAAGTTCAGTTACTGGATAACCTGAGCGTAAGCACCTCCCTGAATTTATTTCATACCGATACACTGACTCCGGCATGGAGGCCACTTAGCTTTAATGGAAGCACAAAACTTTTCAAGAATAAACTGAATATCACTTTCCGTGGGGTCCTTGATCCTTTTGGATATGATGAAAAGAGATCACGAACCAGGGAAACCTATTTTTCTCAAACCGGCAAAGCTTTCCGCCTGACCAATGCAGGAATCTCTGCCGGTTTCTCGCTGAGATCTAAGCAGGATACAAAGGGTAATGGTCCCGACAGGGAGGAGGAGCAGGAATCCCAGTTAAATGATCCGAATATGCCCGGCATGGATCCGAATAATCCCTATGATCCGAGGATGGAAGAATATTACGGTGATTACGTTGATTTTCAGATTCCCTGGTCGGTCCGAATTGATTACAGTTTTAATTATACAAAGCCCAAGGATGTGGCAAATATTGTTCAAACAGTAAGGGCCTCGGGAGATTTCAGTGTAACTCCCAAGTGGAAAATTGGTTTTAACACAGGCTATGACCTGGACAGGATGCAGTTTACCACAACCAACCTGAGTGTATACAGGGACCTGCATTGCTGGGAGATGCGAATTTCAGTAGTTCCCTTTGGTCAGTATAAATCCTATAACTTTCAAATCAATGCCAAGTCTTCCATACTTAAGGACCTGAAGTATAACAAACGGAAATCATGGCAGGATAACTTCTAAAATGCTCCGGAAGGGCCAAAAAAAAACCGCCCTGGTTTGACAGGACGGTTTCTTGATATATATAAGGTATCTACTCGGATACAATATCAAAGGGAATTTCCACGAGAACTTGCTTGTGCAATTTGATGGTAGCTGAATAGCTGCCAATCTCCTTGATCAGGTCGTCTTTGATGGAAATATTCTTACGCTCTATATCGAAGCCCTTTTCCTTAAGTGCCTCGGCAAGCTGGATGGTATTCACAGAACCAAAGATTTTACCCTTGGTACTGGTCTTGGCTCCGATGGAAAGTGACAGATCCTTCATATCCTCAGCCATCTTCTCAGCCTCTTTTATCAACTGAGCCTCTTTATGAGCACGCTGACGGAGAATCTCCTCATGTACCTTTTTTGCCTGAGCAGTTGCATTAATTGCAATACCCTGGGGGATCAGGTAATTTCTGGCATACCCGTCTTTAACGAGAACGATGTCGTCCTTATGTCCCAGATTGGGCATGTCCTGTTTTAAGATCACATTCATTTTTATTTCTCCTTTACTTTAACATGTCAGTTACATATGGCAGCAGAGCAAGGTGGCGCGCACGCTTGATGGCTACTGACACTTTTCTCTGGTACTTAAGTGAAGTTCCCGTGAGGCGCCTGGGTAAAATTTTACCCTGCTCATTGAGAAACTTCTTAAGGAATTCCGGATCCTTATAGTCGATGTATTTAATCCGGTTCTTTTTGAATCTGCAATACTTCTTCTTTTTAACCTCTACCGTTGGCGGAGTTAAATATCTGATTTCTGAATTATCTTGTGCCATTATACTTCCTCCTTTGTTTGTTCAGCTGCTTTCCTTGCTCTTTTTTTCTCTGCATATACAACCGCATATTTTTCCATCTTCATGGTCAGAAAACGGAGAATACGCTCGTCCCTGCGAAATTCGGTTTCGAGTTTGGCAATGGTATCAGGTTCAGCTTTGAACTCGATCAGGTGGTAAAATCCTGTGGATTTTTTCTGGATGGGATAGGCCAGTTTTTTAAGGCCCCAGTCCTCTTCGTAAACGATCTCACCTTTATTATCGGTGATCACTTTCTTGAATTTGCTGACCGCTTCCTTCATCTGGCTTTCAGACAAAACGGGAGTAGCAATGAAAACGGTCTCGTATTGGTTTAACATGAATAAATATTTAGTTAATAAAAAATCGACTGCAAAAGTAGAAACTTTTTGATAAAGAGGCAAGAAAGATATCCTTTTTTATTGGAGTTAAGCTCAATAAGACTTTCGACTTTAAGCTTTACAGACTTTAAGACTTTACAGCTTTATGGACTTTCGACTCAATCTTGCTATCTTAGCGACGCTTATGGATAAGTTTATTGTATCGGCAAGAAAATACAGACCTGCGACCTTCAATGATGTGGTGGGACAATCCGCTATTTCAGCCACGCTGAAGAATTCCATTCTGAATGACCATCTGGGTCATGCCTATCTTTTCAGCGGCCCCAGAGGGGTTGGGAAGACAACCTGTGCGCGGATTTTTGCCCGGACAATTAATTGTTTCAATATTTCTGAAGACGGAGAGGCATGCAACACATGTGAGTCGTGTTTATCATTCAATGAAAACCGCTCTTACAATATTCATGAGCTGGATGCAGCCTCGAATAATTCTGTGGATGATATCCGGCTGCTCACTGAGCAGGTAAGAATCCCACCTCAGATTGGTTCCTATAGTATATATATTATAGATGAGGTCCACATGTTATCCCAGCAGGCATTTAATGCTTTTCTGAAAACCCTGGAGGAGCCACCAGCCCATGCAGTATTCATCCTGGCTACTACAGAGAAGCATAAAATTATCCCTACTATCCTTTCCCGCTGCCAGATTTTTGATTTCAACAGAATAGGGGTGGAAGATGCGGTGGATTACCTCAAATCCATTGCTGATAAGGAAGGGCTTAAATATGAGGATGATGCCCTGCATGTTATTGCCCAAAAGGCAGATGGTGCCATGCGTGATGCCCTGTCCATTTTCGACCAGGTGGTTAGCTTCTCAGGAGACACAATCACCTATCAGAAAGTAATTAAAAACCTGAACATCCTTGATTACGAGTATTACTTCAGGCTCACATCCAGTGCACTTGAAGGAGATGCTCCTTCCATGTTGCTTCTTTTTAATGAAGTGCTTGAAAAGGGTTTTGATGCCAGAAACTTTATCAATGGATATGCCGCACACTTACGTGACCTCATGGTGTGCAAAGATCCTGCTACAGTTCAGTTAATGGAAGTGGGGGCAGGAATCAGGGAAAAATACCTTTCTCAGTCGCAGCAGGTGCCACTCCCTTTTTTATACGAGGGACTGGAGATCTGTAACCAGGCTGATATTCAATTCAGGGCCAGCCGGAATCAACGACTGACTATTGAACTTGCTCTTGTGAAGCTGGCCAACCTTATCGGTGGTCAAAAAAAAAACAACTAGCTGAAGCAGTTAGTAAGCCTGAAACCGAAGCAGCCAGGCAGAGCAATTCAGTCCCTGCTGATCAATCTCCTGCGGAATCTGTAAAAGCTACTGAACCTGAGCCTGATAAACCTGATGATGATGCAAAAAAAACTACACCTGAGCCAAATGGGAATGGGGTAATCCGTACGGTATGGAAGCCGTCAATTTCAATAAAGGATTCCATGAAGCCTGATTTAGTTCAAGCAAAATCAGAGGCTGCCCCTTCGGAGGAGAAGCCTGAGGATGCACCAGGCGGTGAAAACCCGGACGGGAATAAAGGGCAAAATCCTCCTGATCCGGACAGCATTCTAAAGGCCTGGCAGTCTTACGCTGCATCTATCGAAAAGGTAAAACCAAGGGTTTTCAGTACCCTGCAGAATAACCGTCCTGTTGTGAGTGCTGATGGAAATATCCGGGTTTTGCTTAATACCGAGGCGCAACGGGATAATTTTCAGAAGAATATTAAGGGCGAACTTTCCTCATTTATCAGGAAAGCAACGGGTATGAGTATGATTGAAATTATACCTGAAGTTGTGGAACAGACCATGGATAAAAAGAAGATTTATACCGATCAGGACCGGCTGGCATATATGCTGAAGAAAAATCCTGAACTTGGGCATATGAAAACCAGGTTTGGATTGGACTTTGATGATTAGAAAGTTAATAAGTTAATAAGTTAATAAGTTAATAAGTTAGTGAGTTAGTGAGTGAGTTGTGGATATATTCAAAATCCTTGCTAAATTTACACAATCCAATAAACTCTAACTTAATTACTAACCTTACTAACTTACTAACCTCTAACTTACTAACCTCTAACTTTATCTAACCTCTAACTTACTAACTAATTACTAACCTCTAACTTACTAACCACTAACTTACTAACCTCTAACTTACTAACCTCTAACTTACTAACCTCTAACTTACTAACCTCTAACTTATTAACCCAATAACCAATATATAACTATGTTACCAAAAAAAGTAGAAGAGATTTTGAACGAACAGATCCTCAAAGAGGATTACTCATCACAATTGTACCTGGCCATGGCTTCCTGGGCTGAAAATCTGGGCTTTGAAGGAGTTTCGGGCTGGTTGTATGCTCAGGCCGAAGAGGAGAGAGTCCATATGCTCAAGCTTGTGAGGTATGTTAACGAGAGGGATGGGGTAGCTGTCATTCCTGGCATAAAAACTCCCCCGACGGATTTTGGGGATATTTTTAGCATGTTCGACCAGGTTCTGAAACACGAGAGGTTTATTTCCGGCTCTATAAACGAGATTGTTGCGGTCTGTATTGCTGAGAATGATTATACAACTCAGAACTGGATTCAGTGGTTTGTGACCGAGCAGATCGAGGAGGAAGCCTCGGTGAAAGGTATCATTGATAAACTTAAACTCGGAGGTAAAAATAATCTTTATTTTTTCGATCGCGACATCCTTGCCATGAGGGGAGCAGGCGAAACTGCAGCCGAATAATTCCTCCTTTTTCAGGAAAAGGCATCAGACTTTTAAACAGGGCCGGCCCGGATAATTTTTCCGACCGGCCCTCTTTTTTCTGCCAAATTCGCAGGAAATGAGCTTTGGTATGTTATTTGAATAATCGATTAAGACAATAAAAAAAGTAAATTTGTGCTTTCAAAACGCTCAAAGCAATATATCATAAACTCACCGGATAATGGATTTTAATAAAATTATAGGCAAATTTCTTGGTAATAAGGCAGATAGGGACATGAAGGATGTGACCCCCTATGTGGCAAAGGTAGCTGCCGAGTATGATAAATTACAGGAAATTAGCAATGATGAGTTAAGGGCCCGCTCCGCCGCTCTGAAGCTTAGGATTGAGGAGTATGTTTCTGAAGAGAAGCAGGCCATGGAGGAAATGAAGAAAAGGGCTGAGGATCCGGAAGTGGATGTCAGCGAAAAAGAAGCGTTGTATAAAGAGATCGATATCCTTGATGCGAAGATCGATGATATGTATGAGGATATCCTAAATGAAGTTCTGCCAGAGTCCTTCGCCATTATCAAGGATACTGCAAGAAGATTCAAGGAGAATAGCGAGTTGGAAGTAACAGCTCTTGATTATGACCGTACCATTGCAGCCGGTCGGGATTCTGTTGAGATTAAGGGTGATAAGGCCATTTGGCAGAACAGGTGGATGGCAGGTGGTACCGAGATTACCTGGGATATGGTACATTATGATGTACAGCTCATTGGTGGTGCAGCACTTCACAGCGGGAGAATTGCAGAGATGGCGACCGGGGAAGGGAAAACCCTGGTGGCAACACTTCCCGTATTCCTGAATGCCCTGAGTGGCAAAGGAGTTCATCTGGTAACTGTTAACGACTACCTGGCTAAAAGGGACTCCGAATGGATGGGACCAATATATGAGTTTCACGGACTAACAGTTGATTGTATCGATAAGCACCAGCCAAATTCCGATGCCAGAAGAAAAGCCTATAACAGCGACATTACCTTTGGTACCAATAATGAGTTTGGATTCGATTACCTGCGTGACAATATGGCGCACACTCCAGGTGAACTGGTTCAGAGAAAACACAACTACGCTATTGTTGATGAGGTTGACTCTGTACTGGTGGATGATGCAAGGACACCGCTGATTATCTCCGGACCGATACCCAGGGGGGAACACCAGGAATTTAATGAATATAAGCCGAAAGTGGAGAGGTTGATCAGTGCCCAGAGGCAAGTTGTAACCGCTGCTTTTACAGAAGCCCGTAAACTCCTGGCAGCAGGGGATACGGAAAAAGGCGGATTTAAATTGCTTCAGGCCAATAAAGGTTTACCCAAATATAAGCCCCTGATCAAACTGCTCAGTGAGGAAGGGAATAAAGCCCTGATGCTGAAGACGGAGAACCACTATATGCAGGAGCAGTCAAAAAACATGCACCTGGTTACAGACGATCTTTTCTTCATTATTGAAGAAAAAATGAATTCAGTGGAACTTACCGAAAAAGGACTGGACCTGATCACAGGAGATTCTGATGATCCTTCCTTTTTTATCCTTCCAGATATTGGTAGCGAAATTGCTGAAATTGAGAAATCTGATCTGTCTGAAAAGAAACGACTGGAGATAAAGGATAAGATGCTGCAGGATTATGCAGTAAAATCGGAACGGATCCATACCGTCAATCAGCTCATGAAGGCCTACGCCATGTTTGATAAAGAGATCGAATATGTGGTGATGGACAACAAGGTGAAGATTGTAGATGAACAGACCGGAAGGATCATGGAAGGAAGACGCTATAGCGACGGACTCCATCAGGCTATTGAAGCAAAGGAAAATGTAAAGGTGGAGGCAGCCACTCAGACCTGGGCCACCATTACCCTGCAGAACTTCTTCAGGATGTATCATAAGCTGGCAGGTATGACAGGTACTGCAGAAACCGAGGCAGGTGAGTTATGGGATATCTACAAACTGGATGTGATGGTGATTCCCACCAATCGTCCTATTGTAAGAGACGACAGGCAGGACCTGATTTATAAAACCAAGCGTGAGAAGTACAACGCAGTAATCGATGAATTGGTTGAGCTCAATAAAGCAGGGCGTCCGGCACTGGTGGGTACAACCACCGTGGAGGTATCCGAGCTTCTTTCAAAAATGCTCAAGATCCGGAGGATTGATCACAATGTACTGAATGCCAAGCTTCACCAGAGGGAAGCCGATGTGGTTGCCCAGGCTGGTAAGGCTGGAGGAGTTACCATAGCCACCAATATGGCCGGACGGGGTACCGACATCAAACTCTCCGAGGAGGTGAAGAAATCGGGAGGCCTGGCCATTATTGGTACGGAAAGGCATGAATCACGACGGGTCGACCGTCAGTTGCGCGGTCGCGCAGGTCGGCAGGGAGATCCTGGATCATCCCAGTTTTATGTTTCCCTGGAAGATGATTTGATGCGACTGTTTGGTTCGGATCGGATTGCAGGAATGATGGATAAGCTCGGACTAAAGGAAGGCGAAGTGATCCAGCACTCCATGATTACAAAATCCATTGAGCGGGCCCAGAAGAAGGTGGAAGAAAATAACTTCGGGATCAGAAAGAACCTGCTGGAGTACGACGATGTAATGAATGCCCAGCGTGAAGTGATATATAAGCGCCGGAAACACGCCCTTTATGGTGAGCGGATCGGACTTGATATTGCTAATATGATGTATGATGTCACCGAAAGCATCGTTAATGAATTTCATCAGACCAGTGATTTTGAGGGCTTTAAGCTTGAATTGATTCGCTACTTTTCAATTGAATCCCCGGTAAGTGAGGATGAGTTCAGAAAAAGTGACAGCACACAGCTGGTTGAAACCATTTATGAAATGCTCTTAGTTGCTTACAAACGTAAGCAGGAAAGCATATCAGAACAGGCCATGCCTGTTATAAACCAGGTGTATGAACACCAGAGGGAAGTATATGAAAATATTGTAGTTCCCGTTTCGGATGGCACACGGATTTTCCAGGTAATGGCTAATCTTGAGGCTTGTTATTCATCCAAGGGCAAAGAACTGGTAAGGTCATATGAGAAAAGTATTATCCTTGCCACCATTGACCAATCGTGGCAGGAGCACCTCAGAGAACTTGATGATCTGCGGCAATCCGTAAGAAATGCGCAGTACGAACAAAAAGACCCACTCCTGATCTATAAGTTTGAGGCTTTTGAACTCTTTACGGCCATGATTGAAAAGATCAACAAGGATGTGGTATCGACCCTGATGAAGGCCCATATCCCCCTTAAGGATCCCCAGAGTGTTCGCAAGGCCGAAGCTCCGAAGCGTATGGATCTGAGTAAGTTTGAAGCAAACAAGGACTCCATGGCCACTTACAATGATCCCTCAGGTTCAGCCCGTGGAAAGGATGGAAGGAGCCAGGCACAACAGCCGGTTAGGGTAGATAAAAAGGTGGGACGGAACGAACCATGCCCCTGTGGAAGCGGAAAGAAGTATAAAAATTGTCACGGACGCGCCGGAGCTGCCTGATCCCCTCAGCGTAAAAGCTTATCCAGCTCAGCGATTTCCTTGTACAGGGTCTCGGTGGCTGGAATCAGGGGAAGCCTGAGTACGTTTTTACACCACCCGCGGATCTCCATGGCAGCCTTAATTCCGGCAGGATTTCCTTCTTTGAAAATGGCCTTCATCATGGGAGAAAGACTGAAGTGCAGCTTTCTTGCCTGCTCAAAGTCACCCTCCAGAGCTGACTTTACCAGGGATGAAATAAGCCCGGGATAGCCATTTCCAATTACACTCACGACACCATCGGCTCCCATGGCAATCATGGGCAGGGTTATGGCATCATCACCTGAAACCACCTGAAATCCCTCGGGGCGTTCAGCCAGCAATCTTGTGACCTGCTCAAAATCGCCTGATGCTTCCTTGATGGCCACAATTTGCCCGGCATACTCAACAGCCAGTCTAAGAGTGGTTTCCGCAGTCATATTGCTTCCTGTGCGTCCGGGTACATTGTAGAGCATCAGGGGAAGTTCTGAAGCTGCAGCTATGGCCGAAAAATGCTGATAGATTCCTTCCTGGCTCGGTTTGTTGTAATAAGGCACCACACTTAGAATTGCGTTAACTCCGCTTTTATCAAGATCAGCTATGGCCCGGATCGAAGCCTGGGTATCATTTCCCCCGGCTCCAACAACTATAGGCACCCTTCCGGCACAGGAGTCCACCACGCATCTGAGCACATCTGTTTTCTCCCCGGATGACAGGGTAGGGGTCTCGGCGGTAGTTCCAAGAACCACAAGGTAGGATACTCCATCCTTGATCAATCGATCGGCAAGTGTAGTCAGGGTATCAAAATCCACCTCTCCGGTGGGCGTAAAGGGAGTGATTATGGCAACTCCGGTACCTCGGTAATTTATATTTTCAGCCATCAGATGGTTCATTCACAGGATTTAACATAGCAATATATCTTTTGAATTGTTCAGCAAGATAGCCAACTTCAAGATTGTCGTTCAGGCTGATCATCAAATCGTAATCATTTATTTCCTCCGTAAAGCAGCCTGTCTTAAAGCGAGCAGTGGAGAGCTGTACCAGGAATTGTAATTCCAGGGGAAGGTTCATGGTAAAATCGAATAGCAGGTCAGGATCCGCTGCATAGAATGCATCCACGGCCTCACCGGAGGGCTTCATATACCAGTTCAGGTCCTTCCTGGTAATAAAGGCGTAATTCTTAAGGAAGAGAAGTTCCTGGGGTACCTCTTTTTGATGTACAAAACCAAAGGTGCTGACCTTTATTCCTTTCTCCTCCAGAAACTTTTTAAATTCCTTTATGGGTTTAAACGATTGAGAATCCGAAGTGTCAAATAAGATGATCGCGGATTTTGCCGTTTGGAAATTATGTACACATACCTCCCTGGAAACTCCACGCTTCTTCCTTCTAAGAATTTCCTTTCCCAATCGTTCTTTAAGTTTTGCCATTTACAACAAAAATACAAGAAAAAAGCAAAGCTGTTTACGCCAGCATGGATAAGAATTCTTTTTCTGTCAAAATTGTAATTCCCAGTTGGGTGGCTTTTTCATATTTACTGGGTCCCATATTCTCGCCTGCAAGGATGAAATTTGTCTTTTTGCTTATGGAGCTGCTTAATTTACCGCCATGTGCCTCTATCAGGCTTTTGTATTCTTCCCTTGAATGAAATTCAAATACCCCGGATATGACAAAGCTCTGATCCCTGAGGCTGGTACTTAATATCTCCCTTTCTTCGCTAAGCTCAAATTGTAAGCCCGCGGACTGCAGCCTTCGGATGAGCTCCATATTATCGGGGTCATCAAAATACTCAATCAACGATTGAGCAATCCTTTCCCCGATCTCATCCACAGCCTCCAGGGCCTCTTTGTCAGCAGCAATCAAGGCATCCATGGATCCAAAGGCCTCAGCAAGTTTCCTGGCTACGGTTTCTCCCACATAGCGAATACCGAGGGCATAAAGCACACGGGGAAAGGGAACTGCCCTGGAAGCAGAAATGCTTTCTATCAGATTTTGTGCAGATTTCTCTGCAAAACGTTCCAAGCCCAGAACTTGCTCATATTCCAGTGTGTAAAGATCAGCCACATTTGAAACCAGTGCCTCTCTGAATAGAAGGTCTATGGTGGCTTCTGCTGCATTGATATCCATCGCCTTCCGGCTGATGAAATGTTCCAGTCTTCCTTTTATCTGGGGAGGACAGGCAATTTTATTGGGACAGTAGTGGGCTGCCTCATCTTCGTTTCGCACCAGGGCAGTTCTACATTGCGGACAAAAACTAATAAATTGAAAAGGCTGTGAAGCCGGATCCCTTTTATCCAGATCGACGGCTATAATTTTTGGGATAATTTCCCCACCCTTTTCCACATATACCTGGTCCCCAATTCTGATATCCAGCATGGCTATCTGGTCCGCATTATGAAGAGAGGCCCTTTTTACTGTGGTACCAGCCAGTTGAACCGGGTCCAGGTTGGCCACAGGGGTTACTGCTCCTGTTCTTCCCACCTGGAAATCGATGCTATTAAGTTTTGAAAGCGCCTTCTCAGTTTGAAATTTATAGGAAATGGCCCATTTCGGGGTTTTGGCTGTAAAGCCCAGTTCCTGCTGCTGTGCAATGGAATCCACCTTAATTACCACACCGTCAATCTCAAAGGGAAGATTGGCCCTCTCCTGCTCCCAGTAATCAATATACTGGTAAACATCATCCAGCTTTGCGGCAAGCTTTCCGTAGGGGGGGACCTTAAATCCCCATTTTTTTGCCATCTCCAGTCCCTCATGGTGACTTTGAAATAATTGCTGTTCACCAGGAATATAATAGAAGAGGCAATCCAGTGGCCTTTTGGCCACCACGGCTGAATTCTGCATTTTAAGGCTTCCCGAAGCAGTGTTCCTGGGGTTTGCAAAGAGCGCTTCTCCCTTTTCTGCCTGCTCCCGGTTCATACGCTCAAATCCTTCCAGGGGAATGATTACTTCGCCCCGGATCTCAAGTTCATCGGGAAAATCACCACCTCTGAGCTCAAGAGGGATGCCTTTTATGGTCCTGATGTTTCTGCTTACATCATCTCCGCGCGTGCCGTCACCCCTGGTAAGGGCTTGTTTGAGGGCACCTCCCGAGTAATTCAGTGAGACTGCCACACCATCATATTTCAGCTCGCAATAATAATTTATTTCATCTTCGATAATTTTTCTGACCCGTTCATCAAAATCTGCAAGCTCTTCCCTGTTGTAGGTATTTCCGAGGGAGAGCATGGGGTATTTATGCGTGAAGGACTGAAATTCAATATTCAGGTCACTTCCCACTCTTTTGGTGGGAGAATTCTCATCTTCAAATTCCGGATGGGATTCTTCAAGCCCCTGAAGCTCGCTGAGCAGCTGGTCGTACTGATAATCAGAAATTTCCGGCTCTGATTTGACGTAGTATTTATAGTTATGTTGATGAAGAGTTTCGCGGAGTTCTTCAATTCTCTCCTTTGCCTTCTCCGGGGTCATCTTATTTTGCATTTAAACAAAAATAGAAAATATTTCTCCTTTAGCTTTTATTCTCTACTTTTAGTCGAAATAGATGAAATATTCTCTCACATACCGAATCAGCCTCCTGCTCATTTTTCTTTCGGGCTGGACAACATCCACAATCGCACAACTGGAGTCACCGGGCAGTCCACTGGGTGATTACCGGAGTATTAACGGGGCTGATGCCATCTACCTTCTTCCACCCCTGCATCCCCTTCAGAAAGAAGCCCTGATGCAGGAAAATGAGCTGAGTTACGCCAAACCCATAGTATTTGCCATCGAAAGGCCAATCACAATATCTACCTCCACTCAGGGGGTATGGACCCGGGAAGAGGATCACAGGGTGTGGAGGGCGCATGTAATTTCACCCGGGGCTGTCTCAGTGGGATTAATCTTTGATGACTATGCCCTGAAGGAAGGGGTGAAGCTTCTGATCTATAACCCGGAGCAAAGCCTGGTGAAAGGGGCCTATACCTCATTAAATAATAAGCGTTCAGGCATTCTGGCCATCGGACATGTCCCGGGTGAAGAAGCCATTATCGAATTACAGGTTCCCGGACAAATGACGGATTTTGGATCGCTTTCACTGGCTTCAATTTCTCATGCTTTTTTACCTCTAGCTTTAAAAGGCACCATGGATGGCCGTTATGGAAGATCTCAGCCATGTGAGATCGACATTAACTGCCAGGAAGGAGCCCAGTGGCAGCTGGAAAAACGATCGGTTGTCAGGGTCCATACAACTACCCAGTACTGCACGGGAGTATTGCTGAATAATACGGCCTATAACGGAGACCCGCTTTTACTCACAGCCCAGCACTGCATTGACCGCCCATCCAGAGCCGAGTCTACCATCTTTGCATTTAACTACGAGAGTCCCACCTGTTTTGGAAGTGACGGATCCGTAGACATGTCCATTTCAGGAGCAGAAGCACTGTCCATAGGCGATAGCATCGACTATAGCCTTGTCAGACTCTCTCTGCCTCCTCCGGATAATTTCAATGTATACTATGCAGGCTGGGATCTGTCAGACTCCCCGCTTGGGCCATCCACCACCATCCATCATCCCGAAGGAGATGTGAAAAAAATCTCCATTGATTATGAAGCACCCGAGGCAACCGTCGAACGCTCTCAGATTCCACCTCAGTTCTGGGATCTGCTGAGTCACTCTTTCTGGTGGATCAAACAATGGGACCTTGGATCCACCGAACCCGGATCTTCTGGTTCACCTCTTTTTACGCCTTCCAAACAAGTGATAGGAGTGCTCAGTTTTGGAACCGCTAAATGCGGAGACTCCATAGCTTATGATGCAGAAACAGATCGGGTGATATACAGCAAGGAAAAAAATGTGGACGATTACTACACCAGGCTGAGTGTTGCCTGGGATTACTACAGCGACCCGGCAAAATCCCTCAAAACGTGGCTGGATCCCACAGCTTCGGGAGTAACATCTCTTGAGGGTCTCCATCCAGGCGGAATCGGGGAGGAGAGGCCTGTGAGAGGCTCAGATTTTAGCCTGTGGCCCAATCCTTCATCCGGTACTTTCCAATTCTCGGCCCATGATCCCGGCGAGATTCAGGTACAATACAGGATATTTGACGTCCGGGGTACAGTAATGCTGGAGGCTCAGGGTATCCTGCCGGGGCCGGTAGAGGTTAATGTGGACGGTCTTCCGGGAGGCCTCTACTTCCTTGAAATAAAACATGATGCGGGTCGGGAACTTCTGAAATTTATGATTCTGAAATGAGAAGCCCCCTTATCTTAATCATCCTTTACACACTTGTAGCCTGCACATCCGGACCATCTCAGGCCGAAGAGGATTCCCGGGAACGCTCAGGCTTTACCCGCTATGCCACCAGGTTCGATATCCGGGAGGAAGGGGATTATACACAGCTCAGGGTATTTGATCCCTGGCAGAATAGCAAGGGTTCCATTTATAGCTATGTACTGGGAAGAAGGCAGGAGCTGATTCCAGATTCCCTGTCGGATCTGCCCTTCATTCAAACCCCGCTTACCCGCGTAATTACTATGTCAACTACCCATGTTGCCATGATTTCCGGACTGGGAGAAAGCGGCTCCATTAAGGGTGCATCCGGGACTCCCTATATTTATACCCAGGAGATCAGGGACCGCTGTGATGCAGGTGAAATAAGCGATGTGGGCTATGGACAGGGACTTAATTATGAGAAAGTGGTGGCCCTGGATCCCGATGTGGTTTTTCTCTATGGCGTGGAGGGTTCAGTAACAAGCACAGCTGAAAAGCTTAATGAGCTTGGAATTCAGGTGGTTTATTGTGCGGAATATCTGGAAAGGGATCCCCTGGGGAAGTCTGAATGGATTCGTTTCTTCGCCTCCTTTTACGAAAAGGGCGCAGAAGCAGATGTTTTATTTAACAGGGTGGATTCGAGTTACAGGGCTCTGCAGTCCCTGACTGCCTCAATTGAAGCCAAACCCAGGGTAATGATCGGACTGCCCTGGAAGGACACCTGGTATATTGCCGGAGGAAAAAGCTTTGCATCCAGACTTATAAGCGATGCGGGGGGCAGCTATATATGGAAGGATAATGGCTCGGATGAGGCTGTACCCCTGGACCTGGAATCGGTATACTCAAAGGCCATTGAAGCCGACATCTGGATCAATCCGGGTGTGGCCCAATCCATAAATGAACTGATTGCCTTTGATGAACGCTTTGGTGATCTTCCCGTAATCAAAGAGGAAATGGTATACAATAACAATAAAAGGATGAGCCCTGGAGGTGGGAACGATTACTGGGAATCAGCTACCCTGCGGCCCGATCTGATCCTGGCCGACTTAATTTCGATATTCCATCCGCAGCTTATGGGAGATCATATCATGCTTTATTATAGGAAACTGAATTCTGAAAATAATCAATGAAACCTTGCAGCTTGCTGCGAGGAGTATCAAATATTCCTTACATTTGGATATTACTAAAAAAGAGCACTATGGCAAGTATCAGGATGCTGAAAAAGGAAATAAACAAGCTTGCATTTGATCTTCTGCAGGAGTGTTTTGCCTACCGTCATTTTTCCGAAGACCTTTCAGAAGACAGGTTCGATGATGTAATAAAAAAGATAGTGCTTCTTCGGAATGATTTGATTTTAAAGGCAAATCATCCGGAATCAGATGCAGAATCCACCTCCCTTAAGGAACATTATAAGCGCATTGAACTTGATCTTTTAGCTCTGGTCGATGTGGTCGAAGATCTAAAGAAATAGGCGTGAAGTCCAGTTCCGGGAGCCTCCTTTATTTCACTTTAATCTTGCTGGTGCTTTTTGCCCTGATCCTTCTGGATATCAGGCTGGGATCTGTCCCCATTACTTTTAAGGACATGGCCGGGCATCTTAGTGGCAGGGATATACTTTCCGATCAACAACTCATTATACTTACCCGGTTCAGGTTACCCCGACTGGCCACTGCCCTGCTCGCCGGAGCAGCGCTTCCCCTCTGTGGCTTGCAAATGCAAACCCTGTTCAGAAATCCACTTGCGGGACCCTATGTTCTTGGCATAAGCTCCGGCGCAAGTTTCGGAGCGGCACTGGTGGTTCTGGGAGCTGGAGCCACGGGTCTGGTTGCCACATGGAGCCTGGCTCTGGCTGCCTGGACGGGGGCCGGCATGGTTATGTTGCTTTTACTTTTTGTTTCAAGGAGGATCAAAGATGGTCTGACCATCCTAATCCTTGGAATCATGTTCTCCAGTGGTCTGGCTGCTGTGATCAGCATTATGCAATACTTCAGCCAGGCTGAGGCCCTTAAATCCTTTGTGATCTGGAGTATGGGAAGCCTGGGTCATGTAACCGGGGCTCAACTCTGGATTATGGCTCTGGCCATTGTGCCGCTGCTGTTTTTTACCCTTTATTCAGGAAAAGTCCTCAACGGACTGATGCTGGGAGAGGAGTATGCTGCAACCATGGGTGTCAGAATCAGGCGAACAAGAACCATCATCTTTGCCACCACCAGTCTGATGGCGGGTACCATAACGGCCTTTTGTGGTCCCATAGGTTTTATTGGCATTGCAGTACCCCATATTGCCAGGTTTATTTTTAGGCAATCCGACCACCGAATTCTTCTGCCTGCTACCATGATTACCGGCATGGCCATCCTGGTTCTAAGCGACCTGGTTTCTCAGCTACCCGGATCGGACCATGTTCTTCCCATCAATGCAGTTACTTCACTTATCGGGATTCCCGTGGTGATCTGGTTGGTAATTATGAACCGAAAAGCACAACAATTATGATATCCCTTGACAATATTTCCATCGGATATCACAGGGACAGGGCTCTGCTGAGTAAAGTGAGCCTGAATGCAGGTGAAGGAGAAATGGTGGCTCTGGTGGGTAGAAACGGATCAGGTAAGAGTACCCTGCTCAGATCTCTGTTGGGACTCATCCCCTTTCTCAGGGGAAGCTGCCACTTCTCCGGAGTGGATCTTGAGCAACTTGATCATAAAGGAAGAGCCCTGGCTGTTTCCTATGTTTCATCACAGGTCGCAGGTCTGCCTCCCCTAACCGTCAGGGAACTTGTATCCCTTGGGAGGATGCCCCATACGGGCTGGATGGGTAAACTGGACCGGTCTGACTGGGAAATGGTCGATCATATGATCCGTGAAGTGGGTATGGAGAAGTACAGGGAGCGTAGCCTGGATCAACTTAGCGACGGTGAGAGGCAACGGGTGATGATCGCTAGAGCCCTGGTGCAGGACACCCCGAATATTGTACTTGATGAACCTGCAGCCTACCTGGACATTCCCAATAAATATGAGCTGGTCCGCCTACTCTCGCTTTTCCGGGACAGGGGAAAAACCATTATCTACTCCACACACGACCTGGAGACAGCACTCATGGTTGCTGACAAATTCTGGGTAATTACAGATGAAACAATCCATGAAGGATCGCCGGAGGATCTTGGGCTGGCTGGCCTTTTTTCCCAGCTTTTTGATCACTCGGGTATTACTTTTGATCTGAACTCGGGTCGGTTCACCTTTGCTATGCCATCAAAGGGCACTGTAAGGCTTTCCGGTTCAGAGGGTGAAGCCTATTCGTGGACCAGGCATCTCCTTCAGAGACTTGGATTTACCCTTGGTTCCGGTGATCTTCACATTAAAGTCAAGGGGCAAAGCTTAGAGAATCTGCATTGGCAGGTGAAACGGGGAGACCATGAGCTAAGATTAGACTCCCTTTATAACTTGGCCCGGTTATTGAGCGAGAAATTATGAGTACAATTGCTAAATGGTTTAAAATGTGATATCATGAAAGTAAAAAAGATTTTCGCCTATTCGCTTTCCATCCTGGTTTTACTTTTTTCAGTGGTTGCTATCCTGGGAATATGGGGCCTGGTGGATATTGAAGACCTGATTGCAAGATTATTCAAATCCCTGATGGTGATTCTGGCAGCTGCTGCTGTGGTGGTCCTTATTTTCTCCATTCTGGACCGACCGGAAAGAAATGATCGTAGAGATTCCGGGGATTAAGAAATTAAACTGAGTATTTTTTCTGCTCCCGCCCTGTTGGAATAATCCTTCAGAGCAGCAACCCGCTCAACGATTTGCTCTTCGGTAAAAGGTAAGGTCATTAACTCTTCCAGCTGGTCAATCATATCCTGAGGCTCTTCAGCAAGCTGACAGAGGGATTCAAGACCAGTTCCACCAATCATTTCAGAGTTTACAAGGCAATGCCTTCCTCCGAAGAGGGCATGCAGAAGCTTTAACTTTATTCCTGTGGATTGAGCTGTGTAGAGAAGGTTAACCTGGGCATCCTCAATAAGTTTGTCCAGCTCTTCGTCGCTTGGGTTGGCAATTACCCGAATGTTATTCCAGCCTGAAAGTTTTCGGATAAAAGATTTTGAAGGGTTTTTTCCGGCCACGATGACCCTGTGCGGAATCTTGGAAAGCACATTGCTTGCTATGCGAAGGAAAACATCGGAATTTTCGGCAACCGCCAGATTTCCATGAAAGAGAATGTAATCTCCCAGCCCCGCTTTAATGGTAATTTCATCGAAGCGATGAAAGGCAGGAACCAGTGTGGCATGGCCATATTTCTCCATAAAATATCTCGTTTCGGGACTTGAAATACCGAGTATATGATCGGCTTCCCCAAGGATTTTTTCGTATTTCCGGAGTTTAATGGCTTCTGTGTACAGGAAAAGCTTATCATAGATCCTGTTTTCACTTCTGGAAAGGGCCCTGTAATAATCATGTTCAATATTATGGGCTCTCACAAGGCACTTTTTGCCATTTTTGGCATAGAGTTTCAGCCCGGCAGTGGAATGAAGACCTTCAAAAAGAACTGGATATTTATCTCCAAGAATCCTTTTTGGCATGATATTTGAATTTCTTGTAGTAACAATATATGGATCTCTGCTGAGCGCATAAAAGAAACCGGATTCTCTTTCATAATAGTGAACTTCGGTACAGAGATCCTCAAGTTCTTTGGAAGATTGGCGACCGTATGTATAGCAGTGAAGGATTATTTTTATCCCCACCTGTTTCAGGGATTTTATTTTGTAAAATATGTCTATCACACCCCCGTAATCCGCAGGATAGGGGACGTTGAAGGCGATGATATGAAGATGTGTATTATGCATGATGATCCCTTAGTGTATGCAGGAGTACAGCTGCTAAGATAAGGCAAAAATATTAACAATTTTTAAGGTTTTTTTAAAGTTATTAGTGCAACTTTTTTACAATTTGCACGTTAAATATAGTGTAGAAAGCTTATTGATTATCAGTTAGATAATTTCGTTCTTTTTTTCTACATTTCTTTTCATAGATTTAGTTTTAGGGTTAGTTTAGTTTTAAGGTCCCTCTGCGCCAGCAGGGGGATCTTTTTTTTTATCTTTGTGCCTCAATTTGATATATGCAACGAATCGAGCAAAATATACGTTCCCTGGCCATTGAGGCCATCGAAGCCATCTGGAATACAAGAATAGCAGAGGAATCCATACAAGTCCAGAAAACCCGTAAGGAGTTCCAGGGCGATTATACCATTGTGGTATTCCCCCTTTTAAAGATATCCAAAAATCCGCCGGAAGAAACGGCCAGCCTTTTGGGATCCTTTATTGAAAAGCATTCTGAAATGATTTCAGGTTTTAATGTTATAAAGGGTTTTCTGAATCTGCATGTCTCTCATTCATCCTGGAGAAATCTACTTGAAGGGCAACTCTGCGAGCCTGATTATGGTATTACACCGCTAAGTGACACATCGCCCCGGGTTATGATTGAGTACTCTTCACCCAATACAAATAAACCCCTCCACCTGGGACATATCCGCAACATCCTGCTCGGGCATTCCATGGCCAATATTCTAAGATCAAATGGTAAGAGGGTAAAACAGGTAAACCTGGTAAATGACCGGGGGATTCATATTTGCAAATCCATGCTTGCCTGGGAAAAGGAAGGAGCTGGTGAAACACCGGAATCCTCAGGCATGAAGGGCGATCACCTGGTGGGGAAGTATTATGTAAAGTATGATCAGGCCTATAAAAAAGAAGTTAAAACCCTGATCGATAGCGGAATGCCTGTGAAAAAAGCTGAAGCAGAAGCTCCTGTTTTACAGGAAGCAAGGGAAATGCTGCTAAAGTGGGAAGCAGATGATCCCCAGGTCAGGGCCCTTTGGGAAATGATGAACGGTTGGGTATATGCCGGATTTGCAGAAACCTATCAAAGACTTGGAATTGAATTTGACCATACCTATTACGAATCGGAAACTTACAAGCTGGGAAAATCTTTGATTCTGAATGGTTTGAAAGAAGGGGTGCTCTATGCCCGGGAGGATGGTTCTGTCTGGGCCAACCTTGAAGAAGAAGGACTGGATCATAAATTGCTCCTGCGCTCCGATGGAACTTCCGTATATATGACCCAGGACGTGGGAACTGCCAGTCAGCGATTCAGCGAGTTTGAATTTGATTCACATATTTATGTGGTGGGAAATGAGCAGAACTACCATTTTCAGGTTCTGGCCCTGGTATTAAAAAAGCTGGGCTATGAGTGGGCCGATCGTCTCTTTCACCTGTCCTACGGAATGGTTGAGCTTCCCGAAGGAAAAATGAAATCACGTGAGGGTACAGTTGTGGATGCCGACGACCTGATGGACGAAATGGAAGAAACAGCCCGCAAGATGTCCGAAGAACTCGGCAAACTTGACGAATACGGGGAGGAAGAAAAGAACCTGATATACCGGCAGGTTGGCATGGGGGCACTTAAGTATTTCATCCTAAAGGTGGATGCCCGTAAAAATATGACTTTTGATCCCCGTGAATCGGTCGACTTTAATGGTAACACCGGGCCATTTATTCAATATACCTACGCCCGGATCAAAAGCCTCATCAGGAAGGGAGCGGATATTAAAAAACAGGCAGGGGAGACGCCCCTGATTGATAAGGAGGTTGGTCTTATAAGAATGTTGTATGACTATCCTGAGTTAATCCGCGAAGCTGCTGAATCGCTCAATCCTTCCCTTGTGGCTAACTATCTTTACGAACTGGCCAAAGAATTTAACCAGTATTATCACGACCATAGTATTCTCAGTGCCGAAAAGGAAGAACAGGTTCAGTTTCGTCTGCTCCTGGTAGAAGTAATCGGCAATGTGATTGAATCAGGCATGAAACTGCTGGGTATAGAAATGCCCGAACGCATGTAAAAACAATGAAGCGATTTTTCTTCATATTCTTTCTTTTTTCTCTGTTTACTGGCGTTTCAGCCCAGAAGAGCAGGGTGCTTGCTGTGACTCAAATGATCGATCAGAAGAAGTATGAAGAAGCCAAAGAGGCCATAGAACTGGCCGTATGGAACGACAAAACTTCCTCCTGGGCACGTACCTATTATGTGAGAGCATTGCTGTGTCAGACTGCCTTTGAGGATGGCTTTGAAAAGAGGGAGGTCAAGAAGACCGGACTCTATCCCGATCAGCTTTACCTGGCCTACAGTTCATATGAACGTGCCCTGGAACTGGATTTAAGAAATAAGCTTTATCCTTCCATATCCCAAAAATACTATCTGCTTTCAAACGATTTCCTGAATCTGGGCAAAAGGCATTTTATGAATGCTGACTATGAGGATGCCTTCCGTGCCTTTGAACATGCCCTGCTGATCAACAACAGCGAGCTGATCCAGGCCGATATTGATACAAGCCTGATTTACAATACGGCCCTGGCTGCCTATGAAAGTCAGAACTGGGATAAAGCCATTAGCTACCTGGATGGCCTTCATGAACAGGGGCATGCCACCTCCACCTCTCTTTTGCTTTACTCTGCCCTGATTGAGAGTGGAGACACCCTCCGGGCAGAAGAGGTGCTCAGGGAGGGGACACAGATTTATAATTATGAAAATCAGTCAGTTTTATATCTTGTTAATCTCTATGCCTTAAGTGGCCGGTATCAGGAAGCCCTTGAAGTCCTTAATGAGGCCATCACCAACCGACCGGAGAATTACCGATTTTTATGGGCGCAGGGATTGATACAGGCAAAAACAGGGGAAAAAGAAAAGGCCCTTGAAAGTTTTGATTCAGCCCTGAAACTTGCTCCTGAAGAATCAAAGCTCTACTACCATAAGGGGATCATATATTACAACGAGGGAATAGACCTGACCGAGGAATCTCTCAGGATTTCGAATATTGATCAGTACCTGAAAATGAAAGCCTCAGCCAGAGAATTTTACATGAAGGCTGTGGTGTGGCTTGAGAAAGCATACGAATTGGATCCTTATGATGAAGAGACTATTTCCAAGCTTTACCTGCTCTACAATCACCTCCAGATGGAAGAAAAGGAGAATGAGCTGAGGCCCTTAATAGATTGATCATATTTTAAATGAAAGGGTGAGACCCAGAAACTCTCTGAACTGGGCCTTGGGCGCTTCTTTCAGACTCCCGTCCGGGAATTTTATTTGCTCACCATTATCATCGTACACAGGGAAACGAACATCATCGTCGTAGATCAGGTGCAGGTTCAGGCGAACGCTGAAAAACCAGTTAATTTTTTGTTCAAGGATCATTTCCCAATCCACATCCACATTCTGTGGCTTATAAAGGTAATTGGAGAAAAGCCGCATCCGGTTGATCATGGTGAAGTTTTTAAAGGGCTTAACTTCATTATTGAGTACAATCTGTAAACCCAATTCTCTTTTAGCAGTCTGATCTGCAGCGATACCATGCCGGGTCTGATCAATCAGCGCTGTATCCAGAACAAAGGTTGTTTTGTAGGATAGGGGAGCGATGTTGACCGTGGTTTTTTCCCAGGGCTTATACTCTGCACCCAGACCCACAGTAATGGTGCCGGGATTCAGAAACTTTGATACAGGTACAGAATCGTTTGGATAGTTGAAACCTTTTGCAATCTGGGTTTTCATATAAAAGGAGGCACTGAATCCAATTTTACCCCAGGCATTCAGGTTATATTTTGAATCCAGTTCCAACTGGTCATTATTTACCCGGTTTCCTTTCTCCTTGGTCCAGATGGTTCCGAATTTCCACCTGGCAAAGCTGATCCACTGGCTTCCGGCATCTTTGTTATTATAAGTCGCTTTACCCATCAAATCAATGGTTGTACTGAGGGTACTCTCTCCACCCTTTGTCCAGTTGGCAAGGTAAGTCTGACTCAAACCGAACAGATTTGACGTTTCATAATTCCAGTAAATGGGCTCCGGTTCAAGGAGCCTCATCTTTTTCAGGACGCGTCTTGGTTGTTCCAGGAAGGAGGGCAGAAAGGAGGGCAGGAAGGAGAAATTCTCTTTATACATGCGGTTAAAATTCACATCATCTTCCATGAGCAGACTAATCTGTCTTGACCCGGGATTCCCTATCCACAGGGAAAGAGAATCATTGTTGAAATTTTTTACCCAAAACCTGAAAGTCTCATCCCTTCCGCTATTCAGCCACAAAGGAGTTTGATTTCCAAACATATCATCGATAAATATCAGGCTTGAGTCTCTCTGGAGATTATAGGCCATCAGGGTAGAAATGGCCAGCTGAATGGAGTCAGGCTGCTGCTGAGTTTGCAGAATATAAAAGGGCGAGTTTTTGTCGCCGATCCAGGTTGTACGGGGTAGGGCATAATAAACTTTGGATGTGTCCTCGGAAAGCCAGGCCAATTTTCCCTCCGCATGTTCCCCCAGGGGAGGAGTGACCTTCCCCTTACCATAGCTGTATAGTTTGATATCCAGTTCCCTGATGGCAGCTGTATCAATGACCCTTTCATGGATGGTGTCAGGGATGAAAAGGCTTGAATCAAGCAATTTGTACTGATTCAGCAGCAAGTCGGAAAGATCCAGATTGTTGAAGTCAACTGGGTACTCATAATATTCCACATCCCTAATGTAGAGATCCGGGTTCCATCCATGGGAATCAATAATGAAGACGGAATCATTTAACCATTTTATATCAACGGTATCTACGATTATGGGATATCCCTTTTGAACGCTTATATTTGAGAAATCCAGTGTTTTAAGATAACTCAGGGTTGAATCATAGGGAGCACGGCTATGGTCCAGAAGCCTTTGAACGGCTTCCTTTATGCTGTCTGATCCAGTCCTCCACAAATCTTCATTCCGACTTGCCTGATCCAGGTAGTCCCAGGCCTGACCGGGAGTAAATATAGAATCCTGTGAGCTTGTGCCACTTCCTTCAGTCTCCTGCCCTGATAATTGACATACTGATATTAAGCTGAAGATGATTGGAATCAGTCGCCTCATGATAGAGAAAACGGCCTTTATTTATAAATATTTCCCTTTGCAGCGAGCAATGTATTGCTCAGTAGCGATACCCTGGTCATGGGGCCAACTCCACCGGGAACAGGAGTGATATAAGAACAGGAGGGAGCTACCTCATCATAAACCACATCTCCCTTCAGGCGAAAACCTGATTTGGTTTCATTGCTTGGAACCCTTGTGGTTCCCACATCTATTACAACGGCACCCTCTTTTACCATATTCTTTTTAATGAAACCCGGAGCGCCCAGGGCGGCAATCAGTATGTCAGCAGAAGCACAAAGTTCTTCAAGGTCCTTTGTCCGGCTATGCGCAACAGTGACTGTAGCATTCATGGATTTCTGAGACATCAGTATACTCATTGGCCTGCCAACAATGTTACTCCGGCCAACCACAACGCAATTTTTTCCGGAAGTTTCAATTCCATATCTTTTCAACAGTTCAACGATGCCAAAGGGTGTGGCGGAAATAAAAGAGGGGAGACCTATTACTGTCCTGCCCACGTTCACAGGGTGAAATCCATCCACATCCTTGGCAGGATTGATGGCTTCGATTACCTTTTGTTCATTGATGTGATCCGGTAGCGGTAGCTGCACAATAAAGCCATCCAGCTCATCATCATTGTTCATCTCAATGATTTTATCCAGCAGCACCTGTTCATCCACATCCTCTTCAAAGCGCACCAGGGTCGATCTGAATCCAACCTCTTCACAATCCTTTATCTTATAGGCCACATAGGTTTCGCTTCCTCCGTCGTGGCCAACCAGGATGGCTGCCAGGTGTGGGGCTCGCTTACCACTGGCTAATATTGCTTCCACTTCCTGCCTTATTTCGGCTTTAATTACACTGGCTGTAGCCTTTCCATCAATTACCTTCATCATCCTGTTTCTTTTGACTTTATGGATTTTACGCTTTACGACTTGACAGGGCAGAGCCCTATCGCATTTTTGGCATTTGCATCCTCTTCCCCTTGGATGAGGTCATCATTTTCATCATTTTACGGGTCTCATCAAACTGTTTCAATAGCCTGTTAACCTCGGTGACGGAAGTGCCGCTTCCCTCGGCAATACGCTTTCTCCTGCTGCCATTCATAAGAGCCGGACTAGCCCTTTCTTCGGGGGTCATGGAAGTAATAATTGCCTCTATGCCCTTAAAGGCATCATCATCCATTTCAAGATTTTTCATGGCCTTTCCCATCCCCGGAATCATGGCTGCCAGGTCTTTGATATTACCCATTTTTTTGATCTGCTGAATCTGTGACATGAAATCGGTAAAATCAAACTGATTCTTGGCAATTTTTTTCTGAAGTTTCCTGGCTTCCTCCTGGTCAAACTGTTCCTGGGCTTTTTCCACCAGGGACACAATATCACCCATGCCAAGGATGCGGTCTGCCATCCTTTTGGGATGGAAAGCATCCAGTGCCTCCATCTTTTCACCGGTACCTACAAATTTTACGGGTTTATCTACTACGGAACGAATGGAAAGAGCTGCACCACCCCGGGTATCACCATCCAGTTTGGTAAGCACCACCCCATCAAAATCAAGTCTTTCGTTAAATTCGCTGGCCGTATTTACTGCATCCTGACCGGTCATTGAATCCACAACAAAAAGAATCTCATGGGGACTAATGGCTTCTTTGACAGCAGCAATTTCCTTCATCATTTCCTCATCAACGGCCAATCGTCCGGCGGTATCAATGATTACAGTATTGAAGCCCTTTATTTTGGCCTCTTTAACAGCAGCCTTTGCGATTTTTACAGGATTCATGTTCCCATCTTCGGAGTATACAGGTACATTCACCTGTTCTCCGATTACCTTCAACTGGTCGATGGCAGCCGGACGATAGACGTCGCCTGCAACCAGGAGGGGAGTTTTACCATGTTTATTCTTCAGATGAAGGGCCAGTTTTCCCGAAAAGGTGGTTTTACCCGAGCCCTGCAAACCTGCAATGAGTATTACGGTCGGATTACCTTTAAGGTTGATGGGTTCATTTTCGCCGCCCATTAATTGACTCAGGTGCTCATGAACAATTTTAACCATCATCTCAGATGGTTTTACAGCAGTCAGAATCTTCTGCCCAAGCGCTTCTGTCTTCACATCCTCGGTGAATTGCTTGGCAATTTTAAAGTTAACGTCGGCATCCAGTAAGGCACGCCTGACATCTTTTAAAGTTTCTGCTACATTAATCTCTGTTATTCTGCCCTGTCCTTTCAGTATTTTGAAAGAACGATCAAGTCTATCGGATAAATTTTCGAACATCTGCCTTGTATTGAAATCAGGCAGCAAAAGTAGCTAAAATCAAGCAGAGATAAAAGGACTGTTTATCAGATTAATCAGTTTCCATTCCCTCCACCGGAAGGCTGCCCAGAAGCCTGATATCTGAAAGGTCGGAGTAATCATAAAGGTAAAAACCATCCAGTCCAATGGTCAGGAGCACTGTGGGAAGTGGGATCACGTCATATGCGTGAATATCAGTGAATTCCTCTAATATATTAGCCTTGATGTCATGGGGATTGCTTGCGTCGTATACCTTTAAACCATGCTCTCCTTCACAGATGAAGAGCGTTTGATTGTTAATCCCAAGTCCGTATGGTTCCGTCATGGAGAAGGAGGCAATCCTCGTAGGTTTATATTTGTCGGCAATATCAATAACTTCCAGCAGATTTTGGCTTCCCCCGCAGATGTTGCCTGAACGCAGCGTGACATAAGCATAATCACCTTCCACAACCACCGGGTCACAGGCCGTAATATGCTGGTAGGTAGATAAAAGTGCGGGTTTAGAGGCTTCTTCCAGACTCAGAATATGCATGCCTCCCGATGTTCCCACATACATATATTCACCGGAAATGAACAGGGTCTCCACATTACCCCAGAGGACCTGCTCACTTTTAAGAAGCGGTTCATCCTTTTTCGACAGGTCTATGCATCTTCAGCTTATATGTGCTCTCCAGGGCATAGAGGTAGTCGTCATAGGTCAGAAACCTGGCCATTGAGCCCCCGATCCCATAGCTGTTCCCACCACTTTTCCTGGGGACCGAAGAGCTTAGCATGGCATCCATGCTATATTCCCAGTACACAGGCCATGGACCTGGGTGGTGATGAATCTCCTGGGTGATTTTTTTAATTTCATAACCCGTAATTACGCCCTCTTCCTGGTCTATCTCGGCCAGGGGATAGTTGTAGTCATAGGGTGGAATAACATATTCGAAAATATCTTCAAGCCTTTGAATAAGTGTCGGCTGGGTGGGGTTGCTAATATCCACAAGGACCAGGTCCACGTAAGAATCCGCATAAAGGACATTATTCCGGATGGCCATGTCCACATTTCCGGGAATGGATATGAAGGCGCTGAGTTTTGGCTGGGTCGGATCACTCAGATCCACCACATGGATGCCTTCCTGGTATTCGTTGATATACATATAGGGCTCCATAAAATAGATCTTCCCGGGCCTGATCATATCCCGGTCTGTAATGATCTGAAAGGATGCCCTTAGCTCGTCATAGGGGAGATATACAGGATCATTGGCCATAAAGGTTTGCAATTGCTTATCCCCACATGAAGAGAAAACAAGGAGTGATATAAAAATAAGCAGCAGGCCGTTTCGCATGGTTTGAAAGTTTTAGGTTCTTTTGATGCTAAGATGCATGGATAAGCAATCCGGTTGCGTATTCAACGCAACCTTTTTTTCAGAGCGATCATCCTGAAATAAACCGAAACAAACTAAACCCTGCAATATGAATAAATCCCTGCTTAGCTTCAGCATGTCTATTCTTCTTACCATCAGTATATTCACTGTGGTTAAAGCCCAGGACATAGATCATATCTACCTTAAAAGCGGCAGTATAATCAGGGGCCAGATCCTTGAGCTGGATCCTGCGGAACATGTGAAGATCCAGGACAATTGCGGGAATATCTGGTATTATCAGATCGCTGAGGTGGAAAAATTTACAAGGGAGCCCTTTGAAGTTCCATCTTTCTCAAAGAGCAGGGAAGGTTTTGGAAGCGGTTTTGTAAATATGACCTCCCTTGGATTCCTGGCGGGCTCATCCAACAATGTCCAGGTTGCCCCCTTTTCCCTTTTAACAGTGAACGGCTGGCGCAGTCCACAGGGATTGTTCATTGGAGCAGGAATCGGAGTTGAATTTCTATCCACCAACTATTTTCCCATGTTTCTGGATCTGAGATACGATATTACAGGTAAGGATGTAGTACCCTACCTGGTGGTCAAAGGAGGATATTCCCTGCCAATGGATGCAGGCTACTCCGAGTATGATGTGGAGTACAGCTATAAGGGTGGAGGATTGGCCGGAGGAGGGATTGGACTGAAGATCAGAACCAGGGAACATTTTGCCTGGGATGTGGAGTTGATGTACCGCTACCAGAAGACCTCAAGGTCAGAAGTATATGAATGGAACAATCAGGACTACCTATATACAGATATTTATAACCGAATTGAAATCCGCATAGGATTTTACATCGACTAATCCGGCAGTGGATTAGGTTTTCCTCCGGCCCGCCATTGCTTTTGCAATGACGGGCCAGTTTTTTTGGCTTGTTCTATTTTACTTTTTAGAGCTGAAACGAAGAATGAGATAGCCCGACAAGGCCTGCAAATACGGAGCCGGCCAGAATACCCAGCTTAGACGAATCCAGCAACATCTGCTGGTCAGGAAATGCAAGGTTGGCCACAAAAATGGACATGGTAAAGCCTACTCCGGCCAGTAAAGCGACTCCAATGATTTGCTTGTAATTGACCCCAACGGGGAGCTCAGCCACTCCCAGTTTGATGGCGAACCAGGAAAAAAGAGCAACACCGATCAATTTGCCAGCCACCAGACTGATGGCAATGGTTCCGCTAAGTGTGAGATGCAGGTCCATTCCCTCACCTCCAAGTTGAACGCCCGAATTTGAAAGGGCAAAAACAGGCATAATCAGGAAGGCAACCCAGTGGTGTAATTTGTGCTCTAGGTGTTGCAGGGGCGATTGTACTTTTTCAGTCCAGTCCTCCAGGTTATCAATCTCTTCAATCTGCTTGCTTGATAGCAGGGATGAATCAGGATTCGATGAGTCTCTGATTCTATCAACCACCACACACAGACCATTAACATAGGTGTCCAGATCAATTTTTTGTCGGATGGGAATGGTAAATGCGAGAAGTACTCCGGCTATGGTGGGGTGAATTCCCGATTTCAGGAAAAGCACCCAGATTACTGCTGCAAATACGAGCGAAAGGCTCCAGATATAGATCTTTTTGCTGGAGAGAAAAAACAGGATGGCCAGCATGATTATGGCAATACCAATCAGTCCCCATTTGATTTCTTCGCTGTAAAAAACTGCAATAACCAGCACCGCGCCAAGGTCATCCACAATGGCAAAGGCAATTAAAAAAACTTTTAGTCCAATGGGGATCCTGTTTCCCAGAAGCTTCAGGATAGCCAGTGAAAATGCTATATCGGTGGCCATGGGAATGCCCCAGGCCCTGGTTGTTTCTGGATTGTTATTCAGGACCAGGAAAAGAACAACCGGAATCACCATGCCCCCAATTGCCGCAAATAGGGGGAAGGTTGCCTTTTTAACCGAATTGAGTTCCCCAAGTAAGAGCTCACGCTTGATTTCCAGGCCAATGAGAAAGAAGAAGATAGCCATAAGGCCATCATTAATCCAAAGAATTAGCGGTTTGATCAATTCGAAACCTGAAGCACTTATGCCTATTTTATAATCCCATATGGACTGAAACTTTGCTGCCAGTGGCGAATTGGCAAGGATCAGGGCCAACAACATTGCGCCGAAAAGAAGAATCCCACTCAGACTCTCTATATTAACAAACTTTTGAAAGGGGCTTAACTTTTTATCCGTTAACATGATATCGAACTTAATAATTGATTTTATTTGAATTGGTAAAGAAAAACAAGAATCCCCTTATAAGCAGGTTTTCCGCCATCCTTTATTTCCATAACCGCATCCACTTCAACCTTGGCCGTGCCGCGCAGATTAATGATTGATTTCAACTTTGTCCGGATCCGGACCTCACTGTTCACCACCACGGCTTCGCCAAATTTAAAACTGTCGATGCCATAATTCACGAGCATAGTGATGTTATTTACCTGGATGATCTGGTCCCAGAGGTAGGGAAGCATGGATAAACTTAAATACCCATGAGCTATGGTAGATCCATAAGGACTCTCGGTTTTTGCCCTTGCTGCATCCACATGTATCCACTGGTGGTCGAGGGTGGCGTCTGCAAACAGATCAATTTGATCCTGGGTAATGGTATGGTAATCTGAAACTCCAAGTTCCTTTCCCACAAACTGTTCAAACTCCTCGTAGCTATTTATAATTAATTTCGACATCTCTTATCCTATATTTATTTCAAATTTAAAATTAGGCATTTTTTTTATGCGGGCTACTGGCAATTGTATATGGGATTGGAATAGATGCTAAGGAAGATTTCTCTGGCTTCCTTAGGATTCATTCCCTTCAGTGTTGCTATTTTCGCATCCATACTCACCTTAAATCTTTTAAATTCATCTTCATTGTAGTAATCCCTGAAGCCATCACTGCCTTCAAGAAGATCGGCAGCAATGTAGGAAGTGGGCCATAGTTTGTAACCCAGGTGGATTTGTCTGTCAATTTCATCGGCAATTCTCTCAATTGCCTCATTATCGTGAAGACCTTCCTTCTTAAGGACTCTGAGAAAGGGATTCAGGACCTTCCCAAAGCTAAAGTGAATCCTGCCCTTGTCCCCGGTAATCCCACTGAGAATACTCATCAGGTCTTCTTTTGGAGCCTTTACGTACTTTTCTCTCCTGTTCATGTATAGTTCCCTTACTTTATGGATATCGCAGGGTTCTGTTTCATAGGATATGCTCACAGGAACAATATTCAAATCGGCAAGGGAGTCGCAAATCTGCTCACTGCCCAGACTCAACATTTTGATAAGGCCCGTCTGGGTCCGGTCATCTCCATTCTTGGTCCTTCCATTTCTCTGCGCTATCCAGATGGATTCTTTTTTCTGCTTTAAAACGTAGTTGATATAGGCTGAATTGATCATGGCATTCCTGTACTGGGATATTTTTGAACCACCCCGAAAAAAGGTGAACATTTTATTCAGCTTTCCCAGATCCATCAAAAGCTGATCCATCATCAGGTTCTCGCTAAAGGTTATCTGGGAGGTTTTATATCCATGCTTAGCCAGCAGGTATTGCATAATGGCAGCATCCAGCACAATATCACGGTGGTTTGCTATAAAAAGGTAGGGCTTGTCAGGATCCAGCCCTTCGGCTCCCGAGTAAGTCAGTCCGGAGGAAGTTTTCCTCAGGATGCTCTCTACGGTAGGGTAGGAGAAAAGCTTTTGAAATTGATCCACACTGTCAGCAGATCTGATATTCCGGCTAAGGACCTGAATGTCAGAACCTTCAAAGAGATAGTCAAGTACCCCTTTGAATCCCGGATGATTCATAAGCCGCTCAATGGCCGCGTTTACTTCAGTATCCTGATAGGGTCTGATTTCATCAAACTGCTCGGAAATTTCCATATCCAAAGATGGCAATTTATCCTAAGTTTTCCTCTTGTCAATGAAAGTTAGGGGTTTTCTATTCATGTCCCGGGCCTGCATTTTAGCTAGCTCTCGGGGATCCTTAAACAGGATGGAAGGGGCCACCCGGAGCCTGGCTCTAAAGTGGTCTTTGATTTTCTTTTCCAGCAAAGGGGAGGGGCTGATGCAACCCACCAGTACCTGTATATCATCGGTATCAATGCTGTTGGTGGATACCAGCACAATGTAGTTCTCCACCTCTTCGATCTCATTCAGAATCTCATAGAAAGCGGGTGGAAAAAGGGTGGTTCCCTTGTATTTGATCATTTGATTTTGCCTACCCACGATGGGACCTACCCTAAGTGTGGACCTGCCACATGCGCATTTTTCCGTATAATGCCTGCAGATATCGCCTGTTTTAAAGCGAACCAGGGGCATTCCTTCAACGGCCAGACTGGTAATGGTGACTTCACCCAGTTCACCGGCTTTCACCGGCTTCTGATTCTCGTCGAGAAACTCCACAACAACCATCTCCGGATTCAAATGACCACCGGCACCCGCACTGCATTCGGTAAAGGCTGCTCCCATTTCGGTAGAGGCATAAGTGGAATAAAGCTTAATATCCCACTTATTTTTTATCCTGTGCCCAAGCTTGTTAAGTTTAAAATCACTGTCCCTTATGGGTTCTCCAATGCAAATGGCGCTTCTGACTGAAGTTTTGGAAAGATCAATCTGCATTTCCTCCGCGTAATCGATGAGCTTCAGGAGGAAGGAAGGAACCGTGACCAGCACAGTCGGAGAGGTCCTTCTGATGGTGTCAAACTGCAGTAGCACATTCCCGGGTCCAACCCGGATAATTCCCGCTCCAAGTTTGCGAAGACCAAGAAAATAGGCCATTCCAGCCATAAACCTGCGATCCAGGGTGAGCATCAGCTGGTAAATGTCCCGACTGCTTCCTCCGGCGCAAAGAAAGGAAGCGAATTCATTGTCGGCCAGTCGCTGAAGGTCCTTTTCGGTGGCCACAAAGGTAACAGGATCGCCTGTTGTACCTGATGTTGTTATGTAATCTATAATCTGCTCGGCTTCCACACACAGAAAATCCATATTTCGCTTCTGAAGGTGTTCCTTACTTGTAAGGGGTAGCCTGGTCAGATCTTCAAGTGAACCAACAGATGCTGCATTAAAACCGGCCAGATGCTCCCTGTAAAAGGGAGAACGCTCCATAACCCACTTCAACTGAGCAGCCAGAAGTTTCGACTGAGCCCTCTGGATTTCTGAAACACTTTTAAATGAAAGTTCCGGGTCCATTGCTTTCCTTTTATATGCTGATCTATTCTTTTTTAATTTCTGCAAGAGCTTCCTCCACCTGCTCCCTGTCAACTATTCTTGGAATCTCCAGGGAAAGCGCAGTATCATAATAGTTTGTAGCTGCCTCCCAATCTCTCTTTAGGCGTGCTCTTTCTCCCGCGATAAACCAGGGATAGTAAAAATAAGGATTTAATCGAAGGTAGGCAGCTAGCTCGGCATCACTGATTTTCCCTGGCTCCCCCTGCTCAATAAGCAGCTTCATTCTTTTGGTTTCGCTAAGATATTCACGGAAGGCGGTGTAAGCATCCGAATACAGGAAGGGGTCAGGTCCGATGCTCTCTCCATCCTCCCAGATCCGGTCTCTTACACTGGTGGTATCAGCAAAAACACTTTTCAGATCATAACAGAGGTAGGTTCCTAGCTGGTAGGGTGAAGTGGATACCCACATCCTGAGTTCGGCGGGTTTAAAAATTACTGAATGATGCGCAATAAGCTGATTAATTGCCTTTTCATTAGCCATTCCAAGGTTTTTTCCACCCAAACCTTTTTGATCCCTGAGCAAAGCTGCCATGGAGTGCTGATCTAAACTGGATAATGAATCCATCAGCTCAAAGCTTCTCTTCCATCGATACATGGATGCTCCCTCGGCAATATTCTTTCTGGTCAGCTCTCTATCCCTGAATTCCGGGCTTTGAAAATGATTGGTCAGCACCAGGTGATCAGCACCCGGGTCAAAAAGAGCCATACCATCAGGTGTTTTTTCGAGAACAACAGTTCTGTTATCGGCTGCTGAACTTAACAGAAAGGATTCAGCCACAAAGGTTTCTGATTTTTCGGCTATTTCATATGCTTCCCTGATATTGGATGCATATTGAAGTATCTGACGGGCAAGTATGGAAACGGGGGTTTTTGAAGATCCGGGAATGCCTGATTTTGCAGCATTAAGGCTGACCACAAGACCCTGATCGTTCATCCCGGAAACCACTCCGATCATACCACCCCAGGTAATGAAGGCAAATTTATATCCCCTTTCAGGTCTGTAAAAGGCCACGATCTTATCCCGGGCAAATTTATCACCCATGGAAAAATCAAAGTTTCTTCCCACCAGTAAAGAACCATCCACGGAGCGTTCTCCACTAACACCGAGAGCCGTACAGGCCACCAGGTTCATGTTTTGCAGGGCATGGCCAATGTCATGGGCAGCATGGTAGCCCAGAATCCTCTGGTAAGCCGGACCAATGAAGCTGAAAGAGTCCGAGGCAAACATTGAAATTCCATAAATCTCCCGTTGATATTCAAGGGGAATGTGCTTGTCCAGGTTTCTGTTCATCCAGACCACAAGCTGCTTCAGGAAATTGAGATAGAAATCCGATGGAACCATTTCCCGAAGTCTTTCCACAAATACCTCCTCCTGGCTGGCAATGAGCTCACTGGCAAGAACCCCGTTCTTTAAACCCAGTTCCACTTCTGACCCGCTCAGGTACATTTCCCATAAGCCAAATTCATTTTGTTTCAGCCAGCTATCCTCACAGGTATACATCTGATCACCGAGATCCAGACGAGGGGGCATCTCAGTAAAATCCTTTTCATCAAGGGGAGACTTAAATACGGTGCCCGCTTTAAACAGGATCAGGCATAAAAGGAGAATTCCGAAAATCGCTGCAATCCACCATGCAAATTTTCTTCCTGGCCTGGGTCTGCTATATCCTGCTTTTTTCATTTAAGGTGTGATAATATGTGTAATATTTGATGTGAGCCGGGCCTGATCCACTCTCCGGTAAGATAAGTTCTTCTTTTCAGCCAGCTTCTCTATGGTGCTGCCCGGAAGATAACACAAAGGAAATTGAGTTTTATTAAACCTGAATAACCTGGTGGACTGAAATTCGGTGAATTTGGTGATGCGGGTCCGTTTTTTTAAATCTGCATCTGCATCGCGAATGATCAGGATTCCACCTGCCGGAAGGGCATCCATACAACGCTCAAGAAGATCAAGTTGCATTTTCTCCGGGAGGTAGTGCAGAACATCATTGAGTATATAAACATCTGACTCAGGGAGCTCGCAACTTGTGATATCATTTGAAGTAAAACGGATATTTGCCAATCCACCAGCGGCCATGGAGGCTGTGGCTATTTTTTCCTCGTCATAGTCGATCCCCCTGATACTCCGTTCACCGGAGCACAATCCCAGCATAATAGATAAAAAGCCAAAGCCACAGCCGAGGTCAAGTATCCTCGCAGATCGTGGGATGACTTCGTGATAAAAAATATAGTTCTCTTCCATTTTTAATTTGACCTTCAGATACCATTCCAGCACCGGGCCCTTGTATAAGTACCGGCCAATCAAATTATTTCTGTAGTAGGCAGGAGTTCCAAACTCCTCCTGTAGTAAATTATACTCCTTCCGGTAAAAGGCCGTGAGCGCTTTGGCCTGTATGTGATAGCTTTTTAATCCCTCATAATCAACATATTCCGGGCTGATCCTGGGAAAAAACCGCATGCTAAGGGTTCCCGTTTTCAAAAAAAGCTCTGTCTTGGGCAGGGCTTCATAAGCACCATGGATAAGTACCGGCTGTATCTCAATCCCCAGCTGGTCGGCTATCCCCAGGGCTCCCTGGTGGAAACGTCTGATTTTTCCATCGGGTGATCTGCTTGCTTCGGGGAAGGCAAGAATGGAGTAACCCTCGGCCACTTTCTGCTGCAGGCCCTCAAAATTGTGATCCAGGCCCTTATAAACCGGATAGTAATCAGCAAAGCGGATGACAAATCCATAAAAAGGGTTGTTCCAAACCCATTTGTTTACCAGAACAATCATTTTGGGGTTAAGCTGAAGCAGGAATACCAGGTCAAGCTGGGACTGGTGATTGGCAATAATCACCGAGGGTATGGAAAAATCAGCCAGCTCCCGCCCAATGTATTTTTTGCGGATGGTGAAGCTAATGTTTACAATGAAGCGGGTGGAAAGGAAAATCAGGTAGCTAACCAGCTTTTTTTTCCTGCTTCTTCGGGCCGGCCATAATAGAATAAATGGAAGGAGAAGACTGCCCAGCAGACCCGAGCCCAGAAAAAGCACAAAGAATAGCACTGAAGAAAGAAAACCAAAGAAGGTAAGCGGTTCAAGCCTGGGATTCCCCCTGCTTTTAATCAGAAAATTGAACAGAAGGGGCAAAAGCGTATAGGAAATAAAAACCACTGTGGAAATACCGAATATGGAAACAAGGGCAATGGAACGCAGGGCAGGGTGCTGTGCAAAAATGAGCACTCCGATGGCACTGATTGTGGTGAACGCCGAAAGAAGAATGGATAATTTATAGGGGACAAGGCTTTGTTTTCCTTCACGGTAATTTGCAATCAGGCCATTCATAATGAAGATGGCATAATCGATTCCCAGGCCAAAAATAAAGGTGGAGATAATGATGTTGAAAATATTGATTTCAATTCGGAAAAGGCCCATGAGTCCCAGTGTCCATAGCCAGCTTAGCATAATGGGGATGAAGGTGATCAGGGCAATTTCTATTCTGCCGAAGAAAATTAATAGAATCAGGAAAACCACAATCATGGATATGCCAACCAGCTTGGAGAAATCTTCTTTCAGGACCTCAAAGAACTGATTGATAAAGTACTGGCTGTCAAAAACTACAAAATCCTCCCGGTCTTCCAGTTTTTTAAATAATTCAGCTTTATGCACAGGGTCCAGTAAGAGAATTGTGACCACCGACCAATTTCCGTCTTCGGAGGAAATAAAATTATGCAGAAAGAGCTCCACCAGCAGGTCATATTCCACCAGCGGGATGGAATGGAAGTTTTTATCCATCAGTTGATAAAAGGGCTGGAAAGCATTCTCTTTGAAGTGGTTTTTGAGTCCGGCGAGTTTAATGTCCTCCCGGGCAGCCGACACTCTGTCTTTGTCCCAGAAAAAATTCCATTGCTCAATTTTTTTAAGTTGAGCTTCTCCCGAAAGCATAAGGTCCGACACACAGGATATCTCACTCACCAGGCCTTGCTCTTTTAAGGACTCCAGCAGCTCCTGGCCCGACTCGGTTTTCTCCAGGGCTTCTTCCAGGGAGGAAGCCTGGCTTACCAGGTATACCGAGCTGTTTGCCACCGAGGATAGAGATTTGAGTTTGGCCTCAGATCGGGCCAGCTTTTCCGACATATAGTTCAGTGTGGAGATGTCACCATTAAAGCGGACCCTCTGCAGGGTAAAGGCAAAAACGACTGTAAGCAGGATAACCGCAAGCACCAGGATCCGGTTTTTCTCAAAGGGGTATCCTACTATCCTTTCAATCCGCTCAGAAACCCGGGTATGCCCCTGACGCAGAAGCCCCATGGTCAGTTCTGATCAGCAGGGGAGTAATAATAAGAACGGTCAGGGCTGAAAAAACGACAGCAAATGCCGCAAAAACCCCGATCTGGTTTAATGCTTCCGATTTCACCACGGAGAGACAGAGAAAAGCCGATGCCGTGGTGATTGCACTCATGAGGATGGGCATGGTGACAAGCCTGATGGTATCCCTGACCGGGCCCCTGACCTGATGTGGGTGAAGAAATGAAATGAGTAGTCAATGGTGATGCCCATGAAAATTACACCCACCCCCAGTCCGATGGCAGAGACCTGGCCATAAATCAGGCTAAGTATGGCAATGGAAATCAGCGATCCGATAAGCACCGGAAGGAACATGAGTAAAATGACCCTCAGATTCCGGAAGAATACCAGAAAAATGAAAAGGAAAAACAGAAGGGCAATGGACAGGGTCAGTTTGATGTCCTTTTTCACCCTGACCGAATTGGCTACGGCCACTGCGGTTCCTCCGTAATATTCAATGTTCACACCAGTAAGTGTGCTGACCTCCTGAATGGCCTCATCCATGAACTGTATGAGCTTGAAGTTTTCCTGGGTATTTGAAGCCGGGAAGGCGGGATCCATGAAGATCATCAGATGCCTCAGATCACTGGTAAATATGGCCGAATTATAAACCCTGAACTGATCATCCAGCTGAAAGTTGTTTAGCTTCTTCAGCGCAAGGGGGGTGAAATTTAAGGGGTCCTTTAAGATATATTTTCCGGTGGCCATGCCACTTGGTGAAATCAGTGTTCGGAATCCGCGGGCAATGCACTGGTCTATTTCACCAGGGTCGAGCATAATTTCCATCTCAGCATAATCCTCATCATCCAGGAATAGGGGAAGGTTCTCATAGATGAAATCGTAGATTTTCAGCATCTTATCATTGCCCACCTTGAAACGGATATTGCCTGTCAGATCCGGTCTTCCCTCCAGTAAGGCAAACAGTTGCTCTCCTCCAGCCATCAGACGATCCGGATCGATGGCTTCACTGTCCTCAAGCGAAAGCATGAAGATGAGCTGATCGGACAACTGTGATTTGTCGAAAACTTCAGAGATGCGGGTAATACGCTGATCTTCCGGGATAATTGCATTCAGGTTTTCCTCGATCCGAACTCCGGAAGCCACATAAATTACAGCGGCCATCACCAGGGTGAATAGCAGAAAAAAGGGGGCTTTTCGACCGGCAAGATAAGAGTTGATGTTGACAAAAAAGCTGAGCATCTAGGGAGTACGTTTATATAGGATCAGCAGGACATAGCTAAGTAAACCGGAGACTATGCCTGCTATGCTTGCAAAAACGATGGCTCCGCTCAGGTACTGTTTCAGGTTCTGACCAATGGAAGAAAGGTTAAGCTCCACATCTACCTTCCAGCTTCCGTCTCCGAGCACATATGAACCTGTTACATAACTGAGGTAGAGAATAAAAGGAATCATGGGAGGCAGACTGATGTTGGCTGTAATAAAGAAAATTGCCTTATTCAGTTTTAATAAATGTGCAATAAAAAACCCAATTACTAACTGGTAACCCCAGATGGGTAAAATACCCATAAAAACCCCAAATGCGACAGAAAACGCAATGACGTGCCTGGGGGTATCACTCCCAATGATGTCTTCCTTAAGGAATTGTTTCAGCGTCTTTTTCCGGTACTTATTGTACATTAACCTGGGGCGGAAATATGCCAGTCCAAGAAAAACCAGTAAAAAATTCAGCAGTGTGATTCTCAAAAAATCTTTGAATGGTCTGAAATGGGAAACCCTTTCACTGCGGGGAGGGTAATACACATCAATTGGAACTTCCCTGATGGGTATGCCTTTCCATGCACTTTTAACCAGAATTTCCAGCTCATATTCATATTTTCCGGAAATCAGCCGGGTGCTTTCCAATTCCCTGATGGGATAGAGGCGGAAACCCGATTGGGTATCCTTCAGCCGAATTCCGGTTTCAACCCTGAACCAGAAAGAGGAAAAGCGGTTGGCAAAACGATTTCCTGAAGGCACATTCTTCTGGTCAAGTACCCTTGAGCCCATGATCAGCAAGGGCTCTTCACTTTCCTCAAGAGCATCTAGAAAGACTGGAAGGTCAGATGCCTTATGCTGGTTGTCCGAATCCAGGGTAATCGCATAGTTAAATCCCATATCAAGGGCACGTCTGAAACCCGTCTTCAGGGCGGCTCCTTTGCCCATGTTTTTTCCATGGCTTATTACCTCGATGGACTGAAATCCTGCAAGAATATCTGCAGTCTTGTCCGTGGAGCCATCATTCACCACTAAAACAACAGGGCCGTAATCCAGGACCTGCTTAAGCAGGGGGGCAAGAAAGTCCGCATTGTTGTAGGTTGGGATCACCACGCAACAACTCAGACGCTCAAAAGCCTCTTTGTAATCCCTATATGTGCTTTCTGAACTCACCCTTAAACTTTAAGTATATTTTTTTATTACAATGAAGCTGGGCACTTGCCTCCAGGTGATCTCCGCTTTTTTTGAAAGAAATGGAGACCTGAATTTTTGCTTCTTTAACAGGTTCATGAATTGCTGTAAATTTGATTTGCCTTGCTGCAGTGAGCATCAGTGGAAGACCCTCTTCATGCTCCAGAATTTCTCTGATTATCTGAACCTGGCAAACTCCCGGGGTTACAGGGAATCCCGGAAAGTGCCCACGGTAGAGGGGATGATTAGCATCAATTTGCAAACTGGCCTCGATCCGGTTTTCCTCCCTGCCTTTGAGCTCGTATGTATAAAAATTATTACCCCTCATTTTTCTCCAGCTTCTTCAACTCCCTTAAATCAATTTTTAACCGGAAACATCTGTGCTCAATCCAGATGTGTAGTTCCTCCTGTCTGCTAATATCTGTATTCCACCTTTCCAAAAATTCCCTTTCGCTTTTTGATGTAAAAAGTGCCCCGCTCATCTGCAAAAACATAGGTGTACCTATGACTGTTGTACTTGAATTTCAGCTCCTCGCCAGGACCATCATCTAATACATCCAGCTTGTATTTATCAATCAAGGACAAATCTAATAATATGCTCTGAAAATCACTTTTTATGGTCTTTATTATGGAAGATCTGTCCAGGAAATCCTGGACATTCACCACCTGAAAGGCTCCATTTTTATAGGTCATTTCCAGCAGGTTCAGCCCCAGTTCCGAAAGGAATACCATATGTATAGCACTGTCAGCTGCCAGCTCCTTGATCAGAATCAGACCGGAATAATAAGATCCCCTGACCTCTATGGCAGCCTTGAACAAAAGGGATGCCTCCAGCGGCCCAAGGGGGGAAAACTTCTCAAGTCCATCCCTGGTGTTGATACGGTCTGCAGATTGGGCAGCCACTGTACCATTCAAAGCAAACAATATGCTAATAATCGAGAGAGAAAACCTGATCCTCAATGGGTACATTAATTTGTTTGTCAGTAAAAGTGATAAGGGTATAGTCCTGCTCGCTTTCTTTCATGATCACCTCTGCAACTGCCAGGTCAGTCTTTGAAAAGTAGATTTCCATGGTGGAAATCACCTCTCCCATAAGTTTGTCTTTGGGCTCTAGCCTGAGCAGGTAGCGGTCCTGATTTTCAAAAGCAGAAATCATGAATTTCTCTTCAGTAATATTTCCCTGTACCATGTTTACAATCAAGTTGTTAATTTCGGCGAAAGCAGGATTTGATTCAATATCGTAAGTGGAGACCTGATCTCCGTCCCTGATCATAAATTTGCCATTGTCGATAAGAATGACATAATCAAAGGGTGCATGATAAGCCCATCGTAGCTGATTTTCCTTTTTAAACCAGAATGAACCCTCACTGATAATGGTTTCATCCAGGAAGTCCAGGGCCTTTTCCTGGGTAAAGGCGCTGTGAATGCTCTCAATGCCTGAAGCATTCTCATTGAGCAGAAGCATCAATTGAGCGCTGTTCTTCACCGGGATAAAAGGATCCTGACTCACTAAAACACTGGTAGTCAGGATGAGCAGGGAGGGAACCCAGAATATCACTTTCCTTGCTTTCAGGACAGCCATATTTATCTTTTTATTATTGGACAATTGCCCAAAGGTAGTAAAAGAAAATATTAGTAAATTTGTGCTTTTTCAGGAAATCAACATACTGATGCCTGGGAAATGTAAGTACATTTAAAGGCAGCCAAATAAGATCAAAGTTTGTGATAAACATTAAAGCGAAGGAGAGCCTGACCATTCAGGAGGCTGAGGCGATTATTCTGAATAATGAACCTTTCGAACTGAATGCTGAAAGTCTGAGGCAGGTGGAGGAGAGTCTGGAATTTCTGCTGGAGTTTTCAGTGGATAAAATCATATACGGGATCAACACCGGATTCGGGCCCATGGCCCAGTATAAGATTGATGAAAACAAGCAGGTTGAACTTCAATACAATCTTATCCGAAGCCATTCAGCAGGGGCGGGCGAGAAAATCCCGGATCCTTACGTAAAAGCTTCCATGCTGGTAAGAATGCTGTCCATTCTCCAGGGGAAATCAGGCATCCACCCATCCTGTGTGACTCTTCTGCAGTCTCTGATCTTGAAAAATGTTTTTCCCTTTATCCCGGAACATGGTGGAGTAGGTGCCAGTGGAGATCTTGTGCAACTGTCTCACATGGCACTTATCCTTATAGGTGAGGGTGAGGTTAGCTATAAGGGGGACTTGCGTCCCACTGCCGAAGTTTTTAATGAATTGGGGCTTGAACCCATAAAGGTGGTTTTAAGGGAGGGCCTTTCCCTGATCAATGGAACCTCGGTAATGACGGGCATTGGCATTATAAATGTGATTAAGGCAAAACAACTTCTGGACTGGTCGCTTGTGGCTTCTGCTCTGATCAATGAGATTGTGCACTCCTTTGATGACCATTTTGCCCTGGAATTGAACCAGGTAAAGAAACATAGCGGACAGGCATATATTGCCCGGACCATGGAGCAAATCCTCATTTCAAGTGAGATGATCCATCGCCGTGCCGAGTATTTTTACAATAACAATGAAGAGGCCCGTATTTTTAAACGTAAGGTTCAGGAGTTTTATTCGCTGAGGTGCATTCCTCAGATACTGGGAGCTGTTTATGATACCATTAAAAATGCTGAGATAGTTGTGGTGAACGAAATGAACTCCGTAAGTGATAATCCCATCGTGGATATGGATACGAAGAATGTATTTCACGGCGGGAATTTTCATGGCGATTATGTTTCTCTTGAGATGGATAAGCTTAAGATTGCCGTAACTCGAATATCCATGCTTTCAGAACGACACCTGGCCTTCTTATGCAATCCCAAACAGAATGAAACCCTGCCTCCTTTTGTGAACCTGGGAAAACTCGGACTGAATCTGGGTATGCAGGGAGTTCAGTTTACCTCCACATCCACAGTCGCTGAGAACCAGGCACTTTCCAATTCTGTATATGTCCATAGCATCCCCACCAATAATGACAACCAGGACATCGTCAGTATGGGGACAAATTCCGCCCTCTTTGCCAAAAGAGTAATTGACAATGCCTTCCAGGTGCAGGCCATTGAAATGATAGCGCTTTTGCAGGCAGTGGATTTCCTGAAGGCCTCAGAGAAGCTGTCGGAAACCACCGGGAAATATTACAGGCAACTGCGTGAACTGGTTCCTATGTTTGTGGAAGACAGTCCCATGCATCGGGATATTGAAAGGGTGCAATCCTATTTATATAACAATAAGGCTGAATTGCCAGGGAGGACGGACTCATGAAGGTAGCACTGGTTACAGGAGCATCCAGGGGGATAGGCAGGGCAATAGCCATCAGGTTTGGGAAAGAAGGCTACTTTGTTCTGGTGAATTTCAGGACCGGTGAAGCAGAAGCTCGTGAAACGCTCGAAAGCATAAGAAATGAAGGCGGAGAAGGAGAATTGCTGGGATTTGATGTCTCTAATGCAGAAGAGGTTCGTAAGGCACTGGACAACTGGCATGAAGTCAACCCTGAAAAAATTATCACCATTCTGGTTAATAATGCCGGGCTCACCAGGGATAATCTTCTGGTATTTATGTCGGACCAGGAATGGAAAGATGTGATGAGCACCAACCTGGATAGCTTTTTTTATGTGAGCAGATACCTTCTTCAGAATATGCTCTTGGGTAAATGGGGAAGAATTGTGAATATCGTTTCCCTGTCTGGTCAGAAGGGCCTTGCAGGCCAGGTTAACTATTCAGCCTCCAAGGGAGCGGTAATTGCTGCAACCAAATCACTGGCCATGGAGGTGGGTAAGAAAAAAGTGACGGTAAATGCAGTTGCTCCTGGATTTATCCGGAGCGATATGACCAAAGATATGGATGAGAAGCAATTGTCAGCACTGGTGCCACTTCGCAGGTTTGGAGAACCGGAAGAAGTAGCCGAGGTGGTTAATTTTCTGGTTTCCGAAGGCGCGTCTTATATTAGCGGAGAAACCATTTCCGTAAACGGAGGAATGTATAGTTAAAATGACCAGAAGAGTAGTCATAAGCGGAGCCGGAATTTACTCCAGCATTGGAAAAAATGTTGAGGAGGTAAAAAACTCACTTTATGAAGGGAAATCAGGTGTGGGTATCGATCCCCGCCGTCTGGAGCTGGGATTCAGATCAACTTTAACAGGGATCCTGGAACGGCCCTCTCTGAAAGGATTGGTTTCAAGGCGCATGCGGGTGGGCATGGCCGAACAGGGAGAATATGCTTACCTGGCCACCATGGAGGCACTGGAACAGGCTAAAGTGGACATGGATTATCTTGAGGCCAATGAAGTAGGCATCTTATACGGGAATGACAGTTCAGCAGTCCCGGTTATTGAAGCCATCGATATTGTCAGAGATAAAAGGGATACCACCATGATTGGTTCGGGTTCAATATTCAAATCCATGAACTCCACCATCACCATGAACCTTGCGGTAATACTGAAGTTGAAAGGCATCAATTTTACCCTCAGCGGAGCCTGTGCAAGTAGTTCACATGCCATTGGAATGGCCCATCTGATGATCTCCCAGGGCCTCCAGGATATGATTATCTGTGGTGGAGGTCAGGAGGTGAATGCAGAATCAATGGGTAGTTTTGATGGTCTGAGCGCTTTTTCCGTAAGAATGGATAATCCGGGGGCAGCATCCCGGCCCTTTGACAGGGACAGGGATGGACTGGTTCCCAGTGGAGGGGCTGCCTCCCTGATTGTGGAGAGCCTGGACTCAGCTCTGGCCAGAGGTGCCAATATTTTAGGAGAAATCAGGGGATATGGTTTTTCATCCAATGGAGATCACATTTCCGTGCCAAACGTTGATGGCCCTGCACGCTCACTGGAGCGTTGCCTGAAACATGCCGGCATGCTAACTTCACAGATAGACTATGTGAATGCCCATGCAACCTCCACACCCGTGGGAGATGGCAATGAGGCCATTGCCCTGGCCAAGGTATTCGGGGAGAAAACAGTTCCGGTTTCTTCCACCAAATCCATGACAGGTCATGAAATGTGGATGGGGGGAGCCAGCGAGGTGATTTACTCCCTGCTAATGATGGAAAATTCATTTATTGCACCCAATATCAATTTTGAAAATCCCGATGAAGCATCAGCAAAACTGAACATCATCAGCCAGAACTACTGAACATAATATAGATGCTTTTTTGTCCAATTCTTTTGGTTTCGGTGGGACAAATTCATCTTTGATTATATCAAAATACAAGAAATAGTTAACTTAGATCTGAAATGCAAAGGGCGGAAATTATAGATACAGTGAATGAGTTTTTAATTGATGAGTTTGAGATCGAGGAGAATGCCCTTGATCCGGGGGCTCATTTGATTGATGACCTGGGGATAGAAAGCCTTGACTTTGTAGATATTGTAGTCAGTATTGAAAAGGAATTCGGCTTTAAAGTGAAAAGGGAAGAGATCACCAAGGTTCGTACCCTGAATGATCTCTACGCATATATTGAAAAAAGGGTTTAAAAGCCTTAATTGAAATCTTAAGACAATGCCCGGGTGGTCTGGAAAATCAAAAGGTGGCGCACTGGGATACCGATTTTTCATCGTTCTGATCAGGCACACCAGCCTTTCCCTTACCTATTTTTTTATCAGGATAGTTGCATTTTACTACCTTCTGTTTTTTAACGAAAGACAGCATCCGCTTCTATTTCAGGAATGTCCTCGGCTATGGGCGAATGCTGACAGTGAGAAGTATCTATGCTAACTTCTGCATGCTGGGAGAGGTTCTGGTTGATAAAGTTGCACTTTTATCAGGAAAAAAACGTGACTTCAGCTTTACCTTTGATGGGGAAGCTTACCTGCAAGAACATGGCCTCGGCGGAAAGGGCGGAGTGCTCATTGGTGCCCACATGGGGAACTGGGAGGTGGCGGGCCAGCTGCTGGAAAGAATTGAAGTAGCTGTAAATATCCTCATGCGGGAAACGGAACATGAACAGATTGCAGCCCTGCTGGGAAAGGTAATGGTGAAAAAAAACATTCGGGTCATTCCCCAAAAAGAGGACTATTCTCATCTTTTCCTCATTGATGAGGCCCTGAGGAGAAATGAATTTGTTGTGATCCACGGCGACCGGTATTCAGAAGGCGCCAATAGCCTTTCCATGCCTTTTTTGGGAAAACCGGCCTTATTTCCATCAGGCCCCCTTTATCTGGCCAGCAAGAGAGGAGCACCGGTCTCCTTTGTTTACACCCTTAAAGGAGGGTAAAAAGCATTATCATTTTTATGCCAGTCCGGGAAAAATATACCCTTATCCTGCCCGGATTAAAACAAGAAAAGATGAGATCCGATTAATGCTGGGGGACTACATTGACTCCCTGGAGAACATGGTCAGGAAATATCCACTGCAATGGTTTAATTACTATCCTTTCTGGGAGGAGGAAATGAAAAAATAAAATCGTCAATCAGAAGACTAAAAAATGAAACTTAATTACGGATCTGATCAGAAATCTGCTTTGCAGGCAAAATTCGATGCACAGAAAATAGCCTTCGGACCCATTATGTTTCAGGCTGCAAGGGCTCTGAGGGATCTGGGCATCCTTAAGCTGATTCGTTCCCACAGGAAAGAAGGCATTGAAATGGAGGCGATCGCCCGGGAGTTGAAATTGCGGCCTTATGGCGTTAAGGTATTGCTGGAAGCCGGACTGAGCATGGAACTTGTAATGGTCAAAGAAGGGAGATTTATACTTACCAAAACAGGCTGGCACATTCTCAAGGATGAGCTTACCATAGTCAATATGGATTTCACCCATGATGTGAATTACCTGGGCATGTTCAGCCTGGATGAATCCGTCCGCAGCGGCAAACCCACCGGTCTGGAAACTTTTGGCGACTGGGATACGGTTTACGAAGGACTGAGCCAGCTGGATGCAAAGGTTCAAAAAAGCTGGTTTGCCTTTGACCATTTCTACTCCGACTATTCATTCTCGGAAATTCTTCCTCTGGTTATCCGTCCCGGGGTAAAACAAATCCTGGATGTGGGGGGGAATACAGGGAAATTTGCCATTCGTTGTGCCCGGTGGAATCCTGATGTTCACATTACCATTCTGGATCTTCCCGGTCAGCTTGAAAAAGCAAAGGCCAACATTGAAAAAGAAGGGCTTTCCGACCGCATCAGCTGCCTGGCCCCTGAATCTGCTGGACCACTCAATAAACTTCCCCCGGAGGCATGGATGTAATCTGGATGAGTCAGTTTCTGGATTGTTTTTCAAAGGAGGATATTACTCAGTTGCTGCGTCGCAGCTCTGAAGTGCTGGAAGCCGGTAAGGCGCTCTTTATCATGGAATTATTCTGGGACAGGCAAAAATTTGAAGCCTCAACCTACAGTCTGCATGCCACCTCGCTCTATTTTACAAATATCGCCAATGGATGCAGCCAGATGTACCATTCCAATGATTTGCTTGAATTGATCGAAAAGTCGGGCATGATTGTTGCTGAATTCCTATGATGATATTGGCATCAGCCATACCTTGCTTAAGTGTATCAAGAAGTCCTGATTATGGAGCGTATTTCTGACATTGATATCGAGAGTCTGATCCCGCAGCGTGAGCCCATGCTCATGGTGTCCGGACTATGTTCAGCAAGTGATAAGTCCATTACCACCTGGTTTCAGGTAGAGCCAGGGAATATATTTGTGGAGAAGGGAAAATTCCGGGAGAGCGGACTTATCGAAAATATTGCCCAGACTGCTGCTGCACTCAATGGTTACCGCGCAAGAATTGGGTGGGGAGCCGGTGAAGAATGGCTATATTGGTGCTGTAAAAAACCTGAAGATAATTTACCTTCCCGAGGTGGGCGTTCGCTTAACTACAAGGGTAGAGGAAACACACCAGGTTATGGATGCCAGCATCATCCTGGGAGAGGTAAAGGCAGAAGGATCAGCTGATTGCCCAATGCGAAATGAAAGTATTTATACAAGCTTAAAATCTATATCATGAAAAAAATACTCATCCTTACCGTAGCAGTTTTGCTCGGTTTTCCCGGAAGGGCTTCCAAAGCTCAGGGAACTAATGAATTGGTCTGGTGCGGCATCGATTATACCCTCGTGAAATTTATTGGCAGTTCGGATCAGTTTGCTGATATCCCAAAGATACAGAACTACTACTTCCGGGCATGGAATGAATTGATTCAGACAGAAAGCAGTAAATATGACCTGAATAAAGCCTTTTCGGTGGCTACAGTTCACTACAATATGGAGAATACCATTTTACGAAGTGAGGCAAAGGGATATGACAGGCATTGTGCAGTTTGAGGCCTACACCATTGATGAGGAGCAGGTTAAAAGCGTGGTTGCCCTGAATATCGATCCCTCTTTAGATAAGGTGGGTGCCATGTTTGTCATGGAGACCCTGAATAAAATACAGGAAGTATCGACCATGTGGCTGGCCGTTTTTAATGTGGCGACCGGTGAAATCCTTTACATGAGAAGATACAGCGGCGCAGTGGGAGGATTTGGCTTCCGGAACTACTACGCCAGGAGTCACTACAATGTGATCAGGAATCTAAAGATGTCACCCAGAAATCCCCAATAGTGAAAAGTAAAAAATTGAGCGATCTGACTGAATGTACCGTGCGCTTCAGTGAAGTGGATGCCATGGGCATTGTATGGCATGGAAACTTTGTGAAATACATGGAGGATGGCCGGGAATCCTTTGGCCGGAAATTCGGGCTGGCTTATTATGACCTTTATGAACAGGGTTTTACGGTCCCCCTGGTAAAGATGGACATTGATTATAAGCTGCAGCTAAAATACGGGGAAGCATCCTGATTGAAACAAGCTGGGAGAACTGTGATGCAGCAAAAATACTGTTCTCCTACCGCATCATGCGAAAAAGTGATGGTGCGGTACTGATGACCGCAAAAACCACACAGGTATTTCTGAATACAGAGGGAGAGCTGGAACTTATGCAATCCGGAGTTTTATGTGGATTGGAAAAGGAGGATGGGAATAGAGGGGGCATAAGATCTATGGAGCATAAGACTTACCTGGAAAACAATAGCATAATCTCACCCCTGGGATGGAACAGCATGGAAAATCTTCAGGCTGTCCTTCAGGGCAGGGGGGGCATTCAAATCTATAAGGGACAGGGGCCTTTCTCCCGTGGACCTGCCACTGGCCCTGGTGGACTGGCTTGAGTTGGAAAAGCGCTTTAATGAAATTCCGGAACAAAAGCATGGGGGTAAATATACACGCTTTGAGAAAATGAGTATTCTATCCATTCACGAGGCTCTGAAAAATTCCATGCTTGATCCAGGTGACCCGGAATGCGTAATGATCCTTTCCACAACCAAGGGAAATGTTGAGCTTCTGGATCAGGATGAGGGTTTTGAAAAGGACCGTCTTTTTCTCTGGAAATCAGCAGAAATTATCGCTCACTTCTTTAAGATAAAAAGCAGACCCATCATTGTATCAAATGCTTGCATATCAGGCGTGGCAGCCATGCTTCTTGGTCGCCGGATGATCGGCTCAGGGACATATAAGCATGCCATCGTTCTGGGTGCCGACCTGGTTTCCAGGTTCATCGTGTCTGGTTTTCAATCTTTTTTGTCATTGAGTCAGGAGGCCTGTAAACCCTTTGATAATGAGCGTGACGGGCTTAGCCTGGGGGAGGCTGCCTCGACGGTTATTCTAACCAGCAAAACCACAGGAATTGAGCTGGTTTCAGGATCCACCAGCAATGATGCCAATCACATATCGGGACCTTCCCGCAATGGAGATGGATTGCTTCTGGCCATAAACTCTACGCTCCGCGGACAGGAAACTCCCGAACTGATTTCAGCGCACGGAACGGCCACTCCCTTACAACGACGAAATGGAATCCATGGCCCTTTCAAGGGCCGGACTAAGCAAGCGTCCTGTAAATAGTCTGAAGGGTTATTTCGGGCATAGCCTGGGTGCAGCTGGAATCCTGGAGAGCCTTATCAATCTCGAAGCCATGAAGCAAAAACACTTTCCCGCCACCATGGGCTTTTCCACTTCCGGGGTATCGGGCGATATTCTTGTTTCAAACCAGGTAGTGCACGGACCAGCCAGAAGCCTTCTGAAAATCGCGTCGGGTTTTGGGGGCTGTAATGCTGCTGCACTTTTTAAACTGAGGGAATGGAGCTAGTTAAAAACATAAGAATAGCCCAGGGGGAGGTTCTGGTGAACGATGCCCTTTATTACTGCCATCCTGAGACGGACCTCAAGCATTTTGGCAGAAATCTCTACAAACACCTTGGACGTTCATATCCGAAGTTTTATAAGATGTCCCCCTTATGCCAACTGGGCTTTCTTTCCTCGGAAATTTTGTTGACGGATCAGGATCTAAGCGGACTGGATCCCGAAAAAGTATCCCTGGTATTAGCAAATTCTTCCTCCTCTTTGCATACGGACCGTATTTACCAGGAAAGCATTGAAAAAAAACCCAGTCCCGCCATCTTTGTATATACACTGCCGAACATTGTCATTGGCGAAATTTGTATTAGAAATGGGTTCAGGGGAGAAGGTATCTTTTTTATACAGGAAAGTTTTGATAAAGAGTTTATATTTGATCATGCTGAAGCCCAGCTGACATCCGGACAGGCTGTTTTTTGTCTTGCTGGCTGGATTGAAGTGGATATGAAGGGGGCTTATCATGCCGATCTCTCCCTTCTGAAATGAGAGTGCAAATAACTGATTATATGATGAATGAATTGATTGAAAAGCTGAAGGTAGAACTCATTGAACAATTAAATCTTGAAGATCTGGATCCGTCTGAAATTGACCCCGAGTCTGCTCTTTTTGGGGATGGACTGGGCCTGGACTCCATAGATGCCCTGGAAATTATTGTTCTTCTGGAGAAGGAGTATGACATTAAAATTAGTGATCCCCGTGAGGGCAAGGAAATCATGTACTCCGTTGCATCATTGGCCAGGTATATTGAGAGTAAGGGTAAATAGCAGGAAAACTTTGCATGAATGATCAGATCTGGATAAGCGGACTTGGTGTCCTCAGCTCCATCGGGATGAATGTGCAGGAGAGTCTCGACTCCCTGGTTTCCGGGAGAAGGGGTATAGCTCACATGAAAATCCTTGAAAGCATACACAGGGGCAGTATCATGGTAGGAGAGATCCCGCTTTCAGATTCTCAGATGATGGATCGCCTTGAGCTGCCAGAAAAGGAATACCGGAATTATACCAGGACCAGTCTGATAGGTATGATTGCAGCCAGGGAAGCCCTGCAAAGCTCAGGCATCCAGCTGGAAGACGGCATTGCCACTGCTCTGGTTTCCGCCACAACAGTGGGTGGGATGGATAAAACCGAGCGCGAGTTTCCTTTGGGCTCTGTGGATTCCGGTTTCATAAACACGCATCCCTGTGGTGATTCCACCGATAAAATTGCATCCTGCCTTGAATCTGAACGGATACAGAACTACCCTGAGTACCGCCTGTTCATCGAGTGCCAATGCCATTATTCATGCGGCAAGACTGATCAGGCACGGCCATGTGGAAAGGGCCATTGTGGGAGGCGTGGATGCCCTCTCCAGATTTACCCTCAATGGATTTAACTCACTGATGATCCTTGATCCGGAAGCTTGCCGGCCCTTCGACAGGAAGCGGAAAGGGATTAAATCTTGGTGAAGGGGCCGGCTTCATTGTGATGGAATCCGGCCGAATTCTTAAGCCGGAAAACAAGAGAATCCTGTGCAGGCTGTCTGGCTATGCCAATGCCAATGATGCCCATCACCAGACTGCATCTTCACCCGATGGCCAGGGGGCCTTTGAGGCAATGAGGCAGGCCCTGCAACTGGGGGGTATTAATCCGGAAGAGATTGACTACATCAATGCCCATGGGACAGGAACCGAAAATAATGATGCCTCCGAGGGAGCTGCACTGCTAAGGGTATTCGGAGACCATTTGCCTCCCTTTTCATCCACCAAGGCATTTACCGGACATACCCTGGGGGCTGCCGCGGGAATTGAGGCCGTCTTTTCCATTCTGGCCCTTCGCGAGGGAATGCTTTTCCCGGAACCCGGGTTTGAAGATGCTATGGATGAAACGGCTATTTCGCCCATAAGCACCCTGGAGAAGGGCGTACATTTGAAGCATGTTCTTTCCAACTCATTTGGTTTTGGAGGAAACAACTCCACCCTGATTTTTTCAAAATCATAAAACATGGCAGTATATATACAAGCAGCCGCAGCCATTTCACCCCAGGATACCTTCAGGGATAAGCCTTCCGCAGGTGCTGGATCTTTCCCTTATTGATTTTCAGCCACTTCCGAAGGAAGGCTACTCCTCCTGTATTCACCCTGATTACAAGCAGTTTATAGATCCAAGGGCTCTCAGGCGCATGTCGCCCATCATCCGTATGGGACTTGCTACTGCCCGGGTTTGTTTGGAGGAAGCAGGGATAAAAAAGCCCGATGCCATAGTGGTGGGCTCAGGTCTGGGCTGTGTAAAGGACACTGCTAAATTTCTCAAACAGCTTATTGATAACCAGGAAGTATTACTGAATCCCACTGCTTTTATCCAATCTACCCACAATACGGTATCTGGCCAGATTGCCCTGATGCTGGACTGTCATGCCCATAACCTTACCTTTTCCCAAAACAGCCTTTCTTTCGAAAATGCCTTACTTGAAGCCGTGATGCTCTTGGAGGAGGGTAAGCAAAATATTCTCCTGGGTGCTGGCGATGAAATCGTGGAGGAGAGTTATCAGCTGATGAAAAAAAATGACTGTGTAAACGGTCCCATGGGAGAGGGAAGTACTTTTTTTGTGCTTTCCTCTCAGCGCTCCGAAAAAAGCATGGCCAGGGTCGATGGCCTGGAGATTTTGAATAAAAATCTAAAACCTGAGGAACTTGTCAGACAAAGCACTGATTTCCTGGCTTCCCGGGGACTGAAGGCCGATGATGTGGATCTCCTTATTTCGGGCCGAAATACATATGGGCGCTTCGAAAATATTTATGACCCGCTTGAGCAGCTCTTTCACCCTGATAAGCTTCTGGGATACAAGCAGCTTGTGGGTGAATATCATACGGCTTCAGCTTTCTCAATGTGGCTGGGCACTAGTATTTTAGATCAAAATATAGTCCCGGATGCAGCTCGTCTGCAACTGGAAGACACCAAAGCTCCTGTGAAAGCCGGAAGTCAGGCCACAGCACCCATCCGGCATATACTTCTGTTTAATCAATCCAGGGGACGCGATTTTAGCTGGATCCTGCTTTCACACCCGGATACCTGAAAGTTACAGCAAGATGAAGCGATTTTACATAATCACAACGCTATTTGCAGGACTCCTTATCCTGATCATCTACCTGCCATATCCGGAGACCCTTCGTCTCCCCCTGTTGATCCTCCTGCTTATGATATATTCCCTGATCCTGGTCTACGGTGCTGCCATCATCTCTTCCCAGCTATTCCTTCGGGCATCCTGCAGGGGAGATAAAGCCAGCGGAAAGCTGGCCATCACTTTCGATGATGGTCCTCAAGGAGAGCGCTCCATGGAGATTCTTGATCTGCTTCAGAAACACTCCTGCAGGGCCTCCTTTTTTCTTATTGGCAACAAGGTTGAGCAAACTCCAGGGATCGTGGATAAAATGACAAAAGCGGGTCATCTTGTGGGGAATCATTCCTACAGTCATTCCTCTTTTTTTCCGTTTTACAGGAGCTCCCGGATCCGAAAGGAGCTGGAACTCACAAACCGCATCCTGGAGGCTGCGGGCTCAGGTCCGATCCGATTCTTCCGGCCTCCCTTCGGAGTAAGTAATCCCAATGTGGCAGGCGGGCTGAAGGACTCGGGTATGGAGGTTGCCGGATGGAGCATTCGTTCCTTTGACACCCGGAACCAGCCTGCTGATAAGGTCGTGGGAAAGATTATAAAAAAGATGGGGGGAGGAGAGGTGATCCTGCTCCATGAGAGCTCTGATCACATTCTTGAGATACTCGAACAACTATTGCCTGTTATAAAAGCTGCCGGGCTTGAATGTGTCAGGCTTGATGAGATATTTGCCTGATCAGTTTTCCAGGATAGGGTCAATGGCTGAGAAAAACTGGCCATTCGGCCCTCCATCCAGCCAGTGAATGATATTGAGCAGCAGGAGATAATTTTCCGGTGCCAGGGGACTATTCATACCTATTTGTATATTCTGCGGACCTGCAAACTGGGCCGTAAACATGGCCGCCTCACCAAATGCCACTACTTTACCCTTTCCAAAATTCCTGAAGGCTCCCTGAGACCATCCCTCAGCAGCTTGTTTCCTGGTTGATTTATCGAATACCCAGGCAGTATCAGGCAAAAAGTTTACGTAATTTTCATTGAAGGTCAGAATGGGGGTGGCTTCATCGGGTATGCGAAAGCCCTGACCTGTGAAGGAGGCAATTTGCCCCACACTCTCATCTTCATTTCGCCCCTCAGTGATCTGGGAGGCGTGCAGGCTTCCGTCATCCAGATTAAAGATCGCAGGTCCAGGGTTCAGGGTGTCAAATACAAAACCGTTGCTGAATTCAAAACCAAATGCTGCAGCCAGATCTTTTGCGGCACCCCCCATGGGCATATGATCTGCAATCAGAAAGAGGCTTCCTCCCCTTTTAACCCACTTCCTGAGAACCTTAATTTCCTGCTCTGTAAAAGCTGATGGGGTGGGTAAGTACCAGGAAGTTACATTTATTTCATTTAAGGCATTGGATATCACAAGGATCTTCCCCTCGGACAATGCTTTCCTGGAAAATAGCTCGGTATATGCTTCCATCCGATAGCCATCCCGCTCCAGCAGGTGAGAAAAGGCGGCATAGCGCCCGTCCTTTGTATGAAAGTTAAAATGTGCCTCATCAATAAATATCACAGGACCCTTTCCCTCTTCATATTCAGGGTTTTGAATTTTTGGATGAAAGCTGCTGTCGGCAAGTTGTTGGGCAAAAAGCAAGTTTGGCAGCATCAAAGCGGCAAGCAGAAGTGAGGTCTTCATGAGGTAAATGTCTTTATTTAAGAGATTCAAAATCAAAGGGAATTTCCATATCGCTACCCGACACCAGGGCCCTGAGCATATCCCCATCCTTCCAGTATTTAATTTCATTTGGGAAATCATGTTCTTCATTCACACAGGTAAACTCAAATGGCTTAGAATGAGACATGCGGAAACTTGTGTGTCCAGCTTCACCGGGTGAAATCACCATTAAATCCCAATTCCCATCAACTTGAATGAGTTTTATGTGTTCCTGCCAGATGGTATCTCCATCCTGCATGGTAAAACCAATGCCCAAGATACTCAGTGCTGCTGATTTTCTTCCAGGATTCGTAGGTTTCCATGCCTGCTTTCTCATTACTTCTCTGCCAATCACCCAGAAGCCAGTCAAAATTATCCTGGCCCGTATTGCAGGAAGCCAGGATGATCAATGCAATATTTATCAGTACTATCCTGAGATATTTCATAGCCATAATTAGTTTTTACAGGGTCCATGCTGAACTTCACACCTTTATTCTTTAACTCAACCACAGCCTTTCCTTAAAGTTCAATGAGCGTTCAATTTACTAAAATCCTTAATAAAAAGTTGATATCTATTTCTCAATGAAGAGGAGGGAGGGGCATAGATTTATTTATCTTACAAAAAGCAATTATCTTTACACCTTCAAATTGAGGAGTTAGATGAGTGAGAATAGGGAGCAGGTTTTTGAGAACGAGGAGTTCGAAATCTTATTGAGGAAGTACGAGGACATGCGCAGAGGTGTGCAATCCATTTTTTTCGATGTGGAGGAATTTGAACAAATCATCGACTATTTCCTGGATGATTTTCAGTATGACGAAGCTAAGGAGGCAGCCAACCTGGGTGAAAAACAGCATCCTTCCTCCGTTGAAATTAAATATAAGTTTGTCCACATCTTCATAGAGCAGGGAAATGCAAAAAAGGCCCTGTCTCTGCTTGAGGAAATTCCCGATTGGGAAGACAGCAACCCGGAGCGCTATTTCCTGAAGGGTACAGCCCATTGTCTTATGGGTAAACTTAAGGAAGCTGAAAGGCAGTTCGACAGAGCTTTGGAGCTTTCCGGTGAAGAAACTTTTGAAGCACTGCTCAATATTTCCATAGCCTTTGAGAATGTCAGGCACTATGAGCTGGCCATCAAATATCTAAGTCAGGCCTACCGTCAGCAACCCGAAAATCTGTCCGTTTTATACGACATGGGCTACTTTTATGAGAGGCTTCACAAATTCGACGAAAGCCTTAAATACTACGAGAACTATCTCGATCTGGATCCCTACTCCGATAACGTATGGTATAATATAGGCATTGTTTACCACAAGATTGAGCGCTTTGAGAAGGCCATTAAGGCCTATGATTTTTCAATTGCCATAAATCCCGATTATGCCTCAGCCTACTTCAATAAGGCAACCGTCTGGATTCATTCAGGAAATTTTGAGAAGGCGATTGGCTCTTACAAGGATTTTCTGGAGATAGAGCCTGAAAACAGCCAGGCTTATTGCTACCTGGGCGATTGCTATGAGCAAATGGAAAAACTCGACGATGCGGTAGCCGCATTTCAAAAAGTAATTGAGATTGATAATACGGATCCTGAAGGCTGGTTTGGTGCTGGCATGATTTTTATTGCTCAGAACAGGCACCAGGAAGCAATTACTTATATTCTGAAAGCCATCGAATTTGACAGCTCCAACCTTGACTACTGGATCAATCTGGGTTATGTGAACGAGGATGCGGGCATGATTGAAGAGGCTTTAAAATGTTATGCCCACGTTACCCGAAGCGATGCTGCTGATCCGGATGGTTGGATAGCTCTTACAGGACTATTGATGAAAGAGGGAGACTTCGAGCAGGCTCTGAATTTTTTGCGTGCCGCCTATGTGCACCACCCGGCAGAGGCAGCCATCAAGGTAAAAATGGCCATATGCCATCTCAAAATGGAAGAATCATCCCTTGCACTAAAGTTTCTGGAGGAGGGACTGGAAAAGGACTCATCCCTGCTGGCCGATTTTACCTACTATTTCCCGGAAGGGTCCTATACCAATGATTTCAAACGCGTTATCCAAAAATATAAATCATAAGTTAAATGAATTTTAAGATCAGTCACATTCCGGAAAGAACTTCCGGAATCAGGGAACATGGACTTACCATGATGATGGATAAGGGCCTGAGCCTTGCAGAAGCAGGACATTTTATAGAATCCAGTGCGACCTTTACCGATCTGGTAAAGTTTGGATTTGGAACTGCGCTCATCAGCAGGAATCTGAAGGAAAAGGTAAAACTCTATCAGGAGGCAGGTTTAAAACCCTATTTTGGCGGTACCCTGTTTGAAATGTTCTTCGTAAGAAATCTATTTGATGATTACCGGCGTTTTGTATCGGAATCGGGTCTCACCAATGTGGAAGTCTCCGACGGTACCATTCGGATGGAACACGATGAAAAGCTAAGGTGTATTGAAATACTGGCTGCTGACTTCCAGGTACTTTCCGAGGTGGGAACAAAGGTAAAGGGAGTGGAGCTTTCCAATGAATTATGGGTGTCCAACATGAAAAGTGAACTCGACGCAGGAGCCTGGAAGGTGATTGGTGAGGCCCGCGAAAGCGGCACCATTGGACTCTATCAATCGGATGGTTCTGCCAACCGTGAGCTGATTGATGATATCATGAAAGAAATCTCAGTCGAAGATGTTCTCTGGGAGGCTCCCATTAAGGCCCAGCAGGATATGTTTATTAAGATGCTGGGAGCCAATGTGAATCTTGGTAACATTGCCCCCAATGAGGTCGTTTCCCTGGAAGCGTTGAGGTGCGGGATGAGGGGCGATACATTTTTCGATGTCTTACCAGAGGAATTCCACTCCCGAAAACTTTAATAATTTGAAACGAAGCCTGAAAGAATATCTGCTTATTGCCCTGCGGGGTATGGGCATGGGGGCCGCCGATGTTGTTCCTGGAGTTTCCGGAGGTACAATAGCCTTTATAACCGGGATATACGAGGAGCTGGTAAATTCTCTTAAAAGCCTTGATATAGAGGCGTTAAAGTTGTTTTTCAGCGGAAAGTGGAAGTCCCTCTGGAAACATGTAAACGGAAACTTCCTGCTGGCTGTATTTGGCGGCGTTTTCATCTCCGTACTCTCACTCGCCAAAATCCTTGAGCACCTGCTGGAAAATCATCCCATACTTATCTGGTCCTTCTTTTTCGGACTCATTGTAGCTTCTGCCTACGTGGTGTCCCGGAAAATAAGCTCATGGGAGTATGCTTATGTAATAGCGCTGGTCGCTGGAATTGCGGTCGCCTTTTATATAACCAGTGTCACCCCGACCACAACCACCGATGCATCCTGGTTTGTGGTGCTGTCGGGAGGACTTGCCAGTTGTGCCATGATCCTGCCGGGTATCTCGGGCAGTTTTATTCTGCTTTTGCTGGGAAAATATGAGTTTGCACTTCAGGCTGTAAATGAGCGGGCAATATTGGACCTTCTTTTGCTTGGTTCGGGTGCGGTGATTGGCCTGATTCTCTTTTCAAACCTGCTGTCCTGGCTGCTGAAAAATTTTCACAACGCCACCATTGCCTTGCTGGTTGGGTTTATGATCGGTTCTCTGAATAAAATATGGCCCTGGAAGGAAACCAAATCATTCATTGAAGTGGATGGCGAATTGAAGCCCCTGATTGAAGAGAATATTACTTCCTGTTCTGGGAGATCCCGGAGATATGGTCTGGATGGCTTTACTGATGGCAGCACTGGGAATTGGTCTGATTGTACTTTTGGAACTCGTCCTTTCCCGTCAGAAAAGCGAGTAAATCTCTATCGACGACTTTAAGCTTTATGGACTTTCGACTATATGGACTAATAGGCTACCCTTTAGGGCACAGTTTTTCTCTTCCCTATTTCACCCGGAAATTTGAGAAGGAGAAGATACAAGCCGAGTACCGGAATTTTCCCCTGGAACAAATTAACGAGTTTGAAGAACTTGTGAAAAGAGAAACAAATCTGGTGGGCCTGAATGTAACCGTTCCCTATAAGCAAAAAATCATACCCTTTCTGGATGCACTGCACCCCACTGCCCGTAGCATAGGCGCTGTGAATACCATTTTCTTTTGCCGAAAAGAGGGGCGCCTGTCCCTGCTGGGATACAACAGCGATGTGACCGGATTTGAACGCTCGCTAAAGGAACACCTTAAGGAAGGACATAAGCAGGCCCTAGTTCTGGGAAGCGGTGGATCATCCAAGGCCGTAATCTATGTACTCGACAAGCTGGGGATTGTTTCTCAGGTGGTGAGCAGGCAGGAGGGAGATGGAATATTGACTTACGGGGAACTCAATGAGGAGATCATCGCCGCTAATGCCCTTATAATTAACACAAGTCCCCTGGGTATGTATCCCAAGGTGGAGGGATTTCCGGATATTCCCTACAGTGCATTAGGTCCCCGTCACTTGCTTTTCGATCTGGTTTACAATCCGGAGAAAACGCTTTTCCTGAAGCGGGGGCAGGAGCAGGGGGCCTCCATTGTAAATGGCTCTGATATGTTGATCTACCAGGCCGAAGGATCATGGGAAATATGGAATAAAAAGCGATAAACCACAATGGCATCAGTGTTTCAAAAAGAATTTACAGTCTCCTCATATGAATTGAACCCGCATGGGAAGGCCCGCCTTACCGCCATGGCTAATTACTTTCAGGAGATTGCCTACCACCATGCAAATGAGCTTGGGTTTGGTTACGATCAGATGAAGGATAGGAGGACACTCTGGATGCTTTCCCGGATGAGAATTCAAATGTTTACCTATCCGGTCTGGAACGACAGGGTGGTGGTGGAGACCTGGCCCAGTGGCATAGAAAAGCTATTTGCCCTGAGAGATTTTCGTGTAAAAGATAAGGCCGGAAACATTTTAGGTATAGCCACCACTTACTGGTTAATTGTACATCTGGATACCCACAGGCCCATAAGACCAGGTGCGGAGTTAGATCGTTTTTCCATTATTGATTATGGTGACCCGGTCTTTGACTCGAAGCTTGAAAAGATTGATGTGCCAGCCGATATTGCTCCCCTGGATCATCATACTGTGGTTTATTCAGACCTGGATATTGTGGGTCATGTGAACAATGTCAAGTATATGGAATGGTGCATTGATACTTCCATCTCAGAGTCTTCGAACGAGCGGCCTATTTCTAATTTTGAAATAAACTTCCTCCACGAAGCCACCCTGGGCGATCATGTGCTTATCAATGGAGGAAATAATGGAAAGTATAGTCGCACACTGCAGGCCCAGCGTGAAGAGGACGGGCGGGATCTGATCAGGGCGAAAATTGAATTTTCTCATAAGTGATATCCACCAGGAAAAGTCCTGCTGCAGGAACGGACTGTCCTGCTTTTCCCCGATCCTTTGCATCCACAATTCTTTGGAAAGTTTCCACATCCAGCTTTCCCTGACCTGCTTCCAGCATGGTCCCCACAAGGGATCTGACCATGTTTCTCAGAAAGCGGTCAGCACTGATCTCAAAAAGGTAGCCCCCTTCGGTCTCGCTCCAATTTGCTCGAATAACTTTGCAATCATTGGTTTTAACATCGGTATGTAATTTGCTGAAGCTGGTGAAATCCCTGGTATGCAAAACGACACTGCAGCACTGGTTCATGCGCTCCAAATCCAGATTGCCATAATGGTGGTAGGTATAATGCCTGTTAAACACAGGTTTACGAGTGGAAATGTGATAGTGATAGCTTCGTTTAATGGCTGAAAACCGGGCGTGCAAATCGGATTCCACCTTTTTTATACTGTAAACCACAATATCGTCAGGAAGAAATCGGTTCATTTTGAAAGTAAACTGGGGGTCGTCCGGGCCTGAAAATGAATAGGATGCGGGTGACTCTTCCAGGTCAAAATGAGCCACAAAAAAGGAGGCGTGAACACCCGTATCGGTCCGCCCTGCGCCTGTAACCTGAATTTTATTCTGAAGGAGCACCGACAGTGCATTTTCCAATACTTCCTGCACCGTTTTACCATTTGGCTGTACCTGCCAGCCATGATAAAAGGTCCCGTCGTAGGCCATGTGAATGAAATACCTGCTCATGCTTTCCTTAAAATTGTATAAAAATACCTTTTTCTTAACATTTTTTAACCCCCTCGCCCTTTCTTATGGGCAAATTCAAACTTATTTTTGTGCTCCGCTTGTGTGGAGAACATAAGGGAATGATTATTAACTAAAAAGATTCCATTAATGAGTCAGGAAGTGAATATCAAAGAGCTCAACGAGAGGATCAAGCAGGAAAGTGAATTTGTTGATCTGATCACCATGGAGATACAGAAAGTGATTGTAGGCCAGAAAAGCCTTGTGGAAAGCTTACTCATAGGCTTGTTGTCAGACGGGCATATCCTGCTGGAAGGAGTTCCTGGTCTGGCCAAGACCCTGGCCATCACCACCCTCTCACAAACCATTGATGCAAAGTTCAGTCGGATTCAGTTTACGCCCGATCTTTTGCCGGCCGACCTTCTGGGTACAATGATCTACAGTCCCAGGAAAGAGGAATTTGTGGTTAAAAAGGGACCTGTTTTTGCCAATCTGGTACTGGCAGATGAGATCAACCGTTCCCCGGCCAAGGTGCAAAGTGCACTTCTGGAAGCCATGCAGGAGAAACAGGTGACCATCGGGGAGGAGACCTATAAACTGGAACGTCCTTTCCTTGTACTTGCCACCCAGAATCCTCTGGAACAGGAAGGAACCTATCCTCTGCCCGAGGCCCAGGTGGACCGCTTTATGATGAAGGTGATCGTTACTTATCCCAGCCGTGAGGAAGAAAAACTAATTGTCAGGGAAAACCTGGCTTCAGTATTTCCGCAGGCAATGAAGGTCCTTAAACCTGCGGATATTATGAAGGCCCGGGAAGTGGTAAAAGAGGTTTATATTGACGAGAAAATTGAAAACTACATTCTCGATATTGTGTTTGCCACCCGTAATCCGGAGCAGGCTGGATTGGCACAGTTTGTGCCTTTGATTCAGTACGGTGGATCACCACGTGCCAGCATTAACCTGGCCAGGGCTGCCAAGGCCTATGCATTTATTAAACGCAGGGGTTACGTGGTTCCGGAGGATATCAGGGCGGTTTGTCATGATGTTCTCAGACACAGGATTGGATTAACCTATGAAGCAGAAGCTGAAAACATATCCACCGAAAACATTATTTCTGAAATATTGAACAATGTGGAGGTGCCTTAGAAAATGAGAATGATCCTTTTCATATCTGCGATGATCTTTGGACTGGGAAGCCAGGTAAAGTGCCAGACCATGGTTGGGCTGTCCAAATCCGAAGTCATTTCTGCTATGAAGTCGGATCATAAGAAATTTCAAAGGGATGATTCAGTGATTAAACAACGTTACAATTACCTGAAGTATATAAATGGTCCAAGGACCAAAACCTGGATCATCTATTTTAATGATAAGGATATCTGTAAATCCTCAAAACTGGTGTGTGACTATGCTGACTTTAATCAGGTTTTTGAAGAGATAAACTCGAAGTACACTCAGACAGATGAGTATCTCTGGGAATACCAGCAAGGCTCTGACACGATACAGGTCGAACTGATCAAGCTGGAGTGGTACTTTTCAGTAAGGGAATCCAGGAAAACGGCAGAAGTCCTTTAAAGAATTTTAAATTTCAGAGAACAACATTGGAAACAAAGGAGCTTTTAAAAAAGGTAAGAAAGATTGAGATCAAGACCCGTGGACTGTCCAGGCAGATTTTTGCCGGGGAGTACCATTCAGCCTATAAAGGCCGGGGTATGACCTTTTCTGAGGTCCGGGAATACCAGTATGGAGATGATATTCGAAACATCGACTGGAATGTAACTGCGCGCTTCAACCACCCCTATGTGAAGGTTTTTGAGGAAGAGAGAGAGTTAACCGTAATGCTCTTGATCGATGTGAGCAGTTCAGGTAGTTTTGGAACAGAGATGCAAATGAAACAGGATCTGATCACAGAAATCTCGGCGGTCCTGTCTTTCTCAGCCATTGAAAACAATGACAAGATCGGGGTGATCTTGTTTAGCGACCGCATCGAAAAATTTATTCCTCCAAAGAAAGGTCGTCAACATATTCTCAGGATTATAAGAGAACTTATTGACTTTCAACCCGAAAGTAAGGGTACCGATATTTCCGAAAGTCTTCGTTTTCTCACCAATGCCATTAAAAAGCGGTGCACTGCCTTTGTAATATCCGATTTTCGGGATAAGGGCTATGCGAGAGCGCTTCAGGTAGCAAATAACAAGCATGATGTGGCAGCATTGCACATCTATGACCGGCGGGAGTCAGTTTTACCTTCAGTGGGGCTTATCAGGGTATTGGAAGCAGAGACAGGAAGGGAAAGATGGGTTGATACTTCCAGCCGACGGGTCAGAGAAAGTTACGCCCTGAAATGGGAGAGCCACGAGGAAATGATGAAAGAGATATTTACCCGGGCAGGTGTGGATCATACCTCCCTGCGAACCGGGGACGACTATGTTAAACCGCTGATCAGGCTTTTTAAGAAGAGATAAAATGAAGCATTGGTCCAAACACATATTAACACTTGTCCTTCTCTCAATGGTCATTGTACTCCAGGCCCAGATTATCACTGTGCAATCAAGGCTAAATTCCGATTCCTTGATGATTGGAGACCAGCTTATGCTGACCATTCACGTGGAGGCCTCGGGAGAAGTGGATTTCCGGATGCCGGTCCTGACAGACACCCTTACCCGCAACCTGGAAGTGCTGGCTCCCATTGGCGCCGATACGACTCGCACCGGGGATGGTGGATGGATCATCGACCATTCCTATATTATAACCAGTTTTGAGCCCGGCATGCAAATGATTCCGGCGCAAAGGGTTTTTTATACCTATAAGGCAATGCGTGATACAGCCCTCAGCATGCCACTTCTGATTCAGGTCCATGCTCCTGAGGTGGATACCACACAAGCCATTATGCCCATCAAGCCTCCAATTAATACTCCTGTGAGCATTCAGGAGATAATCCCCTGGGGCTTGCTGGGATTAGCGATCTTGCTTGTAGGAACCCTGATATATGCACTGATATGGATGTACAGGCAGAAGCAGCGGGATCCGGAGATCTTTACCATAAAGCCCCTTGAACCTGCGCATATAGTGGCGTTCAGGGATTTGGACAGGCTGAAGGAGAGTAAATTGTGGGAATCCGGCCAGGTAAAGCTATTTTATACCCAGCTTACAGAAATATGCAGAAAATACATCGAGCGCCAGTATGGGGTTCCTGCTCTGGAACGTACCACCCAGGAAATTCTGGAGGCCTTTAACAGGTCCAATACCGAGGACCCCATTCTGGATGAGATTTTGAAGGAGCTGCTGGAACTGGCTGATCTTGTGAAATTCGCAAAGGAAGACCCGCTTCCCGTGGAGAATCAGACCAATCTGAACAATGCATATTTATTTGTGCAAAAAACTTACCCCATGTTCTACGAGGATAAGATGGAAGAAAAGGATTTAGAGAAAAAGGAGGTGAGTCATGAGTAGCCTGGAATTTGCCTATCCTGCTTTTTTCTGGGCACTGGTTCTATTGCCGGTAATGGTGGTATGGTATATTCTTCGTGGCAGGAAGAGTACCAGCTCCATGACGCTCTCCGGCTTTGAAAACCTGGATGAAAAAGTGGGATCGTCAAGAATCTGGTTAAGGCATCTCCTTTTTCTGCTCCGGCTTGCTGTGGTTATTCTCCTCATTGTGGTCCTCGCCAGACCCCAATCATCAAACCAGTGGGAGCAGGTTACCACTGAAGGCATTGATATCGTAATGTGCATGGATGTCTCAGGGAGTATGAGGGCCATGGATTTCAGGCCTAACAGGCTTGAGGCCTCCAAGGATGTGGGAATTGAATTTGTAAATGCCCGTGAAAATGACCGCTTTGGCCTTGTTGTATTTGCCGGTGAAAGTTTTACACAGTGCCCCATGACCACCGACAGGGGAGTGGTGGTTAACTTTCTAAATGAAATTGATTTTGGCGTAATTGAAGACGGTACAGCCATCGGAATGGGACTGGCCACTGCTGTGAACAGAATCAAAGACAGTAAGGCGAAAAGTAAGGTGGTTATCCTGCTGACCGATGGGGTGAATAACCGCGGAGATGTGGGACCGGTTACTGCAGCAGAAATAGCAGCCAGCTTCGGCATCAGGGTATATACCATTGGAGTAGGTACCAGGGGAAATGCTCCCGTTCCGGTTCAGGATGCTTTTGGCAGGACTGTTACCAGGAGCATGCCTGTGGAAATCGATGAGGATGTGCTGAAGAAAATTGCAGAAACCACTGATGGAACTTACTTCAGAGCAACCGATAATCATAAACTCAGGGAAATCTATCAGCAGATTGATGAGCTGGAGAAAACCCGCATGGATGTTAAGCAATTCAGTAAGAAGAAGGAAGAGTATTTCCCCTTTATTCTGGCAGCCATGCTGATCCTCCTGTTTGAAATTTTACTCAGGTACACCATATTCAGAACCATACCATGATACAGTTTGCACATAAAGAAATACTCTGGTTTCTGAGCGCCATGTTATTGATGCTGGTGGGCTACAGTCTTTACTGGAGGCACAGGAGGCGCTCTCTGGATCGTATGGGAGACCCCAAGCTTATGGAAGTTCTTATGCCTGATGCATCGGTATCTGCACACCACTGGAAATTTTTCTTGCTATTCATGGGAACCACCCTGCTCATTGTGGCAGCATCAGGCCCAAGGGTTGGATCAAAGCTCGAGGAGATAGAAACAAAAGGCAGGGAAATCATCATTGCCCTGGATGTCTCCAACAGTATGCTCGCCGAGGATATTAAACCCTCCCGGCTGGAACGGTCAAAGCAAATGATCAACCGCATGGTAGACAGGATGACCAATGACAAAATTGGTTTGATTGTTTTTGCCGGTGACGCGTACACACAAATACCCATAACGGACGACTATCCCAGCGTAAAAATGTTTCTGGCCGGGGCAGGGCCGGATATGGTATCCAAGCAGGGTACATCCATTGGAGCAGCCATTAAGCTTGCCACCCGGTCCTTTACCTCTTATGCCGAAGAGGGAGGCAGGGAACGGATTCGACCCAGCCAGGCCATTGTGGTCATTACAGATGGTGAAAACCATGAGGATGATGCGGTGGGTGAAGCCACCAAGGCTGCTGAGAGCGGGATCAGGATATATACGGTTGGACTCGGTGATCCAAACGGAGTTCCCATACCGGTGAGTCCGGGAAGCAGCTCAACAAGGCGTGACAGGGATGGCCAGGTGGTTGTGAGCAAGCTGAATGATAAGTTATTAAAAGAAGTTGCTGCAGCCGGGAAAGGGGCCTATATAGCCGGCGACCGGATCAGCAGCCTTGTGGATGAACTGGAGCAACTGGAAAAGAGGGATGTAAATACCAGAATGTTTTCAGATTTTGCAGAACGATTCCAGTATTTTGCGGGATTTGCCCTTCTTTTTCTGTTCCTGGAGTCCATGATAAGGTCCAGAAAAAACCCCATTTTGAAACGATACAACCTGTTCAAAACGGAGAAATGATGAGAAAAGCTGATTTAAATATAATCCAGTTCCTTGCCCGGGCAGCCCTGGCTTCCGTATTACTTTTCCTTACGCTTGCTTTGCAGGGGCAAAATGACCGCAAAGTTATCCGACAGGGTATTAAGTCCTATGAAAAAGGGAACTTCAGTGAGGCAGAAATACAGTTCAGAAAGGCCGAGGATATAAACCAGGAGTCCTACGAGGCAGAGTTTAACACAGGTGCAGCTCTTTATCAGCAGGAAAAGTACGAGGAAAGTTTTAAGCAGTATGAAAAGCTTGCTGATATAAGCGATAATCCCTTGAGCATGGCCAAAGTCTGGCACAATGCCGGAAACAGCCTTCTAGAGGCTCAGAAATATGGAGAAAGCATTGAAGCCTATAAAAACAGTCTACGCTTAAATCCTTCGGATCAGGACAGCAAATACAACCTGGCCTACGCCAGGCAGAAATTACAGGATCAACAGGATCAGCAGCAAGATCAAAACCAGGATCAGCAGGATCAGGAAAACCAGGATCAGCAGCAAGATCAAAACCAGGATCAGGAAAACCAGGATCAGCAGGATCAGGAAAACCAGGATCAGCAGCAAGATCAAAACCAGGATCAGGAAAACCAGGATCAGCAGGATCAGGAAAACCAGGACCAACAGGATCAACAAAACCAGGATCAACAGGAACAAGAGGCACAGCCCCTGGAAATATCAAGAGAGGATGCTCAGCGCATGCTTGAAGCCATTCAACAGCAGGAGAAGGATGTTAAGGATAAAGTTGATAAGAAAAAGGCCGCTGCAGCCAAGGTGAAAACAGAAAAGGATTGGTAAATTGAACGATTTTTAAATTGCATGTACATTAAACGAAACATATGGTTCATCTTCCTGCTCCTTTCAGGCATGATGTTGCATGGTCAGGATGAGCAATATAAAGCTACTGCACCTGCAACAGTAAGGGCAGGTGACCAGTTCCAGTATGTAATTGAGGGCTCAAAACAAGGGGATGTAATGCTGCCCTCCATAGATGGATTCCAGCTACTTGCAGGTCCCTTCTCCTCTTACTCATCCCATTCCAGGTGGGTCAATGGCAAAATGACCATGGAAACCGTGGTAAGCTACACGCATATCTTCAGGGCGAATACACCCGGAACTTATACCATTCCCGCTGCCACAGTGCGTGCTGGCAGAAAGGAATACAAAACAAATACCGTCAAAATAACGGTCAACGGAAGTGCAAGCCAGCAATCTTCCCAGGGATCTCAGGGTCAGGGAGCAGGGTCCGCTGAAGAGGCAGGCAATGGCTCAGATCCTGTATTCCTTCGGGTCCTTCCCAATAAAAAAGACGTATATGTGGGCGAACAGCTGGTCAGTGCGCTGAAAGTTTATACGCGAGTAAATACAAGACCAGCCGGGGGGACAAAAGATATTCCCTATGAAGGTTTCTATAAGAAATCCCTGGATCCCGATGCATCTGCTACCAGGCAGGATATAAACGGTGAACAATATGTTACCCAGGTCATACAAAGACATATTCTGATACCTCAAAAATCAGGAAAACTGGTAATTGAACCTTTTAAATCGGAGTGGATGGTACAGCAAAGGGTTCAAAGACAAAGTAACAGTGTTTTTGACAGCTTTTTCGATGATCCCTTCTTTAGTGGGGTTCAGGATATTCCCACTGAGCTTTCCACACTTCCTGTTACCATCAATGTAAAAGCACTTCCTTCGGGAGCACCAGGCGGATTTACCGGTGGGGTAGGGAGCTTTACCATGCAGGCAGAACTGTCAGCTGAAGAGGTGGAGGTCAACGAGGCCCTGAGTCTTAAAATTACCATCAGGGGCAAAGGTAACCTTCCCTTACTTGGAGCTCCTGAAGTAAACCTGCCACCCGATCATGATCTTTATGATGTAAGCCATTCCTTGAACATCTCGGTTTCCGGTAATCAGATAGGGGGATCGGTGAGTTATGAATATCCTATTGTTGCCAGGCATGCCGGTCGTTTCCGGATTGCCCCCATACAATTTACCTGGTTTGACCCGGCTTCGGAAAGTTACCATACCACCACAAGCAAGGAATTTAATTTTACCGTGCTAAAGGGCGAAAATGAGGAAGGAAGCGGCAGTGTTTATATTCCCGGGGTGAATCAGGAAAATGTGGAGAATCTGGGGACTGATATTCGTGATATTACCCGCATCACTCCTGTTTTTACACCGGTGGCCTTCAGCCTCATGGGCCAGCGATGGTATAAGCTTTCATATTTGCTTATTGTCATTCTGACCCTGCTTGTAATTCTATATATCAGGACAGTATCAAGGCGGAATGCAGATCTCAGAATGGTTAAGAACCGAAAAGCCAGCCGGGCAGCCCTGAACAGATTTAAACTCGCTGACAAGTATCGCAAGGCGGGGCATGAAGATCATTTTTATGATGAAGTTGGCAAGGCAATCTGGGGATACCTGGCCGATAAACTGGGTATTGAGACCTCCGGCTTAACCCGGGAGGGGATCAGTGCTGAACTTTCCTCCAGGTCAGTATCACCGGAACTGATTGAGGAGTTTTCCCGCATTATAGATGAAAGTGAGTTTTCCCGCTTTGCGCCTTCTGGCGAAAAATCAGGAATTGATCAGCTTTACCGGGATGCCATGCAATTGATTAAAAACCTGGAAAACAGCCTGTGATGAAAGAATTTAAACTGTGTATCCTCCTGTTATTTGCTGCTGGTCAGCTCTTTGCATCAAGCGATTCGCTTTACAGCAGTGCGGTTTTACTTTATGAAGAAGGAAAGTATGAGCTGGCACTGGAAAACTGGCAGGATATTGTAGAATCGGGGTATGAATCTGCAGAGCTTTATTATAATATGGGAAATGCAGCTTTCAGATCAAACAGCACGGGGTATGCTGCTCTTTATTATGAGAAGACCCTGAAACTGGATCCCAGCCATAAGGATGCTGCCAATAACCTGGAATTCCTCTCACGTTATAAAAGTGATGCCTTTGAAGAGGTTCCGGAATTTTTTTTACGAACCTGGACATCCAAAGCAGTAAGGGCCTTGCCAGAAAGGGTATGGAGCATTATGGCCCTGGCCGGATTCCTTTTCACACTGAGTTTCCTTTTACTTTATATATTCACCCGGGGACTCGCATTGAAGAAAACCGGTTTTTTTGTCAGCCTGACAGGACTCATTTTTACCATATTTACCCTATCTTCAGCACTGGCAAGTTATCGTGAAATAGTACGTCCTGATTCGGGAATTATTCTTTCACCTTCGGTTATCGTAAAGAGTACTCCCAGTGAAACAGGGACGGAGCTTTTCATCCTCCATGAGGGAACCAAGGTGAAGGTAAATGAGGAAGTGACCGGTTGGCATAATATTAAGATTATCGACGGCAGGGAAGGATGGATCAAAACCGAAAACTTCGGGACCATTTAAATGAGTGCAAATGCCAGTAGAAAAAAGTTTCCAGGAGATTAATGAGAAAATTAAGAATGGGTCCGCTGTTGTCCTTACTGCCGAAGAGGTAAGCGCCATGGGCAGAGAGCTTTCGCCAGCCCAGGTTGCAGAAAAGGTTGACGTGGTTACCACTGCCACCTTTGGCCCCATGTGTTCCTCAGGAATGCTTATAAATACAGGGCACTCCGATCCACCCATCCGAATGGAAAGTGCCACGCTCAACGGAGTACCTGTTTTTAGCGGAATTGCTGCTGTGGATTTGTACATCGGGGCTACGGAAAATCACCCGGAAAGGCCTGACTATGGAGGCGCACATATCATCCAGGAACTGATCGAGGGCAAGGATGTGGAATTGGTGGCCCATGCAAAAGGAACCGATTGTTATCCCAGAAGGGATATACATACTACGATTAACAGGGAGAACATCAATGAGATGATCATGTTCAATCCCCGCAATGCTTACCAGAATTATCCCGCTGCCGTAAATTGCTCCAACAGAATAAAGTATACCTATATGGGCAGCCTGCTGCCCAGAATGGGGAATGCCAATTACAGTACTTCGGGGGAGCTGAGTCCCTTGCTTAACGATCCCCAGATGCGGACCATCGGGATTGGAACCCGCATTTTTCTGGGGGGAACCACCGGCTATGTGAGTTGGCACGGAACCCAGTTTAAAAGCAATTCCGAATTAAATGAGCATGGCATCCCGGTATCCAATGCAGCCACGCTTACGGTGATGGGCGATGCCAGGAACATGAGCTCAGACTATATCAAGGCAGCCTACTATGAAAAATACGGTGTATCCATTTTTGTGGGAATTGGTATACCCATTCCCGTTCTGGATGAAGATATGGCAGCAAAGCTCATGATCAGGAATGAGCAGATCACCACCCGCATACTGGATTATGGCAATCCTGACCACCCTGAGCTTGGACGGGTAAATTATGCTCAACTCATGTCAGGTGAAATTGAATTTGAGGGGAAAAAGATTAGAACTTCTTCTCTTTCAAGCCTGTACAAGGCCAGGGAGATTGCAGATTTATTAAAAGATCAAATCAAAAAGGGCTCCTTTTTACTCACTGAACCCCTGGAGGCCTTTCCTTCAGGAAAGGGCTTGAATTCACTGGAAATCAGATAAGAAGGATGAAGAATGTTAAAAAAAGGCTGGTGCTTGGTTTCCCGGCAGATCGGGTAAATGAACCCATTACTTACATATTGATCAAGGAATACGATGTGAGCATTAACATCCTGAATGCCGACATCACCCATGGCAAGGAGGGAAATCTGCTCATTGAGATGAGAGGGGAAGCCGAGCGGGTGGAAAAGGCCCTGGAATACCTCAGGGATAAACATGTACATATTTCCCCGGTTATTAAAACCATTCTTTTTAATGATGTGGAATGCATCCACTGTGGGGCATGCGCCTCAGTCTGCTTCCCTGGTGCTCTGACTATGAAAGAAAATAGCCGCAAGCTCAAATTCTTGCCCGAGCGCTGTGTGGCCTGTGAACTTTGCATCAAGGCCTGCCCGCTTCAGTTATTTGAACTCAATTTCGGGACAAATTAATTGTACCAGCCAAGAATATACCGGGATGAGATGAATTCGGACCGGTTCCGTTTCTTCTCCTCTGTTCATAAAGAATCTGACCTCCTTGTGGGAGTCAGTCATCAGTCTTATGAGCCTGTTATGGAAGCTGTATGCAGAGAAGAACAATTGCGGCTTTACGGGCTTTTATCAGCACATATCAGATCGCATCCAACATTCGCCAGCTCCCTGAATCCCATTCTGCCTAAGGAAGAAGAAGGGGACCTGGCAAGGGAATTGAAAATTCTTTACTCTTGCGGATTGGCCACCGGAACCGGTCCCATGAGTGCCGTTGCCGGCCTGTTTGCCCAGGAGTGCGGAAGGTCAATGGGAAAGAATCTGTCCTGTGAGTTGCTGGTTGAGAACGGGGGAGACCTTTACCTCAGAAACCAGGAAAATCTGCTAGTGGTAATCCATGCAGGTGATGTGGCTCTTTCAGGCAAGCTGGGACTGGAAATCCCGGCAGGAGAATGGGGTATTTGCACCTCCTCTGGCACCCTTGGACATTCCTTCAGCAAAGGGAAAACTGATGCCCTTACCATTGTATGCCATGATACGCCCCTGGCTGATGCCTGGGCCACTGCACTGGCCAATCAGGTTGTTTCCAGGGATGATATACGGCCCCTCCTGGAGAAGGTGGAGGAGATTCCGGAGATTCTTGCCTGTGTGGTGATTGTAGAAGGAGAAGTGGGTATACGGGGAGAATTTGAAACGAAACTCTTATCTTAGGCTCCATGAACAGTCTCCTTCTGATCATACTCGCCCTGGCGGGTTATGTTGCGGCTTACCGGATTTACGGACGCCATCTGGGATCAAAGGTTCTGCGCCTGGCAAACAAGCATCCCATGCCTTCCCACGAACTGGAAGACGGCGTGGACTTTGTACCCACCAAACGAAATATCGTTTTCGGACATCATTTTACCACCATAGCCGGTCTGGGTCCGATCGTTGGCCCTGCCATTGGGATAATATGGGGCTGGCTCCCTGCCTTTTTATGGGTCTTTTTTGGTAGTATTTTTATGGGAGCCGTTCATGATTTCACCACCATGGTGGTTTCTGCCAGAAACAAGGGGCGAACCATTGGTGAACTCACCGGTGAAATCATCAGTCCCGGCACCCGATACGCCCTCCAATTTATTATGCAGCTCCTGCTCTTCATTGTTCTGGCCGTGTTTGCCATGATAGTCGGGAGCCTTTTTGTGATGTATCCCGAATCGGTAATTCCGGTCTGGTCCCAGATTCCTGTGGCCGTATGGTTGGGGTGGCAAATTCGTAAGGGGAAGAACGACCTGGTATATTCCATAATCGCCCTCCTGCTTCTTTATGCATTTATTCTACTTGGGGTGCGTTTCCCGGTTTCACTGCCATGGGACCCGCAAACTTCAGTGGTGGCCTGGTGCATTATCCTTTTTATTTATGTCTTTTTTGCTTCCACCATCCCGGTCCAGAAACTCCTGCAACCACGAGACTATATTAACTCTCACCAACTGCTGGTGGCCATGGCTTTTCTGGTCCTGGGAATTATTATTGCCCATCCGGAATTTTCCGCACCAGCTGTGAACCTTGATTCCTTTGCCCCCGGATCTGATGTTCCGCCCATGGCCCCCATCCTCTTCATAATCATAGCCTGTGGGGCCATCTCAGGCTTCCACTCCCTCGCCAGTTCGGGCACCACAGTTAAACAACTGGAGCGGGAAACTGATACACTTCCCATTGGATATGGGGCGATGATCACAGAAAGTCTGCTGGCCGTATTGGTGATCGTGGCGGCGGGAGCCGGGTTGGGAATGGGATTGGAAAGCGATGATGGGATGCTCACCGGGCTAGCTGCTTATAAGCATCATTATGCCTCCTGGTCATCTGCAAACGGTCTGGCAGCCAAACTGGATGCTTTTATAATCGGTTCAGCAAATTTGTTTTCCTCATTTGGTCTTCCGCTTAAATATGGCTCTGCCTTTGTTGTGGTATTTATTGTATCCTTTGCCAATACAACACTTGACTCTGCAGCCCGGATCCAGCGCCTTTCTCTCCAGGAAATTTTCACCAGGCCCGACGGAAGCGTTAAGAAGCCCCTGAATAACCGTTATGCAGCAACCCTTATTATTGTGCTTGCGGCAGCTTCCCTAACCTTTTTTAAACCCGGGGGACAGGGAGCTATGGTTTTATGGCCCCTGTTCGGATCTCTGAACCAGCTTATGGCCGCGCTTGCCCTGGGGGTGGTCAGCATCTGGTTTCATATGAAAAAGATATCCATTTGGTATACAGCCATCCCCATGATGCTTGTACTCACATTTACGCTCTGGGCGATGTTTAAGAACCTCTTCGCTTTTATAAGAGATGGTGAACTTGTACTGGTGATACTTTCAGGCATCATTCTTTCTCTTACTTTATGGCTTGCACTCAGCAGCCTGAGGGCACTGACCCGAAAATAAGTCAGCGTCTTATACGGAAATGTGAAAGTGAAGAGAGCTCTGTTTCTTTTACCTCGGTTTTTTCAACCCAGCTATATCCGGGACCTGTCCTGCACCAGGATATAAATTGCATGCAGGCTGCAGCCGGCCCTCTGAGCATAATATATACAGATCCGTCGGGCCGGTTTTCCACCCATCCTTTTAAGCCAAGAGCCCTGGCCTGGTTTTGAGCAGCATAGCGGAAACCCACTCCCTGAACGCGTCCATGAACCAGAATCTCATATTGTTTCTCAGAAATATTCATCCGGTCAAAGTTAAGAAATATAGTTGCGGGCCTTGAACCAAGCTCCATAAGGATTGTTTATCTCAAAAGCTGAATAATATGAAAAAAATAAGCCTTATAACAATACTGGGCCTTTTTATGGTAAGCACACAATTGTGGTCCCAGCGTAGTTTCTACGACTTCACTGTAAAGGATATCAAAGGCACAGATTTCCCACTTGCCCAATTGGAGGGAAAAAAGGTGCTGGTGGTCAACACCGCATCGAAGTGTGGCCTTACTCCTCAATATGAGGACCTTGAAAATCTTTACCGGAAGTACAGTGATCAGGATTTTGTGATTATTGGTTTTCCCAGTAATGATTTTGCAGGCCAGGAACCTGGTACAAACAGTGAGATTGCGGCCTTTTGTACCGAGAAATTTGATGTTACCTTTCCCATGATGGAAAAAATCTCTGTAAAAGGAGATGAAATTCACCCTCTGTATGCCTGGCTATGCACGAAAGAAGAAAATGGCCTTGAAAACAGCAAGGTTTCGTGGAACTTTCAGAAGTACATGATCAACTCCGATGGTAGCCTTGCGGGGCATGTGTCTCCAAGGGAAAAACCAGATAGTGAGAAAATTATCACCTGGATTAGCGGGGAGAAAGAATAAGCAGACTGCAGTGGATATCCTCTTCCAGCTCCCGTCCGTCATAAAGGATTAATTGCGTCGCCAAGGCCAGGCCCGAGGGCACCATAGCTGATGATCATCTCTCGTTTATTCAGTTCCCCCGTACTCTTCTGACAGCAAGCACTAAATTCAGTTAATAATTTCTATTTTAGCATTTCTTTATTCCAGGCCATGGCAAAGCTTCGCATCCTTGTTGTTGATGATATTTATACCAATCGTTACCTGCTCACCGAGCTTGTAAAAATAACAGGTAACGAGGTCATACAGGCTGAAAACGGAGAAGAGGCCATTCGTATCCTGGAAGATGATAAGATCGACCTGATATTTATGGATATCGAAATGCCCATTATGAATGGGATAGAAACCACAATGCACATCCGGAATAAAATGCCCTTCCCAATAAATGCCCTTCCAATTATTGCCCTCACAGCTCATAATCCTAATCTCTTTTTTAAGGATTTTGCGGATGTGGGATTCGATGAACTGATTACCAAACCCTATTCTGTGGAGAAAATTAAGGCTAAAATTAATGGATTTGCTTCCTCAAAATAGTTGCCTTTAGCGGTAAATCAAGTCCAGGATTTTCTTCAGGTAGCTGCTGTCCACTTCGGAAAAGGATGAGTGCTTATCCGAATCCACATCAAAAACTGCTTTGATATTCCCATCTTTGTCTCTTACAGGAAGGGTAATTTCCGACCTGGAACGGGAGTCACAAGAAATATGATCAGGAAAGGCGTGAACATCTTCAACCACAACGGCTTCTCCTCTGTCCACTGCTGCCCAGCAAACCCCTTTGTGGGCTTCCAGTTCCTGGCAGGCCACCGGTCCCTGGTAAGGACCAACCACCAGTTTATCCTGGTTTTTAAGCAGATAAAAACCGGTCCAGAAGAAGTAATCCATTTTATGATGCAGAACAGCGCAGATGGTGGCCATCCTGGCCAGAGGATCATTACTTTTCTTGCTCAGTTCATCCAGTTGATCGTATATGCGTTGATACCTTCCGGCTTTCTTCTTATCTTCCATCAGTTTAAAATTTTATCTGCCTCAAAAATAGGATTTAATAGTATATTTGCCGCTTATTTTCACATATGAAGTTAAGGGAAGAAATTGCACGCAGAAGAACCTTTGCCATCGTTAGTCATCCCGATGCAGGGAAAACCACATTGACCGAGAAGTTTCTGCTTTTTGGAGGTGCTATAAATGTGGCCGGGGCTGTGAAATCCAATAAAATCAGCAAAACGGCCACCTCCGACTTCATGGAGATTGAAAAGCAAAGGGGGATTTCCGTGGCCACATCTGTGATGGGTTTTGACTACGGGGGAAAAAAAATCAACATCCTGGATACTCCCGGTCACCAGGATTTTGCTGAAGATACCTTCCGGACGCTGACGGCAGCCGACAGTGTGATTATCGTAGTTGATGCAGCCAAAGGAGTGGAGGCACAAACCCGCAGGCTTATGGAGGTGTGCCGGATGCGCAAGACCCCTGTAATGGTCTTTGTGAACAAAATGGACAGGCCCTCCCTGGATCCCTTCGACCTGCTGGATGATATTGAAGAGGAGCTAAAAATCCAGGTACACCCATTAAGCTGGCCTGTGGGAACGGGATCAGATTTCAGGGGCGTATATAACCGTTTTGAATCGGTCTTCCGTTCCTTCAGCGGTCATACCAAGCAAACCATAGGTGAGATCACAGAGCACAATGACCTGAAGGATGAAGCTTTTAAAAAGCAGATTGCTCCCCATGCCGAAAAGCTGGAAGAAGAACTGGAACTAATCGAAGGGGTATATGCAGATCTGAATACAGAGGAGTACAAGCAGGGAAAAGTAGCCCCGCTCTTTTTTGGGAGTGCGCTTAATAATTTCGGAGTTAAGGACATACTCGACTGTTTTATTCAGATGGCTCCCTGTCCCGGCCCCGTTGTAACTGATGAACGTGAAGTGCTTCCCGATGAGCCTAAATTTACTGGCTTTGTGTTTAAGATTCATGCCAATATGGACCCCAAGCACCGAGACCGCCTTGCCTTTATCAAGATCGTATCCGGAGCATTTGAACGAAATAAGGCCTATTCACATGTGCGAACAGGTCGCCAGTTAAAATTCTCAAGCCCCACATCCTTCATGGCAGAAAAGAAATCAGTTATAGATGTGGCCTATCCTGGCGATATCGTGGGTGTTCATGATACGGGTAGTTTTAAGATTGGTGACGGAGTTACGGAAGGGGAAAAGCTTCACTTCAAGGGCATACCCTCCTTTTCTCCGGAAATGTTCCGCTATGTGGAGAATGCAGATCCCATCAAATTCAAGCAGCTTGCCAAGGGCCTTGATCAGTTGATGGATGAGGGGGTTGCCCAGCTATTTGTAAGCCTTGCCAATGGTAGGAAGATTATTGGTACGGTCGGGGCTCTTCAGTTTGATGTTATCCAGTACCGCCTGGAACATGAATATGCAGCAAAATGCCGGTACGAAAATATCTCCATGTTTAAAGCCTGCTGGATTGAATCCGAAAACCAGGGAAAATTAAAGGATTTCCGCATGCGGAAATATCAGCAACTGTGCACCGATAAGGAAGGCAGAGAGGTTTATATGGCTGAGTCGCCCTATGCCCTGGATATGGCAAGGGAAAAATTTCCTGAAATCAAATTTCACTTTAATTCCGAATTCTAGTACTAAGCACTAGAACTTGCCATCTAGAACCTCAAGCCGTTTTTCAATCCAATCTGTAATATAGAGATATTCCTCCTCCAGATCAATTTGAAGATCCCAACGTGAGTTTTCCCTCTGTATAACACCATTCTTTTCCATGAGGGTATAATGGCCACTCACCATCTCCATCAGATTATCCAGTTGAAAAATGCTCTTTCTATATTGATTCCACATCAGCGACAGAGAATCTTTATATCCCTCAGCATTTGTGCTAATTAGACGCTCGTATAGTCCATTACTAACAATCCCGTATGGATTGCTGTCCTTCATCTCCCAGGTACGACCCCAGCTTGCCTCCAGATCCCAGGGGAGAAAAAAGAATTTGGATTGCTCAGAATACCTGGCCAGGTAAATATTCTTACCCGCATTGTCCCAGCCCAAAATCAGGTTTAAAAAGAGGTATAAATTTGCTGCATTTTCAAGGTCCATCTGGCTACCTATCTTTTCCTTGAAGAGTTCGTCATCATTCTGTGTGATCAGAATTCGAAGATCTGATAGAGGGTCCCAAAAGACCCGGTCATCTGGGTAAATTTGTTCCCATCCATCCCATTGCATGACGGAAGTAGGGTCATTCAGATATGATGTAAAGGTCGTAGATCCGTCATTCCAGTCATAGGTTTTATACATAACGCCCCCTTCCTTATCCTGAGAATGACCAAGATCGATCAGTTTCTCATCCATCTTATTACCAAGACAGTAGAGCCCGTAATACCGCTTATTCAGGAAAAGCTCTACATATTCCATCCTTATTCCCGTTTGGATCCCTTCCCTCTGTTCATCATTTGTTAAGGTCTCCATGCTATTCCACACCTCGAAGGAAAATTTATTTCGCATCCTGAGTTTATCAATGTACATGGCATCAAGAATCCAATCCTCACCAAAAGCCATTCCCAGCAAGGGTGCAGATTGGTCTACCCTGAGCTTATTTTTCCAAAGCTCTATTCCATAGGCCTTTTTTTCATTAAGATAAGCGGTTTTGCCTCTGTACTCTATGCCTGCATCAGACTCGAACAGGATGGTGGCGGATCTGTTTCCAGCCTTATCCCCATACTGTAACTGAAGCCAGCTCTCTATCTTGGGTTCCAAGGGGATGGTCTCGTGGTGAAGTATTCTGAGCAGAGGGATGGTGGTAAACATCATGTTGAAGGTGTCTATCTGATCTCCATTTGAGGCAATTAGCTCATAGGTCCGGTTTATTCTTACCGCACCCAGATCGTTGATTTCTCCATGATGCAAGCTAATCCCGTTAAAGGCTATCTCTTCATAGCTGTTAAATTCCACAGTGGGTGAAAAGGTCTCAAGAGAATCTGCGGGAAGGGTGAAAAGTGCCATGTGATCGATTACATCCTCAAATACGGGTACGCCATCAAATTTGAGAAGGCAGGGTGCCTCATCACCCTTCTGGGGTTCAGTAACGATGATCTCCTCGTAGCAGCTCCTGGACAGAATTGTCAGCAAAACCAGCAGAAAACCCAATGTATATCGCTCCGTTAACATCAAAACGAATAAGTGTAATTAATCTTCAGGGTATAGATCGTTGTTGGCTGAACATCTTCCAGCTCACGATTAAAGCCCCAGGCCAGCTTGACCTTTCCAGCTTTTCGAGACGTATACAGGATGCCAGCCATAACCCTTACATATTGAAATCTTGCATCCAGGTTGGGCTCAAAAAGTTGAAAAATCTCACCTGAAACATAGGGTTCGATTTTTTTAAAATCGGTGTATCTAACTGATATGCGGTTTCTTACATATTTTTGATAGGGTATGGATGGATTGACAAGGTTCCATCCTTCCACCTCCTTCTGGTAACGCAACCTGTAGTAAATAGTGATCATACTGATCTTCCCTTTATATCTGAGATCCAGGGCATAGCGGGTAAGCATATCAAAATTTTTATACTTATTCTGGTCGAAGGTAACCCTGTACTGACCCTCCAGGGCAAAATTCTTATTGATCCTGTAGCGAAGCCCGGTTTCAGTGAAAAAATTGTTTAAAACAGTGATATCATGTTTAAACCTGAACTCCTCCGCAAGAAAAACGCTCCAGTCCTTGGCAAAACTTTTTTCAATCGCCACACCGGTCCACAAATGAAGATCACTTACCACCTTAGTCTCCTGGGCAGGGAGAATATAAGCCCAGCATAATAAGATAAATAGAAATACTGTGCGGGGTGTATTCAGAGGGAAATTACTCATAGGGAATCAATTGTGGGTAGAGGGGCTCCGGAATTGAAACCATCACATTGTTAAAAACCATTTTTGCAGTATCGGCTTCCCAGAGTTCACGAAGCATGTTCCAAACATCGTGTGAATGGTTTTCTATGCTCACCGAATTGGAGACTGTGATCTGCCCCTGGTGGCTCCAAGCATAATTATCACCAAACCTGATGCCAATGCCATTTTGCGTGAACTTGCAGGAATCAACAAATACCAGGTGATTGAGACTGCTGTATCCAAGCTCAATGCCCTGGCCGCAATCTGTAAATTCACAATTGGTGAAGTAGTGTCGCTTTGTGGCTGTCCCACTGCTTGAAAGGGCTGCCCCTTCATGAAAAACTGATTCGAATCGGGTGTTGCTTACACGCACCTCACCTCCTTCACCACCACCACTGTCGAGTCCGTCATCTAAGGCATACATAAAGACAGAGTTGTTGATTATGGCATCACAAGCTGAGAGGTAAAATGCATCGTTGTCCTGGTCCTGGAAAACGCGCTCATCGTTTGGGAAATCTGTAAAAACCGAGTGCTCAATCCGAACATCGGTATAATTGGCCTGTCCGCCAGTTATGGCTCTCTGGATCAAAGAGTAAGAGATGTTCAGTTTTGCACCTATGGGATAGAAAACCTGACCAGCATTGTCAATCATATAACAGTTTTTGAAATCCAGCTTTCCCCTTTCACTAAAAAAGAGGGCCTGGCGTTTGGCATGACCATAATCATAACCTTCCCCAGTATGGAAGCCGCTTCTGCAAAAGATGGTATTTAAAGCATCGATGCGGTTGCTACTACCGGTTCCAATCACCCCACCCCAAAAGGAGTTTTCATCACTGCAGGTAATGGTGATGGGTCTTTTCTGTTCCGGTAAATAAGATTGTTCCCTGATTATGGATATTCACAGCCCCGGCCAGGCTTACAAAGCAGCCCTTCTCAAAGGTCAAGGTTTTACCAGGTGGAACGCTAAGGTCTTCAGGAATGTGGGCATAGCTCCCGGCTGGGATGCTTATATCTTCCTCCAGGGTACCCTTGAGCATGATGGCAGGGGAATCGCTTGATAAGCTTGAAACCGGGTAACTTTTATGGTCAATTAACAGACTTTTATCAGAACTCCCATCGGGTATTACCCAGGCTGACCCTACTCCACGTTTAATGAGGAATTTATTCGAAGAAATTTCAGCATTCAGGTTTACCGTCGATTCGCTAATTTCACCTCCCGCTAATACAACAATTGGATAGGAAGTGTTGGGAGGAATGTTTGGGGTATGAATGATTTTAATCTCTTCATCACCAATATGAGTTGTGTTTATACCTTTTGGTGTCCAACTTGTAAGTCCCCATTCGGTCTCGGCCCTTTGCCTGTCAAATATAACCACCCGGATTACACGAGGAGATGTGTTTCCGGCCGGACCCGGGTAAAGCTCGATTCTATAATAGCCGGGTTTTCTGAGATCAATTGATTCTGTGGAATTTTGCTCTTTATGGTTTAGTACTATCCTGTCTGTTTTTACACCTCCGTAAGAACCTGAGGATACAAGCATTCCTGATGTGTACTCACCACGATCTTCGAGTTTATCCACATCGATATCAGTTTCCAGGGGATTACATGAAATTAGAATCGCAGCCAGTATATTGAAAATCTGGAAGTTAAATTTCATCTAATTGACAGAGTTAAGATGATTCTTCATTGCTGCTAATCGCGTTTCGAGAAAAAGTTGTTTTTCTTCCATGTTCTTGTTCCAAAGATCTTTTGTAGTGCGATTATTGTCTAAGGCAGATTGGTCCACGATCTCAATCTTCTGATAATAGGAAGCCAATTCGCTCCTTATCTGACTAAAAAGAGTTTCAAATCCCCAGTCTTCAATTAGCTTCACCAGTCCACGGAGCTCCTCCTCATATCTGGCATAGAGGACCGAATCGGTGGCGATCATATAATCCAGATCATCCTCAATCGAAAAGATCAGTTTATCCCCAAGGACATCAAGTACATCCTGATAGACGGGATAGCTTCTGTTGCCAAACATGGTGCCAGTTCCCCAAGTTACACCAACCTCATGAGGATGATCACTGAAAAGATCGTCGTAATCCCAAGGAATTATGTCAAATTGTATTTTATCACCCTGGGCCATTGCGTAGAAGAATATTTCATCAGAATAGTCTCCATTTTTTAAGAGGTAGTCAATGCCCATTTTCCTGAAATAATGGTCTATGTTCATATGCTCACTAAGCTCCCGATACAGCGCTTCACCTTTGTGTGATTTCAGCAGACGATATATGGCATTAAATCGAGAAATATATTCATCCTCCTGTATGTTATAGTAGAATGGCTCATACTCTGAATCAGCTATCCAATGCTGATAGCCCCTGCGGAGAATAAATTCCGAGCCATGCTCTTTAAAAAACTGCTCAGGGTCCTCCACCAGCAAATAAACCCCCTCGGTAGAACCATTCATTCTGAATTCTACAAATTTGTAAAACAGGGGCATAATCCCGGCCTGTTCAAGTATTCCGAACCCTATACGATTTTCAATATAGGTGTAGTCCATGGCCATGGCAAGGAGCTTGAAGCGACTCATCATTTTGTCACTTTTGTTTTTACGTCCGGTGATTTGAACCGGGTCTCTTAAGAAAACCGAGTAACTTTTACGCGGAAAGCGCAGCGCAGTCCTTCCCCTGGTGCGCATATCCTTAAGATTCAAAATATGGTCATCAAGCATCAGCTCAATCCCCTCTTCCAAAATTGAGTAGGAGGTATCTATACTGCTATGGATAAAATCCTGTGCTTCAGGAGAAATGGTCAATTCAAGAACTTCTCCTTCGGTTTCTGCCACCTCTTCCTCACGATAGCATGAAAGGGTCGGCAGGAGTAATGCGAACAGTATTATATTATAGCGTAAGAATACCAATATCTCCTTAATCTTTATGGGTGCAAAGAAAGCAAAAATGCATCAATTCCTAAAAGCAGAAATTACACCTATTAACAAACGGTAAATTCTCAAAATGATTATCTTCGCTCTCCTTAAAAATGATTGACTCATGAAGAAGACCAGATTTCTAATACCAATTTTTTTGATTGTTTTCACGCTTTCCTGGTCCCAGCATCCCGACTGGGAAGGGGGCTATGCTGATGGTTGCACAACCATAACTGCAGGAAAAAAAGCAACTGCCGATGGCTCGGTAATCACCTCGCATACAGACGATAGTCACCGTACCCGCTCATGGATGGATGTAATCCCTGCCCAAAAACACGGCAAGGATGAGAGTGTAGACATGTATAAAAGAGTTCCCTGTGACTCCTTTGCCATGCCCACCTATGCCCATGAAAAAATCGGAGAGATTCCCCAGGTTAAGCAAACTTACCAGTACCTGAATACTGCCTATCCCTCCATGAACCAGTACCAGCTTGGGATTGGAGAATCCACTTTCGGGGGCCGGGAGGAGCTCCAGTCGGACAGTGGACTGATCGATTGCCAGCGGCTTTGTAAACTTATGCTGGAACGAAGCAAATCAGCCGTGGAAGCCATCGAGCTTGCAGGCGAATTGCTTGCAGAGTATGGTTGGAACGATTACGGTGAATGCCTTACCATCGCTGACAAGAATGAGGTGTGGCACCTGGAGATCGTCGGGCCCGGGAAAGGCGAAAAAGGGGCCGTATGGGTTGCCCAGCGGGTTCCAGACGGACATATTGCGGTAAATGCCAATGCGAGTACAATTAAGGAGATTGATCTGGGCGATCCGGACAACTTTAAAGCCAGTGTGAATGTTTACAGTGTGGCCAGGGAAAATGGCTGGTGGACCGAGGGGGAAACCTTTCGCTTCTGTTATGCCTATGCACCAGAAAGCCGGACATCCCTGGCTGCCAGAAGAAGGGAATGGCGGGTATTCGATTTACTGGCTCCTTCCCTGAAACTTGATCCTCATGCAGAAAACTATCCCTTTTCAGTCAAACCTGACAAGCCCGTAAAGCTATCCGATCTTCGTCTTGTGTTTTCAGATTACTATGAGGGTACTCCCTTTGATATGACAAAAGATATAACTGTGACTGATGAGGAGGGTAAAAGTGTGATTTCGCCCCTTGCCAATCCACATATGCCCTATGACATGAATAAGATGCTGCGTATCAATGGTGGCTGGGGATGGCGTGGTGAGCGAACCATCGCCCGCTGGTATACGATGTACGCAACCATCATCCAGTGCAGAAACTGGCTTCCCGATGAGATCGGCGGAGTTGTCTGGCTGGCCCAGGACAATGTGGCCACATCTATATATATCCCGGTCTATTGTTCAGGAAGTGATCTCCCCGAATCCTATAAAACTCCCGGACGACCCAATGGCTATACCAACAAGTCGGCCTGGTGGGCCTTTAACAGGCTGGGAACCCTTACCGCTCAGCGCTGGGGAGAAATGCGTTACGATGTAAATCAGGTTTGGGACCAGTGGCAGGAGGAATTGTTTCTGGGCCAGCAAGCTTTTGAAGAAAAGGCGCTTGAATTGCACAAACAAAGAAACAAAGAAGGCTTAAACAGCTATCTTACAGGGTATACCATGGAATGGGGCGAAAAAGTGGTGGATAAGGCCTGGGAGCTGGGAGATATGTTATGGACCAAATACGATGAAAAGTTTTAATCATGGCCAAAAGAGGATTTGCATCTGATAACAATGCCGGGGTACACCCGGCCATACTGGAGGCCATGGCCTCTGCAAACCAGGGACATGCCATTGCCTATGGCGATGATCCGCTGACGGAAAAGACCACCATGCGCATGAAGGAGATCTTTGGCATGGAAAGTGAAATTTTTTTCGTCTTTATTGGAACGGCAGCAAACGTGCTGGGAATAAATGCAGCCACTCAATCACATCACGCAGTTATCTGTCCCGAAACCGCCCATATTAATGTGGATGAGTGTGGAGCGCCTGAGAAGTTTACCGGCTGTAAACTACTGCCTGTTGCCAGTCCCAATGGCAAGCTCACCGTCGATGATGTAAAAACGCAGATGCACGGCATCGGCTTTGAGCACCATGTCCAACCCAGGATCATTTCCATCACCCAGGCTACTGAACTGGGAACGCTTTATACCCTGGATGAGATCCGGGATATTTGCAGCTACGCACATGAAAATAATTTGCTTGTTCATATGGACGGAGCCCGCATCGCCAATGCGGCTGCTGCCATGGATGTCGGATTTTACGAGATGACAGGCGGGGCAGGAGTGGATCTGCTTTCCTTCGGGGGGACCAAAAACGGAATGATGTATGGTGAGGCCATCGTGTTTTTTAATCCAGAGATGGCAGAAATATTTAAATACCAGCGCAAACAGGGCATGCAACTGGCCTCCAAGATGCGATACATCTCAGCCCAGTTCAGGGCCTACCTTGAAAATGACTTATGGAAGAATAATGCCCTGCATGCCAACCTGATGGCCCAAAAATTATATGAGGCTGTAAAGGATATACCGGGTGTCAGCGTCACACAAAAAGTGGAGTCAAATGCCGTATTTGCCATCATTCCCCCGGAAGTCATTCCCAAACTACAGGAACATTATTTTTTCTATGAATGGGATGAGGACCGTTCAGAGGTGAGATGGATGTGTTCATTCGATACCACGGAATCGGATATAGAGGGTTTTTCACAACTCCTGAGCTCAATGCTTGCCTAATCTGTTTTCCCGGGCAGCAGGAGGGAAGAGTCCCCATAGCTCAGAAAGCGGTAGCCCTGATCCAGGGCAGACTGGTAGACTGATTTCCAGTCATCTCCGATGAGTGCTGCAATTAAAAGGAGGAGGGTGGAACCGGGCTGATGAAAATTGGTAATCAGGCCCCCTATGCTTCTGAATTTGTAGCCGGGAACGATCATCAGGCTGGTGGTAAAACGAAGCTGATCCAGCTTGTTTTTCGAACAGTAATCAAGCAGGGCAAGGAGGCTTTCTTTTAGTGAAAAATGACCGGGAAGAGCCTCATTGTCCCACTGCTCAAAATGAATTTTCTCAGGGAGGAGACGCTGACCTGAAAGGAGTTTCACTCCAAGCCAGTAGAGGGTTTCCATGCTGCGGGTGGAGGTGGTCCCCACAGCAATGGGCAGGCTGTCCTGGCTTAACCAGGTCTCCAGGAAAACCCGCGATACCATAACCAGCTCGGCATGCATGGCATGTTCCCTTGCATTTTCCTTTTTCACCGGAACAAAGGTTCCGGCCCCCACATGCAGTGTTAATTCATGCGTTTTTATCCCGTACTTATGCAGTTCTTCCATCATTTCATCTGTGAAGTGGAGTCCGGCCGTGGGTGCGGCCACCGAACCCAGGTCCCTGCTGTAAATGGTTTGATAACGATGCTTATCCGATAATTCTGCAGCCCTGTTCAGGTAAGGAGGAATGGGAGTTGAGCCGGCACTTTCGATGATTTCTGCAAAAGAGCAATCCTGAGCTTCCCATTGAAAGCGTACCACATAAGACTGCCCGGATACTTCCTCCAGGCTGGCATCTACCTTTACCATCTGATCCCCGACCCTGGTTTGCAGGGATATCGGTCCCGATTTCCATTTTTTTGCATTACCCACCATGCACCTCCATGTACAGGCCAGCTGGGATTCAAAAGATTGTTGATAATCCAAAGGGTCCACAGGGTCCAGGCAGAATATCTCAATCAGGGCTCCGGTGGGCTTTGCAAACTTCAGGCGGGCCTGGATCACCCTGGTATTATTGAATACCAGCCAGCTGTCCCCGGGAAGCTGCTCCGGGAGTTCCCGGAAATTACGATGGAACACCTTAGCTTCGCGGTAGATCAGTAATCGTGAATCCTCCCTTCTGGGAAGAGGATGTTTGGCAATGGCCTCTTCGGGCAAATTATAGCGATAAGAATCGATGGATATTTCGGTTACTTTGCTCATGAATCTCTTTGAATCCGCAAAAATAGCTAATTTTGTACTGTTCTTTAAAATTTTGCAGCAGTTGGCTCTGTCGCTGCAGTTAAACCTGCAGAGGAAAGTCCGGGCAGCTCAGGGTACCGCACTGTTGAAAAACAGCTATTCGCGAGGGTAGGGTAACGAAGAAGAAAACAACCGCCCCCATGTGGGGTAAGGGTGAGAAGGTGGGGTAAGAGCCCACCAGTGTAAGGGGCAACTCTTACAGCTGTTTGTCCTGCGGGCTGAAAGGCCATGTATACCGGTATTATAAAAGCTACCCGCTTCTGCCGGGGGGTAGGCCGCTTAGAAAAATGACAGGGATCCCATTGGGAGACAGAACCTGGCTTATACAATCGCTGCATTTACTTAAGGGTGTCTGAAAAGGCACCCTTTTTTTATTGATTAAGGGAGGTGGTGATCTCTCTTAGCTGAATAAGCTGTTTAAGCAGATTTTCCAATCTGCCCAGGGGAAGCATGTTTGCGCCATCGGAAAGTGCTTTGGAGGGATCAGGGTGAGTTTCAATGAATATCCCGTCCACCCCGGCAGCGACACCGGTTCTGGCCATATGTTCAATCAGATCTGGCATTCCGCCTGTAACGCCCGATTGCTGATTGGGTTGCTGAAGAGAGTGGGTAGCATCCAGAATCACCGGCACGCCCATTTTTTGCATGATCGGTATACCCCGGAAATCAACCACCAGGTCCTGGTAGCCGAAAGTGGTGCCCCGCTCGGTAATCATCACCTTGGGATTTCCCGAAGAGATCACCTTATCAATGGCAAACTGCATGGCCTCAGGGGATAAGAACTGGCCCTTTTTAACCGATACACTTTTCCCGGTTTCTGCACAGGCCACCAGGAGGTCCGTTTGCCGGCACAGAAAAGCAGGTATCTGTAAAACATCCACATACTCGGCGGCCAGGGCGGCCTCCTCTGCAGAATGCACATCGGTAATTACCGGAATGCCAAAAACAGATCTGACTTCAGCCAGTACTTTTAAAGCCTTTTCATCACCAATCCCGGTAAATGAATCAATCCTGGAACGGTTTGCTTTGCGGTAGGAAGCCTTAAATACATAGGGAACTCCGTATCGGTCACTCAGATTGCTAATGTTTTCAGCAATATTCATTACCATATCCCGCCCCTCCACCACACAGGGACCTGCCAGCAGGAGCAGGGGAGAAGCCCCGGCATGCTTCAGGGAAGGAATAAAATCCTTCAATGCTATTTTTTTACTCTTTTCCATAGTTTTTCATGCTTTTCCACAGGCGTTCCAGATGCTTTTGCATCTCCTTCTCCCTGGCATTTGAGCCGGGGGTAAACAATTGCAGGTTTTTTAGCTCCTCCGGAAGGTAGATATCATTTACGAAATGGTCCTCATAACTATGGGCATATTTATAATCTTTCCCATAGCCTATTTCCTTCATCAATTTTGTTGGAGCATTCCTCAGATGGAGAGGAACTGGCAGATTCCCGGATTTTTTCACTTCCTCAATGGCCTTATTTATGGCCGTGTAGGCCGAATTGCTCTTGGCCGAAACGGCCAGGTAAATGGCTGTTTCTGAAAGAATGATCCTGGCCTCAGGCATTCCGATCATATTTATGGCCTGAAAACAGTTTGTTGCCATAAGAAGTGCATTGGGATTTGCCAGCCCTATATCCTCGGAGGCCAGAATTACAAGCCTCCTGGCTATAAACTTAATATCTTCTCCACCCTCCAGCATCCGGGCTAACCAGTAAACAGCTGCATCCGGATCGCTACCCCTGATAGATTTGATAAATGCAGAGATGATATCATAGTGCATCTCACCATTCTTGTCGTATATGGCCATATTCTCCTGCAACCTTTCCTTCACCATGGAATTGGTTATGACGATCTGATCTTCTGGCTTGAAATCTTCTCCGGAGACTTCCGACTTTACCACAAGCTCAAGGGTATTGAGCAATTTCCGGGCATCTCCGCCCGAGTATTGGAGCATGGCCTGATGCTCCTCGATTTTTACATCCAGGCTTTTCAGGGTAAGGTCCTTCTCCAGGGCGCGATTTAACATTTCCATGAGATCAGCCTCCGATAATCCCTGCAGTATATATACCTGGCATCTGGATAGCAGGGGAGATATGACTTCAAAGGATGGATTTTCGGTGGTTGCTCCGATCAGGGTGACAATTCCCTGCTCCACCGCCCCCAGAAGGGAATCCTGCTGTGATTTGCTGAAACGGTGTATCTCGTCAATAAAAAGAACGGGGTTCGGTTTGTTGAAAAATTGTGTCTTCCTGGCCTTTTCAATGGTCTCTCTTACATCTTTAACTCCGGACGAAACTGCACTAAGGCTATAGAAAGGTCTGTCCAGTTGTTTGGATATGATTGTGGCCAGTGTGGTCTTGCCAACTCCGGGTGGTCCCCATAAAATAAATGAACTAAGGGAACCCGAGAGCACCATTTTCCGTATAACAGCATCGGGACCTACCAGATGCTTCTGTCCAATGAAGTCATCAAGGCTCCCGGGACGAAGACGATCGGCAAGTGGCTGGTTAGGAAATTGGATGGCTGAGGACATGGAGACAAATTTAGTTTTTTTATTTTTGCGGATGAAAATGGAGATGTATGAAAAGAATTGATTTGAGGAGGGTGCTCTGCATACTTATATTGAGTATGCTCACATGGACGCAGGGTAGAGGACAGGTTTCCGATCTGGACTTTGTATATGGCGGGATCTCTGATGCTGAAAAGCTCCTCCAGGCCTACCTTGAACCCTTTGCAAATATTCTGGGCTCAGACCTGAATGCCGGCTGGTACAATACGGCCAGGCCGCATCAGCTGGGTGGGATTGATGTGACTGCTACAGTAAGCTGGGCAAAGGCACCGGCTTCATTGTTCACCTATGATGTATCTTCATTTGAGTTAAATGGGAATCTGGACCCCGAAAGCAGTCCCATTGCTCCAACCATAGTTAATAGTTTAGAGGACCGTCCCACCATGGTTTACAAAAAGATGGTGACCATGCCAGACGGTACTACTCAAAATGTAGAATATGCGCGTTACACCCTTCCCAACGGTGCCGGAGTTGATTTTTTCCCCTTACCCATGTTGCAGCTCACTGTGGGCTTACCCTTCGGGACGGATGTCTCTGCCCGTTTTCTGCCCAATATAAGGGTTGGGGATTATGGTGAGCTTGGCCTTTGGGGGGTAGGAGGAAAACACTCCATTTCCCAGTGGCTGCCGGGGATCAATGAAATCAAATTCCTTGATATCAGTCTGCAGGGAGGATATACAAAAGTAAATTCTTCTGTAAATGTGGATGTGGAACCTTTGGATATGGAAAATATGGTTGATCCAAACCCAAACTTTGACTGGGATGATCAGTTTGTCACACAGATTGTCAGTGGTTGGACCACGAACCTGATAGCCTCTCAAACATTCTCAGTACTTACCATTTACGAAGGTATCGGATATGCCAGTTCAATGGTTGAAATGGCCACATTGGGTCACTATCCTATCCATACGGTGATTACTGGAGGGGGAGAATATTGGAAAACCCACCTATGAAATTGTGGAAAATCCCTTCAGATTCTCATATGAGAATATCAATAACCTGAGAATGAATGTGGGAGCCAGGATCAAGCTGGGAGTACTTACCCTTCATTACGATTTTACCTATACCCTTTATGCAACCCATTCCGTGGGGATAGGAATCTCTTTTCGCTAGTTAGAAACCGTTTAGCTCCATGGTAACTGTGGGAATGAGCAACAACCATCCCAGGAAGACCAGGATGGCCATAAAGGGCAGAACCCATTTCAGCCATTTTTCATAGGGTATTTTGGCCACGCCTAATACGCCAATTAATACAGGTGAAGTGGGGGTGATCATATTGGTAAAACCATCTCCCAGTTGAAATGCCATTACGGTGGCCTGGCGGGAAACCCCGATCAGATCTGAAAATTGCGACATAATCGGCATGGTCAGGGCAGCCTTTGCCGATCCACTGGGAATTACCACATTAATCATCGTCTGGATCAGATACATCATACTTACAGAGGCAAGTTTACCAAATTCCTGCATGGAGCTGGCTACCTGGTAAAGGAGCGAGTCTATGACTCTTCCGTCCTCCAGAATTACAAGAATACCCCCTGCAAGTCCAACTACGACAGCCGCGGAGAGAATATCCCTCATTCCTTCAATAAAAAGCCGGGTAATCTGGTTGGCATCAATATTCATGGCGATTCCTGAAAAAATTCCCATTACAAAAAACAGGGTAGCAATTTCTTTTACAAACCATCCATATCCCATAACCCCAATGATCAGGTATATGATGGTAAACATCAGCATATTTAACACAAAAAAATGCACCGATTTTCGCAGGGTAAAGATACTGCTTAGAGCAAACATTCCGGTGGCAAGAGGTATGAACCAGAAAGTATATTCACTGTTCCCAATCCGCAGCGTGGAAAGGGGCTCTGAAATGGCAAAGACCAGCATGCCGGCCAGGAGAATGCCAAAGGTTATCCAGGCAGACGGAGGAGTATAGTATTCCACAGTATCCAAATCTGAAGCTTCTTTTTTCCTCCAGTAGTCATCTGATTCATAAACTGGTGATGCCTTGGGATTTTTACGAATCCTGGCAGCATATCTCAACACCCAGGCAATTCCTACCACATTGATGGCCAGCCAGACAAAAAGCCTGTATTCAATGCCTGAAAATAGTGGCAAATTTGACAGGCCCTGGGCAATTCCGATGGTAAAGGGATTGAGCAGAGCACCCGCAAATCCGAGGGCCGCTCCAACAAAACACATTGACAGTCCCACAATGGAGTCATAGCCCATGGATATGGACAGGGGAACGAAAATAATGATGAAGGCAATGGTTTCCTCGCTCATGCCAAAGGTGGCTCCGAAAACACTAAAAATGAGCATGATCAGAGTTATAATCATATTATCCACACCGATTCCCCTGAAAAATCGGATCTTTTCAAGACGCCGCACGCGGGTCAGGAAAGTCTGAATGCCAACATCAATTGCCCGGGAGTCATTCATGATCCAGAAGGCGCCTCCAATAATCAGTATAAATACAATGATATCGGCCTTTCCTGCAAAACCATCAAAAAGTGCACTGAAAACCTGCCAGGTCTGAGGCTCCTTTTCGGCTGCATGAAAGGACCCTTCAACGATCACCTCCCTGATTGTTCCGTTCACATCCACCTCTTCCCGGTCAAACTCACCTCCCGGGAGGATCCAGGTGAGCATCGCAGCCAGGATGATAAAGGAAAAAACGATTACATAGGTGTGTGGAATTTTTATTCTCCTGGTCATGACATTATCTTTTAAACTCGGTACAATATTAAAAATTCTTACTTTTAAAGCGCCAAACGAATCCGCTTTATGAAAGAATTACTGAAGCTGCTGTGTTTTTTGCTGCTTCTGACCTCGGTTTCTGCCGCCGCTCAGGATAAATACCGGGTGGACAGCCTGATCACTGAACTGGGACATGAAACAGTTGATTCCCTGCGTTGCCGCATAATGCTTGAAATATCAGAAGCCTATAAAACAACGGATACAAGTATATCGCTTTCCTACCTGAGGCAGATAAAATCCTTTGGCGCAGACTTAAGGGATAAAAGCTATCTGGGGCACGCCTATGAAATAGAGGGGGATATAAATGTACATTTTGGTCAATATGATGAGGCTGTCCTGGCTTACGACAGGGCCATGGCCTTATACAACGAAGCTCAGAATAATATTGCCTACTACGAATGCATGAAGAAAAAAGGCAATGTCTACCTCTTCCAGGGGAATTATACCCAGGCAATGAATTATTATGAAACGGCACTTGACTATTATCGCCGGAATAATATAGCCGAGGGAGCAAGTAAATGCCTGAACAATATAGGGATCATATATAAAAACCAGGGGAAATATGTGGAAGCTTTGAGGGTTTACAATGAATCCATTGCAATTATCGATGCGGAAAAGGTCCCCATGCAGGTGGCCCAGGGATATATTAACATGGGCAATGTATTTGTTTATCTGGGCACCTATGAACAGGCACTTGACTACTTTGAGCGTTCCAGAGAGATTGCCGAGAAGGAGGGGAGTATCCAAAACCTTGCCCTGATTCTGATCAATTCGGGCGTGGTTCTGAACAAATGTAATAATTTTCAAAAAGCAGCGGAATATTACCACCGTGCCCTGGACATGTTCAGATCAATAGATGACCGGATCCAGGTCTCAAACTGCCTTATAAATATCGGAACCAACCTCTCGTCCATGGGCAATCACTCCGAAGGCCTGGAATATGTGAAGCAGGGAATGGAAATGAAAGTTGAACTGGGGGACCGGAAGGCCATCTCCAATTGTCTGATTCACATGGCAGAGATACACACCAAGATGGAAGAGTATGAACGGGCGAGTGAACTTCTGGCAGAGGCCATTCCGGTCAAGGAAGAACTGGGCGATATGGAGGCATTAGCACGCTGCTACCTTGGTCTGGCCCAAATTTCCTTTGAGGACGGGGATTATAAAAAAGCCGGAGATCTGTCTGACCGGGCCCTTAAAACTGCTGCTGAATTAGGCTCCCTGGAGCATTTGGCCACCGGGTATGCCATCAAAAGAGATATTGCTCTGGCTCTGAACAATTACCGTGCAGCCTACGACTTTGAATCCATGCACAATCTCTACCATGACAGTGTTCTGAATGAAGCCAATTCGAAAGCTGCCATGGAAATGGAGTTCAGGCACCGCTCACGTGCCCTGGAAAATGAGAATAACAATCTGAAGATTCAGTCGGAGCTTTCAGCCCAGCTCATGAAAAAGAAAAATGCACTCATGCGAAGTTTTGCCGGAATGGCCATTTTATTGGCGGCGCTTCTGATTTTGGGTGTTTATTTCTTCAGAAGGATGAGGCTCTCATCAATGAAGTTGGAAGAAAAAAACCTGGTGATTACCCGGCAGAATATGGAACTGGACAATATGAACAGAACCAAGGATCGTATGATGTCAATTATTGCACACGATTTGAGGGGAACCATGGGAAATCAGATTACCGCCATTGATGTATTGCACAGGGTGGAAATAAGCGGAAACAAGGATTTTGACCGCAAAAAGTTAATGAGCAACCTTAAGAATTCGGCTTCTTATTCCCTTGAATTACTGGAGAACCTCCTTCACTGGTCAAGGCTTGAAGAAAATAGTAACCATTTTCATCCGGACCGGATAAACCTGAGCTACATTATGGCAGGATGTGTGGCCTTATTTGATGAAACAGCCATGATGAAAAAGCTTGAAGTTAAAAGCGAGATAGCCGGCGACATAGAGATTAATGGAGATCGGATCATGCTTGAGGTCATTTTCAGAAATCTGCTTAGCAATGCCATAAAGTTCTCTGAAACAGGAGGCAGAATTACTGTTTCAGCCCAGGATGAAAGCTCGCACATCCTGGTTAAAATCGCCGATAATGGAGTGGGAATGACAAAAGAGAGAATCGATAAGATATTAAATAATGGTGGTTTCACCAGCAGGGGAACTGCCAATGAAAAGGGTGCCGGAATCGGGATGACCCTGGTTCGTGAATTTACTGCCATACATAAGGGAACCTTGCTGATCACCAGTGAGCCCGGAGCGGGAACAAGCATAAGCCTTTCATTTCCAGCAACTATTTAATATGGAGACTCTGGAAAAGTATAGCGAAGATCTGCAGAAGCAGATAATGAATCAATATGCTGAACTGATACGGTCATGCTCCAATGAATACAGTGCCAGTGGAATGAAGCAGATCAGGAAGTCTGTGGATTTTCTGATTGATCAGACCCATAAGGAGCAGGAAAAGCTAGAGATACATCTGACTCTTTTCTCTCTGAAACTTGCAGAAATGATGGTTCGGGAGCTGGGAATGGATGCCCTTGGAGTCTCGGCGGTACTCGTCATGGATGTGGTGGGACAAAATGATATTTCCCATGATGAGATTAAGACCGCCCTGGGAGAACGAAGCGCTCAGATCATTCAGGAATTACTGAAGATCAGTGACCTGGATACTACCACCAATAATAATCAGGCCGAAAATATGCGGAATCTGATTCTGACCATGGCGACTGATTTCAGGGTTATTCTTATAAAAATTGCCGAGCGTCTCTTCCTGATGCGAATGTCAGTGGAACTGGCCGAAAAGGAACAGATGGCACTGGCCTGCGAGGCTAAATTCATTTACTCGCCACTGGCCCATCGCCTGGGTCTTTACAATGTGATGTCGGAGATGGAGGACATCTCCATGAGTATTCTAGAGAAGGATGCCTACCAGGAGCTGGATGCCAAATTAAAAGCCTCCACCAAAAAAAGAGACCGTTTTATTAAAGAGTTTATAAAGCCCATAGAAACGGCCCTTGTTAAGGAGAAGCTGAAGGTTGAAATCAAGGGGCGTCCAAAAGCAATCTCTTCCATCTGGCGAAAAATGAAAAAGCAGAAGGTTGAATTCGAGGAGGTCTACGATAAGTTTGCCATCAGGATCATCATTGATACCCCCCAGAAGAAGGAAAAAGCCGATTGCTGGAGGGTATATTCGGTTATAACCGATCATTATCAGCCCAATCCGGAAAGACTCAGGGACTGGATTTCAGCGCCCAAATCCAATGGCTACGAATCATTGCATACCACCGTGGTTGTTCAGGGGGGTGAATGGGTGGAAATTCAGATCCGTACAGCACGCATGAATGAAATTGCTGAAAAAGGCCTGGCGGCTCACTGGAAATATAAGGGAATCAAAGGTCAGGCAGGCATAGACCAGTGGATCGAAAAGGTGCGCGAAGCGCTGGATAGTTCTGATACAGATGCAAGTAACCTGATTGAAGACCTGAAGCTAAGCCAGTTCAGTAAGGAAATATTTGTTTTTACTCCCACTGGTGACCTGAAGAAATTTCCTGAGAATGCCACGGTTCTGGATTTTGCCTTTGATATTCACACCGATGTCGGCTCCAGCTGTGTGGGTGCAAGGGTGAATGGGAAAAATGTTCCCATCCGCTATATCCTAAGAAACGGCGATAAAGTGGAAATTCTCCGATCAAAAAACCAGAAACCCAAAATTGATTGGCAGAATGTGGTGGTTACTTCCAAGGCGAAAAGCAAAATTAAACTGGCACTTAAGGAGGCGAAACACAAAGAGGCCGAAAATGGTAAAGAGATTCTGAAAAGAAGATTCAGAAACTGGAAAATTGATTTTGACGATGTCAGTGTCAGAAGGGTTATCCAGCATTATAAATACCGGGATGCCATTGACCTCTATTTCGATGTGGCCACTGAAAAAGTCGATTTGCTCGAAATAAAAGAATTACTTAGCACTGTCAAAAAGCCCCTTGAGCAAAAAAGTGAAAAGATCGAAGAGGGGGCCGTTGAAAAACTGGTCAGCCACGCAAAGCAAGATACCAGCGACTTCCTGGTTATCGATGAAAAGCTTGCCAATATTGATTACAAACTTGGGAAATGTTGCAATCCCATCCATGGTGACTCCATATTTGGCTTTGTTACCATCAGTGCAGGCATCACCATTCACAGAAAGAATTGTCCAAATGCCCAGCAACTGCTCTCAAAGTATGCCTACCGGGTGGTAAAAGCACGTTGGAATCAATCGGAAAAATCTTCCTCCTTCCCGGTTACCCTTCAGGTTACAGGAATTGACGATTTGGGAATTGTAAGCAATATCTCAGATGTAATCTCGAAAGATCTGCAGGTGAACATGCGCTCCATCTCAATTGATTCAAAGGATGGTATGTTCGAAGGAAGCATCACCCTTTTTGTGAAAGACACACAGCACCTGGAAGCCCTCATACGCAAACTAAAGAAGGTTAAGGGGGTTATGAGTATCCGACGAACCAGCTAACTCATAAAGCAAAAAGTCATAAAGCTTTAATACCGGGGGTCGGCCTGGTAGGGGAGTTTGGCCATCTTTTCCACGGTCATGCTCGGGAAACCAAATTCTTCAGTGATCTGGCCATAGATGAGATAGATGCCCTGTCCCTTATAGGGATACTTTCTCAAGGAATCAGGAAAATTCACCACATCAAAGAATTCACCTTCTGCATCCAGAAAGGTCCCGAAATGCATCCACTGTTTGTGCTTGGTACGCACATACTTGATGGTGACCATGTTGCCTAACATCCTTACCTTCTGACCAAGGTGGAGAAGCATCTCCCGGGCCATCACCTTGCCCCGGAAACTGGTCTGGAGTAATTCGAAGGCCGGTATGCTGACTGAAAAACCCAGCAGTTCCAGTTCATCATAACTGTTCTCAAGGTCAGTCTGCTCCAGCTGTGGTAGCTTAAACTCCCGTTTTATGACAGGGAAGAGTTCCCGCATGAGATCTTTTTTCTTTTGCTTTCCCAGGATAAGGTGCGCATCCCACAGCAGCTCTTTCTTGCTTTTGCCGGTAAAGCGGAAGGCATTAATCCGGATCAGGATAACGATCTGCTCCAGGCCTGCCGGAACCCGCTCCAGGAAATCCTCCAGGCTTGCATAAGCACCATGTTCGCTGCGCTCATCTACAATCATCCCGGCCACCTGCTGTTCCAGGTTCTGAATATGGATGAAGCCAATAAAAATGTCCTTAGACCTGATGGATGTTTTATATTCGCTCAGATTCACACAGGGAAGATTGATGGTGGCTCCCCAGCGTCGCGCTTCATTGAAGTATACCCAGGTACGGTAGAACCCTCCGAAATTATTGATCACAGCTGTCATAAACTCAAGGGGATAGTGTACCTTCAGATAGAGCGACTGGAAACTCTCCACGGCAAAGGAGGCTGAATGTGCTTTAGAGAAAGAATATCCGGCAAAGGAAGAAATCTGACGCCACACCTCATTGGTAAGCTCATCGGAATAGCCACGGTCCCTGCAGTTATCAAAAAAGCGCCGGGCAATACGATCAAACTCAGCTCTGGAGCGATATTTCCCGCTCATGGCCCGCCTCAGCACATCGGCATCAGCCAGATCAAGCCCTGCAAAGTGATGGCAGACCTTGATTACATCTTCCTGGTAAACCATAACTCCGAAAGTTTCCTTCAATTGTTCCTCCATAATGGGGTGGAGATATTTAAAATCACCTGGATGGTGAAAGCGGTGAATGTACTCGCGCATCATGCCCGACTGGGCCACACCCGGCCGGATAATGGAACTGGCAGCCACCAGGGAGCGGTAGCTGTTGCATTTCAGCTTGGTAAGCAAACCCCGCATGGCCGGACTCTCGATATAGAAACAGCCGTTGGTTTCACCGGTCTTAAGCTGCTCCAGCACCGCCTCATCCTTTTTAAACTCATCCACCCGATGTACATCCACGCGGATGCCCCGGTTCCGCTCAATGATCTCAGCACTTTCCCTGATGTGACCAATACCACGCTGGCTGAGAATATCCAGCTTTTCAAAACCAATGGCTTCGGCCACATACATGTCAAACTGGGTGGTTGGAAGCCCCTTTGGTGGCATGTCAAGGGCAACATAAGATGTCAGCGGCTCCTCGGAGATTAAAACTCCTCCGGCATGAATGCTCCTCTGGTTTGGGAAATCCATCAGAAGGCTTCCTGCCTCGAAAATACGCCTGGTAATTTGGTTATCATTCAGACTGCTCTCGGGATTCTTCACCAGCAGGTCAATCTCCTCCTTGGGCAGACCATATACTTTGCCCAGCTCCCGAAAAATGGAACGGTCCCTGAAGGTTGAAATGGTACCGATGAGGGCTGTATGCTTGCGCCCATACCTTTTGAAGATATAGTCCAGTACCTCATCGCGCTCCTTCCAGGAGAAGTCGATGTCAAAATCAGGCGGACTGGTCCGCTTGGGGTTAATAAAGCGTTCAAAATAGAGATCCAGGTCGATGGGATCCACATCGGTGATACGCAGACAGTAAGCCACAATGGAGTTGGCCCCGCTGCCTCGCCCCACATGATAGAATCCGCGTGACATGGAGTAGCGGATCACATCCCAGGTGATCAGAAAATAAGAAGAAAAGCCCAGTTTATCGATTATCTCCAGTTCATGCCTGATCCTTCGTTTTGCCTCGTTGTTCCTCAGTCCATAACGGTACTCCATTCCCTCAAATGCCAGTTTCTCCAGCAGGATCTTGTCGTCAAGGCGTGTTCCGGTGAAGGTTCTTTTGTTTTTAACCGAGGTAAAATCAAAATCAATCCAGCAATCCTTCAAAAGCCCTTCACTGTTTTGCCTGATCTCCGGGTAATCATCATAGGCACAGTGAAGCAGGTCAGGAGCAAGCAGGACTTCGCTCTTATCTGCCAGGTGAAGGGGCTTGAGCTGGCTCAGCAAAATATTGTGATCAATAGCCCTCAGGTGCCTGTGAAGGGCGTGATCCCGCTCGTGCAGGAAAGTCACAGGATGCCTGATTACCAGTCGGGAGCGATCAGATTTCCATTGTGAGCTAAGGATTTTATTCACCTCACCCGGGCGCACTCCGATGAGCTCCTGCTCCCTCATCCTGCTTCGCCTGTCCCGCTTCTTACCCTCCCAGGGATTTTCAAAGAAATCATAAATGAACCACACATCATCCAGGGGAGGAGCCCGTTCCGGAAGGGGCAGGCCTGTTTCATTGTGGTAGGATGTGAATTCATTCAACTCCCTGAAACCATTGGGGTTCCGGGCAATCCCCACATAAAGGAAATGGTCCCCGTTCCTGTACTCCATCCCGGCAATGGGACGAATCCCCGCTGCGTGACAGGTCTTCACAAAATCAATCATTCCCATGGAGTTGTTGATGTCGGTGAGGCAAAGTACTTCAATGCCCAGTCGGGCAGCCTCTTCCACCAGCCTCTCCACAGCCATGGTCCCGTAGCGCAGACTATAATATGAATGACAATTTAAATACACTCGCTATGCTCGTTATGTTCGCTACGCGAACGTTAATGGGTTAATGGGTTAATAGGTTAATGGGTTAATGGGTTAATGGGTTATTAGGTTAATGGGTTATTGAGTTAGTGCTTATTGGCGATCCTAACACCCTAACTTATTAACCCCTAACTTATTAACCTCTAACTTATTAACCCCTAACTTATTAACCCCTAACTTATTAACCCCTAACTTACTAACCCCTAACTTATTAACCCCTAACTTACTAACCCCTAACTTTTTTCATCTATACCAGTACCTGTAGCGGCGGTTCTTTAAATTATCAACCTGCTGGCGATCCTCAGGGGAGGGGACTGCCTTTTGTTCCTCGCTTCCGGCAGTGCGCTCCTCCAGTTCCTTAAGTTGTATGCCACTGGCCCTTTTGACCGTATCGGATCCATAGCGGCGACGCATTTTATCCACAGCCATATAGAGGTGCACCATTTCAGAAGTGTCTTCGAACAGGTTCAGCTGCTGAACCCCGCGGATCAGGCCGGAGAACCTTACACCCACCAGCCTGATCAGCATGCGACGCTGGTAGAGGCGGTCAAAGAGCTCCCTGGCAATGGGCATCAGTACATGATCGAAGGAGGTGTAGGGAACCCGTTTTTGCAATGTATGGGTGTCAAAATTGGAGTAGCGGATCTTCACTGTGATAATGGAGACAAGCTTCTCCTCCTTTCTCAGCTGAAAGGCCAGCTTCTCTACCAGGGAGGTGATCAGGTCATGCAGCCCGGATATATCCATGGTATCACGCTGAAAGGTTCTTTCACTCCCAATGGATTTCCGCTCGGAATACTGGACCACAGGGCTAGGGTCGATGCCATTGGCCTTCTTCCAGATGACCATCCCGTTCTTCCCCAAAAGACTCTCCATCATCTCTATGGGAATCTCTCCCAGGGTACCGATGGTGCCTATGCCCATGGACCGCAGCAGGTGAAAAGTCTTGTTCCCAATCATGGGGATCTTCCGTATGGAGAGGGGGGAAAGAAAGGGCTTTACCCCACCATCCGGAATCTCGATCTCACCATTTGGTTTGGCCTCACCCGTGGCGATCTTGGATACAGTCTTGTTAACCGATAATCCACAGGAGATGGGCAGGCCGGTCTCTCTCATGATTCTCTGCCTCAGTTCATGGGTCCATTGCATGCATCCGAAGAAGCGATCCATCCCGGTAATGTCCAGGTAGTGCTCATCAATGGAGGCTTTTTCATACACGGGTGCCTGCTCGGCAATGACGTCGGTCACCATCCGGGAATATTTGCTGTAGGCATCCATATCCCCCCTGATCACGATGGCTTCACTGCATAGCGATCTGGCCATCTTCATGGGCATGGCCGAATGCACCCCGAACTGCCTGGCCTCATAACTGCAAGAGGAAACCACGCCCCGATCCGACATCCCCCCGATAATCACAGGCTTCCCCTCAAGCTTGCTGTTTCCCAGGCGCTCCACCGACACAAAAAAAGTGTCCAGATCCATATGTACGACACTGCGTGTTATGCTCACTTCGTTCGCGTTAGTTTGCCCGCTATGCGGGCGTTAATTTGCTCGCTGGCGAGCGTTATAGCTTGCTTTGCAAGCGTTAGTAGCCACTTGTGACTGTTAGTGCTTAGTGAAAAAATAACCCAATAACTTGCTAACTTATTAACTTTTTCTATCTTTGATTAGAATCTAATCATTATTGTGATTACAATATAATCATATGTTTTATTTAGCGCAACAATAAAAGGGGGATTTAACATGTATTTTGATTCGAATATTAAACTTCTGCGTAAACGCAGGAAGCGTACGCAGGACGAGGTGGCAGAACAACTGAAAATGAAACGCTCCACCCTGAGCGGTTATGAAAATAGGGTGGCACAACCAGGGGTGGAAGTACTGCTTCTTTTTGCGGATTTTTACCAGATTGCGGTAGATACACTGCTAAAGGTGGACCTTTCAAAGCTCAGTGAAACACAACTCCGTCAACTGGAGCAGGGTGAGGATGTGTTTTTAAGAGGGGGTAACCTGAGGGTGCTTGCATCCACTGTCAACAGTGAAAACAGGGAGAATATCGAACTGGTTCCCATGAAGGCCCAGGCCGGGTATACCAATGGTTTTTCCGATCCGGAGTACATCAGTGACCTCCAGGTCTTCCAGCTTCCCTTTCTTTCAGAGGAAAAGAAATACAGGACCTTTCAGCTCCAGGGTGACTCCATGCTTCCCATCCCTGAAAAAGCCTGGGTAACGGGTGAGTATATAATGGATTGGAATACCCTGAAAACCGGTGAGGCCTGTGTGGTACTGACTGTCAATGACGGGATTGTTTTCAAAATTATTGAAAACAGGATAGGGGATGAGGGAAAGCTGATACTTTATTCATTAAATCCTATGTATGAGCCCTATGAGATCCCAGTAGTGGAGATTCGGGAGATCTGGAGATTTGTGCATTTCATAAGTCACGAAATCCCGGAGCCGATTCTTCCTGAGAACCAACTGGTAAGAACAGTGGCTACTTTAAAGCAGGACCTGGACCATTTAAAAATGAATATGCAGAAAAAGGAGCAAACTTAATTCAGACCAAAGTCATTTCCCAGCAGGGTTTCCTGCTCACGGATCATATTCAGATACCTGAGCTGACCTGCAAGGTATCCTTCTTTCTGGGCTGCATCGGGCAGGCAGACAAATTTGAATTTGTCATCAGAAGCCAGATTAAGCGCCTTTACCACATCCTGCCGGGTAAGTTTGGAAGAATCACTGAAATCCAGAAAGCTGCTGTCAAATTTTTCCATATAAGTTTGGATCAACCCCTTCAGCTCCAGGCTTTCAATGGGATCAGAACAGGACAAGCGTTGAATCGCTCCACCCGGATAGAGCTTTTCTTCCAAACGTTTGCTGTAGCTAATAATCTGAACCACGGAAAGGGACTCAACCCTAATGACCATTCTGCCACCCGGGTTTTCTGCAACAACCTCCTTTAAACCAACCTCACAGCCAAATTCTTGCACTTCTTTATTCATCACAAAAGGTATCACAAAGCTAATTCCGGAGCTACGGGCATCGCCTATCAGCTGGAGATAACGGGGTTCGAAAATCCTGAGAGGCATGTCTTCCCCGGGGAAGAGAAAAATGCTTAAAGGAAAAAAAGGAAGTATCTCAGGTTTATGCATCATACATTTTTAGTCTGACTTCTTAACAAATCATCTTTTATAATTGTTTAACTTTCGTCATACTTAGTTTGGCTTTTAACTTTTGACTCTAAGCTTTACAGACTTTACAGACTAACATGTGTTTTACAATTGAGGTACATCTGAGCCGAAAGGCTATCGAAAAAAGATTTACGGTAGATACATCCGCCCTGTATGATTTTGATTTCAACTATTTTTACAGAGCTTTCGCTAACCCTTTGATACCGGTGATTGCAGGAGATAAGCCTGAAGAAGCTGATCTTATGCAATGGGGATTGATCCCTTCATGGGCAGGGGACAGTCAAAAAGCCCGTGAAATCAGGAAGGGCACCTATAACGCAAGGTCAGAATCGCTCCACGAAAAGCCCTCCTTCAGGGAGCCTCTTATCAAAGGGCGCTGTCTTATACTGGCGCATGGCTTCTTTGAATGGCAGCATGTGAAGGGGGCAAAAATTCCCTGGTACATCAGATTGAAGAATGAGGCTCCATTTGCCTTTGCCGGACTGTACGACAGCTGGCGCAATCCGGAAAATGGCGAAATCATCAAGAGCTGCTCTATCATAACCACCCGGGCAAATCCGCTTATGGAGCGCATCCACAATACAAAAAAGCGCATGCCTGTGATACTCACGCCGGATAATGAAAAAGAATGGATCTCAGGAGACATTTCTCTTCATAAGGCCAGACAACTCCTCCTTCCATTGGAAGAAAATGAGATGCACGCCCATGTGATTTCGCCTTCTTTTTCAAAGGCGGGGGCTGATCCGACAAATCCGTTGATAATTGAATCCATTGATTACCAGGAGCAAGGCTCCCTTTTCTAGGAGTTTATTAACCGTTTGTTGATAAACCCTGTTCATTCTATGTTTAATTCTTAGCCCGGGATTATTTGGAATGAATCCACTTCTGAAGTACTTTTGGTAATACCAAGTGAGCGATAAAAGGCCACTCAGTTCTTTAAATGATTTTATCAGAAGCAAACGGGGCAACCCGAATGCGTGAACAGAGTCACTAGGACAGATGAACAGGTATTGAAACTGTCCATGCCGGTTTTCGGACCGGACTGATGACTGGAATACCAGACAAGCTGTAACAGGTGAGTCAGGAGATTCAAAACGGAAACCGTAGAGTACCTGAAAACGCGGAGGAAGTTGTCAACAGATGAGCACGGGATACTGTCCAAGGACAGAGAAAGTGCAAGTTATCCGATTCGTCGGGTAGCGAAAGGGGATTCAGGACTTCGGTCTTGTTTTCCGGCAAAATAACCGTAGCTTGGCGCGAATTAGAGACTACGGTAGCTAAGGAGTGGAATGGGAACCAGATGCAAATTTGGCTCCCATTCGTGTTTTATACCCTTTCTGTCTTTCACCAGCCTGCGGAACCTTCCTTCTATCTTTTGATTAAAGCCAATTGTTTTGTCACCAAAGCTTGTATTCTTCTATACTAAAGTCATCTTTTCTATGCGAAGAGGGTTTATTTCATGATAATTAGATCGCCATTCGTAAAGCTCGTCAAAGCATCAGCAAAATATTGATATTAAGTACTTTATAAATGATTTGATCATTAGAGATATTTCCTTCGAATGAACATTTTTGCCATGGATTGTTTTTACTATAACTTTGATCTAAAATCCGGCATTCGGATATGAGTTAATTGAATATTGTGAAGAAAATATTTGTGTTTATAGTATTAATTTTCCTCTTCTTTTTTGGGGAAATAGCCCTGACCTTTTCAGATAAGGGATACCCTTCCTTAATAAACGATAAGGAGATACCTTTCTCCCTCTTGCTGGACAACGAATATTCAGATTATGAGGAAACCCAGGCCATCGATCGAAACCTGAATTCGTTTATAAAAAAATGGAAAATTGAAGGAGCCAGCGTCGCCATTACAAAAGATGAACAACTGGTCTATGCCAAAGGCTTTGGGATTGCCAATGATGAAACCGGAGAGCAGGTTAAACCCGGGCACCTCTTCCGAATTGCTTCTGTTTCCAAGCTGATTACGGCAGTTGCTACCATGAAGCTTTATGAAGAAGGGAAACTTGGACTTGACGACAGGGTTTTTGGTGAAGAGGGCATCCTGAATGATTCTGCTTTTTTGCAATACAGGGATAAGAGATATGAGGAGATTACTGTCAGGCAACTCCTGAATCACACGGCCGGATGGTCAAGGTACTCAGTTGACCCCATGTTTTCCACCCTTTACATCTCAAGAAAGATGAACCTTGACAGAGCAGTGGTTTTTGAAGATGTTCTTCAGTATGCCCTTAGCAGGCGACTGAATTACACGCCGGGAACCCGTTACTCATATTCTAATCTGGGATATGGTATACTTGGAGAGATCATTGCCCGAAAAAGCGGAATGACTTACCAGGACTATGTACTAATGAATATCCTCAAACCGCTTGATATACATGATATGCACCTTGGCAAGAGTTATTATCAGGACAAATATCCCAACGAAGTAAGATATCACAGCAGCGCAGGGGCCATGACCACTTATTCCTTTGATGGTTCAGGAGAACAGGTTCCCATTTATTATGGTGGAAACAATATTGAATTGCTGGGCCCGGCAGGTGGCTGGGTTGCTTCTGCCCCTGAGCTTATAAAATTTCTTACAGCCGTTGATGGCTTTGCCGAACAGCCAGATATCTTAAATCCTCTGACCATTCTTCAGATGACTAATCCGGAAACAGCAGGAAGTGGCCTTTTTGGTTGGAGGGGGAGTGATAGATATGGTACCTGGTGGCGAACCGGATACCTGACCGGATCTTCTGCGCTGCTTGTCAGGCAGCAGGACGGCTTAAATTGGGTCATAATGATGAACACCAGTACCATGAAACACTCCAGGATACACCGCTATGTTTCCGGAATGATGTTCAGAGCAGTAAACCAGGTTAATGACTGGCCTGCAGTTGACCTTTTTGGGCGAGAAGCCAACCTTCCGGATCCAATTGCCGAAATACCGGCAAGCAATCCAAAACTTTAGTACTTATGGTGGGAAGTTGCAATTTTCCCTTTATATTTAGCTTTGCGTTTTTGCCATCATGGAACTTTCCTCCATTCAACATATTTTACCTGAAAATCTCATTGATTTTCAAGCAGATCTGTTTATTGCATCTTTGAGTCATGAGACACGGAGTATAAGCGTTGCCAAGCTGTTGGAGGGTGTTTCTTGCCGAAAAGTTGCCCTTTGTAGTGAAAATCTGCTTAAGGAGTTCGCATATTTAAGCAATCTGAAGTATTTAACTGATCAGGGCTTTGAAATTTTAGAACTGGACAGCAGTAACGATGTGCTGGATAATATTCTTGGCGAAAAGGCCACAGGAGAACAAAAAATAATGCTGGATTGCACCAGTATGTCACCGGTCAATTATTTCAGGATATTAAACTGGTTTGGGGCGGACCTGCATGAGAACCAGGCCAGATTGAGATTGGTTTACACCACGGCTGCCTATGTGGAGGAAGGATCTGCACCCAAAGTAAAAAAGGTGAAAGATTTCCTCAAGGTGAAGATCAGTGAACGTCGGCAGAAAAAAATGCTGATACTGGGATTGGGACAGGAACCCAATGTTTCAGAAATGATCTGTAAGATCGTCAATCCAGACCTGCTTTACCTGTTCTATGCGGATCCGCCAGTGGAAAAACAGTTCGTTGAAAAGGTTTTTGTAAGCAACCATTCTGTAATTAACGAGGCCCCCATAAGAAACCTGATAGCCTATCCCATTAACAATGGACAGGCCATCTATCAGACCCTGATTGATGTGATACTCCCTTTGCGGGACGAATATGCCATTACCATTATTCCTCAGGGTCCAAAAATCTTTTCTATGGCCTGCATGTTGCTGCAAATGGGCTATCCCGACACGGTGCTTAGTTACCCTGTTTTTAAAAGGGATCATATCCAGGACAGGATGCCCTGTGGAGAGCCGGTGGTACTGGATATACTTTTCGAGGGAGAAGAGTAAAAACATTTTATACGGATCATTGTTATACCATCGAAATAATTAATCAAACACACCCAAAAAATATTTTTCATGGCGAATTTTGAAATCATCATGCCAAAACTGGGTGAGAGTATTGAAGAAGCAACGATTACAAATTGGTTTGTTAAAGAGGGCGATCCGGTACAGGAGGATGATGTCCTTCTGGAAATTGCCACCGATAAGGTTGATTCGGAGATACCATCACCTGTGGATGGAGTAGTAAAGAAGATATTGTTCAAAAAGGACGAGATTGTTGCAGTTGGTGCAGTTATCGCCTTAATCAGTCTTGATGGAGATTCCGGGGAGGATGAGCAGGAAGAAGCTCAGGAAGAGTCTGACACTGCTGAACCTGAAACTACAAAAACTGAAACGACTCCTGCAGTTGCTTCCACCGGTGACAGGTTTTACTCGCCACTGGTCAGAAAGATAGCCTCTGAAGAGGGCATAAGTCAGGAAGAACTGGATGCCATTCAGGGCAGTGGTCTGAACGGAAGGGTTCAGAAAGATGATGTGAAGCGCTATCTGGAAAACCGGTCTCCCGGTGAATCTTCCACTTCAACATCCAAAACCCCAAGCCCTGCGCCCAGGGCCCAGGAAGCTCCGGCTCAACAGGCAGCAGTACCGTCAGCTGAAGTCACTCCTGTATCTGCGGATGGTGCAGATGAAGTTATAGAAATGAGTCGTCTCAGGAAGCTGATCGCCGAGCATATGGTAAAATCCAAGCAGGTTTCTGCCCATGTTACCAATATGATTGAGGTGGATGTTACCAATGTTGTTAACTGGAGGAACATGGTAAAGGATGATTTCCTTAAAAAAGAAGGAGTCAAGCTTACCTATCTGCCGCTTTTTCTGGAAGCCACTGTAAAAGCACTGCGTGATTTCCCTCATATTAACGCGTCTGTTTCCGGTGATAAAATCATCATAAAGAAAAAGATCAATCTTGGAGTTGCAGTTTCTCTGCCAGGTAATAATCTGATCGTACCCAATATTAAGGATGCCGATTCCTTAAATCTCACAGGGATCACAAAGCGAATGAATGAGCTGGCAGCTAATGCAAGAAGCAATAAGCTGTCACCGGACGACATCGCCGGTGGAACTTTTACAGTAACAAATTTTGGAAGCTTCCAGAATGACATTGGAACGCCCATTATTAATCAACCGGAAGTTGCAATCCTGGCCATAGGAGCCATCAAGAAGAAACCTGCTGTGCTTGAAACAGCTGAGGGTGATGTGATTGCTATCCGGCAAAAAATGTGGTTATCGCTTACCTACGACCACAGGATTATCGACGGAGCACTGGGAGGAGCCTTCCTTAAAAGACTGGGAGACTATATTGAATCGTTTGACCCTAAATCGGGGAATTTTAAATAGCATTTGAAAATGTCGAAGAACAGAAAATACAACATAAAAAATACAGATAAGGAGACCCTTGCCAAATGGTTTAAGCTGATGCTTGTCGGGCGGGCCATAGATGACAGGGCTCCAAACTATCTCAAACAGGCCATCGGCTGGTCCTACCATGCACCTTATGCAGGGCATGATGGAATTCAGCTTGCAATCGGACAGGTATTTGACCGGGAAAATGACCATCTTTTTCCCTACTACAGGGATATGCTCACATCTCTTTCAGCCGGTATGTCCGCTGAAGAATTAATCCTGAATGGAATATCCAAGGATGCAGATGTGGCAGGGGGTGGAAGACACATGTCAAACCATTTTGCCAAGCCTGAGTGGAATGTTCACAATGTATCCTCCTGCACTGGAAATCATACCCTTCACGCAGTGGGTGTTGCCAGGGCTATTAAAAAGTATAAAGTACCGGGCGTGGCCATCAGCTCCCAGGGCGAATCTTCCGTGTCTGAGGGTTACGTATATGAGGCCATCAATGGGGCCAGTAATGAAAAGCTGCCTGTAATTTTTGTCTTCCAGGATAACGGCTATGGCATTTCAGTTCCAAAAGCTGACCAGACCGCCAACAGGAAAGTAGCAAATAACTTTACTGGATTCAAAAATCTGAAGATATACCATTGCAATGGCAAAGATGTATTCGACAGTATGAATACCATGGATGAAGCCAAGGCCTGGGTTGTTGAACATGAGCATCCGGTAATCGTTCAGGCAAACTGTGTCAGAATTCATTCTCACTCCAATTCGGATCGTCATGACCTTTATCGTGACGATTATGAACTAAATTATGTTCATGCCTACGATCCTCTTGCTAAATTCAGACGTCTACTGCTCAGGTATGATCGCTTTACTGAAGCAGAAATTGAGCAGCTGGAAGCCGAAGCAAAAGAGATTGTTAAAGCAGCCCACAAAGTGGGGCTCAATGCCCCTGCTCCTAGTCCTGAATCGATTTATGACTTCGTTATCCCAGAACCCTATGTGAGTGAAAAGTACCCCGAAGGATTACACTCCTATGAAGGTGAACCAAAGAAACTGATTGAAGGGCTCAACGAAACCCTGAAAGCAGAGTTCCGTCACAATCCCGATACCTTTATCTGGGGCCAGGATGTGGCCAATAAGGATAAAGGAGGGATCTTCAATGTTACCAAGGGGATGCAGCAGGAATTTGGAAAGGAGCGTGTATTCAACGGACCCATTGCCGAGGATTTTATCATGGGTACAGCCAATGGAATGAGCCGTTTCAGTGATAAACTCCGCATCGTAGTGGAGGGGGCCGAATTTGCAGATTATTTCTGGCCGGCCATGGAACAGTTTGTGGAAACAACCCATGAATACTGGCGAACCAAGGGACAGTTCTCTCCCAATATTACGGTTCGGCTTGCTTCGGGAGGATATATCGGTGGTGGTCTTTACCACTCACAAACCATTGAGGGCTCTCTTACTCCGCTTCCTGGAGTTAGGGTTGTTTATCCCAGTTATGCTGATGATGCTGCTGGCTTACTCAGAACCAGTATCAGGTCCAGGGGTATGACCCTTTTCCTGGAACCCAAGGCCTTATATAACGCTCCCAGGGTAGCAACTCCCATACCGGATGATTTTGAAGTTCCCTTTGGGAAAGCAAGAATTCGTCACGAAGGTTCAGACCTGAGTCTGATCACCTATGGAAATACAACTTATATGTGTTTTGAGTTGGCTGAGAAGCTCAGTAAAGAGGGTGTGGCAAGCATTGAGGTTCTTGACCTGCGTTCATTGAGCCCACTGGATAACGATGCCATTCTTGCAACGACTAAAAAAACAGGGAAAGTGGTGGTAGTTCATGAAGATAAAGTGTTTGGCGGATTTGGAGGCGAGGTGGTTTCACTTATCAATGATCTGGCTTTTGAATACCTTGACGGTCCGGTAAAAAGAGTAGGCTCAGCTTTTACTCCGGTAGGATTTAACCGGATTCTGGAAGCAGCAACCCTGCCCAATGTGACACGCATCGAAGAGGCTGTAATGGATCTCTTAAACTACTAAATTAAGCCCAACAGAATGAAAAAGACTGCAATTATATATAGTTTCAATACTAAAAAAACAGGCAAAGTTGCCGAAAGAATTCGCGAGTACTTCAATGATGATCAAGTGGAAATGATTAATGCCGAGGTGATTACGGAAGAGATTTTCCTTTCATTTGATCAGATCATTATGGGAGTGGCTACCTGGTTCGATGGCGAACTTCCCAATTTCTGGGATGAATTTGTACCCGCCCTGGAAGATATGGATCTAAGCGGGAAAAAAATAGCCCTTTTTGGACTTGGAGATCAGAAAGGATATCCTGAAAACTTCCTCGACGGAGTGGGTGTCATGGCAGAAATTCTTGAAGAACAGGGTGCAAACCTGGTTGGATTCACCTCAATTGAAGGATATGAATTTGAAAGTTCCAGGGCCCTTCGGGGTGATCAATTTGCCGGTCTGGCTATTGATTACGAAAACCAGGGATCCATGAACAAGGAACGCATCGGGGCATGGGTGGATCAGCTGAAAAAGGAGTTTGCTTAAAGACCTGTTAAACTAATTCTTTCGAATAGTTCCCATTTCAGTTTTTTAATATATGCTGGATAGCATATATTGGTGTATATTTGCTTTTTCTGTGAATAGTTAATGAAGAAATTAGACATATGGCAAAGGACCGAGTTTATATATTTGACACAACCCTGAGAGACGGAGAACAAGTCCCGGGTTGTCAGCTGAATACCATCGAGAAAATTGAAGTGGCAAAGGCTCTTCAGGAATTGGGCGTTGATGTGATCGAAGCCGGTTTCCCCATTTCCAGCCCTGGGGATTTTAATTCAGTTGTGGAGATCAGTAAGGCAGTAAGTGAACCCATTATCTGTGGACTTACAAGGGCCGTCAAGAAAGATATCGAGGTGGCTGCAGAATCCCTGAAGTTTGCCAAAAGGCCCAGGATTCATACAGGAATTGGTACTTCTTATCACCACATTCATCATAAACTTAACAGCACGCCCGATAAGATCCTTGAAAGAGCTGTAGAGGCTGTGAAATATGCCAAATCATTTGTGGAAGATGTGGAATTCTATGCTGAGGATGCCGGAAGATCAGAGAATAAATATCTGTCAAAGGTAATCGAGGCTGTAATTGCTGCCGGAGCTACTGTTGTAAATATCCCCGATACCACAGGTTATACCCTGCCGGAGGAGTATGGAAAGAAGATTAAATACCTGAAGGATCATGTTTCCAACATAGATAATGCAATTATTTCAACCCACTGTCATAATGATCTTGGAATGGCAACAGCCAACTCCATGAGTGGTGTGCTGAACGGAGCAAGACAGGTGGAGGTAACCATTAACGGGATTGGTGAGCGTGCCGGGAATACTTCCCTGGAGGAGATAGCCATGATCCTGAAAAGCAGGAAGCACCTTAATCTGGTAACGGGCATAAATTCAAGAAAGATTTACAGCACCAGCAGGCTGGTATCTACCCTGATGCGCATGCCTATCCAGCCCAATAAAGCAATTGTGGGCAGAAATGCTTTTGCGCATTCCTCAGGCATTCACCAGGATGGGGTACTGAAGAGAAGGGATAATTATGAAATTATCAATCCTAAAACCGTTGGAATCACCGAGTCCTCAATCTTGCTTACTGCACGCAGTGGCAGGGCAGCCTTGAAACATCGCCTGGAAAAACTGGGTTACATCTTCAGCAAGAAAGATCTGGATAAGATTTATGACGATTTCCTGGTTCTGGCCGATTCAAAAAAAGAAATTGTCGATGAAGATCTGAAAGTCCTTGCAGGCGCAAGTGCACGTGATGTGAAGCGCAACCTTCATTTACATAGCCTTCAGGTTGTGTGCGGCAAAGGCACCACACCTGTCGCCACCGTAAGCCTTGAAGTAATGGGAGCATGCCAGACTGCCACTTCAACCGGAAACGGGCCTGTTGATGCTGCTATTAATGCGGTTAAAGACATTCTGAAGACTAAGGTTAAAATAGAGGAATTCCTGATTCAGGCCATTACCCGAGGAAGTGACGATATGGGTAAGGTTCATATGCAGGTTGAGCACAAGAATGTAGTATATTATGGTTTTTCAGCTTCTACAGATATCATTACCGCTTCTGTTGAGGCATTTATTGATGCCATGAGCCAGATAATCTAAAAGAGCAATCGCACTGCTAATTTGTTTTTTGTTTAAGATTTATATCAGATCATTGCAACAAAATGATCTGATATTTGTCTTTTTATCATTGTTCCAGGTCAAGCATGAAAATCAAATTGGCAAATATCGGGATTTTGATCCTGCTTTTCGTTCACCTTTCTCCCCTAGAGGCTTTTGGGAAGTTCGTAATTAGCGGATATGCAAGGGATGCTGCCTCGGGCGAGGAGCTGATCGGAGCAAATGTGGCAATCCTGGAGAGTGGTTCCGGAACCATTACAAATACATATGGTTATTATTCCATTTCCTTAAATCCTGGTTTTTATACCATCGTTTGTTCCTACGTGGGATATGAAACGCAGCAAATTCCCATTCAGCTGGGTGAGGATTTGGAACTAAATTTTGAGCTTCTTGAATCCACCCTTGAGATTGAAGAGGTTACTATCTCGGCAGAGGCCGGTAATGCAAATGTTACCAGGGTTGAGACGGGTTCCACACAACTTTCCATACAAAGTATCAGGAAAATCCCTGCCTTTATGGGGGAGGTTGATCTGATTAAGGCCATTCAACTGCTACCCGGAGTGGCGGTAACCAGTGAAGGTTCCTCCGGATTCAGTGTCAGAGGGGGGAGTGCAGATCAAAACCTGATTCAGCTGGATGAGGCCACGGTTTATAATGCCTCTCACCTCCTGGGATTCTTCTCAGTATTTAATAATGATGCCATCAAGGATGTAAAACTTTATAAGGGCGATATACCGGCCAGTTCAGGTGGGCGGCTTTCTTCCTTGTTGGATGTGCGGATGAAGGACGGAAATAAAAAGGAATTCCAGGTTACAGGAGGTATTGGAACCATCTCCAGCCGACTCACACTTGAGGGACCTGTTTTTTCTGATAAGGTTTCTTTTCTGGTATCGGCCCGCAGAACCTATGCTGACATTTTTCTTGCCTTTGCAAAAGATTCGGCCGTAAGAGATAATTCTCTTTTTTTTTATGATCTGAATGGCAAGTTAAACTGGACCATCAATGATAGAAACAGGATTTTCCTGTCGGGCTATTTCGGAAAAGACGTGTTCTCCAACGATTTTGCAGGCATGAATTTTGGTAATCGTACTTTTACCCTTCGATGGAATCACCTTTTTAGCAAGAAGCTTTTCAGTAACTTTACACTCTTAAATTCGCATTATTTCTACGATCTGGGAACACCGGAAAATTCACAGCCCTATTTTAACTGGATATCCTTCCTGGATGATTATGGGGCCAAAGCTGATTTCATCTGGTATCCCTTGCCCGAGCATACATTCAAATACGGTATAACAAGTACGTATCACACCATTAAACCTGGAGCGGTAACTTTTGAGGACGAAGGAGGGGGAACCACCACCACGGAGCTTTCATATAATCATGCCCTGGAAAGTGCGATCTATTTTTCCGGAGAGTCGAAACTTGGAAAGAAATTTTCCCTGCGCTATGGTCTGAGGTATTCACTCTTTAATAACATCGGACCGGCTGCCCTATTTACCTATAATGAGGATTACCTGGTGACCGATTCTACAACTTATCAGGACGGAGATTTTTTTAACAGCTACCATGGCTTTGAACCACGTATAGCCGCAAATTACCTTCTGGGTGAGAGAAGCTCTGTAAAAGCCAGTTATGCCCGGACCAGGCAGTACCTGCAAATGGCAAGTAATTCTACAGCAGGGACACCGCTTGATATATGGTTTCCGGCTTCCCCCAATGTAGCTCCACAATTATCAGACCAGGTATCAGTGGGATATTTCAGAAATTTCATGGATAACAGAATTGAAACTTCAGTTGAGCTCTACTATAAAAAAATGGACAATGCAATTGATTTCCGTGACCATGCTCAACTCTTTCTGAATCCAAAACTTGAGGGAGAACTCAGGGTGGGGGAGGCGACCTCCTACGGTGCTGAATTCTATTTTAAATACGATTTCTCCAGGTTCTCAGGCTGGGTCTCCTATACCTTATCCAAAACCACAAGGGATATTCCTGAAATCAATGAGGGCATTCCCTATCCGGCTCCCTATGACAAACCCAATGACCTGGCCTTTGTCTTCAGCTATGATTTATCGCAGCGGGTAAGCCTGGGAGCAAACTGGATTTACAGTACCGGGGTTCCATTTACCCTTCCAACCGGAAGATATGAATTTAGCGGAAACATTCTTCCAATCTATACGGGAAGGAACGAGTACAGGCTGCCTGATTATCACCGGCTCGATGTTTCAGTGACCATACAGGGTAAGAAAAAACCCGATAAACGCTGGCATGGCGAGTGGAATATCTCGGTATACAATGCCTATGCACGTAAAAATGCCTGGACCCTTAATTTTCAGCAGGATGAAACCAATCCTGAAGTGACTTATGCAGAGATGACCTATCTGTTTTCCATCATTCCGGCCATAACCTATAATTTCACATTCTGATGAAAAAGCGGCTCCCGGGAAATATGGCATTTTTAATGGCACTGATGGTGCTTCTGAATATTTCATGCACAGAAATCGTTGACATTGATCTGGACTCTACCTATACCAGGCTTGTGGTGCAGGGTGGGGTAACAAGTGATTCTGCGCAGCACCAGGTTCGCCTGACTCTTTCCAGCGATTATTTTTCTAACCAGCCTGCCCCCGGGGTTTCAAATGCCGTTGTGCATATCGATTTTGATAATACCAGTCTTCTCCTGGAGGAACATGACACCATACCGGGTTTATATCTTACTCCCTATGCCTTTCGGGGTGAAATTGGTACCAGCTATGATCTGAGTATTGATGAAGTGGATGTGGATAACGATGGCATTTATGAATCCTACAATGCAAGCTCCACTATGCCGGGGGGTGTTGTCTTTGACTCCATTCTTTTAAATTATTCTTCCACAGTATTTGGTAGTGGGTGGGAGGTATATATGTTTGCCCTTGATCCGCCCACAAAGGACTGGTATGGGTTTAATTTCTGGAGAAACAGCTTGCTGCTTACCCCAACACTGAGCGATTATGGTATTCAGTCTGATGATTTCTACAATGGAAAATATTTGTTTTTTGGAATACCCATCGGCTACTATTCGGATGATGAACCGGATGAGATCCTGGTTCCCGGTGATACAGTTACCCTTGAATTGCACAGCATAGAAGGTGCTTATTACGATTTTGTGGGAGATGCCCAGCTGGAATTATTTGGGAACAATCCTTTATTCTCAGGCCCCCCGGCAAATATTCGCACAAACATCAGCAATGGAGGCACCGGAGCCTTCACTGCATATTCCATTACCCGGGCCTCGGCAATCGTACCTGAATAAAAAAATGGTGCCCTTTTGAGACACCATTTTTTTTACTCAGAATAGAATACTCCCTAGTAAATCCTGATCTGCTTTCTGTCTTTTACAACAATCTCCGGTATGCCATCGAAGGTGGTAATCAGTCCAGTAACTGTAAGGTGTTCACCCAGGAAGTAACGTGTGGGTTTCCTGCTGAATTTCCTGGCAATACGTCCCGGAATAACAAGGGTGAATTGTTGCGCTCCGAAGTCACCTCCAAAAAAGAGCAGGTAGTCATCGGTATCCCTGTTATGCCATGTTGAATAAACTCTTCCGTAAACATTAGCCACTTCCCCCAGGTTATACTTTGCGTCGAATATGGAGATGGTTTGGATTCTGTATCCGTAATTGTAGTTCCAGTGATAATTAGGATACCATTTGTTATAATTTACATACATATGGTGATTCCAGTAAATCGCGTGGTAAGAAGGATAGTAAAGCACATTGTAGTGATGCCTGTGGGTATCGTAGTGATAGTGGGTTTTAACCTTATGAGCCGGGTAAGCATTGTGATAGTGATTTCCACCATAGTAACGTTTCTCAGAAAATTTATTCTCCTTCACGGGTCTGTTATTATAGGGTGCGCGATAATCCGATTTCGGATTATGATTAGTACTCATACTAACTGGCCTTTTATTGGGCGTATTTGGCCTGGTGGCGGCCTGGCCATATCTTTTGACCGTCTGGCCCTGATTAGTCTTCACTTCCCTGGTATGGCTTGTATAGGCCTGAGTTTGCCTGGCCTGGGTTTGCCTGGCCTGGGTTTGCCTTGCACTGGGTTTGCCTTGCCTGAACTTGTCTATCCTGGGTTTGCCTGGCCTGAGTTTGCCTTGCCTGGGTTTGTTTGACTTGGGTTTGCCTGGCCTGGCTTTGTTTGACCTGGGTTTGCCTGGCCTGAACCTTATTTGCTTCAGTTCGTTCCCCTGTACGAGCTGAGGCTTGTCCGTTTAAAGTACTGAATCCTATGAACAGTACAGTAAATATCGCAGTGATGTGTTTATTTGTTTTCATGATTTCCGGGTTTTAACTGTTCAACTTCTTTGCCTGTTAAAGTTCAAAATCAGTGCCAAAAACCGGAAGTGTATGGAATACACTCCTGAAAAATAATTCGGAAATATAAGGAAATCAGCATTATACAAAAAAGAAAGTCCCGGCTATTTTTCATAACCGGGACTCTCAGGAGTAGAAAAATTTTAGGGTTAGTGACTATCTTGTTTGAAGTCGGTGTCTACTCTATGAAGGCAAATATATAAGATTATAATTAGATAACAAATTTTATAAAGACTCCCCGGCCTCCTTCTCACTTTCCACTTCTACATCTACTTCCACTTCAACATCGCGATCTATATCGATATCCATATCAAGGTCTATATCATCCATTAAAAGATCAATCCTTACCTTGACCTCCTCCATCTCTTCTTTTATATCTTCCCAATCGATTTCCACCTCTATTGTGCGCCTTGCCTCCTCTATATCCATTTTCATTTTCTCCCAATCCATATCCTCCAGGACTTCAATCTTGGCCTCTTCAATTTCCCTTTTGATTTCCTCCCAGTCAATATCTTCTATAAGCTCAATTTTAGTCAGCTCGATCTCCTTTTTAATTTCATCCCAGTTAATCTCCTCCAGAACCTCAATTTTGACTTCCTCCATCTCCCTTTTGATTTCCTCCCAGTTAATCTCAGCCATTGCTTTATCAATTTCTTCTTTTAGCTGCTGCTGTTCCTCCCTGGTGAGCGTATCACTCGGGATCTGGACAATAAATGATTCTGCCTGATTTTCTTTGGGAACATCCTTATGGCGTGTTATGGAAAGGCCTGAGGTGAATCCCGACACAAGAATCATCAGGGCAATCCCAGCCAGGAAGATCAATAAGGCATTGGTTTTTTCTCGGATATTTTTTTTCATTGTATTTGGTTTTAAGATTCTTTCAATTCGGCTTTTAAGATCACTTCTGCCCTTGCCGGTGGCCGCCATTACCTGGAATGTTCTGCTATTTTGATTTTTAGAAACAAGATAAAGTGCACGGGCATAATCCAGAGGAAGAGATTGTGCTTCCAAAACCCGATCATCAATGCACTTTTCCCTTTCACTGCCTATCATGGCAGAAAGTTCCCGGACGGCAGGATTAAAGAAGAAGAGTACCTCCACCACATTCTGAATTAGATTTACCCAGTGGTCATACCTTTTCAGGTGGTAAAGTTCGTGCATCAGTAGAGCCTCAACTTCATTAAATGAAAGCTGGGTAAGCATGGCTGAAGGAACGATAATGGCTGGTTTGACCACCCCTGTTAGAAAAGGTGTGGCAAGCCCCTCGATCGATAAAAAACTGACCTTTCTGCTAACTCCTGCTTTTTTGCGAAAACTATTGAAATGCTGCCGCCAGGGTTCACCGATGATTTTGGCTTTACGCCTGATCGTCATAACTTTCCCCGCATCCCTCAGTGTTTTTATCAGGTATATAGCCATTCCTGCAAGGTAGGCATGACTGATGTAGTGGTAAAAAAGCATTCCTCCCGGACCATATCCTGGCTTTAGCTGAGAAAGTGCAGTGCTGATTAAGCTTCCCTCCGGGATTGGAAACGATCCTTCCCTGACAGGGGAGTAGAGGTGAAAAAACAAAGCGAAACTAAAGCCAACAAGCAGGAGCAGGGAGATAAGTGCGGCATGATAACGGTAGAGTGCCTGGCGCTGGGGGATCATCAGAAAAAGAGCTTTCAGAAGAGAAAGCAGAAGGATGCCCAACCAGAGGCTGTTCAAAAGGGTCTTCCCCAACGCAATAATCCAGCTTCCGCTGCTTTCAAGAAGCTCCATTGTTATTTTTTTCCATTTCTTCGATAAGCGCTTTAATCTCTTCCATTTCCGAAGGACTGGTTTGATGATTGCCAAGCGCCCTGAGCACAAGTGTTCCTGTATTTCCCCTGAAAGCCGTTTTAATCACATGATCCAGTATATTTGACTGAACGTCACCTGGATTCCAGGGTGGGGGAGTAGATATGTGAACGCTGGCGTGTATCTCTGGTCAATAATTTCTTTTCAGTCATTATTTGCATGATCTTAAGGGTTGTGGTATAACCAACCCTTCGCCTAAGATTCAGAAGATCATTTACATCCCGAACGGTTAATGGCCCATTTTCCCAGAGAATCTGCATAATTTCAAGTTCTGAATCGCTTGGCTTTGACATCATAGTACGAAATGTTTCGTAGCAAATATATAAGATACATTTGTTCCGGACAAATTAAATACGAAGAGTTTCGTAATTTTAAGTTTTATTAACAATTTTCGTACATATCCGAATCAAAAACAATGGCCTCATAGGTAAATAGATGAGCTGTCTTCCACCCATCCTTGCCGATGCCTGCTTTATAACTTGCACAAGACCTCAGGAATTCCTCAGCGGTCCAGTTTTGGTCTACGGCAACCTGGGGCAGGAGCGTCCCGCGATGAGTCCCTAATTCCATAAAAATACCATGTTTCCCTATTTCTATCTGATCAGGGCCACTGATGGGAATCCTCGGAGACAGTACACTGATTTCGATTTTTAGCCGGTCACAATCTTTTGCAGTAATGGACGAAAACCTGGAATCGTTATTTGCCGCCGAGTAAGCCATCCTTTTAACATTCTTTATCAGTGTCTCATCCTCGGAAAAGGTGCCAATACACCCCCTTAGTTGCTTGTCCACATAAAGACTAACAAAGGCCCCGCATTTTATTTTTAGCTCTGCCTGGATGCTAAGATCCTTTTTCCTCTTCCTTCCATCAGGAAGCAGATGATTGATAATTTCTTCCCTGGCCAGCCGAAGAAGCAAACATTTAGTTTCGGTTGATAAAATCATTGATATAAAACCATTGATATGTAATCAACTACTTCGTTTGAAGGGAAAACTTCACCGGAATGACCCCGGGCCAGAATTTCAATCTTATACAGAGGATCAAGTGATTTTGAATACTCCATGAGAGCCATAATTGGTCCGTATCCGCAGATGGACAGATTATATTTTCGTACGACCCGTTCCACTCCATGGGAATTTTTATTCATGATTTCATCCACCGCAAGCTGATCCCTGCTCCTGCCTTCGCCGGGTGGAACGAAATGGGAGAAATCACATGAGGCCAGGATAATGATATTCTGCCCGCTTATCCTGACAGCTTTTTTAATGCTTTCTGAGACCTGTTTTGCACGATCAAAACTCTGGTCCCGCATGCAAAGAGAAACGATTGAAAAAGGATGATCTTCCAGATAATACTGGAGAAAGGGCACAATCACCTCTGCAGAATGCTCCCGTGAATGAGCCAGTTGATCGAAGGGAAGCCCCATGGCCTGGGCAAATGATCTGTTTATGGAGACATCTCCAATGGAATTGGTCCAGACATCAGAATCATCTATGGCAAGGGGAGCACCCATTCCGCTGTGATTGGGATGGATGATGACAAAGGTTTCAGGACGAATCCCTTGGAGATTTAATAGTTTGAAAAAGGGTACGGTTTGATGCCCTGAATAAAGGTGACCTGCGTGGGGTAAAACTGCGCCGATGATCTTCTTTATATCAAGGGTTTTACTTTCGTAGCGAGAAAGGGTATCAATCTCTTTAATCTGGCTTAAAATGTCCGCCTTCGTGGAGGGATAAAATCGGCCTTCCACAGCGGGTTCTCTTTTTCTCATTTCAAGGTCTTAAAAACTCCTTTGATTTTTGTCTGGCAGCGTTTGCACCTTCCCTGCTCCGAAAGCCTCCTTAACCTGGTACTGTAAAGTTCGCGTTCGATCAGAAGCAATCCGCATCCGGGACAGTAGGTATGACTCAGAAGCTGAGGGTTATTCCCGGGATATACATAATTAATCCTTCCCTGGGCGAGGTCCATAAAGGCTTCCATGGTCCCCGTGGGAGTAGGGGGACTGCTCAGCCTGTGCCGCGGAAAGAATTTACTCACATGTAGTATGGTATCTGCGCCACAATGCTCTTCAATCCACCGGATCATATTTTTCCACTCAGCTGGTGAATCATTTTGCCCTGGAATGATCAGGAAGGTGAGCTCCAAATGAGCATCACTCGAGGCTATGGTTTCGATGGTATCCAAAATGGGACTTAGGCTTGCACTTGCCCTTTGTTTGTAAAAATCATTCCGAAATGATTTCAGGTCAATATTAAAGGCATCCATGTATTTTAACAGCTCCATGAGTGGCTCCCTGTTAATGAAGCCATTGCTTACCATTACATTTTTCATACCCTGATTGCGGATTCCAGCTGCGCACTCCAGCATGTACTCAAAATATACCGTGGGCTCATTATAGGTATAGGCCAGTCCAATGTTATCCCGGTGTAGCTTGGCTTTCTGGACCATATCATTCGGCTCGCGTATTGGGTAGTGGGAAAAATCTTCAGGTTCAGGCTGGGAGATCCCGCAATTTTGACAAAAATCACAGGTGAGATTGCAGCCCAGGCTGCCAAAGGAAAGAATAGAACTCCCTGGCAGAAAATGGTAGAGGGGCTTCTTTTCAATTGGATCCGTGGATACAGCTGATATCAGTCCGTAACTAAGGCTAAACAGACGGCCTCCCTTATTGGTCCTTGTCTGGCAACGGCCATGCTCCCCTGGCAATATCTTACACAGGTGGGGGCAAAGTGTACACTGAACCTGTTTGCCAAGTGTGTTTGCATAATAGCTTGCAGGATGCATGTTTTAAAGTTACAACGAAAAATCGTTGATGTCCAATGTAATGAGAGTTGTAATTCTACTAATAATTGCTTAGTTTTACATCGCAAAAATTGCACAATGAGCCGGATAAACTGCGCATATTACTTTTATTTTTTTACTGGTAGATAACTTGTCGGGCTTGTTTTATACATTTGGTACCCGGCTTGAAGTCGGGTTTTTTGTTTTATAGGCATGGCAAAGACAATTGCAATACAGGGAGGATATGGTGCTTTTCATGAGATCGCAGCCCATCATTATTTTGGTGATGAGGAGATCACCATCCTTCCAAGGAATACCTTCAGGGATATGGTTTCATCCGTTCAGAACCGTAAGTCTGACTATGGGATTATGGCCATCGAGAATTCCCTGGCCGGCAGCATCATTCCCAACTACAACCTGATCATCAATACTAAGATGCACATCCTCGGGGAGGTTTACCTGCGGATCAGGCAAAATCTCGTTGCCATGCCCGGTGTGAAAATTTCAGACCTGAAGGAAGTTTATTCTCACCCCATGGCCATTCTGCAGTGTCAGGACTTTTTTGATGCCCATCCTGGAATCAGGCTCATCGAGAGCATTGATACTGCCATCAGTGCGGAGGAAATTGCCAAGGGGAGGTTGATGGATACAGGTGCCATTGCCAGCCGACTGGCTGCTGAAAAGAATGGCCTGGAAATTCTGGCAGAGAGTATTGAAACAAATAAAATGAATTACACCCGCTTTTTGATCCTTTCAGAAAACGGAGTCACCATCCCCTCATCGGAAGTGAATAAAGCTTCCCTCCATTTTACAGTGGCCCACAAGTTTGGTTCACTATCAAAGATTCTGTCCATCCTTTCCTATTACGAGATCAACCTTGCCAAAATTCAGTCCATGCCTATTCCGGGTAAGGATTGGGAGTATATGTTTTTCGTGGATGTGGAGATAAGGGACTATGATATGTATAAAAAATCGCTTGAAGCGATAAGGCCCTTTACTCCCTCACTGGGCATACTGGGTGAATATAAAAAAGGAAAATCAGAATTTGAATAAGAAACGATATGGTAATTGATGTAGAGTTAGAACCGATGAAGTTTGAGGGGGAGGTCTTTTCGAAACCCATAATAATGGCAGGCCCCTGCAGTGCTGAGACCGAAGAACAGGTTATGAATACGGCCATTCCCCTTGCAGAAATGGGACTGAAGATTTTCAGGGCTGGAATCTGGAAACCCAGAACAAGACCCAACGCTTTTGAAGGTGTGGGTTCGGAGGGCCTGAAATGGTTGCAAACTGTAAAAAAGGAAACCGGAATGCTGGTATCCACCGAGGTGGCCAATGTTAAACATGTATATGAGGCCCTCAAATACGGTGTTGATATCATCTGGATAGGTGCCCGGACATCGGCAAATCCCTTTGCGGTACAGGATATAGCCGACAGTCTCAGGGGAGTGAATATTCCGGTAATGGTAAAAAACCCTGTTAATCCCGATGTGGATCTGTGGATAGGTGCCATTGAGCGAATCAACAATGCGGGCATCAAGCAGATGGCAGCCATTCACAGGGGCTTTTCAACCTATGATAAAACCCTTTATAGAAATTCACCCCAATGGCAGCTTCCCATTGAATTGAGGAGAAGGATCCCCGGCCTGCCCATTATTACCGATCCCAGTCATATTTGTGGTAACAGGGAATTTCTGCTGGATATTTCACAAAAAGCCATGGACCTGAACTTCGACGGACTGATCATTGAAACCCACTGCAATCCGGATAAGGCCCTGAGTGATGCCCAACAGCAGGTCACCCCGGTTGGATTAAAAGGGATCCTCGATCGACTTGTTCTGAGGGATTCGGAAGTGAACGATGAACTCATGTTAACGCTGGCTGAACTTCGCGACCAGATCGATAAGCTGGATGATAAGCTGATTAATATGCTAGAGGAGCGTATGAATGTGTCGGAAAGAATTGGACAGTATAAAAAGGATAACAATATTACCATCCTTCAGACCAAGAGATGGGATGATATGCTGAAGAACCGTACCATACTGGGAACCAGGAAAGGACTCAGTGAGGAGTTCATGCTTAAGCTCTTCCGCAATATTCACCAGGAATCCATCAACCATCAGACCAATATTATGAATAAAGAGTAGGCCATGCACCAGATTAAGCTTAAAACACCCTCTGGCAACACAGAGATTTCTGTGGGCGGAGCCCTTTCAGGGAATCTGGCAAATATCAGTCCCGGTCCCATTTTACTGATCGATGAAAATGTCCTGTGCGAACACAATGATCTATTCTGTCCTTACACATGCCTGGTTGTTCCTTCAGGGGAGCGTTATAAAACCCTGGAGACAGTTGAGAAGCTCTACCGTGATCTGGTAAAAATTGAAGCAGACCGAAGCTCCCTTATTGTGGGAGTGGGTGGTGGCCTTGCTACAGATGTGGCTGGTTATGTGGCATCCACATTTCTCAGGGAACTTCCCTTTGGTTTTATTTCCACATCCCTCCTTGGTCAGGTGGATGCCAGTATTGGAGGGAAAAATGGTGTGAACCTTGATGGTTATAAAAATATGATCGGCACCATCAGGCAACCTTCATTTGTCTGGTGCGATCTCGACCTTCTGAAGACGCTTTCGCGCAGGGAATACATTTCTGGCATAGCCGAGGTAATCAAATATGGAGCCATCATGGATGAAGCTTTCCTGGGCTACCTGAAGGATCATATGAGCGAGCTGCTCTCCCTGGAGCCCACGGTTCTTGAAGAAGTGGTTACGCGCTCGGTGCAGGCCAAGGTAGAATGTGGTTGAAAAGGATGAGAAAGAGTCGGGCCTGAGGCGCCTGCTTAATTTCGGTCACACCATTGGTCATGCCATTGAAAGAAATCAGAAACTCCTGCACGGGCAGGCCGTCTCCATTGGAATGGTGATGGCATCCAGATTGTCTGTGAACCTTGGTTTTCTTTCATCCTCTGACGCTGCTCTCATTGAAGCGGTAATATCCTCTGCCGGATTACCTGTGGAGATTTCAGTGAATCCGGAGGAGATCTATGCAAATATTCGTAAGGACAAGAAAAAAAGCGGGGAATTAATCCATTTTATATTATTGGACGGACTGGGAAAAGCCGTGGTAAGGCCAATTCCCCTGGATGAACTAAAACCAATGCTTAATGATCTGTACTAGTATTAGCGAGCTGGCTCAGCTTGGTCCTGCATTAAAGAGCGGCGCCGAATTGATCGAGCTGAGACTGGACCTGATTCAGAAACAGCCCTCGGAACTTTTTTCAAGGATTCCGGCCGGTATAAAAAGCATTGTTACCTGTCGGGAGGGTGTTTATAATGAACAGGAAAGAATGGAGCTCTTAAGGCAAGCCATTGAAATGGGGGCGTGCTACGTAGATATTGAACTGGAGTCTGATGAAGCCTTTGCCAGTGAAATAATCTCCCTGGCTGAAAACAAAGGCTGCGCGCTTATTTTTTCTCACCATGATTTCCGGGGAACTCCCGGTTTGGAAGAATTAAATGAGAAAATGGATTTATGTTATAGCCATGGAGCGGCAGTGGCAAAGATAGCTACTATGGTCCAATCGACTGAGGATGCAGTAAGGCTGATCACACTTCACAATCGGCCGGGAAGAAAGGTGATTCTTGGAATGGGGCCCCTTGGACGTATTACCCGTGTGGCGGCTCCGCTTCTGGGATCAGAGTTTACCTTTGCCTCACCTGCCACGGGTGGAGAAACAGCCCCCGGGCAGATGAGTGTAGAAGAGTTGAATCGTATTTATAATATATTAAAGGGATGAATACATTCGGTAAAAGTTTCAGGATCAGTATTTTTGGTGAATCACATGGCGAATCGGTGGGTGTGGTAATTGATGGCTGTCCGGCCGGGATTCCATTAAAACATGGCGACTTTAATGCCGATTTTTCCAGGCGTAGGAGTGGGGCCAAGGGAACCACGCCCCGAAGGGAGGCGGACATTCCCAGGATCATGAGCGGTGTTTTTAATGAGTTTACCACCGGAGCACCCCTGATGATTATGTTTGAGAATAGCAATACCCGTTCCAGGGATTACAGCAACCTGATTGAGACCCCTCGGCCCGGTCATGCCGATTTCACCGGCCAGCTTAAGTATGGTGGCTTCCAGGATTACCGGGGTGGCGGACACTTTTCGGGAAGGCTTACACTTGGCCTGGTAGCGGCCGGAGTGATTGCCAAGAAAATGATTGCCCCGCAACAGGTGGAGGCTGAACTTTTGGAGGTAGGAGGTGATGCAGATATTAATGCCGCTGTGGACAGGGCTATTGAAGCCGGTGATTCAATCGGAGGCATAGTACAGTGTCGCATTAATAATGTTTCCCCGGCCCTTGGAGAGCCCTTTTTTGACTCCCTTGAGGCAGTCATGAGCCATATGATATTCAGCATTCCGGCCATCAAGGGAATCGAATTCGGTTCGGGCTTCGCAGCTGCACGCATGACAGGAAGCGAGCACAATGACAACATCATATCCATCGATGGTAAAACAGAAAGTAATCATGCCGGCGGCATTAATGGAGGAATTACAAATGGAAATGAGATTATTTTCCGGGTGGCGGTTAAGCCCACCTCCAGCACACACCAGGTGCAGCGAACCATAAATATTCGCACCGGAGAGATGGAAGACCTGGAGATTGAAGGAAGACATGATACCTGTATTGCACTAAGAGTACCGGTGGTAGTTGAAGCCGCTGCTGCGGCAGTGATGGCCGACTTCATGTTACAGGCACAGGAAACAAAGAGGATTTTTAATCAGAAATAAGCAAAAATAAGCATGCGCATTGCAATTATAGGGGCCGGTAATATGGGCTCATGGATGGTGGAGTCACTCTGCCTTGACTACGAAGTAGGCGTTTTTGATACGGACCGCACCAAAATGAGGTATTTTTTCAATTCCAGAAAATTTCTCTACCTGGAAGAGATCATGGACTTCAAGCCCGATATGCTGATCAATGCCGTCAGCCTTGATAAAACCATCTCTGTATTTGATGAGATCATTTCTTACCTGCCTGAAAATTGCATCCTTGCCGACATCACCTCGGTGAAGAATGGTATGGCAGATTACTACAAGAAATTGGGTAGAAGGTTTGTATCCACCCACCCCATGTTCGGGCCCACCTTTGCAAATGTGAGGGATCTGAGGGATGAAAGTGCTGTGATTATCACCGAATCGGATGAAGAGGGCAAGGAAGTCTTCAGAAAATTCTACAGCAGCCTCAAGATTAACATTTTTGAGTATAGTTTCAAGGAGCATGACGAAACCATTGCGTATTCCCTTTCCATTCCCTTTGCTTCAACCATGGTTTTTGCGTCCATCATGAAAGAACAGGAGGCTCCCGGAACCACTTTCAAGAAGCACCTTAATATTGCGGAAGGATTATTGTCAGAAGATGATTATCTGCTTTCAGAAATTCTTTTAAGTCCCCATAGCCTGGAGCAGGTTGAGAGAATCAGCGAGGAGATGAGTTCACTGACCGAAATGCTAAAAGCAGGTGACAAGGAAAAACTGAAGAAGTTCTTTGGTAATTTAAGGAGCAATATCGGGCTGAAGCCTTAGAACTAATACCCTTTTGCTTGTTTCAGTGATTTTGAATCGGTTATCGATTCTTTGTCCCATGATCCATACAATTTTTTTTCCTGAGGCCAGAATCCAGGTTCGTTCCTTCATGGGGACCGGTATCTTTTCATCCACAAAAAAATCACTCAGTTTTTTAATCTGCTCCATACCGAGGGGATAGAAATAGTCTCCATGCTGCCATCGGCGAATCGTTAAAGGGAAAAGAAGTTCATCAAAGTCCAGACAGGCCATATTTTTATCAGTGGGGATTTTTCCGAGTTTTTCACGCCTTATCAGCTCCACATCCATGGAGAATGGCAGGTGGGACGCCTTCTCAGGCGTGTCGAGGTAGAACCTCTCAAAGGAGTCAGGTTTTGATTCTACCAGGATCAACTGATCCCGGTTTTTATAAAGCTGATGTGTGGGGGACAGGAAGCGTTTCCCGGTATCAGATTGAAGAAAGTTTTCGATATCCTTACATTGTGGCCTGGTGAAAGCAAAGGGAGCGAATAGCTCATACAACCAGGTTCCGGCAGGCTCCAGTTTCATCAGGTCATCGATGGATATCCGGATCTCACCCGACATTTTTTGAAAGATTTTTTCCCTGACCTCATCAACATTCCTTTTAACAATATCCCTGAGCTCAAGCATTCTGTCCATATTTAAGGCCATGGTCTGAATGAAAGCCGGGTTGATTTGTTCCATAGATGGAATTACATCATGCCTGATTTTGTTTCGCTGATACTTGGTCTCCCTGTTGCTCCGGTCCTCACGGAAAGCCAGTTTCCTTGATCTGGCATAGGCTTCAATCTCCTTTCTTGAGGCAAAAAGAAGGGGGCGGATTACATTATCGTTGCGCATGGGGATACCTGAAAGGCCCCTTATCCCGGTTCCCCTGGCCAGGTTCAGAAAGAAGGTCTCCACTGAATCATTCAGATTGTGAGCCGTGGCAATGGAAGAAAATCCCTGCTCCCGGGCAAGTGAAGCGAACCAATCATATCGAAGATCCCTTGCTGCCATTTGCAAGGAGACTCCTTTTTCTTCCATCTCCCGGTCCACATCAAAGTGCTCCACATAGATGGGCATCTCTACCTGTCCGGCCAGGGAGCGAACAAAGGCCTCATCGGCATCCGAATCTTCCCCTCTGAGCTGGAAATTACAATGGGCTATGGCACAATCAAAGTCTGTCTCAGCAAAGAGGTGGGTCATCACTACCGAATCCACCCCGCCACTTACTGCAAGTAAAATCCGGTCTCCAAAACTGAGCAGTCCATGATCGCTGTTGTATATTTTGAATGCTTCCAGCATCAAAGGCAAGTTAATAAAAAAGAGGATGCCCTTGGGACATCCTCCTTTGTATAAATTTGATGCAAGAAGACCTTGTTTTACTTTTCAGCCAGATAGCTGGAGATGGAATCATGGTTTTCCTTAAGTGCTTTATCGCCCTTGTGCCAGTTGGCCGGACAAACAGAACCATGCTCCTCACTGAACTGAAGCGCATCAATAATTCTCAGAACTTCATCAATACTTCTTCCCAGAGGCATGTCATTTACCAGTTGATGCCTGACCACACCTTCCTTATCGATAAGGAAAAGTCCGCGATAGGCTTCGGGAACACCTACAAATTTAGCTTCGCCCTCTTCGGTGTAATCCCAGCTCCCGGCAAGCACATCATAGTTCTCGGCGATGGTCATGGAGGCATCAGCCACCAGCGGGTATTTCACACCCTTAATTCCACCATCCTTGAGTTCTGTTTGAAGCCATGCCCAGTGTGAATGCTTTGAATCAACTGAACAACCAACAACAGCGACTCCGCGCTTTTCAAACTCCTCAATGTTTTCCTGAAAAGCAATAATTTCTGTGGGGCAAACAAAAGTGAAATCAGCAGGGTAGAAGTAAAATACCACATACTTCTTTCCCACAAATTGTTCCAGAGAAAAATCATCAACAAATTCGACTCCGTTTACCACAGCTGGAGCGCTGAATGACGGAGCTTTTTTACCTACTAATACTGCCATTTTATTTCTATTTAAGGTTTTCTAAAACCATTAAACAATCAAGAACCTCAGTAGTTCACAAAAAACCCAACTTTTCTCTTTAAGCTTTACAGACTAGCTGGGGCTTAGAGCCCCAGCAGTTCCGGACCCTGCTTGAATACGATGTCAACGGGTATGCTCAGCTCCTGGAGGCGGTCAAGGTCAGCCTGGAGTTCCTCGCGGATAAAACCTGATTCATCCACCAATTCCTTGGCCAGCTTATAATTGCCATCACCCTGAGTTGTCAGAATCAGTTCAGCCAGGTTGTTCATTGCGGTTTTCATCCTTTCAAAGTCGATCTTATAGGTTCCGTTGATGTCGTCCCTGGAAAAGGCCCCGCTTCCCTGGAAGTAATAAAATCTGACCATATTGGCCTTCCCATGTGAGCTGGCTACCCCAAAGCGTATGCTTCTGAAAATGCTGGCCATGAAGGTGACATAGTTTTCCATGAGCTCTTTTTCTCCCAGCATTCCCTGTTCTGCCATCTGAGTAATCAGGAAGAGGCTGAGTATATCGGCTTTTCCTTCCTCAAGTGCGCTGTACTGCTCTTTAAGGGCTGAACGGACCGTACCTAAGCCGTTAATGGTTTGGTTTATCCCCAGGCCATGGGCAATCTCATGGAACATTGTATTCTCGAAGAAAGCGTCAAAGGTGACATATTCACGCTGCTCTTCATCGATCAGCACATTGCTGATGGGTACAAGGATTTCTTCAAATTTGTAACGTATCGAATTTTTTAGCTGAAGTTTTCTCGAACCCTTGCTTTCCTGAACCCGCTCATCATTGGGAAGGTTGATGGCTATGGTCTTGCTTCCCGCATTGCAATCGCCGGCATAGTATACCACATCATAGGCCCCCAGATCAGAATCGCTGCCGGGAACCTCTCTCTTATATTCCTCCGTTACCGGAAGACTTTTTTGCATACGGGGAAGAACTGAAGAGATGAAGGCAAGCTTTTCACTCCACTCCTTATCTTTGATCAGGATGAATGACTCATGTGCTGCCTTGTAATTGAAAAGTGCATCTTCATAGTTCTCAATGGGGCCCACTACAAAGTCAATCTCATTGTTTTTCATATCCATCCAGGCCATGTCAGAGGCCAGGTAATCATCTGTAAGTAGTGCTTCGGCTCTGAGTCTGAGGTACTTACTAAATCCTTCGTCTTCTGCCAGTTCGGAAGCCTGAATCAAAAGGTCAGAGGCCTCCCTGAGGGGCTCTGACCATGCTTCATGATAGGGAATAACCTGCAGCAGCCCCTCATCGTTTCGCCTGATAAGGGTATAGAGACTGCTTTTCTCCGGGTTTTCAATGGCCTCAAACTCTGCAAGACTCATGTCGGCAGGATAGTATCCTGATCCAGCAGGCTTATTACCATAATCCGGTAGATAGGGGAGGTTCCCGTTCAGTCTCTCCCAGGGCCCGTAATTGATTTTGAAAAAGCGGACCACATCCTCATTTACCATGGATGCCATCGCGGCATCCCTGTCAGGAAATACCTGGTCCCAATACAAATCTTCCATGATATCGGCCACTTTGAAAAGCAGGAGAAGCATCTCTTTCTGCTTATCCGAAAGGTGTGAAATATCGGCTGTAAGATTCACCTCCGTAAAGGCAGATGCCTTTCTCTCAATCATTCTGTTAAACTCTTCGAGCGTGATCACCCTATCCAGGCCATCCAGTTCCAGCTCCAGGTTTTGATTCGATTTCAGATAGGTCATACCCGTAACCACAAGCTCAGCATCAAGTGGGAATTCAGAAGAAAAAACAATTTTTTGCTCATCTTCCAGCACAAGCTTAGTGGGATAGAGTTGTCCTTCCACTTCTACTTCATTGTTCAGGAAACGAATGAAGAGGGATTTAGGTTCAGTGTAACGGACCTCATCCCCGTTACGCATCTCGATGGTGGTTAGGGTACCGGAAAAGAGTCCATGCAGAATCTCTTTTTTACTGCAACTCTGGGTGAGCACGAGGCTCGCCAGAATCAGCGCAAAGATTAATAAAAGTTTCTTCATATGGGGTTAATAGGTTAGTAGGTTAGTAGAGTTAGTAGGTTAGTAGGTTAGTAAGTTAGTAGTTAGTAAGTTAGTAGGTTAGTAGTTAGTAGTTAGTAGTTAGTAGTTAGTAGGCTTTTGCGATAATTACCCGGCGCTTTGAAGGCTGGCCGCTGACAATGCATTTTCCATCCTCCTCAGGTCCGTCAAGGGGTATACAGCGTATGGTTGCTTTGGTGTCCTTAATCTTATTCTCCGATTCAGGCGTGCCATCCCAGTGAGCCAGGGCAAAGCCTCCTTTATTTTCAAGAACATCAAGCAATTCATCCCAGGTGTCGACCCTGTGTGTATTCTCAGTTCTGAAATTCAGGGCTTTATTATAGATATTCTCCTGCATCTCATCCAGCAATTCACTGATGTATTTGGCAATCCCCTCCTGGGGCAGAACCTTTTTCTCCAGGGTATCTCTCCTGGCAAGTTCCACATTCCCGTTCTCAATATCCCTTGGCCCCAGTGCAAGCCTGACAGGTACTCCCTTCAATTCATATTCGGCGAACTTCCAGCCGGGTTTCTGGGTATCACGATCATCAAATTTCACCGAGATTCCCAGCGCTTTTAATTCATCTTTAATCCGATTGGCAACTTCTGCAATGGCTGGTAATTCAGCATCCCCCCTGTAAATGGGGACAATCACTACCTGTATGGGAGCTACATTCGGGGGAAGAACAAGACCATTATCATCTGAGTGGGCCATAATCAGTGCACCGATCATTCTTGTGGTCATTCCCCATGAAGTAGCCCATACGTGGTCGAGCTTTCCTTCCTTGTTGGTGAACTGGACATCAAATGCTTTTGCAAAGTTTTGTCCCAGAAAGTGAGAGGTCCCTCCCTGCAAGGCTTTCCCGTCCTGCATCATCTGCTCGATGGTAAATGTTTCCACAGCACCGGCAAATTTCTCTGAATCAGTTTTACTTCCAATCACCACCGGTATTCCAAGGAATCTTTCCGAGAAATCAGCATAAATATTGACCATCTGCAGCGTCTCTTCTTCTGCCTCCTTGCTGGTGGCATGTGCAGTATGCCCCTCCTGCCAGAGAAATTCTGCAGTTCTGAGGAATAGTCTGGTACGCATTTCCCATCTAACAACGTTTGCCCACTGGTTGATCAGGATGGGAAGGTCGCGATAGGACTGAACCCAGTTTTTATAGGTATTCCAAATTATGGTTTCCGATGTGGGACGTACAATTAGCTCCTCCTCCAGTTTGGCATCGGGGTCCACCATCAAACCGCCATTTTCTTCATCTGCTTTTAAACGGTAGTGTGTGACAACCGCACATTCTTTGGCGAAACCCTCCACATGCTGAGCTTCACGACTAAAAAACGATTTTGGAATGAACAGGGGGAAATAGGCATTCTCATGACCAGTCTCCTTAAACATCCGGTCAAGTTCATCCTTCATTTTTTCCCAGATGGCATAGCCATAAGGTTTGATAACCATACAACCCCTTACTGCCGAATTCTCGGCCAGTCCGGATTTCAGTACCAGGTCGTTGTACCACTGCGCATAATTCTCTTCTTTACTGGTTAAAACTTTGGCCATTGGGAATAAGATATTAAAAGATTTTTCGGAATTTCCGGATGTGAATATTTATACTACAAAGAAAGAAAAAAAAGGTGAAGAGCTAAAGCCCTAAAGCCTCAAACCAATGACCAGAACATCGTCGATCTGGCTCAGGTCTCCCTTCCATTCATCGAAGATCAGGCTCAGGATGCGGTGTTGTTCTTCCATGGGCCTTTCACTGACTTCCAGAAGAAGGTCCTTAAATGGCCTGTATTTGAATTTTTTGCCCTGTGGCCCGCCAAACTGATCCGGGAATCCATCCGTAAACATATAAACCCGGTCTCCCTGCTTCATTTCAATGGTATAGCGGGTAAAGTCAGACATCTTCTCATAGTAGGCAACCGGCATATTATTGCCCTTATATTCAAGCATTTCACCGTTTCTTATGATGTAAAGGGGATTGTTTGCACCGGAAAACTCCAGGGTCCGGTTTGCTGTGTCATAGATCATCAGGGCCATGTCAATTCCATCCTTCTGCTCCCCAATCTTACCTTCCTGTTTCAGCGTTCTGGCAATGCTGAGTCTGAGATGATCCAGAATCTCCTCGGTGTGCATAACATCCTTTTCATTTACGATCTCATGAAGCATGGTAATGCCAAGCATGCTCATGAGAGAACCTGGGACGCCATGCCCTGTACAGTCAGCTGCTGTAAGTACAATCTTAGAACCACTTTGTGAAATCCAGTAAAAATCCCCACTCACGATATCCCGCGGTTTAAAAAATATAAAATGTTCTGCAAAGAGATTCTCAAATACTTCATTTCTGGGCAATACAGTGTTCTGGATTTTCTTGGCGTAGTCAAAACTGTATTTGATCTCTTTGTTCTGTTTTTCAATGTGTTCCTTCTGGGTCTGAATCTCCCGGGTACGTTCTCTGACTTTACCTTCAAGTTCACGGTTAACCTTATCTTTCAATCCTGCGTTCTCCCTCAGCTGGTCAATGATCCTTCTCTGGGCCACTTCCTTACTCTTTTTCAGGAGATTAATTCTCTCACTCAGTCCGATGGAGAAGGTCAGGATTTGCAGGGTAACCCCAAGCTCCAGACCATGCTTTCCAATGTTGTAATCCCCAAAGGCCCGCATAACAATGGCTCCAAGAATTAGAAAGAGGTTGGCAAAGAGGAAGTAACGTGCAGGCTGATAGTTTTCCCTCGTAAGTATCATGGCCGGTATGATTGCCAGGCAGAAGGAGCCAATGACAGATACAATATTAATGGCCAGTCCCCCGAGCTGAATAAAAACCGGAACATGAACCCCCAGGCCCTGAAGGAGAATGATGGCAAAACTCAGAATTAATCCTCCCACAGTAAACCATACAGCCAGCAGAAGAATGGTATCCCATGACTGAAGGGTGTGTTTGGTGTTCAGGTAGGATCTGCCAAAAAGGAGGAAAAACAGCAGAAAAATCTCCATCAGGAAGATTGAAGTGGGGGCCAGGGTTAACCTGGGGGTAATCTCATAGATATATCCCTCCTTATTGATGAAAAAGACCAGGAAAGCAAGAATGTAAAGAATATAGAAGAGATAACTTTTCTCACGACCCTGCACAAACATGGGAATGTGATAGAGGATCATGATTAACATGATGCCCACGAACAGGCCGAAAATAAGCCTTTTAGATCTGTCTTTCTGAATGACACTTGAGTGGGTGGATACGGTAAAGGTTAGATCCGAAAGCTGTGAATCCTCGGATAGGGTAACCCGCAAATAAAGGGTGTCTTCCTCGCCCGGAGGAAGATAAATCCTTAGGTCATCAGAGCCGTTTATATTTACATCCTTGTTTTTTGGCTTAATGGAATTACCTGATTTGCGAAGGGTAATCAGCTCATTGTTAAATTCCTGGTACAAATTAAATTCATCGAATTCAGAAAAAAGAATGGGTTGTAAATGAAATAAAAATTGTCTGTTGGAATGATTTTGAAAGTGGAATCTGAACCAGATACATCCCTTCTGATCAGAATTCACCAGAACAGAATCAGGATTGGCATAATCAAGCTTTCTGAAATAATGATCGAGCATGCCGGAAAATAATTCCTGCGGTTGGGTGCTGCAATTCGGGTCTTCCAGATAGTGCATCTGGCCATCTTTTATGGGGTCCTGCTCGGTAAAATCAGAAAGGGGCATCGGTCTCTGGGCCATAAGCATCTGGCCCAACAGCAATATTATAAGAATCGGTTTTAGATGCATTCCAGTTTTTCCTTCCGGATGTAAATATATTAAAGATTCTTTTAAAGAAGCCAAATTGGAAGAGCGATGATTTAAGTGTATATTTACGAAAATTAACCCACAAAAAAGACTGCCAGCCCTGTGAAAACAAGGTTACTGTCCATCTTCATCCCTCTGCTGCTATATTCCTGCTCTGGAAATGTGATTCAATCATCCGTTTTTATGGATGATTTTAGTGAGCTGGAAGCAGGGGAAGCACTTTCCTTAGCTGGGGATCAGGATGCAATTTATTTCAATGAAAACCGGGGTGTAATCGGACAGTGGAAGGTGGCAAGCTCACTCAGGCAGGAGGGATTTAATGAGGCCTGGCAGATCCATGAGGGTGCGGAAGGAAACAGCCTGTTCCAGACCTTCACAAATCTAGACGGGCAAAATGAACCCCTTAGCCTTACAACTCACCCCATCATTATTACGGGAGATTCCATGTGGAATGATTGCAAAATAGAATTGGAATTTACGCCTCTCTCTAAATTTGATAAATGCGGGCTTGTTTTTGGATACCAGCATACAAATGAATTTTATTTCTTCGGAACCGAAGGAAATACTGTGATGCTAAAGCATATCAGTCAGCCTCTCACTCCCCTGAGACCTTTTGAACGGATTCTGAAGTACCGTCCCCTCGTATGGACACCAGGTGAAAAAATGCATGCGGTGGTCACCATACGTCGGAATTCTGTTTCCATGGTTATCAATGATTCCATAAGTATGTTTAATGAAGTACAGGTTGATCCCGGACGCATCGGACTGATATCGGATATGCCGGCACTTTTTCACAAGGTGGAAGTCAGTTTATTAAAAGGGGAACTCCGGAAATTGAGCAGGAAAAAGAGGCAATTGGCCAGAAGGGAGGAGATTCATCTGGAGAGACATCCAAAATTGGTTCGATGGAAAAGTTTTGATACAGGCTCATTCGGTTGCGATCAGAATTTGAGAATCGGAGATTTAACCAGGGATGGTAATAAAGAAATCCTGTTTGTAAGGTCTTCCAAATCCGGGGATAGGATCACCTGCGTTACGGCCATGACCCTGGAAGGGAAAGTCATATGGCAATATGGAGATACCCTTGCAGCAAATAGAGTTTTGGGAGATGAGCTTCCGGTACAGATTCATGATCTGGATGGGGACGGAGAGAGGGAGGTGATTTTTATATCTAATCAAAAAGTTCATATACTGGAAGGTCAAAGTGGTAAGCTGCTTCGTACACAGAAGCTTCCACGGGATATGAATGCGCTCTCACTTCAGTTTGGCGATTATCTTGGAACTGATCGTGATAATTGTATTCTGATTTCTGACAATAAATCCAGGCTGATCCTTCTGGATGAAAAGCTTCAGGTGATATGGGAGCGGGAGGTGGAAGGTGGTACCCTGCCTCTTGTTTATGACTTGGATGGAGATGGCAGGGATGAGGTATTGGCTGGTTATTCGGTATTTGACCATGAGGGCAGTTTGATCTTAAATTCGGGGGAGTTCATCGGAGATCAATGTAATGGGGTAATTGTCTCGGAGCTAGTTAAAGGGGAAGTAAGTACACCCTGCCTGATTTATGCTGCAGGTGACTGGGGAGTAATGTATGTTGATTATGAGGGCCAGGTCTTAAAACAGAATATCGTCGGTCATGTACAGTATCTCTCCGTGGCTGATTTTGATATGGAAACACCCGGTCTGGAAGTGGTAAGCTCCAATGCCTGGGGAAGTGATGGATTGGTCCACATATCCAATGCCTCAGGAAATCCAAAGCAACTTTTTACTTTACCTTCAGGAGTCAGCCGCTGTGTTCCTGTGAACTGGAAAGGGGATGGGGAGGAGTTTTTTGTGGTTTCAGCTGACTCTCTTTCGGGTGGCTTATTTGATAAATATGGTGAGCTTTCGGTCCGCTTCCCTTTTGACGGCCACCCTGTAAGTTGTTATCATGTGGCTGACCTTACCGGCGATACAAGGGATGAGATCCTTGTATGGGATCCTGAGCATCTCTGGATATACACCCAGGATGATAACCCAAGGATGGGTTCTACCTTTAATCCAGACCGTAAGCCTCTCTACAACCACTCCATGAAAAGTATGAATCTTTCGCTTCCCGGCTGGTAGTCCTGCTTTCTTTCTGAATATTGATTATATTGCAAAGGTCAGCCTGCTGAATATTGTTTTTGGCACGAACTTTGTTTCTTTTCAAGTAAATTAACAAGACACATAATAAACCGGGAGGAAATATTATGAAAACTTTACAACTCGCCATTTTAGGCACCGCAATTATTCTCACATCGTGCAGCTCTTCAAAGAAGACTGCCTCAGCAGAATATGATGATGTATATTACAATCCTGATAAAGCAGCCAGGGAAGCTGAAGCAACTCAGCTGGCAGCCCAGCCTGCTCCTGAGACATATATAGCCGCTGAACCCATGGTACAGGGGCAAACTTATGCCAGTCCGCAGAATACCCAGGGCGAATATATGAGCGATTATGAAATGTATAAGATGCAGCAGGAGGCTGAGATGTTGGGAGAGACTTACGAACCCCAGGGTAGTGAGGCTGTCTATACTGATCAGTATCAGCAAAATGAAAATGCTGCTCAGGTGTCTCAATATGGCCAGGAAAGCGCCCCGGTGGTTATTAATAACAACTACTATGGAGACCCCAATGAATATTACTACTCATCAAGCCTGAGGCGTTTTTCAGATGAGTATTATGGTTGGGATTACTACGATCCTTATTATACCAATAATTACTATGGTGGATATGGCGGATATGGTGCATACGGTTACCCCAGGTGGGGAATGAGCATGGGCTATGGATATGGTGGATGGGGATTTGGATTCTCCTATGGCTTCCCAATGTATCCTTCCTACGGTTACGGCTACGGACATTACGGATACTATGATCCCTGGTGTTCATGGGGCTATGGCGGATATTACGGAGGCGGATACTGGAGTGGATATAACCATGGTTACTATAATGGTTACTGGAACGGTTACTATGACGGAGGCGGATATTATTATCCAACACCTTATGCCTATGGCAAAATGGATAGCCGCAGCTCTTACGGATACTCCAGGTCACCCGGAAGTGTACATGGTGCAACCAGTAGCAGCTCTGTAATCTACGATCCGAAAGACAATCTTGTCTATAATGGTTCAAATTCGAATGTGAGTTCCCGGAACAGTGTTTCTGCAACAAGCAAGAACTCGGCAGCCACAAAAAGCAGCTCTACGGCTACACGTTCAAATACAAGCGCCACACGCAATAATGTTTCTGCCACACGGACAAATACAAGCGCTACACGCAGCAATGTAAATGCTGCCACACGGACAAATACAAGCGCTACACGCAGCAATGTAAATGCTGCCACGCGGACAAATACAAGCGCCACGCGCAGCTCTGCCAATGCGGTTCGCACAACCAGGCCCAGCGCAACTGTACAAAGGAGTTCAGATAACGCAAGTCGCAATTATACTCCAACCTACAGCAAGCCCAGGACCAGCTCGACGTCAAGCTATAACAGGTCTTCGTCGTCCTCTTCCTCTAGTTCTGCTCCCACACGGACGAATGCCACATACACCCGACCGAGCAGTTCAAGCAGTTCCTACACCCGACCGAGCAGTTCAAGCAGCTCCTACAGCCGGCCCAGTAGCAGTACAAGCAGAAGTAGTAGCTCATACAGCGCACCTACAAGAAGCAGTACTTCCTACAGTTCGCCCAGCCGAAGCAGCAGTGGAAGCAGATCTTACAGTGCTCCCAGTCGAAGCAGCAGTGGAAGCAGATCTTACAGTGCTCCCAGCCGGAGCAGCAGCAGTTCAGGCAGGTCCAGTGCGCCCAGTCGCAGTTCAGGAGGTTCATCCCCCTCAAGGCGATAGGCAAGATTGCAGCCAGCTCCTGAAGGAAAGCTTGCGATTCCAATAATATTAAACAATATGCCATGATCAGAAATTCAATCATAGCCTTGCTGGTGGTATGCACTTCAGTCACCCTGCAGGCCCAGAACGAAACACAGGCACTCAGATATTCCATGCACAATCCCTTTGGAACTTCACGTTATGCAGCCCAGGGGGGAGCCATTGGAGCTTTAGGAGGTGACCTGTCGGCTGCCCAGTCAAATCCAGCAGGATTTGGATCTCTACAGAAGTTCAGAGTTTTCAATCACGCCCTCTTTTTACTGGGTAAATACAAAATCCGCCTATATGGCCTCCAATGCCGAGGATTCCCGCTTCCAGTTTAATATGGGAAGTGTGGGTTTTGTAACCACCTCTAACAGTAATCGGAAAAGCGGCTTTGTGGGAGGCTCTTTTTCAATGGGGTATAATACCCTGGCAAGTTTTAATAACAGGACGATTATCAGTACTTCCCAGGCGAATAGCTCCTACCTTGACGATTTTACCTGGCGTGCTAATTCCGATCCTTCCTATTTGGATCCCAATAATCTGGATGCCTTTTACGAGGGAGTGGCTTACGATGCCTACCTGCTCCCCTTCGATGAGAATACCCAGCAATACTGGAACGACGTTGCGTATGGAGGTCACGGACAGGAACAGTACAGGCTGGTTGATCAGTGGGGATATATTGGCGAATACTCCTTCTCAGGAGCCTTCAACTACAGTAATTTCCTCTATATGGGAGCCACCATGGGATTCCATGTCGGTAAGATTTTACGATGAGATATATCACAATGAAACAGACCTGTCCAATAGGATCGAAAATTTTAACAGTTTCAATTTCAGGGAGTTTAACAGTACCCGGGGCTGGGGTTTTAATGCCCGCTTTGGTATGATCATCAGGCCTTTTCATTTACTGAGAATCGGTGGAATGGTCCAGATTCCTACCTATTATCAGCTTACTGATTCGAAAATAACCGATGCCTATTCCACCTGGGATTCAAACTCAGAAATTCCCACCGGAAATGCTTACTCCCCGAATGGAGTGTACGACTATAAGTTAAAGACACCCATGAAATATGCTGCGCATGCCTCTGTGATACTTTTTAAAATGGCAACCATCTCAGCAGCCTATGAATACACCAATTATTCCCAGTCAGAACTGAGCTCCTATGAATATGCTGCCTTTTCGGAGGAGAATAGCAATATTAAGCAGGATTACCAGGCGGTCTCAAACCTGAAGGCAGGTGCGGAACTGAGGATCAATACGGCCTATTTCAGGGGCGGTTTCCAATACCTGATGAGTCCCTTCGCTGATAGCAGAAATAATGCCGAGGAGTTTATATATTCTCTTGGATTTGGTGTCCGTACAAAGACAATATTCTTTGACAGCTCTTATTCCTATGGCCAGAATTCAGCAGTGTACTCACTCTATTCTCCGGCTCCGGGCGTAAATGAAGTATCCAATAATCAGATGAACCGAAACAATATCATGTTCACCATCGGGCTCAAGTTTTAAGGGAGTCTTTTAAATTCAGCAGCGAAGCAGGACCCTCATTAAAGAGAAGGTCGAGTATGCTCAGGTTGGGATGGAATCCAAGCTTCTCTTCAAAAACCTGGTGATAGGGCTGCTGCAGGAAGTCAGGATCAGCAAATCCGGAATCCAGTTTTGGATGGATGAAATACCTGGGATCGTCTTCCCCACCCATGGGCCTGAAGTCTTCGCTCAGCCTGAGGGGAATATTCAAGCCCATCATTTTCAGGGTCCTGTCAATCAGACTTGTATTCAGATCCAGAAGAAAGTCAAACCGTTTTTCATAGAAGGGCAGGAGCTCATCACTGAAGTATTCAAAAAATGGTGATGTGGCATAGGCAGCTGTAAAGCTCTTCCAGTGAATCTTATTCCAGGGGGTATCATAATCTACCCTGATCTCTTTAAAAAGACTTTTTGAACCTCTTTTTCGTTTTACAGGAATAGACAGTGTGAGGAGTCCGTTGGGGCCCATAATCCTGCACCTGTTTCGGTAAGTTTGCTTAATATAGCTGTCATATTGCTCAAGCAGAATCTCTTCTTCCTTTACCAGACGTGCAAAGTATTGAAGCGGACCGTTATAAAGAGCCGGGTAAATCAAGCAATCGCATTTTTACCTGCTGGCCCTCACAACCCGGAACATGCGGTCCCATCTGATTCCACCATATTCCTTATCCATACTCAACCAGATCAGGCGTGGTTTACCAATGATATGATCCTCCGGGACAAAGCCCCAGAACCGGGAGTCGGCCGAGTTATGCCGGTTATCACCCATCATGAAGTAATAGTCCATTTTAAAGGTATAGCTGGTGGCGGGCTGATCATTTATGAAAATCTGATCTCCCTTTAGCTCCAGTTTATTTTGCTCATAAGCTTCAATGATTCTCCTGTACAAGGGCAGGTTCAGCTTATTGAGTTCAACGGTCTGTCCCTTTGCCGGGACAGTAAGCGGGCCAAAATATTCAAGATTCCAGGGATAATGCGGATCGTGGGGGAATATATCTCTGTCGTACTCTCCATCCGAATAGAGAATTCTGGGGGTTACACTGACAACACCCGGCAGAGCCTGGATCTGTTCCGCAGCTTCCTTTGTCAGCGGAAAGGTATAATTCGGGTTATTCCTCACATCAGCCATATCCTGTCCTATTCCCAGAGGTTCAAGTGAGCGGGGATTGATGGGTGTACCATTGGTGCGCACGCTATACCAGCGTTGTAATCCTTCAAATTCTTTCTGGGGCTGACCATCCACAATCACGTCATTGGCTACCACCTGGATGGTTTCGCCTGCAATGGCAACACACCTTTTGATATAGTTGTCGCGCCGGTCCACCGGCCTGGTCTCCACGTCATATCTTTCGGCAATCTGCTTTCTCACGTAATCTTCATACACCGAGGCAGGACGAGTAAAACCATTCCTTGCCGAATCAGCCAGCATAAGACTGTAGGCCTCATCCCGGATCAGGTCGAAATAGTCAAAATTCCCTTTGGCATAAATCTTATGATCGGATTTCTCCAGGGCAACCGTATCTGAAGCCGGGAAGTTAAATACCACAATATCATCTCTTTTTACATCAGAGAACCCTTTCAGCCTTTTGTAAGGCCTCTGTATCCACTCCAGGTATGATTTACCTCCCAGTACTGTGTTTGGCAGGAAGGGTACTGCAAGTGGAGTGTTAGGCGTTCTTGGACCATAGGCAGTTTTACTGACATAAAGGTGGTCACCCACAAGGAGAGAGCCCTCCATGGAAGGAGTGGGGATCTTGTAATTCTGGAAAAGAAAGATATTTATAATTGAAACTGCTATCACTGCAAAAATCAAAGCATCAAGCCATTCAACAATCACATTATTCTTCTTTTTTCGGCTCTTCCAGAAAGACCAGTTTACTTTCCGGGTGACATACATGTCAAAGATGACAGGGACACCCAAAAGGAACCAATAGTTATTTAGCCAGATTACAAAAAGGAGATAGGCAAAAATGGCCACACCAAACTTGAAATACTTGTGTTTAGTAAAATTACTCAGCTTCATTTTAATTTTCTTAATTTATTGAATTAAAGATACGCTCTTTTCTCAAACCCTCAAGCAGGGCTTTGTCGGGTTCAACGGAAAACCAGACCATTACAGCCTTACCCAGAAGATGGTCCTCGGGGACAAAACCCCAGTACCTGGAGTCGGCAGAATTGTGATGATTATCTCCCATCACAAAGTAGTAATCCATCTTAAAAGTATAATACTCCGCAAGCTCACCATTGATATAGAGGTCTCCGTCCACCAGGCTAAGATCGTTATCCTCATAAACGTCTATAATTCTCTGATATATAGGGATGTTAATCATGTCTATCAGTACGCTGTCACCCTTCCTTGGAACCACAATTGGCCCGAAATTATCCCCTGTCCACCGGTAATCACCACTGTGTGGGAAGATCTCTTTGTTCTGAAAAGAGAGCATGGGCTCCGAGTAGCGCTGGATGCTTCGTACCCCTGGAAATGTGCTCAGCAATTCTGCCTTTTCAACGGTCAGGTATAAAACGTGAAGTGAGTTTGTGGGATTGTAGGTCAGTGAATTTTTAAGGATTTTTAACGAATCCAGCACCTGGTCGGAGAGGGGTTCGCCATTGGTGGCCACATAATACTTGTATTTTTTACCAGGTCTGTCCTTTGCGGTTTTGCCGTTCACATGAATTTCACCACCAATAAGTTCAAGTTCATCTCCTGGCAGGGCAACACACCTCTTGATATAGTTTTCTCTTTTGTCCACGGGATGAGTGATAAAATCAAACTCAGAAAGCATGTAATCCCGTCCGTACTGTCTGACCAGTGAGTAATAATTTTGTCCCGGGTATTCCACGATCATGGTATCTCCTTCGGGGAAGTTAAAAACAATGATATCATCCCTCTTAACCTTTGAAAAACCCCAGAGTCGTTTATATGGCATTTTTATTCTTTCAGAGTAGGATTTTTTCCCCGAGGGTAGCTTATTGTGATAAAATGGAATGGCCAGGGGTGTGCCGGGCAGTCGGGGCCCGTATGCCAGTTTGCTTACGAAGATATAATCACCTACCAGGAGAGTGCCCTCCATGGAGGGTGTCGGGATCTTATAAGCCTCAAGAAAAAGGGTTTTTATGGCAAAAGAAGTGCCTATGGCCAGCAGCAACAAAGCCATCCATTCAATGGTCGATTGAAGGAAGCGGGGAAGCCCGTATTTCCTCAGGGTCCAGTCCACCTTCCTGGAGATGAAGATGTCGAATAAGATCAGGTTGAATAAAAGAAGGTACCAGAGCTGGGTCCAGATCATAATGGCCGACCAGAGCAGGACTGATGCCACAAAGGCAATAATTCGCCAGGTTTTTCCTTTCATGGTATCAGAAATCCAGCATGTCCTTCATGCCAAAAACCCCTGAGCGATCCTTGATAAAAGAGGCTGCCATTATCACCCCGGCAGCAAATGCCTGACGGGATTTGGCATCATGGGTAAGGGAGATGGAATCCAGTGAGGATTCGTAGCGAACTGTGTGAATTCCGTTCACTTCACCCTCTCTGATGGCAGATATGGGAATTTCATTGGGATCGTCACTTTTATCCAGAGTCCATTTTTTGCTGCGCTCCATTTCCCCGATAATCCCTTCAGCCAGTGTAATACCGGTACCGCTTGGAGCATCCAGTTTGTGGATGTGATGAACTTCTTCCATGGAAACCCGGTACTGAGGGAATTTATCCATAATTTTCGCCAGTTGACGATTCATGGCGAAAAGAATGTTTACACCTATACTGAAATTACTTGCGTAAAAAAAGCTTCCCTTTTCTGCCTGGCAGAAGCGGGTAATCTCTTCCATTCTGTGCATCCATCCGGTTGTTCCGGAAACAACCGGCAAACCCAGCTCAAAACATTTCAGAATGTTTTCCGGTGCCGAGACTGGTGTGGAAAATTCAATGGCTACATCTATTCCCTCCACATTGGCGGGATTCAGATCCTGAGGATTATTCAAATCAATGTTAAGCGGAAATTCGAAGCCTTCATTTTTACCCATGGCTTCTATGGTTTTACCCATCTTTCCATAACCAATCAATGCAATTTTCATAAGCTTGTTTTTAGGAACAAAAAAGGCTGAACCCCTTGCGCGGCCCAGCCTTTCAAATAAGGTTCGGCTAAAATGCCTACTGTACTTTCTTTACGATGGCTTCAAAAGCCTTGGGATCGTTCATGGCCAGGTCAGCGAGTACCTTACGGTTAAGCTCAATTCCTGCCTTGCTCAGTTTACCCATAAATTCAGAGTAAGACATGTCATACTCGCGGGTAGCTGCATTAATACGCTGGATCCAGAGTGCCCTGAATTCTGCTTTTTTCTTTCTACGGTCACGATAGGCGTAACTGAGCCCTTTTTCATAAGCGTTCTTGGATACTGTCCAGACATTTTTTCTGCGTCCAAAGTAACCTTTGGTCGCCTTCATCACTTTTTTTCTCTTCTGTCTTGATGCGACAGCGTTTGTTGCTCTTGGCATTTTTTCTAATTTTTTGGGTGCAGGCGGTCTTTAATGACACTTTATGCGCTACATCCTGGTTTTACTGTTTACCTGGTTTCTCAAAAGATAAAATCTTACTTCATAGCCAGAAGGCGCTTGATGTTTTGCTCATCAGCCTTGTGAACCAAACCGGAATAGGTCAGGTTCCTTTTGCGCTTCTTCGACTTCTTGGTAAGAATATGGCTTTTAAAAGCGTGTTTTCTTTTGATTTTACCACTACCGGTGAGCGTAAATCTCTTTTTTGCGCCCGGATTTGTTTTCATTTTTGGCATTATTCCTACAATTTATCTAATCAATAATTACTTCTTTTTTACTTTGGGAGCCATGAACATGGTCATTCTCTTTCCTTCCAGTTTTGGAAGTTGTTCAACTTTCCCAACTTCTTCAAGGTCCTGAGCCAGCCTTAAGAGCAGAATCTCACCTTTTTCCTTATAAAGGATGGACCTTCCTTTGAAAAAGACAAAGGCTTTAAGCTTTGCGCCCTCCTCCAGAAACTTATGTGCATGTTTCAGTTTAAAACTATAGTCATGCTCATCTGTGTTCGGTCCGAATCTGATCTCCTTCACCACAATCTTAGTGGCGTTGGACTTCATTTCCTTCTGTTTCTTCTTTTGTTGATAGAGGAACTTCTGATAGTCAACAGCCCTGCAAACAGGTGGATCAGCTTTAGGTGATATTTCCACCAAATCAAGGTCAAGAGAGTCCGCAATCTTTAAGGCTTCAGCAAGTGAGACAACACCAGGAGTTTCGATGTTTTCTCCAACCAATCTTACGCTTGCTGCTCTAATTTGTTGGTTTGTGCGGTAAAAGATCCGCTCTTTTTGTGTATCGTGGTTTCTCCTACGATAATGGCCTGGTCCTGCTATGGCTAAATCCTCCTTTTATTAGTTAAACTTCTGTTCAAATCGAATCCAGTTGCTCCTCAACTTCTTTTTGCATAAAAAGTGCAAATTCTTCAAGCGTCATTGCCCCTTTATCTCCTTCTCCCTGCCTGCGAACGGCAATTGTTCCGCTATCCTCTTCCTTTTCACCTATAATCAGAAGATAGGGAATTCGCTTTAACTCGTTATCTCTGATCTTCTTACCGATCTTTTCACTCCTCTCGTCAATCAGGGTGCGAATATCGTAATTTTTAAGGAAATTTGAAACTTTTTGCGCGTAATCATGATATTTTTCACTGATCGGCAGAATTACAGCCTGATCAGGGGTGAGCCAGAGGGGGAACTTTCCGGCAGTATGTTCGATCAATACTGCCACAAAACGTTCCATGGAGCCGAAGGGTGCGCGGTGGATCATCACCGGCTGATGTTTCTGGTTATCAGCTCCTATATATTCCAGTTCAAATCGTTCAGGAAGGTTGTAATCCACCTGAATGGTCCCCAGCTGCCACTTCCTGCCTATGGCATCCTTGACCATGAAGTCAAGCTTCGGCCCATAAAAAGCAGCCTCGCCATATTCAACAACCACATCCATTCCTTTGGCTTCCACAGCTTCCAGTATAGCTGTTTCGGCCTTTTCCCAGTTCTCATCGGTACCAATATATTTTTCTCTGTCTTTCGGATCCCGAAGCGAGACCTGGGTTGTGAAATCCTTAAAGTCTAAAGTCTTAAAGATGTACAGAATGATGTCAATCACTTTCAGAAATTCCTCCTTAAGTTGATCTGGCCGGCAGAATATGTGTGCATCATCCTGGGTAAAACCACGTACCCTTGTCAGTCCATGTAACTCACCACTTTGCTCATAGCGGTATACCGTTCCGAATTCAGCCAGTCGAACCGGCAGATCCTTGTAGGATCTGGGTTTGAATTTATAGATTTCACAATGGTGGGGGCAATTCATGGGTTTCAGCAGAAATTCTTCGCCTTCCTGGGGGGTGGAGATGGGCTGAAAGCTGTCCTTACCATATTTTGCATAGTGTCCGGATGTCTCCCATAGCTCCTTTTGTCCGATATGCGGAGTGATTACTGGTTCATAACCATGCTCGCGCTGAACCTTTTTAAGGAAATTCTCCAAACGTTCCCTTAGCTGGGCTCCCTTGGGAAGCCAGAGGGGGAGTCCCTGTCCAACCCTTTGTGAAAAGGTGAAGAGTTCAAGTTCTTTGCCCAGTTTCCTGTGGTCTCGCAATTTAGCCTGTTCCAGTAGCTCAAGGTGTTCCTCTAGCATGCCGGCTTTTGGGAAGGAGACCCCATAAATCCTGGTAAGTTGTTTGCGGCTTTCATCACCCCTCCAGTAGGCACCTGCTACAGCCAGCAGTTTGATGGCTTTGATGGGAGAGGTGCTTGGAAGGTGAGGACCACGGCAAAGATCGGTGAAAGATCCCTGGTGATAAAGTGTTATGGTTCCGTCCTCCAGGTCGGAGATTAATTCTGTTTTATATTCATCACCCTTGCTTTCAAAAATTTTCAGGGCCTTGTCCTTGCTGACTTCTTCGCGGATATAGCCATTCTTCTGAGAGGCCAGCTCCTTCATTTTCTTTTCTATTTTCGGCAGATCCCCTTCGGTAATCATTTGATCGCCCGTGTCCACATCATAGTAGAATCCATTTTCAATGGCCGGACCAATTCCGAATTTGGTACCCGGGTAAAGATCCTCAATGGCCTCTGCCATAAGGTGGGCCGAGGAGTGCCAGAATGCATGCTTTCCATCCTCACTGTCAAATTTATTCAGTTTGATGGAAACGTCCTTCTCAATGGGGCGGGTCAGATCCCAAAGTTCGTCATCCACATTGATGGACAGAACTTCCCTGGCAAGGCTGTTGCTCAGGCTTTTTGCAATGTCCAAGTCCACTTACACCCGCTTCATACTGGCGGACAGATCCATCGGGGAGTGTAATGTTGATCATGAAATATTCTCTATTAAAAACGCGGCAAAGATACGAAATAAAATAAGTGTATAACTTATCTTCCTTAGCTTGAATTTGAATGCTGCTTTTGAATAATTTGTGCTTATGCTATAGTAAGTTTAAGAAGGACCCTTAAGTTTGGCATGCTATTTGAAAACTAAACAGTAAGAAACCATAAAAACCAGTTGCCATGAAACGTTTATTCTATATAATACCCATCCTGTCGATGATACTGACAGCATGCCACAAAGATCCTTATGCAAACGCCACCATAAATCCCAATCCCGCCTGGGCAGGCGAAGACATACCTTTACCAACCTTTCTACCAACACAGCTTATTCCGAGTGGGATATGGGTGATGGAACTGTAGCCACCTCTTTTAATGTGGTTCACTACTATATACATCCGGGTCAATATACAGTAACCCTGAATTCCTACGGGGAGAAGAAAGGAGTGAGCAGGGCTTCCTTTATTGTGGATGTCACCGGATCTGAACTGAAGGTTATTGTTAAGGAAGTGGTTGAGGAATTTTTTATTGAAGAGGCCAGCGTACTCCTTTATGCTTCAGCAAATGACTGGTATGAAGCCGATTTTGATAAGGCCGTTGGGGGAGAACAATTTACAGACCGCTATGGTGAATGCATGTTCGAGGGACTGAGTTCCCAGAAGTACTATGTGGATGTGTATTACAGACCTCAAAATTCAAACGAAGGTTATGTGAACTGGCTGCTGGGTGAGGAGGATATCGGATGGGTGGAGACCCAGGAGGTAATTGGTGGCTACGATCACACCTTTATGCCTATGTGGAAGCCGTTACTTTTGACGATCAGAAGAAAAGCACAGGCCGGCCTGCAGTCCGTCCGCCTCTGAAGGAAGTACAATCAATTCAAAAGGGAGCTGTCAACAGAACCCCGAAGGAGAATAAAATCAGTACTCCCATCGAGAGAAAATAAATTGCCGATTCGAGGTAGTTTTCATTCAAAAAAAAATTATATATTTGCAGCCCGAAAGCCCACTTAGGTTTTCGGGCTTTGCATTAAGAAGAAGTTCTAAATTTATTGAAAGTCATTGTGACAAAAGTCATCTATGCCCAGATGGCAGGGCCGACCGTTAAGAATTGATCCGGTGGATCAATTCAGGGAGGAGCCAGCCTGAGGGGAGGCCAATTCCGCCCAATATTACTGTAGGGAAATTGGTTGTTGACATAAAGTTCTAAATTTATTGAAAGTCATCTATGCCCAGATGGCGGAATTGGTAGACGCGCTAGTTTCAGGGACTAGTATACGCAAGTATGTGCAGGTTCGAGTCCTGTTCTGGGCACAAAGTGGCAAAGCCACGGATGAAGTCAAAAGTTTAAAGTCAAAAGTCAAAAGTTCTCTTATTGAGCCTTTCGACTTTACAGGCTTTATGACTTTCGACTAATATGCCCAGATGGCGGAATTGGTAGACGCGCTAGGTTGAGGGCCTAGTGACCGTTTTTGGTCGTGCAAGTTCGATTCTTGTTCTGGGCACAAAAAAAACCAGCTTTGAAAGTCAGAAATGACAATCAAAGCTGGTTTTTTTATTTCCTAAAACTGAAAACCGAACTAAAGCAGAATATTTTTACAATACTCAACACATTTACCGGTTTCGGTGACTGCATCAGATTCTTCCGGAATCTTATATTCCAGTTCGATGTCGCAATGGATATCCCAGGCATTATCCTGGATGAGGGTAAGAATATCTTCAAGCGGTGTGTCTCCTTCACCCCAGGGCGCATTGGTATCGGGAGGATCAGCATCTTTGGCGGTTTTGTCCTTCATGTGAATGCTGAAAATGCGATCGTGTAGTTTTTCGATGATCAGATTGGGGTGCTTACCCGTGGCTCCGAAATAGTGCCCCACATCGAAGTTCAGCATATTGGCAGGTGAGTAGGCCAGAAACTCTTCAAATTTAAAGGTGGTATCACGGGGTTGACCATGATTGTGGAAGATGGCATACATGCTGTGTTTCTCGGCTATAGGTCCCAGACGTTCGCATGCTTCATGTCCGATTTCATTGCTTACGCCTTTGGCTCCCAGTATTTTGGCAGATGCGAAGGCATAGTCCACCTCCGCATCACTCCATCCTGCGGGTGAGAATTTCACAATGTGGATGCTGATTCCGGCATCGTCAAACATTTTTCGAAGTTTAACATACTTTTCCGCATGCGCCTTGCTGATTCTCCATTCTGTTAGATCCCTTATCGCTTTGTCACGCTTTAACACATAATCATCCATTTCTTCTTTTGGAAGGTCCCTGAAATTTTCTGGTCTTTTTGGAACTACAGGTGCTCCTGCATATTCTTCCGCCACATTTCCCATGAGTTCAATTGAGCTGATGCCATTCTGTAAACAGTAAGAAATAATGTCCTGCGGAGTGCTGGGCATACTTCTCCAGCTGTAGGTGATGACTCCGATCTGGACTCCCTTGAAATTAGAATCCACCTTGTCGGATTTAGTGGCGCATCCCATAAAAAGGATTAAAAGAATTACACTAACTAATGACAGGAAAGTAATTCTCGTTAAATAGGCTGGTTTCATTTGAAAAGTCTTTGGGGTTTAACTATTCGAGTAAAATTTAAAATTATCAAACTAAGGCCTGGTTCAGTCCGGAAAGTCTTTTTCCCAGATCTTGACACTCAAGCAGCAGCTTTTGATTTTTTTTATGGTCGCTTATGGCGAGGCTTTCCGCTAAGTCCATTTTCTTGTATAGTTTTAGTAGCTCCTCTTCTTCAAACTGAACCTGATTCACCATGGCCAGCCTGGTGCCAGCGATAACATGCAACTTGTTACCCTGCCCCATAATCTTAGCGATATAAGAAAATAAGTCGATTACGGGCTGGGCATCATCCATCTGGGATGCGCCCAGGCTCAGGATTAATACGATCTCCTTATTCCACTGATGGTAAGGAGTATGGACAAGCCCACTTTCGGTGACACGCACATGTACCAGGGACCGGAAGCGGTCCAGCATCTTCTTCAGGGAAGAGGGTACATGATGGAAATAGATGGGGGAACCAAAAACAAGTACATCAGCTTCCACAATTTTGGCGCTGATGTTTTCCCAGTCATCGTCCCGGAGGGAGCATCTTTTCAGGACATTGCATCTCAGGCAGCCCGTACATTCCTTAAGATTCATTTTATGTGGATGGTACAGTTCCGGATGCAGTCCATTTTCCTCTGTGCCGGAAATGAAGGCGCTGAGCATGTGAGCTGTATTTCCCGACGGACGTGGACTTCCGTTAAATACAAGGACCTTTTTCATGGGACAGCTGCCTGCTTAAGCCTTCTTTTTCCTTTGATTTATATAGAGAAATGTAAAGGCTATGGTCAGCACAACGGTCAGCAATATGACCATACGAAGGGTCTGGGAACCTGCAGCCAGGCTATCACCCAGTTCTTCGAACCTCAGGTCATAGATCTTCCCGAGTAAGGGCTGGGCAATGGCCCCACCCAGAAAACCAATTCCTCCCATGATGGCCAGACCAAGGGCTCCACTTTTGGGGATGTTTTCGTTAACAAAGCCAAGCATGGTGGGCCAGAAATAGGTAATCCCCACAGCAAATACCGCTGCAGCCCCAAAACTCCAATAGCCATGGGATATACTAAGGAGAAAGAGTCCAAGACCTGAAAAAATTGCCGATGCCAGGAGTACTCCGCTGGGAGAAAGCCTGTGCACGATGGGGCCCGCTACAGAACGTCCCAGGGCCATAATACCTGAGATCCACACCAGGAGCAGAATGGAATTCAAACCTTCAGCCTCCATAACATTCTCAAGCAGAGCAGTCATCCACTGGTTGGAACCCAGTTCGGTGGCTGCTGTGAGTAACATACATGCGGCCATAAACAGAAACAGAGGTGATACCACTGCTTTTAACATATCCTTATAAGTAAATCCGGCAGTGACTCTTTCTGTTTGTGGAAACTTTGCCCTGAGGAAGAATAATCCGTAGGCCAGGGTTGGAATTAGCATGGCAGCCATCTGCACCCGCCATCCAAGGCCCAGTTTATCCAGGAAAAATACCAGGAGTCCTCCAAGAACGATTCCGGCAGGAAACCATACATGAAACTTATTCAGTTTTTTGGTTTTTTCATCCGGGTACATGGCTGTAATAAGCGGGTTTGTTGCCGCTTCCACACTTCCGTTGGCAACTCCTATAAGCAGGGTTGAGAAAAAGAGGCTCCAGAATCCTCCCGCAAATATGGTGAGCAGGATGCCAGCCACATGACCACTAAAAGCCACATACAAGATCCGCTTCATTCCGATCAGGTCCACAAGGGGCCCCATGAGCACCATGGCCAGTGTAAATCCCCAGAAGGCGGTACCTACTATCCAGCCCACCTGTGAAGCGCTAAGCTGGAATTCAGCCCGCCAGGGTTCAATCATTCCGGCCCGGGTGGCAAATGTGAGTGCAGTTACAACCAGCGCTGCGCAACTGGTCTTAAAGAGCAAGGACTTATTAATGCTTTCCATCTTGTAAGAGTTAGTTGTTTTGTATTGGAAAGCCCAATATAGCAACTTATTGGAAAAACATCATCCAGACTTTATTTGATCTCCAGAATAATTTCAGGGTGTTCACCGGGAGCAGTGATTGCATTCAGGACACCAAAGCGCAATGTATAGGAGTCCAGTTCTTCCTCTGTTTTTACCTGAATACTAATGCTTTCATGGGCAGGTACTGTAAAAACTGAAGCCTGGTTATGCAGCAGGAAATCAGAACGGTTTTCCAGGATATAGCTGGCATCCGAATGGTTGTGGATGCTCAGGCGCTCCACCAGCTTTTTACTACTTCTGCTTACTTCCAGTGAAGCCTCTACTAGCGGGCTGAGGAATTCAGCTGCTCCCACCAGGGTATTGTCAAACCAGACAGCTGTACGTCTTTGGAAGAGAGCTTCTTTTATCGCCTCGGGGCTTCTTTCGGTGGCGAAAATCAGGGTGGTAGGGCGATGTCCTCCATCTGCCAGGTCAAATTGCCAGTCAATCAGTCCGTGGATGTCTGAGTTCCCCAGGATGGTTAGATTATAGTCAAGGGCAATCTGCAGAGCTTCATCTGAATAAGTGTCCTCATTGTAGATCTCAATACCCTGAACGAGTCCTTCGGAAAGAAGTTTCAGATGCATTTCTCCCAGGTTGCAATGCCATCGGGCTGCTGGGCAGTCCAATGGGGATGGTTCCAGAATACAAAGGCTCCCTGATTTTTGGCTTCTTCAAAAACTTTCATGGCATCCGGAATCTTAAGCTTGTTTGCATCCTCAATGAAAATGGCATTAAAATGTCCCGGAGGCATGGCACGGGTAATTTCAGCTCCGTTAACCACAATCAGATCACTACCTTCTGCAGCATCTTTGGTGAGTTCATATCCGCGGTTTCGATCGGTGTGGGGTATATCCTTCTCTTTCGGCTGATATTCAAGGTGATCGGTAAGTGAGATCAGATCAAGGCCATCTCGTTTCGCCTCCTGTACCCGGATATTGGGCCATACAGATCCATCTGAAAAAACCGAGTGCATGTGCAGGTCACTTTTAAGGGTAAGATAGCCAGGGATATCCGGAAACTCAATGGGACGATCGCCCTCCTGTCCGAAGACTTCAGTTTGTTGAATAAGGAAAAGGGCCATGGCAAGGATAAGGGCCTGGATGGATTTCGCTTTCATTTTTATTTTCATGCCTTCTTTGTTACCGAGTTGTGGAAGTAAAACTACTAAAAAGAATCTCTGCGAGATGGTTTTCAAAAAATATAAAAGTAAATTAGCAATATAGGCTAAATCAAAAAATAAGGCACAATGTTTCCACCCCTCTTCTCGAAAAAAACCTTTGCTTACCTCCCGATTATATTTGCCTTCATTGCCCTTGTCTTCTTTAATGCCTGTAAGAATGAAGGGGCGCTCCGGCCACCAAATATTATTTTTTTTATTGCGGATGACATGTATCCCCACATGTTTAATTGTTTACCCGAGGGAAAAGGAAAGAACCTGACTCCAAATTTAGACCGTCTGGCCTCGGAGGGAACACTGATGTTGAATCAGTATGTGGTCTCCCCGGTTTGTACACCAAGCAGGTTCAATTGCCTTACGGGAAGATATGCCAGCAGGGCGGTCAATGCAGAATTCCTCAAAAAAACTGCTCATGAGGAGGGACAAACCGTCATACAGTGGAACAGCTTTATTACCGAGACTGATAAAACGCTGCCAGATTACCTGAAGGATCTGGGTTATACCACAGGGATGGTGGGGAAAAATCATGTGATTGAGGTTAAGGGACTTTATCGTTTCCCTGACTTTCAGGCCGATCCTGAGTTAGCAGAAAACAAGGCAAAGGTGGAGGAAAACTATCTGAAGGTGGAAGAAGCCATCCTGGGGAACGGTTTCGACTACACCGGAGGTGTTTATCACAATAATCCTGATTTCATTGGATTGAGGAAGCTTGCAGTTCAAAACCTGGACTGGACGACCCAGGCCGGACTTGAATTTATAGATGCTTACCATGAGCATCCATTTTTCCTTTATTTTGCAACCACTGTGCCTCATGGCCCCACCACAGCTGAACGATCATGGAAGGCTGATCCCCGGATTACTGCCAGGGGAATCCTGGAGGTGGCGCCCGATGTTTTACCTCCCAGGGAATCTTTGGGGGAAAGAGTTGATGCAGCCGGTCTGGGCGGTACAGGCAGGGAGAATATACTCTGGCTGGATGATGCACTGGGTGCTTTAATCCAAAAGCTTGAAGTTTATGGTATCCTGGAGAATACCATTATTTTCTTTTTTAACGACCATGGACAGTATGCCAAGGGAACCCTATACCAGGGGGGAGTCTACAATCCCAGCATAATATGGAAATCGGGTGGGTTCCCCTGTGGGCCTGTTTGTGAGGCACAGGTCTCCAATGTGGATTTTGCGCCCACCATACTGGAAATGGCAGGTGCCAGCGAATTGCCACAGGATATGGATGGGCAGCCTTTCATTGATGCACTTAATGGTGAGTCCGTCAAATCCAGAGAGTCATTGTACTTTGAACTGGGTTATGCCAGGGCAGTGATCAAGGGAAAATATAAATATTACGCAGTTCGCTATCCTGAATATGCCCTAGATTGGACTACTGAGGAGAGGGCGGCTGCACTTGAGGGCTATAACAAGAACAGGGAATTCAGATCCATGAAAATTGTAAACCGGGACCCGGAGAAGGCTTTCAGTCACCTTGAGGTGATTCCCGGAGGGGGAGAGGCTGAAAATGAAACTTATGGCAAACTTCCAGGCTATTTTGATGCCGATCAGCTCTATGACCTTGAGAAGGATCCGGATGAACAACTAAACCTTGCTAATGACCCTGATTTCGAAGTGATTTTGCAGGAAATGAAAACGACCCTCAAAACTTATATAAGTGCTTTACCTGGCAAATTTGATATATAGATGGAGAACATCCTTAATGGCCGGGAGACCATAATCGCAAAGATCGCAAATAAGGACACTCGCTGGGACCTGGTAATCATAGGAGGGGGAGCAACCGGACTGGGAGCTGCCCTGGAGTCGGTAACACGAGGTTTCTCAACCCTCCTGCTGGAACAGCACGATTTTGCAAAGGGGACCTCCAGTCGGAGCACTAAACTGGTTCATGGGGGAGTAAGATACCTTGCCCAGGGTAATATTCCCCTGGTTATGGAAGCCCTGAGGGAAAGAGGTCGCTTGCAACGGAACGCCCCCCACCTGGTAAAAAAACAGGGTTTTGTGATTCCCTGCTATAAGTGGTGGTGTGTTCCTTTTTTTACCATTGGCCTTACCCTTTACGACCTCATGGCCGGAAGAATGGGGATTGGTCGCTCGCTTCCCCTGTCAAGGAAGGCATGCCTTGAGGCACTGCCTTCCATAAAATCAAAGGGCTTAAAGGGAGGGGTCAGGTATTATGATTGTCAGTTTGACGATGCAAGGCTGGCCATAAATTTATTTCAGACCATAGAGGACAAGGGTGGTACTGCTTTAAATTATGCCCGCGTTTGCGGAATAATTAAAGAAAAGGGGATTGTCTCAGGCGTGAGGGTCATAGATGAAGAATCTCAAAAGCAATATGAGGTCAGGGCCAGTAGGGTAATCAATGCCACAGGGGTTTTTGTTGACAGTGTATTAAAGATGGATAATCCAGAGGCCCAGGATGTGGTAAAACCGAGCCAGGGTATTCACCTTGTGCTTGACCCGAAATTTCTGAATGGTGCAGATGCCTTGATGATTCCTAAAACCAGTGATGGCAGGGTTCTTTTTGCAGTTCCATGGCACAATAAACTTGTGGTAGGTACCACCGATGTGGAGAAACATGAAGCAATGCTGGAGCCCCATGCCGAGAAAAAGGAAATCGAATACATCCTCGAGACTGCTGAAAGGTATTTTGATCCGCCTCCGCGGAGTTCCGACGTACTCAGCCTGTTTACAGGTCTTCGTCCCCTGGCAGCTCCGGTGAAAGATGGGAAGAAGACCAAGGAGATTTCCCGGGGTCATAAGATTATGGAATCTCCATCCGGATTGCTTACCATCATTGGGGGTAAGTGGACCACCTACCGGAAGATGGCTGAAGATGTGGTATACAGGGCAGCCAGGGGGCATCTTGAGATTTCCCGTCAACCTACCACAGAAAGCCTGAGACTGCATGGCTACCAGGAAGATGTGGATTTTAAGGATCCCTTGTACTGGTATGGTGCCGACCGCCAAAAAATCCTTACCATGGTAGAAAAGGATCCTTCTCTGGGAGAGCTGATCAGTGAGCCTCTCTCCATTATTAAAGCCCAGGTTGTATGGGCCGTTCATAAAGAAATGGCACGAAGTGTAGAGGATTTTCTTTCCAGGCGCACCAGGGCCATTCAGCTGGATGCGCGTGAAAGCATACGCATTGCTCCTTTGGTAGCAGAAATTTTGGCCCGGGAACTTGGATATGACAAAGAATGGGAAAAAAACCAGACTGCATCCTTTATTTCCCTGGCAAGCACCTACCTACCCTCAGACCCTAATCCTCTAACCCCTAACCCCTAACTCATTAACCCCTAACTCATTAACCCCTAACTTATTAACCCCTAACCCCTAACTTATTAACCCCTAACTTATTAACCCCTAACTTATTAACCCCTAACTCATTAACCCTTCCCCATGAAAAAATATATTTTATCCATCGATCAGGGTACCACAAGTTCAAGGGCCATTATATTTGACCATGCAGGTAAAATGGCCGGGGTGGCCCAGAAGGAATTTACCCAGATTTTCCCTAAACCAGGTTGGGTTGAGCATGATCCCATGGAGATTTGGGAATCGCAGCTCAGCGTATTGAAAGAAGCCCTGTCCAATGCCGGTATTCAGGCTTCGGAGCTTGCCGCAATTGGGATTACCAATCAACGTGAAACTGCCGTAATGTGGGACCGCAATACTGGAATGCCCATATGTAATGCCATAGTCTGGCAGGATAGGCGAACAGCTTCCTTTTGTGATCAACTCAAATCCAGGGGATTGGATGGAATGATTCGGGATAAAACCGGACTGGTTATTGACGCCTACTTCTCTGCCACCAAATGGCGATGGATCCTTGAGAACGTGCCCGGTGCCCGGGAGAAGGCAGATCAGGGAAACCTGGCCCTTGGAACCATCGATTCATGGTTAATCTGGAGGCTTACCAAAGGCAGGGTACACGTGACTGATGTGACCAATGCCAGCAGAACCATGCTTTTTAATATCAACACCCTGGAATGGGACTCCGAATTGCTTGAACTCTTTGGAATTCCCCGGGATGTTCTGCCTTCAGTCCGCTCTTCATCTGAGGTTTATGGGGAGGTGTCGGAAGAATATTCTACCTTCTCCGGTACCCATTGCAGGCATTGCGGGAGATCAACAGGCTGCCACTTTTGGCCAGATGTGCCTTTCTCCGGGATCCGTGAAAAATACATACGGAACCGGTTGTTTCATGCTGTATAATACGGGAGAGATGCCGGTTAAATCTGTAAACAACCTGATTACTACCATAGCCTGGCAGATAAATGGGAAGACCATTTATGCGCTTGAGGGCAGTATTTTTATTGCCGGTGCGGTGGTTCAATGGCTTAGAGACGGACTGGGACTGATTAAGTCTTCATCAGAAATTGAGAAACTGGCGGAAAGTGTTGCGGACAATGGGGGCGTTTATTTTGTACCGGCTTTTACGGGCCTTGGAGCTCCCTACTGGGATCCCTATGCCAGGGGAATGATCGCAGGTCTTACCCGGGGGGTAAGTTCCGGTCATATTGCCAGAGCCGCTCTGGAGAGTATTGCCTTCCAGGTAAAGGATGTGATGACGGCCATGGAGGATGACGCAGGTATAAAAATCAAGGAATTAAAAGTGGATGGGGGTGCAGTGGTTAATAATCTCCTGATGCAGTTCCAGGCCGACCTGATCGATATTCCGGTGATCAGGCCTGAATGTACCGAAACCACAGCCCTGGGTTCAGCATACCTGGCCGGACTTGCAGTTGGCTTCTGGGATGGCCTTGAGGAGATTGAGGCCCAGTGGAGTGCCGAGCGAAGTTTCAGTTCTTCCATTGGCAAAGAGAAGCAGTCTGAATTAATGAGTGGCTGGAAGAAGGCTGTAGGGCGTTCCCGTTCCTGGTCAGATCATTAGAAACAAATACCTGGGACTATGAATGAGATTGTTGCAGAATTTATTGGAACCTTTTTACTGATCCTTCTTGGAAATGGAGTTGTAGCCAATGTGGTTCTAAAGGATACAAAGGGGCATAATGGCGGTTGGATAGTGATATCACTTGGCTGGGGTCTGGGTGTATTTGTGGCTGTGGCTGTGGCCGGACCTGTCTCAGGAGCTCATATTAATCCAGCTGTGAGTATTGGGCTTGCTGCTGCCGGGCTTTTCCCCTGGGTAAAGGTGCTTCCCTTTATTCTGGCTCAAATGACGGGGGCTATGGCAGGAGCCTTTACGGTCTGGCTTTTTTACCGTCAACATTTTAACAGAACCACTGATTCCGCATCCCAGCTGGGTTGCTTCTCCACAGGCCCTGCCATAAGGAAGGCAGGAAGCAATTTCATCAGCGAATGTATTGGAACCTTCGTTCTGATCTTTGTTATTTTATACATTTCGGAACCCTCTCTGGCCCTGGACGGGGGTGAAGAGATAAAGATGGGACTGGGCACCCTGGGTGCCCTTCCGGTGGCTTTGCTGGTTACGGCGATTGGGCTTTCCCTGGGAGGTACCACGGGATATGCAATTAACCCTGCCCGGGATCTGGGGCCCCGCATTATGCACTTTTTATTACCGATGAAACAAAAGGGGAGCAGCGACTGGACCTATGCATGGATTCCCATTCTTGGTCCCATTGCAGGAGCCCTTATTGCCGCAGCCTTTTTCCTCCTCCATGGCCTCCTCATCCCCTAACCCCTAACCCCTAACCCATTAACCCCTAACCCCTAACCCATTAACAGCCACGCAGTGGCTCATTAAACGCCACGCAGTGGCTAACTAACCGCAGCCGAAGGCTGCTTATTCATGCCATAGTGCTTTCACAGGGTCAGTCCGGGAAATTCTTATGGCGTGGAAGAGTACGGTCAGGACGGCCACCAGGATGGTTACCAGCGCTGTCAGAATAAAAATACCAGCACTGAGCTCAATCCGATAGGAGAATTCATTGAGCCAGCGACTGGCAATAAACCAGATGGCTGGCAGGGCAATTAACAGAGAAATAAGGACGTAGAGTGAGAAATCACGCACCATCATACCTGCGATCTGGGGCTCATGGGCTCCCATGGTTTTCCGGATCCCTATCTCTTTTGTTCGTCGTTGAGCGGTAAAGGATGCCAGGGCAAATAAGCCAAGACAGGCTATGAGGATGGCTACCAGGGTGAAGACCTTAAATAGTGAAGCCATACGTGCTTCAGCCCGGTACATGTTTTCAATGGCATCATCCACGAAGGTGTATTCAAAGGGGTACTGGGGTACCAGCTCCTCCCACCTTTTCTCCATGAAATCCAGTCCGCCCAAAGGATTGGCAGGGGATAGCCTTACCACCATGTGACCCAGGTTTGATGCGGGTAGGGGGGCAATAGCCATGGGTTCAATTTCGCTGCCCAGATGTTTGAAATGATAATCTTCCATTACACCCACAACCTGTCCGGACAGCCCCATAAAGGTGAGTGGCATGCCCACAATTTCATCCTTACCAATAATATTTGCCAGGGTCTGGTTGATGATGAAATTTGTGGCCGTGTCGGTCAGGATATCAGAGGGGATACTCTTCAGAAAAGTCCCTTCCGCCGGCGAGCTTAATATCCATTGTTTTTATAAAATCGTAATGAACTCCTGTGAAGGAGACCAGTACATCCATTTCCGGGTCCTTGCCATCCCAGCGGATCCCGCTTGAATTACTGCCTATGCGATAGGGGGCCTGCATGGATGCGGTGGTATAGAGTACATCGGGGCTAAGCATGAATTCGCTTCTCAGTTTTTCATATTCCTGGTTGAGGGTCCCGCGAAGCTGAATGTGAACCAGGTTACTTTTGTTAAATCCCAGTTCTGCATTCTGCATATAATTCAATTGTTTGGAGGCCACCAGTGCCCCGGTAATAAGAAGTACTGCCAGGGAGAATTGGAATACCACCAGTATTTTCCGGAGAAGTCCGCTTCCCTTCTTTTGATTCGTTTGCTCCCTGATGGCTGTAATGGGTTTTAGAGCAGATAGATAGAGGGCAGGGTAGATGCCTGCAAGCAGCGTGGTAATGATTAATACCCCCAGGATACCTCCCAGAAACTGCAGGGATACCAGGGAGGAAGTATGGACATCCTTTCCAGCCAGCGTATTAAACTGATTGAGTAGATACAAGCACCAGGATGAATGCAAAAATAATGGAGATCAGGGTCTGCAAAAAAGATTCCAGGAGATGCTGTCTTACCAATTGCCCCCGGGAGGCCCCGTTCACCTTTCTCAGACCAATTTCCTTTGCCCGGATGGAGGACCGGGCAGTGGACAGGTTCATGAAATTTATGCAGGCTATAAGCAGAACAAAAAGGGCGATGGCCGAAAAAATGTAAACATAGAGAATGGCTCCGGGTGATTTTCCAAATCCGAAGTAGGAGTAAAGGTGTATTCCGGAAAAAGATGCCACAGAAAAGTCATTGGCATTGTCGTCTTTATATATGTTTGTGACCTCGGTAATTTTACGGTTCACCACAGTATCTATAGCCCCTGCCTGGAGTTTCACACAGGTCATGATGGAGTTCTGACCCCAGGAATCGGTGTAACGGTCCTTTGACTCCAGGTAGGCCCAGGGGAAAAGAATTTTGAACTGGAGGATGCTGTTATCGGGCGGATTTTCAATTACTGCCGATATGGTGAATGGAAGTTCCCCGTTCACTAAAATGCTTTGACCTAAGGGATTCTGATCACCAAAATATTTTGTGGCGATTTCGGCTGTTATGACCATGGTGTTGGGTTCCTTCAGAACCCCGTTGGCATTCCCAAATTTAAAATCATAGGAAAACATGCGAAAGAAAGAAGAATCTACCGAGAGGATTCCATCTTCAAAGAATTTGTTATCCTCCCTTGTAAACAAATGCCCGCTCATGAATGCCAGCCGGCATTGTTCTTCAATCTCCGGCACTTCTTCTTTCCATACAGGTCCTGATATATAGGGTGTTACATTTACATGGTAGGGTTCTTCACCAGAATAATACTGGTCTTGCTCCACCCTGAAAAGTCGTTCGTAATCATCATGGAAGCGGTCGTAGCTTAACTCATGCTGTACCCAGAGCAACATAAAAAGGGCGCAGGCCAGGCTGACGGAAAGCCCGGCAATGTTAATCAAAGTGATTCTTCTCTCTTTCAGCAGGATTCTGAAGGACTGTTTTAGTTTGTTGAGGGCCATTTAAGAGTTTTTTATCAAAGACGAATCAAGTTCTAAGAAATTACAGAGCAAAAGACTAAATTTGGGAATCCTTAGAAAAAAAGTAAAACTTAAAACCACAAATATGTTACGGGACATTGATATTTTCACTTTGATTGATCATGAGCATATGCGCCAGAAAAGGGGCATTGAGCTCATCGCCTCTGAAAACTTTGTTAGCAAGCAGGTAATGGACGCCATGGGCTCCTGTCTTACCAATAAATATGCGGAAGGCTACCCGGGACATCGTTATTATGGTGGTTGCGAGATTGTTGATGAGGTAGAGCAATTGGCCATAGACCGCCTTTGTAAGCTATATGGTGCTGAATATGCCAATGTACAGCCGCATTCAGGGGCCCAGGCCAATATGGCTGTATTTTTGACCGTACTGAATCCTGGAGATACTTTCATGGGTCTCGATCTCTCCCATGGTGGACATCTTTCCCACGGATCGCCTGTAAACAGTTCGGGAATCTTGTACCGCGCCATATCATACGGACTTGATGAGAAAACAGGTCGGGTTGATTATGATGCCATGGAAAGCCTGGCTCTGAAGGAAAAACCAAAGATGATTGTGGGTGGGGCTTCGGCCTACTCCAGGGAATGGGACTATGCGCGGATGAGAGACATTGCAGATAAAATCGGAGCCATTTTCATGGTGGACATGGCCCATCCGGCCGGACTCATAGCCGCTGGTTTGTTAAAAAATCCACTCAAACACGCGCATATTGTTACCTCAACCACCCATAAAACCCTCCGTGGTCCGAGGGGAGGAATCATCCTTCTTGGAAAGGATTTTGAGAATCCCTTCGGTAAAAAGACCCCTAAAGGAGTGGTCAGGAAAATGTCTTCCCTGCTTAACTCTGCAGTATTCCCTGGCATTCAGGGTGGTCCACTTGAGCATATCATTGCTGCTAAAGCTGTATCCTTTGGAGAGGCCCTGACAGACGATTTTAAGGCCTACCAGAAGCAGGTAATGAAAAATGCCAGGATTATGGCAGAAGCCTTTATTAAAAATGGATACAAGGTGGTTTCAGATGGTACTGATAATCACTCCATGCTCATCGACCTGAGGACTAAAACCGCTGATATTACCGGTAAGCAGGTGGAGAAAGTCCTGGTGGAGGCTGACATAACCGTAAATAAGAACATGGTCCCCTTCGATTCACGTTCTCCCTTCCAGACCAGTGGGATCAGGGTGGGGACTCCGGCAATCTCAACCCGGGGAGTGAAGGAGGATATTATTCCCGTGATTGTTGAACTCATCGACAGGGTGATTATGGATATCGATAACAAGCAGCTTATTGAATCGGTTCGACATGAAGTGAATGAGCTCATGGCCGACTACCCCATGTTTGCTTAAGCAACATCTGCATGGAGTGGTACCTCTATATCCTTGTGGTAGCTGTTGGCATCGTGGCCGGCATCGTTAATACCATGGCTGCCGGAGGCTCCATGCTTACTCTGCCCGTACTTATGGCCCTGGGAATGCCTCCCAATATGGCCAATGGTACCAATCGAATTGCCATTTTCCTTCAGAATGTGGTGGGTGTTTCCAGTTTCCATAAGGAAAAGGTCATGGACTTTCCCTCGGGTTTCAAGGTGGGAATACCTGCCGCCCTTGGAGCCATAGCCGGGGCATTTATTGCCGTAAATCTCAATGATGAGGTAATGAAGCTGGCCATTGCCGGAGTGATGGTGGTGGTTTTTTTCCTGATCCTGCTCAAGCCCAATCGCTGGATTAACAGCCATGAGGAACATCCACCCATTACCATACTGGCTGCAGGTACATAATTTACTTTTTTGTGGGTATCTATGGGGGATTTATTCAGGCAGGTGTGGGCTTTTTCCTGCTCACCAGCCTGGTCCTGGCCAGCGGATATGAGCTGGTGAAGTCCAATGCCCTGAAGCTTTTTGTAATTCTGCTTTATACGCCCATTGCCCTGGTGATTTTTTTTCTCCATGGTGATGTGAACCTCTGGATGGGTCTTTTGCTGGCAGTGGGAAATATGACCGGCGCCTGGCTGGGTACAAAAATTGCCGTAAAATGGGGAGCAAAGCTGATTCGCTATTTTGTGCTGGTGGCCATTGTGGTGGCTGCCACAAAGCTGGTACTGGATGCCTTTAAGGTACTATAGTATATTTGATCCAGCCTGTTTGCCGGATGTTGGCATTGCGGTCCACTGAGAAGCGACTCTGTTTGGCTGCCTGCACCACCATATCGTCAATGCATTTATCAGTAAAAGTAGCCCGCAGAATACTGGCGCTGACCACCTTGCCGTCCTGATCCACTTCTATTTCCACTGTCACTACTGTTTTTTGGGTAATCTCACATCCCGACATATTGGGGAGGGGAAGGCTGCCCACTGCATTGCGTGAACCCAGGCCGCCAAATGTGGGTCCATTTCCAAGTCCACCACCTGTGCCGTAATTATCTGCATCCGGAGTTCCGTTGGGATCACCCTGGTTTCCATCTCCTTCTGAGATGCCCTGGCCTCCGTCCGTTTCACCCACACCCTTATTGCCAAAGGCACTTTGCCCTGCCTTATTGAGCCGCTCAATTGTTGCCTGTCTTTCCCTCTCAATCCGCTCTTCCTCCTCGCGCTTCTCCCGCTCGATTCGTTCCTGCTCGATTCTTTCCTTTTCTATGCGATCCTGCTCCTCTCTTTCGCGCTGTATGCGCTCCCTTTCCTCCTGCTGGCGCTCTTATTTCTTCCGGGTCGGGTTTGGGTTTCTCTTTTACCTTTACCTCCTCCACATCCTGGGTCTGATCCACTGGTGTGGGTTCGGGCGGGGTATAAACGGGTTCCGGAGGGGTTTCAACAGCTTCTTCGATCACTTCTTCTGCTTCTTCTACGACAGGTTCTTCCGGATCCCCGGCCTGCTCATCATCACCTTTGGGTTCGAAAGCTCCAAAACCGCTGTCATCGGTACCGAAATTCACAAGAATCCCGGACTCCTCAGGCGGAGGATCAGGAAAGGTAAGTCCGGCAAACACCAGCAGTAAAATCAGCAGTGTGTGATAGACAATGGTTCCTATGAGGCCTCTTCTTTTGAGCTTCATGTTTATGAGCTAGTATCAGTTGGAGGGTTTTGTACCCAGGATTACCTTGTAGGAATTGCGCTTGGCAATGTCCAGGAAGGCAAATACTTCCTCCATGTTAAGGTTCTTGTCAGCATTCAGTCTCACGGTAGGAGCTTCTCCGTAAGCCTCCAGTTTTTTTCTTAAAACACCTTCCACTTCATTGAGCGAATAGGACTGGTCATCCACCCAGATGGAGCGGTCGGGAGCAATGGATACCACCAGGGCCGGATTTGCCTGGGTCTGGTTATTGCTTTCAGGTAATTCCAGATCCTGAGCAGCCGGCACAATGAGTGTGGAGGTGAGCATGAAAAAAATCAGCAAGAGGAATACTATGTCGGTCATGCCCGACATGGCAAAGTTTTTATTGGTCTTATTTCTTCCTTCCAGGACCATTATAACTGCTTTAGAACCACTGTATAGTCTCTTTCTGCTGCCACATTCATAATCTGAACGGCATCACCCACCGAAACCGAAGGAGCCGTTACCACCTTGATGGTTGGGTCCTGGATTCCTGCTAATTTGTTTTCAAGGATCGGGCCAAGCTCATTCAGGCTGATGGTCTGACCGTCAATTGTGATTCGGCTTCCGTTGTATATGGTAATGGTTGGAATCTGAGATTCGCTCTGGATGGTAACCTGCCCCCGGCTGGGAAGCAACATCTTCAGAGCGTTGGGCGCAATCAGGGTGGAGGTAAGCATGAAGAAAATGAGCAATAGAAATACTATGTCGGTCATTCCCGACATGGCAAAATTATCCAGTACCCTGTTTTTTGACTTCAGTGCCACGCTTTTTATTTTGCAGGTTCGTTGAGCAGGTCAATAAATTCTGAAGCTCCGGCTTCCATATTATTGATAACCTTATCCACCCTTGCCACCAGTGAATTGTAGGCAAAGTAGGCGATAATACCCACGATCAGACCGGCTACGGTGGTGATCAGCGCAGTATAGATACCTCCTGAGAGTTGACTTACGTCAATGTTGTTTCCGGCGGTTGACATCTGGTGAAAGGCCTGAACCATCCCAATCACGGTTCCAAGGAAACCAATCATCGGGGCTCCACCGGCAACCGTTGCCAGGGTGGGGAGTCCCTTTTCCAGTTTATAGATTTCCAGCTTTCCCACATTTTCGATGGCTGCATTCACATCATTTAAAGGCCTGCCGATCCGGCTGATACCTTTTTCAATCATCCGGGCAACCGGGTTTTCGGTGGACTGGCATAGAGCGCGGGCCGAATCAACTTTCCCATCCATTATGTAATCCTTGATCCTGTTCATAAAGGTCTGATCCACCCTGGCAGCTTTTTTTATGGCAAACCAGCGCTCAAAAAAGATATAGACCGCTATAAAACTCAGAATCACAATGGGTAGCATAACCCATCCTCCCTTCAGGGCGATATCGATAAATGACTCAGTGGATGTGCCTTGCACGCTACTTGTATCCAGGTTGCTAACTTGTAAAAAAATCAAGTTCTTCATTGGTAAATATTTTAGCCGAATATATGATAAAATAACGGGATATACTTTTGGCTAGTATATCCCGATATTAAAGAATTAGCTCTTTTATCAACAGCTCAATGCCAGAATCATCAATGATGAAGGATGAGCGTTTGCAAATAATAGACTGCAGCTCCTGCCACATAACCCAGAAGAGCCAGCAGAGAAATCTTTCTCAGGTACCAGATAAAATCGATCTTTTCCATACCCATGGCAGCAACTCCGGCTGCTGACCCGATAATAAGGATACTTCCACCTGTTCCGGCGCAATAGGCAAGGAACTCCCAGAAGAGCCCGTCCTGAACAAAGTTACCGGCATAGGCAATAGCTGCGGGATCGGTCAATGAAGCGATATGGGCAGCATCTTCAATGGGATACATGCCCATGGCTCCTGCAACCAGGGGTACATTATCCACAACGGCAGAAAGCACCCCGATGGCCATGTCTATCAGGAAAATATTGCCCAGTTTTTCATCCAGCCAACCGGCCATGATGGTTAATTGACCTGCACTTTGCAGGGCAGCAACAGCCGAAAGGATTCCCAGGAAGAATAAAATTGTGGGGGTATCCACATGGGCAAGAATGTTGTTTACCCTAAGCCGTTTCCTGTACTCTTCTGGCTTATCCTTATGCATCAATTCTGATACCATCCAGATTATGGCAAGTGAAAGAAGCATGCCCATGTAGGGAGGGAGATGGGTTATTGTTTTGAATACAGGAACAAACAAAAGCCCTGATACACCCATGATCAGGAATAATTTTCGTTCAAAAGCTGTGGTGTAGATTTTTTCATCCAGGTCAATCTGCGGTCTGGTTACACTTCCCTTCATGGTGAAGCTGAGAACTGCCAGGGGAACGATCATGGTGAAAAGACTGGGAAGGATTACCCGGGTGATAATGGCCCCGGTTGTTACCTGTCCGCCGATCCAGAGCATAATGGTGGTCACGTCACCAATGGGTGACCAGGCTCCACCTGCATTTGCGGCAAGAACCACCATGGAGGCAAAGAACCACCTGGTTTCCTTATCATCAATAAGCTTTCTGAGCAGGGCAACCATTACAATGGTGGTAGTCAGGTTATCAAGGGCAGCCGACATGAAAAAAGTGAGGACGGAAAGAATCCAGAGGAGTTTCACCTTCTTGAGGGTTTTAATCTTGTCGGTAATAATTTTAAAGCCATCGTGCTTGTCAATAACCTCAACGATGGTCATGGCACCCAGCAGGAAGAAAAGAATTTCCGAAATCTCGCCCAGGTGGTGAATGATCTCCTTATCAACAATGAAGTGCCGCATGGCTGCAACACCATGCTCTCCTTCGGCACCATGCCCGTCGCGTATAAAAGAATTCCAGGCCTCACTCAAACCGGCGGAGAAAATTTCGGAAGCTCCAAAAATGTAAAGTACCCAGAGGAGGGTTCCTATGGCCAGGGCGGGAACTGCCTTGTCAATGTGAAGGGGATGCTCCAGGGCAATCATCAGATAGCCAAGAACAAAAACAACAACCATTACTATAAACATAATCTTACTTTTAAGGGTTTATTAAGTGGCCAAAGATAGGAAACATTTACTCATCCAATTCTGGATTATTCTTTTTTTTCCTCTTCTTTTTCCGGTTAGTTATTCCCTCCTTATATCTGGAGAAAAGCTGCTTAAGGCTGTTGAATTCCTCCCTGTATGAAACCCCAATACCCTGTTTATAGGGATCAGTATCAAACAACAATTCATCCCGGGCCCTGTTAAAGGCGAAAACACTCACATTATCGGTAAGCCTGAATTCCACATCAAAATCGCCCATGATGTAAGGATTACTGGCATCGCCCATAGATGGATTGGTTTCCTGTCCTCCCACGTCCACATTTCCGCTGATGATAATTCGATCATTCAGTAACTGGGTTGAGAGGGCCACCTCGACCTCATCCCGTGTGACCTGATCGCCGGGTCTGTAATTGATACCTATATCAAAATCATCACTGATTTGTGAGAGCCAATTGCTCAGCTGGTTGGAAAGCAACTCACTGGCGGTAACCCCCGCAATGGCGGTGGGACTTCCCAGGTCCTGGGCACGGAAACCATTGACACTATAAAAGTTATTGATGACGAGGAGGGACAGGAATTGTTTCATAAGTTCCTCGTCGGTACTGGTACTGTTTTCAAGCAGATTCCTGGTTTCTGCATCTGCAGTGGGCATGTTGATGCCCATGCCGATATCAGGAGCTTGCAGTCCTCCCTGCAGGTCCAGCTGACATTCAATGGGAATCCGTTTCTTCAAAGCTTCCTTCTTATCATCGTTATCGGGGTAGAGATTATAGGGTGCTGCACGGGTGGTGTAAATCGCCTCAAGATCAACCGTGGCATTCATGGGGGAACCGTTAAAAGAGATTTTTCCACCCGGTTCAATTTTAAATCTTTTGTTGATGACATTCTGCAGGGTAAAGAGGTATTCTCCCTGGCTCAGAACCACGTCCCCGAACATTTTGAAGCCACCATCCCTGTCCAGCATAAGCCTGACATTCCCGATACCACTTGTCTGAATGATATCGCCCACCTTGGGATCGAAAATCAACTGAACCTTGGCATCATTGGTAACGTCAATTTCCAGTTCCATCTCAATTCCACTGACCATTGCCAATTCGGGAATATCGGGTTCGTCCTCCTCCTCTTTTGCAGAAACAAAAGTCAGGAAGTCGCTGGAAACCACTTCACTGGCATTGTAAAGGGGGAGGAAGAGCGCAGTGTTCGCCTCTGTAGTAGCATTAATGTTTAGACTGATGTTCTGGGGAGGACCATTTATCCCCACATTGCCTGTGCCAAAGAAATGCCCATAAAAAACTTCATTGTCTGTGGAAGAAGTATTCATGCATTCAATGTTGTTTGCATCAATATTCAGACTGATGTAGAAATCTCTCAGGTTTGAATTGGAAACCGATCCATTTATGATGGCAGGGTTAGCATAGCTGTCCTGGGCCGCAAAGTCTTCAAAATAGAAATTGTTACGATAGATTCGAACTTGATCATTGGTAATATAGCGTGTATTCAGATAGCTGATTATGGCTGAGCCCTCTGAGAAATCTATGGAGCCATTTAGCTGGGGGGTTTTAAGGGTCCCATCCAGTGTAAGGTTTACTGTGGCTTTGCCCGACATATCAGTGGCAATATCCCCCAAATAAGGATTGAGGGATAAAAGATCAAAGTCACTGAGCCTGATATTAAAGTCCACAGCTTTGTTTTTGGGTGTAAAATCCCCTGATACATCAATCAACCTGAGATTACTTCTTTCAGCGATCATTGAAATCTTAAGCTTATGACTGCCATCATCCCAGTTAGCATCCAGGCTGGTAGATCCAAGCAACTGTTGGTTAAAAAGGAGGGAATCAATTTCAAGATTTGAGATAATGATGGGAATGGAATCGACCCTTTTGTAATGCAGGTTCCCGGTAGCCTCACCTGCAAGGTCAAAATTCATACCGGTAAGTCTGGCCAACTGCCCAAGCCTCAGGTTTTCAAGTTCCAGCCTGAAATCCTGTTCATCATCAGGGGCAATTATTCCATGGGCCCTTATCTTTTTTCCCAGGCTGTTGATTTCAAAATCCCTGATGTCCAGGTAGTCCTTTTTTATGAGCACATTAGCCGGCAAAATCATCCAGGGGGTATCGTTCATCACAAACTGACCCGGATTCAGATCCACCATAAATCCCTGCAAAGAAGCCGAATCTGTAAGGAAAGTACCTGACATGCTAATCTGACCACTGTATTCAGGCCCCTCATTACTTGCCCAGCTTACTCCCAGGGTGGTCAGGTCATTCCCGGCTGTCAGCTCGAAATCCTGGTTATACAGGGTAAAACCGCCATTGAGGATGGTACTGTCCGATTCTATACTTGTAAAAAGTCTGTCATTTTCTTTTTTCAAGTTGCTGCTTACATTGTGCCAGGTATTCTGCCCAAAGCTCAGGCTGGGGAAGGATCCGCTCATCTGCACATCTGTGTTCAGGGGGTCATAGCTTCCCGAGACATGACTGTAATTTCCAATTTGAAGAGAAGGGTAGAAGAAGTTCAGGACAGGGTTCAGGCTCCTCACATCTGCATTAAAAACAAAATAATTTGAGCTGTCGGTCCATGGGGCTGAGCCAGGATCAATGTTCAGAAAGTGATCAGCCAGGTTTCGAAAGGATGCCGGCAGGGAACTCAACTTATATTGTCCCGTCAGATCGGCATCCAGCATTTGGGACCGCAGCCGGATCAGGGAGGCAGCCGGAGTATTCCTTGTAGTCAGGGTCAGGTCGTAAACCTGTACCTGGGCATCGGTTTTTTCAAACAGGCTGTTAACCAGTACAATTTCTCCATTCAAATCATCCAGGGATCCCCCCGACAGGTCAGTTTTAACCAGGAAGGAGATAAAATAGTTGGGGTCATTCTGGGGGAGATTCAGAAAGAAGGGGCGGGCACGGGCAACATCAGCAGTGAAACGATGGACCGGTACATCACCTGAAAAATCGGTTCTGCCCTGAAAGTCCATTTGAATATTCGGGTCGCACAATGCTGAAGCCCCCCTCGAAGGTATGAATTGGTAAAGGCTCCGTCCAGGGTAATATTGCTGTAGGCATAATTAAAGATATCCAGGGTATCGATGGTTCCTTCAAGGCTGGCCAAAATCTGTCCCTTGTCAAGGGAACCCTTGGTAAAAACATCCATATCCAGCTGGTCCAGTTTTTCCTCCTGAGAGAAGAATTTTCCAAGCTGGAAATTCCTTGGTCCTGAGGCGACCCAGGAAATCAACTCCATGATACTGTTGGGCTTAAAGGAAAGGTCCACCTCCATCCGGCCCAGGTCGGTTGCCAGCAGTCCCGATGCCACAAAATCATCCGGATAACCCGTGAAACCTCCGGCAAATGCAAGGTTACCCAGATTACCCCATGGATATATGGAGACACTTGAATCTGATGATAATCCCATGATGCTCTGAATTGCCCTTACATTGGTATTCAGTCTTTTAAAATCGAAATCGATGAAGGTGTTCTCAAAGTCGGGAAGTCCGATCATCATAAAATCACAGGCCAGCTGGCTGCGATCATCGAAGGCTATGTTCAGATCCTCACCTTTCATGTTATTTAGTTTTCCGCTTACATGCCCGTCAATCACTAGCTCATCCACAAGCTCAGCAGGTATCAGCGGAGCGAAGTAGGCAAGATCCTCAAGGCGAAGGCGGGATTGTTCGGTGCTGAATTTGAGATCAACCATTCTTGAGAAATACTTAAATCCGCTGAATGCTTCGAAATTGAATGCAAGGACAGGTACCCTGAGATCAGATTCACCGGCCAGGGCGGCAATGTCATAAAAATGCATATGATCCCGGCTGATTGACATATCCGTGACGATTTTCTCAAAAACAAAACCGCAACTTTCGATGCCATGGAGGGATTGCACGTGCATCCTTACCGTATCCCGGGCTACTTCAAGATCAGTAACCGATATCTGAAGATCCCCCAGGTGGAAGTTGTTGAATGAGATGGGCGTTCTGGGCGTTTTAGCATCCATCTTCGACAGTGAGAAACGTGAATCAATCAGGTCAATTGAGGCAATGTGAATCCTGGGTTTTAGTTCGGGAGGCCGGTGCGGGTTTTTAATCCGGTCGGTGAAATATTTGATATTTACCACATTAGCGCTGTCAATTACCAGGTTCATAAAGAGGTCTTCAGCGGTTATTTTCTTAATCGTAAGTCCCTTGGGTTCGGGCCTGAACTGTTTGATTCTAAGCTTGGTGAGACCTATATAAACCAGGGTGTCTCCATGGAGATCTTCAATGTAAAGATCTTTAATCTGAACCCTGCGAAAGAAGGAGTAGCTAACCGATGAAAGGGATATGGGCACCTGCAACTCTTCTGCCAGTTGTTCGGTAAGATATTTACTGACCTTGGTTTGTACCTGCCTGTTTTGCAAAAATAGCAGGGACAGCGCCGGAACTGCTAAAATTATCAGCACAATAATCAATCCTATTTTAGCTATCTTTTTGATATCTTTGCCCCCTCCAATTATCCGATGCTTACAAAAGTAAAAAAAGTTGTCATGGACACGGTCATTCTGGGCATTGAATCTTCATGTGATGATACATCTGCAGCTGTATTGAGAAACAGGGTATTACTGTCCAATGTAATTGCCGGACAGGATGTGCATATAAAGTATGGGGGAGTTGTGCCCGAATTAGCGTCGCGGGCACATCAGCAGAATATTGTGCCGGTGGTGGATACTGCCCTGAAACAGGCCGGTCTGAAAGCATCGGATATTGATGCGGTGGCCTTCACACGCGGACCCGGTTTATTGGGTTCTCTCCTTGTGGGAGCTTCATTCGCCAAGGGTTTTACGGCAGCCCTGGGAATACCAATGATAGAAGTGAATCACCTTCAGGGACATATTCTGGTCCATTTCATTCTGAATGAGAGTGGAGAAGATCATGCCCCTGCTTTTCCTTTTTTATGCCTGCTGGTGTCGGGTGGACACTCCCAGCTTGTTCTGGTAAAGGACCATCTCAAGATGGAGATTATTGGCCGGACCATCGATGATGCTGCCGGAGAGGCATTTGATAAATGCGCAAAATTGCTGGATCTTCCTTATCCGGGCGGCCCGCATGTGGATCGGCTAGCGGCTACGGGTGATCCACACCGCTTTATATTCTCCAAACCTTCCCTGGAGGGATTTGATTATTCCTTCAGTGGCTTAAAAACTTCCTTTTTATATTTTCTCAGAGATCAGTTGAAAGAGAATCCCGGATTTATTGAACAAAATCGCAATGATCTGGCAGCATCACTGCAATATACCATTGTCGATATCCTGATGAATAAATTAAAAAGGGCAGCCAGGAAAACAGGTGTAAGTGAGATTGCCCTGGCCGGCGGGGTTTCTGCAAACTCCGGATTACGCAATGCAGTCCTTGCAGAGGCGGAGAAACAGAGATGGAAACTTCACCTTCCCGAATTTCGTTTTACCACCGATAATGCTGCGATGATCGGAATCACCGGATATTACAAATATCTTTCGGGCGAGTTTGCCTCGGATGAGATTGCTCCCCTGGCCAGAATGTATTTCTGATATACTTAAAAAATTATTATATTGGAGTGGAAATTTAACCCAGGATGGACAAACTAGAGTTTAAGCCGACTCAGAAGACGCCATACGTATTGCTGGACCCTAGCGGCAAGATAAAATTTAAAGGTCGATCCATACCCGAGGATGTGTCACTTTTTTATGAGGACATCCTTGATTGGATTATCGCTTATTCATCTGCACCCCCATCACATACCGTCGTTGATGTTGAAATGGAATACCTGAACAGTGGTACTTCAAAGTATATGCTTCGGCTCCTGAAAAAATTGAAAGAGGTTGAAAATGATGGCTATAACCTGAAAATCAACTGGGTTTATGAAGAGGGAGATGACGATATTCTTGAACGAGGAGAGTATTATGCCTCCATACTCGACCTGAACATCAGCTTCATTGAGATTGAATAAGGTTTATTTCCTGGTTTCCTGAAGAATCTTTCCGAGATAGTCCCAGTAAAGCCTGTGAAAAGTGAAGGAATCGCTATCCTTGATTATTTCGTGGAAGGAGATTTGTTGATCACAGGACTGAGGGTGAACGATACCTGGATCAAACAGACCCGGTTTTTCCGGGTGAAACTGGACGCCGAAAACATGGGGGTAAAGTTCGTGCTCAATGGCCTCTATGATTTTTCCATCCATGGATGTAGCTGCCGTTTTCCATCCTTTTCCAGGATCTTCAATGGCCTGGTGATGACTGCTTAAGACCAGGGGTGGATTATTGCTTTTGAATTTCAGGCCTTTTTGAAGAAAGGAAGATTTTGTGAGTTTAATCCTGTGAAAATGGTAGGAAGTGTAATCCCCGCAATCGCTTTCCACCATATCATTATAGTTCCTGTGTCTCTGGTCCGGGGGCATTTTCAGCACCTCCTCAGCCGTCCATATCCCGTAGACTTCTGTGGGGATGTCCTGAATCAAGGTACCTCCGGTTGCAACGTTCATGCTTTGCATGCCCAGGCAGATCCCGCTGATAAGATAGTCGGGCCTGCTATCCATCCAGGCTATCCAGTTTTCATCCTGCTTACCACCCAGGAGGTGAAAAATGAAGGAAGTCTCCATGTAATGTCTGAAGGGATCGGTAATCTGAGTAAGCAGGTGGGTAGCTTCATTATAAATATGAGGGGGAATGTCAGGCCCTCCCATAAAAAGTGCTCCCCTGGATTTTTTAAACAGCTCCTCAAAAACATCCGTGCATGCATTGGATTCATATAGTTCCCCGGCATTCAGTTCACCCGAAATTTCCACCAGGGAGATTCTGCCATCGGGATTTTCAGCCACTTTTAATAGGGCTTGTTCATAGTTGTAGGCTTCCCCGGAATGATATACTCCCAAAACGTGATAAGCTTCCAGATTGAATACACCCTCTTGACTGAGGCTCTCAATAAGTTCAAGGTTATAAGTTGTGGGATGGAAAAGGAGTAGTGTATCCTGTGCTGCTATCAGAGTGCTGCAGGCGCACAGAAGGGCAAAAAAGAATTTTTGTAGTCTCATCGTAATTTGGATGCCAGTTGTTTAGCGAAATTATCCATGTTCTCCCTGGTCTCTTCATCCAGTTTATCGGCCTTAATCGATCCGGCCATTACCTCCTGCAGAAATCTTGAGGAAAGTAGTGCCCTGGAAAAATTATTATCCCTCAGATAGTCGGAGTTTTTAACCGTAATACCTTCCCTTACCTGCACCACATGCTTCTTGAAATCAATGGTGGAGAACAGATCCTCCGGATCCGGGAAATCCTCCATAAAAAGCATTTTCTCTGTGGCCAGGTCAATCTTGTTGTCAAAGAGATCCTTCACAAGGCGCATATGTACCTCATTCTCCTGGCTGTTTCCGAAGTTCAGGACGATATAATCAAGCCCCCAGCCAATGAGAATGTTCACCATCATGGGGATGCTTTCAGCACCCGAGGCGGGAAGGAAATAGCATTCCTTTTCAAATCCGGTCAGGGTGATAATGGCTTTTAAAAAATAGTAGCTAGCCAGGTCCTTGACGATCACGTTGTTAAAGGACTTTACGATTTCCTGCTGACTGAGCCTTGCACCCATAGTGGAATAAATGGGGGAGAGGGTATCGGCTGTGGCAGCTTTCAGGGTACGTGCACTGAAGACCAGGCTTTCGCTTCTCATGTCATCCTCAATGGCCCTTTGAACAGCCAGGATGCGATAAAGTTTGTCCACATCGATCAGGTGGGGAGAGTGGGTTGTGTAGATGATTTGCATCTGCTGACGTATATCATCGAAGACCTTGAGCACATCTTCCTGGGCCCGGGCATGCAGACTCACCCCTGGTTCATCGATGAGCAGGACCTTGTTCCGCTTGCTCTTGTCCATGGCTGTTGCCTTGAGTTCGAGGAAAAATGACAGGAACCATCTTACCCCCCGTGCTTCTTTGTTTAGGATATAAACGTTCCTTCTCATCCTTGATCCAGAATTCGATGAAGGGTTTGCCACTCTTTTCAGGATTGGTGTGGTCGTAATGTGAAAGCTCAAAATTGATCTTTATCTTATTATTCTTACCCACATTTTGCCTCCAGAAATCCTGAAAATTCAAGGTAAGTTCTCCGTTCAGATTTTCGATTTTCTGTTTCAGTATGCGACTGGAGGGTTGCTGGAAAAAGGAATATTCCAGGCCGGTGATGGTCAGGAAATTTATGGCAGCCTTATAGCCCTCCGCCCGCTTGTTTGCGCGGATAATATCCTCCAGATCGATACGGTTTGGAAGGAGGGAAGAGAAATCTTCAAACAGTTCAAATTCAGGTAGTAATGTGAATAAATTTCTGGGCCAGCTCCCTGGAGTCCATGTATTTATTGCGATGTTCGATCTCTTTCCAGGCCGATTTTAAAGCGCTTTCAAAGGTCATGCCTTCAAAAACAAATTCAAGGCTCAGAAGGTGGGTATCATAGGAGTGCTTCAGTTCCCGGGTTTCGGTCTTCTGTTTTTCAATGTCAGCCCGGCAAATTTCCTCCCTGATTTCAGCGGCCCGCTGCTCCTTTTCATTGGGGTACATTCCTGTCATCTGCAGGATCTCCCTCAGCGATTCCTGGGTAGCAGAAAGTTCAGCACTACTTTCCTCTATTTGCCTGTTCAGCTCCTCCAAGCTTGTCCCGGGCCTTAATTTTTAAGCTGAAGGCATCCAGAACCGCCTTCTTTTCCTCAAGGGTCTTCTTTTTAAGTGTCAGGACTTCATTCAGTTTGGTAAGCATCTCCTCCTCAAGGCCAATCTCCTTCCTCATCTCCTCACGTTTTTCCCGTGAGGAGAATTTCCTGCCACCTCGTTTTATTTCGTTGATCCTCTGTTTCACCGAGTCAACCTTCTCCAGGGTTAATTCATAATCATCCTGAGCCTTGTCAAGGGCGCCGGAGACATCAGCCACATGCTGTTCATTTCTTCAAGCTTCTCGAAGATCAGGTTTTCACGTTCCTTTATCTTTTCCAGACTTTCCTGGTAAATGTCCTGAAGCTCGGCTCCCATTTCCAGGTAGGAATCCATATCATCTTCCCAAACCCGGCTAATGGAAATATATTCCAGGCTTCCCAGGGCCTTCCTGACCTTGGATCAAGTTTTTTCAGCTCAATATGTTTCTCCAGATCCTTTTTGGAGAATTTGAACTGGCAGCATACCATGGGGAGGGAGAGGTCACTTCGCAGCATGTCCTCAATAAGCTGTCCATCATAAAAAGCTTTCAGCCCTTCCAGGATAGAGGTTTTTCCTGATTCATTCTGACCAATCAGGCTGGTGATATTATCGTGGGCCAGCTGTTGCCATCCGGTATCCACAATGGATCTGAAGTTCTGTATCCGAAAACCTATTAATTGCATGCTTCTGTAATTAGACAAATTTAATTCCAAAAAACAGGATATCATCGATCTGGGCTCTGTCTCCCTTCCAGGACATAATGGTTTGCTCCAAAATCTCTCTTCTGATCCTCCATTTTCTCGTCAGAAATGCTCATAAGCAATTCCTTCATGGGACCATATTTAAATTTTTTATCCCGTGGGCCCCCAAACTGATCTGCATATCCATCTGAGAATAGGTATACGATATCGCCCTGTTTTAGTTGCAGGGAATGGTTGGTAAAGGACTCCTCCTCGATGGCATTGATCCCCACAGGCATTTTATCGGCCTTGATTTCCGTAAGTACCTTTTTGCGAATATGATAAAGTGGATTGTTGGCTCCGGCATATTGCAATTCATGCGTTCTTTTGTTGTACACCACCAGGGCCATATCCATGGCATCCTTGTTTTCCATCTCTTCACCCCGCTGGTGAAGGGCGTTCATGACCCTCTCTCTGAGAAGGTTGAGTATGGTGGCCGGTTTGTAGCTTCCCCTGGCACTTAAAATTTCATTCAGGAATGAGACCCCCATAATACTCATCAGGGCTCCGGGTACACCGTGGCCGGTACAATCGCCGGCAGCAACAATAATCAGCTCATCCTTTCTGGTGCAATAGTAGAAGTCGCCACTGACAAGTTCCCTGGGCCTGAATAATAAAAAGTAATCAGAAAGGGTATTCTGAAGATAGCGCTGATCAGGCAAAATGGCTCTTTGAATGAAACTTGCGTATTTCAGACTGGCCATCAGCTCTCTTCTCTGTTCCAGTAATTTTTTCCTGCTTAATTCTTTTTCTTCCACGGCTCTTTATTATGGGCAATATAAAAAAATATCATTTTCGAAAGTGCTTATACAGCAGATAAAGCAGCAAAACCCCAAGCAAAATGCAGGCAAATATGGCGGGGTAGGAGGCATACCAGGGTCTATTGATCACAAAGGAGAAACTCGCCGTATCCCCTTCCAGTCCATATATGTTTTTCGCCCTCACCTCCAGGGTATATCTCCCGTATTTCAGATTGGGGAATTCCATATGGCTGAGGTTTTCCCAATCGGACCAGGATGAGCTCAGTCCTTTCAGAAAGTAACTGTACTCCGGTCCTTTTTCCCCATCAAAGGAGGTGGCAGCCCAATAAAAGACCAGGGTATTATACTTGAAATCGATTCGTGGTCTTTTCTGCTCCATCTGGGCTCCGAAGTAAAGTCCCGAGTCGCCATTGATGAGCACTTTCCTGATCAGGCAATGAAAAGACAGGGAATCGTCTGCCTGATCGGTCTTATCAAAATAATAGAGTTCCTTTGATTTTGAAATCCACACACCCGAATCCGGATCACTGTAAAATCCACTTGCTGCCTCTGAAGACGGAAGTCGCAGGAAGGGCCGGTCAAAAACAAGCTGCGCCTGCTCATTCCGGTTTCGGAATGCCATTTCTGACCATCCGTGTTTTTCCTTCTGGAAGGATATCCAGTAATCGCCATCCCGGTCCTGGCAAAAGGTACCTATCTTGCCCGATCCGGGGGGGAGTAGGCTGTTAAAGGCTGAATCAGGGACAAAGATCTCCTTGAAATAGTCAAAGAGGTAAAAGCCATTGCGGGTTCCGACCCACAGACCTTTACTATTGGGCTTGAGGAAGATGGACCTTCCCTCATCAGCGGGAAGGCCACTTTCACTGCCATAGTCCGTGCTGATAAAGTCTGGTGAGAGTTCCATATCAATCCGGCTTAGATTCTGGTGAGTTGATACCCACAAATAACCATAGTGGTCCCTTAGCATATGCTTTATCTCCTGATCGAAGCTGTTGGATCTGAAGATAACATTCCACCTTCCCCTTCTGTACTCCAGTCCCACAACATTATTTAATCCGGTATAGATCACTCCCTGTCTTTGTGGGTCAGCCAGGAGGAATTTTCCCGTAAGAAGTTCTGTAGTCAGGCTATCATCGCTAGTCAGATCCTGAGTGGGAACGAGGGGAGACACCCAGATATTTCTGTTGACCACAAAGATTCCGGACTCTGTTGCTGCAAGGAGCATGGATCTGCCCCTGACTGGCTGGAACAAAAGCAGGTCATAAACTGCTCCTGATAGTTTCTCGACCTTTCGAAAACTGTTTTCGGACGAGCTTTGGTATTGATAATAAAGTCCGTCAAGGGTGGAAATAAAGCGCAGACTACCAAAGTAAACCATATCTGTGATCGTTGCTTCAAAGCCGGGTTCACCGTTGAATTTTCGGATGGGATTGTCAGTTTCAAGTTTGCTGATCCCCTTATTATGGACAATCCATAGAGGGCCTGAATTTTTATCTTCATCCCTGGTATATATCGAGGAGATGGAATTATCAGGTAAACCTTCAGCTTCAGAGATGATCTCCCGGGTCCTGCCATGAAGGTCGAGAATATGTAAGCCCGAATTCTGAGTAGAGACAAGTAGCTTATTACCTGTAGCTTTCAAGCCAGTGACCTGATTTAACCTGAAGGCCTCATTCTGTTTTTTTTCAAAAAAAGAGCTGTTGACTTCCCCGCTTTTGGGGTCCAGAACAAAAATTCCATTTTCCCTGGTGGCCACCAGCAAGAGGCCGGAATCCAGTGCGGCAAGGCCGCTAATCTCCTCTTCCATGAAAAAATCTGCCCCCGGGAGGCTTTCAAAATGATCATTCTTCCTGATCAAAAGTCCACTGATCCGGTTTGCGATATAAAGTCTGTTTTTCACCACAAAGGCATTATATGTACCATGGGTGCTGGGGATAACTTTGCTTTCTTTGGTATTAGGATCGACCAAAAAAACGCCCTTATCTGTGCAGAAGCATAGCTCACCTTCCAAAAAAAAGCTCTTCTGGACCGTGAAAAGGGAATTTTCTATTCTCAGGGCAGAATCGCAAAATGAACGGAAGCCAAGTTGCCCCCGGGTATCTGCCTCCAGCATGCCAAAATCACCCTTCCCGCCCACATAAACCACTCCGTCTTCACCAGTTGCCATTGACCTGATCTGAAGATCAGAGTCCCGGGAATTTTTCGCCACTCCCTGCCGTCATATTCCAGGATCCCCAGATCCGGATCTCCAAGGTAGATTAAACCCCGGTGATCCTGGGTAATGCACCGGTACTGCCCGTCTTCATTGCTATTCATGGGGTAGTTTGTGATCAGGGGCACTCCGTATTTATTGGGCTGAGCTTGCAGTGGAAAGCAGGCCCGTAAGAAATATAGTAATTAGTAGTGGAGTGAGGCCTGATTTCATTTTATGGCATGAACAAGGACCTAAAATATTGAAAATATATGGGATGGCGCAAAGAAGATTTCGCTTTTTATCACCAGCCGGCGACAGCTTATGCCTCAATCTCCGGCCAGGCGGACATTAAAAATCCCTCCCTTGAGGATGTAGCAGGTAAATCCACACTCATTCCCGTGGAAGCTAAGTGTCATTTTATCCGCATCAAAGGCCACGATGGAGGTTTGACCGGATCGGTACTCTGCTTTTACCGTGTAGCTTTCACCCACAGCAGCCCTCAGGTAAAATTCCGGGCCTGTGGCTGTATCCTGCCAGTCCACTTCCCCCATATAATCGCCTCGATAGAAGGTCAGGGGTACGGAGTCCTGTTCAGGTCTGATACTCACATATACGATTATATCTGCACTGTCGGGTTGGTAAGAAAAGCACTCATTACAATCGACGCTTCCCTGCCAGTCCTCGGTTTCACAAGCCAGAAATTGTCCTGCAAGAAGGATCAGGGCAAGGGTCAGCAAGGAGAATAAAAAGGGTCTCTTCTTAGTGCTCATATCTGATCTCCTTATATTTATAGGTCTTTGCTTTTAAAGGAATGCTAAAGAAGAGGGTAATATTGATCTTCCATGCATCTTCCAGTAGTGTGCCAAAGTTATAACGCTCTGCACCCCCTTTTAGTCCCGCCCAGACTACTCCGCATAAAAAATCCAAAAGAGGGCATCAGGTCGTAGTTAGCTGGCGGACGCTCACTGATTCCCCTGTAATTGGGGAAGGAAAGCATCCCGTAGAAGGCAGCATAAAAACCATAGTCAGTTCCGTTGGGATCTGTGACCAGGGTGAAATATTTTCCAAGCCCCAGGGTCCATATGTAACGATTTTCCCTGTACTGATGGATCAGGGTGTCATTGATTTGCACCTGGGTGATCTGGGTAATTACGCGGGCATCGAATCCAGTCTCTGCAAAAAATCCGAATTTCCTGTCCCGTAAGGTGATTCGTCCCTGCAGGATGTATTCATTGCTTCTGAAACTATTACCCAGGCCTATATCCAGCATAGTAAAGTCGGGACGGGGACTGGCAGAGGCCCCTTTGGATTTCAGTAGCTTCAGAATCTCCCTGTCACCCTGTTGATGGGCCAGGTCATATAGATTCTGATTCGTTTTTATAAAGTGGTTTACATTGGCCCCGCTATCCACAAGGATCCGGACAGCACCCCTTTCTCCGGTCCGGATGGCATGGGCCAGGGCGGTGTAATTTTTGCTGTTCACCTCATCTATACCGGCATGATATTCAATGAGTAGCCTGAGCATTTCCAGATCCCCATATTGGGCGGCAATCATTAAGGGCGTATTTAGCTGTTTATCCCTGGAGTCGGGTCCCAGACCATTTTGCAAAAGCACATCGGCGCATTCCAGGTGTCCAAGAGCCACGGCAGTCATCAGGGCATCATTCCCATTTTCATCCTTCAGGCTGTCAGAGGCTCCAAAAAAAAGAAGAAGATCCGCCATGGCATAGTCGTTCAGACCTGCGGCATAAATGAGCGCGCTGGCTCCGTATTTATCCTGTTGGTTTGGCATGGCACCTTTTAAAAGCAGGAAATGGGCAGCTTCAAACTGCCGGTTTAATGCAGCCACCATAAGCGGGGAAGTTCCTTCCCTGTCGGAAAGCTCCAGACTTGCGCCATTCAGGACAAGGATTTTCATGGAAAGGCTGTCGCCTGTCTCAACTGCATACATAAGAGCGGTTTTTTTTCCCGCACCTGTCACATTCGGATCAGCCCCCCTTTCCAGCAGAAAAAGGACTGAGGCATGCTGCTCCCGCAGGACCGATTCCAGGAGATTCCAGTCATCTTCTCCACTCCTGAAATAGCTGGTGTCGCTAAGCTCTCTAAGGCTGTCAGCCTGGGCATCAGATCAATAAAGCCCAGACAGGAGAATAGTTACAATGGCCATGATAAGCGCACGATATGGAATGCCGAAGCCTTTAGCCACCTTTTTGTTTAACTCTATATCCCTTGTCTTTCAGCATCTTAATTACGCGGTCCCGGAAATCACCCTGAATGATAATCTCTCCGTCTTTGGCTGTACCCCCTGAACCACATTTACTCTTCAGGTCCTTGCCGAGCGCTTTCAGATCCTCTTCCTTACCATTAAATCCTTCCACCAGGGTGACCACCTTACCCCTTCGGTTTTTTTTATCAAGCGATACATATAGTTTTTGCTGCCCGGGCTCAGGCGTTTCCACTGCTTCCTCTTTTTCACCCTCATATTGAAAACCGGGATCGCTTGAGTAGACAACTCCCAGTCTTTTTTTCCAATCGTTTTCCATTTTTGAACGCCTTCAGTTGAGGCATTAAATATCGGTGAATTAATTTCTTATTTTTGATAGTCACATCAAATCCAATGCCATGAAACTTTTTCTTTCTATTATCCTGGCTTCAGGCCTTGTATTAGCAGGCATGTTCACAAAAAACAAAGCATGGCGGAATCACCTGATGGCACATATTACTGTTAAAATATCTGTTCTTCCCGGAAAGCCCTTTTCCTATTCAGTCCATAAGCAGGGCCTGGAGATAATCGGAGCATCGGCAATCGAACTGGCATTTGCGGATCAGGATCTCTTCGGGGGCGATCTTGAGATGGACTTTGTTTCCAGCCGGGAGGTGGATGAAAGCTGGAATCCGCTTTGGGGGAAGAGTTCAGAGGCAAGAAACCATTTTAATGAATACATCTACAGCCTGAGTGAAACAGATTCGGGGCGCTCACTGGAGTGGCATATTCGGGTGTATAATGACGGAGTGGCCTTTCGCTACGTATTTAACGAAGATTCAGGTTTTGGTAGCTTTAGTCTCAGTGATGAAAAGACCGCATTTAATCTGCATCCGGATGTAAAGGTATGGGCCACCAATCATGAACAGTATTTTTCAAGCCAGGAGCATACCTTCGATGAGCGAAAAGCAGGAGAAATCAGAGAGGATGATTTTATAGGCTGTCCCATCCTGGCTGAAGTAAACCCTGATACCTGGATCGTGCTCACTGAAGCCGATTTGACTGACTGGTCAGGTCTTTATTTCAAAAGCGGCGTGGAGGTGGAGTCCACCCTTGTTTCCTCCCTTTCATCTCTGAAACGCAGAGCCTGAGGTAAAAGTGGAAGCCTCATTACCCGCCCTTTCTCCCTGGCGTGTGATTATGATTGGGGATGATCCGGGTGACCTTATTGAATCTCAACTTATTGCCAACCTGAATGATCCCTGCGAATTCCCGGATGTGGAGTGGATCAAACCCGGAGTATCGGCATGGGACCGCTGGTGGTCAGGTGACTATGCGCCTGGTGCTGATTTTGAGGTAGGCATGAATACCGCCACCATGAAATATTATGTGGACCTGGCCTATGAGATGGGTTGGGAGTACATGATTGTGGACTGGACCTGGTATGGAAAGGTATTTGCCGATGAGGGGGGTATGACCACCAATGCGGATATTACCACTCCCATTAACGAGGTGGATATTGAAGAAATCATCGCATATGCCAGGGAGACAGGGATGTGCGTATTATCCTCTGGGTGCTCTCCATGCATCTTGACCGCCAGATGGATGAAGCACTGGAACAGTATGAAAAGTGGGGGGCCGCAGGAATCAAGGTTGATTTTATGGACTCGGAGGACCAGGATATGGTGAACTGGTACCACGACCTGGCCAGGAAGGCAGCCTCACATCACCTGGTCATTGACTTCCACGGGGCCTATAAACCCACAGGGGTGTCCAGAACTTTGCCAAATATGCTCACACGAGAAGGGGTCCTGGGCAACGAGTATACCAAATGGTCAGACCTGATTACCCCCCGGCATACTGTAACGCTTCCCTATACAAGGGGCTTGCTGGGTGAGATGGACTTTACCCCCGGTGCTTTTAACAATGTAAGGCAGGAGGACTTTGAGCCGGTGGGAGGTGATGCTCCCAACCCAGGTGTAATGGGTACCCGCTGTCGCCAGCTGGCCATGAGCATAATCTATGAAAGTGCTTTTACAGTGATCTGTGACTCGCCTGATAATTACAGGGATGAACCGGGAGCTGACTTTTTGAAACTGATTCAGACCACCTGGGATGAAACCGCTTACCTGTCCGGATATCCGGGGGAAGATATCCTTCTGTCCAGGCGAAAGGGAAATACCTGGTATGTGGGAGGGATGACCAACGAAGAGGCCCGGGAGGCCGTTTTTGTGGCTGATTTCCCGGGCGCAGGCGCCTGGAAGGCTAATATATGGAAAGACGGACCTGAGGCAGATCTTTATCCCACACAAGTTTTTAAAGAGACAAGGGAAATAAGCCGTGGAGATAGCGTCATCATCCGGATGGCCCCTGGGGGAGGATTCGCAATGATTCTTGAGCCTGTGGAGGACGCGGATTAATTACCCAGCTCCAACTGGTTCCTGACCAGGTTGAAGTAGTGTCCTTTTTTGGCGATCAGTGTGTTGTGTTTGCCCTTTTCCACAATTTGTCCTTGATCCATCACAAGAATCTGATCTGCATTTTTGACCGTACTCAGTCGGTGCGCAATGATCAAAACTGTCTTCCCCCGAAAGACCAGCTCGAGGTTTTCCATGATACGCCTTTCATTATTGGCATCCAGGGAAGAGGTTCCTTCATCCAGGAATAGGAAGGCCGGATTTTTATAGATGGCTCGTGCAATCAGAATTCGTTGCTCTTCGCCTCCGCTTAGCGTGAGGCCCTCCTGTCCAATCTGGGTATTGTAACCCAGGGGCAGGCGATCGATAAAATCGTCAATGCAGGCCATACGTGCGGCATACAAAAGCTGATCAGTTTTAATGGTCTCTTCCCCCAGGGCAATATTGCCGGCAATGCTGTCGGAAAAGAGATATCCGTCCTGCATCACAACTCCACACTGATCTCTCCAGAGGTCCGGAGGCATTAACTTAAGGTTCATATCACCCACCCTGATTTCCCCGGAAGTGGGAGGGTAGAAGCCCAGTAATAACTTGAGCAGGGAGGTTTTACCGCTTCCACTTACGCCAACAAGCGCAGTCACAGTATCCTTTTTAAGGGTCAGGCTCACCTCATCGAGTACATTACGGGCGATGGCCCCCGGGTAGGAGAAACTGAGCTTATCCACACTCACGCGATCAATGGAGGGAAGAACGGCAACACCTGTCTGGTTCTGGAATTCATCATCCATGTCATGGATTTCGGCAAGCCTTTCAAGACTGATTTTAGCATCCTGGGCCCGGTGAAAAAAAGAAATCATTTGTTCGATGGGGCCGTTAAGCTGGCCAAGTATATAACTGACAGCCAGAAGCATACCAAGAGTCATATCGCCATGTATAACGGCTACTGCAGCGGTTACATTGATGAGGATATTCTTGGTCTCATTGATGAAGACGCCACCTGCCTCCTGGTTCTGATTCAGGGCAAGAGTCTTCATATTTACCCGGAAAAGCCCGGCCTGAATCTCTTTCCATTCCCACTGTTTGGTGCTTTCGGAATTGTTCAGTTTGATCTCCCTGATCCCATGAATGATCTGAATCAGTTTACTCTGGTTCTCTGCCTGGCGGGAAAAGAATTTGTGGTCCAGTGAACGCCGTTTTTTCATGAACATATTGATCCACAGGAAGTATAGCAGGGCGCCTGCCAGGAAGATCAGCAGGATTTTTATGCTGTAAATGGCAAGGATGGCTGCAAAAACCAGCAGGTTAACCATGGAAAATAAAATGGTAAGGGATGAGGTCGTAATAAAGGACTCAATCCTCCTGTGATCTCCAACCCTTTGTAGAATATCGCCGGTCATTTTTGTGTCAAAAAACCCCACAGGCAGGCGCATCATCTTTACCAGGAAGTCCGATATCAGAGATATGTTGATCCGGGTGCTCAGGTGCAGCAGGATCCATCTCCTTATAAAATCAATGCCCATCTGGGAGAGGATCAGGGCAAACTGAAAGATCAGTACCAGATAAATAAATTTGAAGTCCTGATTGGTAATACCAAAGTCCACAATGGATTGGAACAGGAAGGGGAGGAGAAACTGAATAATGCTTCCCAGTCCCAGCCCCAGCAGAAGTTGGTAAACATATTTTTTGTAGGGAGCCAGATAACGATAGAGATATCTGAAACCTGTCTTTTTTACTGGCTCATCATCCTGGTTCAGGAAGTCGGGGGTGGGCTGTATCAGTAATACCGATCCCTTGGCCTCATCATCTACCCTGGTGCTGATCCACCCCTTAAGGAACTCCTGTTTTGTGTAAACGGTTTGTCCGAATGCAGGATCCGCAACATAGACTTTATCTTTCCTGATCTTATAAACCACAATAAAATGGTTCTGCTTCCAATGCGCAATTACCGGCAATGGAGCTTCAGATTGCAGTCGTTCCCAGGTGAGAGATACCCCCATGGTTTGCAGGCCAATGGCCTCGGCAGCCCTGGAAATTCCCAGCAGGGAAACTCCTTCCTTGTTGAGGTGAGATTTTTCCCTCATGGTTTGCAGGGAGAAATGTTTGCCATAAAAACGTGCAACCATCCTGATACAGGTTGGTCCGCAGTCCATGGCATCAAGCTGTTTATAAAAGGGAAATGAAGGCATATCCGGCGTCGCTTATGCCTCCTAAATTAAGAATTATTTTTGCAACTTCTTTTTCAATTTATGAGCATCCTTCTGATAAGGGCCCCTGATCTCCTCCAGAGAACTAAGCTCCGCAAGAGCTTCGGCTGTATTGCCTGCCTTTACCAGGGCAAGAGCCTTATACCAGCTAATGGCCTGTCCGGGGCTTTGCCTCCTGTTCCATTGGAAGTTCTGCATCCTTTCAAGGGCATCCTGGCCTTCGTTCAGTTCCATGGATGAAAGAAGGTAGAAAAGAATGGCAAACTGGTCGGAAGCGTTTTCAGTAAGGATACTCGAAAGCCTCTCCCTTGCAGCGGGTAAAGTCCTCTTTGTTCCAAAGTTCCGAGATGGCCTGATGACCAGCTTCACCCCGCATATTTCCATTCAGGGCCACAATGACCGGATCATTGTATGGTTTATAGCTGGATGCGTAAATTTTTTCCATCCCCGGAGATGGGCCAAATATGCTAAGTATGATTAAAAGTGAAGCTGCCAGTGCCACAAGGAAAATCCATCTGCGGGAGGACCTCTTTACAGTTTGCCCGGGCACCCGGACAATTTTATTCATGGCTGCTTTTACAGCCGTGGCATAGGCTTCCTCATCCTCTCTTTTTACCTGCTCACTGATTATCCTGTAAGCCTGGGAAACATCTGAAAAATCCTTTTGGAGTTCTTGATTTTCAGACAACTCCTTGTCAAAAGCAAGAGATTCTTCCGGAGAAAGATCTCCGGAAAGATATTTGATCATATGGTCAACGCGTTTCATCTTTAAGTATTTTAAACAGGGGATCGTTCATCATCCTTTTTATCAGGCTCTTTTTGCACCTGTACTTGCGGTCAGCCGCGTGGTGCAGGTCCTTATAGTTCATCTCTGCCTGAATCTCTTCCACAGTATGGTTTGTAAAAAAGAGGGTGAGTATTTTCTGACAGTCCTTACTCAGCTCCCGGAAGTGTTTGTCGAATAAGTCCTTCATATGTTTCCTGAGAAGGGGATCCTCCTGAGGACCGGGATCATGGACCATGAGAGGCTGCTGCCTTAGCTTCTCGGCATGCAGCAGATATTTTTTTCTATCCTGAATCCATATCTTCTTGCATATGGCATAGAGGTAGGTTCCAAATTTACATGTCAGTTCAAGTTCCCTGTCCCTGATCTTTTTGTAGGCAATGATCATGGCCTCCTGAAAAACATCCTGTGCCTCATCCCTGCTCCCGCTGTTATGAATTACGAACCCCTCTATGACCGGGAAATAAGCATCATACACGTGTTCCAGCACGGCCGAATCATGATTCCTGATTCCGCTCACCAGCCTGGCTTCTGAGTAAGATCCCTTCATAAAAAATAAAAAAAAGGCAGGTGATTCAACATCACCTGCCAGGATAGTAATAGTTTTAGTTAGCAAGTAGAAAAGCGAATCGCTTTTTCTAAAAGCATTATTCACAAATATATGCGAATTTTGTTAAGTACCGCCCCCAATGATGTATTTATAAGTATTTTATGCTTAATGTGATGAATCATGGTTTATCAGCGTGCCACGATACTATTTTTTAAAAAGGAAGTTTTGAAAGATCCACATTTCCACCTGAGAGTATCACACCAACCCTGCGGTTTTTGAATTCGGAGCTGTTTCTGAATAGAGCTGCAACCGCCACAGCACTAGAGGGTTCGATAACAATTTTCATTCTTTCCCAGATGAATTTCATGCTCTCGATGATTTCAGATTCCTCCACCCTGATGATCTTACTTACGAATTTCTGAATAATTGGAAAATTCAGATCGCCAAGCTGGGTTTTCAGTCCGTCCGCGATTGTTTTGGGATTTATACTTGGCTGTATTTTTCCGGTTTTTAGTGAAAGAAAGGCATCATCCGCACCAAAGGGTTCGGCCCCGATGGTTTCAATATAGTAGCTGAGGTGATCTAGTGGCCAGAGCCGTTCCTGCAACAAGTCCACCACCTCCCACAGGAGCGATTACCACATCCATGGTGTCCACCTCACTGGCCATTTCCATCACAGCTGTGGAATTCCCGAGGATGACATCGATGTTGTTTGACGGATGAATGAAGGTTGCACCCGTTTTTTTCTGTTGTACGACCATGTGGCTTCCCTGCTTTTGAGACCAGGTGCACACTCGATAATTTGTGCACCGTAGCCTGCAACAGCCTCCCTTTTTACGGAGGGGGCATCGTTTGGCATAACGATGTATGCTTTGGTCTCGAGGGTTCTTGCCGCCAGGGCCAGTGCCTGGGCAAAGTTTCCCGAGGAGTGAGTGATTACTCCCCTGGCGCGCTCATCCTCCGAAAGCTGAAGGATGGCATTTATGGCTCCCCTGAACTTGAAGGCCCCCATCCTTTGAAAATTTTCACATTTGAAAAAAACTGAGGCATTGAGCATCCCGTTAATGGTGGCGGATGTGAGAACAGGGGTGTGATGCACATAGGGTTTGACCCTTTTTACAGCTTCCTTGACATCCTTTGGAGTTGGTATCATATTTCAAAAGTGCTAATTGTTCATATACAAGATATAACACTCTGACTAAAAAGCAAGGGCTAGATCTTAAATCTGTAGCGGACCGTAAGTCCGAAATCCAGTAAATCATATCAAAGCTCTCGTAAGCATTAAGCATGGGTCTCCAGTCAAGACCAAAGTTCAGGGGAGTTTTTCGAAGTGTATATTCGATTCCGGCTACCCCGGCAATGCCCATGGAGAATTCGTTCATCCCACTTCCCACCAAACAGTCCCTCCGCCAAGATAGGCAAACCATTGATCGTTCCCGAAAAGCTCCCAATGATTCTCGAACAGGGCGGAAATATGAAGGCCATGACTGTTATATCCCACATCGGCTTCAATGGCATACATTCTATGCAAAAAGAAGCCCTTATAATTTATTGCACTTGTATAGCCAGCCCTGATACCAGCAGCATGTTCATAGGGCTGGGCAAAGAGCACGGCAGGTGCCAGCAGGATTCCAAGAATGAGTAATTGTTTCATTTTCTGATTAGCTTATAATATGGATCCCTTTACTTCAAAGGCAGTTTCCGTATAGGAGGGAATTTTTAATCCCACAGGAAGCTGATTACTTTTTATAATGGTCGTTTCGATAATCAGTCTTTGTTTCGAAATGCATCTGATGAGCCATCCGGAAGAGGCATCGGTCTGAAAATCATAGGTCTGAGTCCCTGAAACCGTGGAGCTAACCTCACCCATGGGCAGGGTTTCCGAGTAGGCTCTTTAGTGCATTAATCATGCCCATGCCCTGGATGGTGTGCACTTCTCCGGCCGTTTTTGTATAGTAGTACCGGTTGGCAATTTCCACCTGTTTTGTATTGACATAGTAAATGAGGTCCTTGGTCCAGTTCTGTATGGGTTGCACAGTGGGATATATATCCACAAAGAGGTTGAACAGGCTTCGAAAGGCATCCGGTCCATAGGCCTCATTGAGGGTCCCCAGGCTAACTTCGGCCTGTTGCCTGATTCTCCACAGGATACTCACTTAGCTTTAAAAATACACTGGCCAGGCCCTTCAGGGAAATCAATTCTCCCGATGGCCGCATGCTCAATGAAAACCACTGTCCCTGCAGGCTATCCGCCATTACTTTAAGCAGCTGGTTATCGCCACTCTCTGAATTAATATCAATGCCCAGGCCAGGAGCAAGCATGGAGAGCAGGAGTTTATTATAGCGAACCGACATATTAATCACTTTGTCATTGGCCAGAGAATCAACCCGGAATTCCAGCTGGATCTCGCTGTACATATTAATATCCTCGCTATTTATGGTTCTGGGATGTGGTGGTCTGTTGCATTTCAATGTCAAGCAGATACGAATGCCCGGGCAGTAGGGCATAGGATAACCTTGCTTCCTGGGAATAAGAGACAGCCTGAACAAAGGGCCAGCAGAAGAAAAGTATATCGTATTTTTCGTATTAGCATCTGTGGATAAAAATAGCAATAAAAGGGATAAAAGGCTTTGTTATTCAAATAACAATAATTACTTTTGTCTCACTGCGAAGCTGGCTATCCCGGCTTCAAGGTTTCAAAATTTATCTGATCCGAAGGAAGCCCTGAAGGTAAAGAGCTAAAAGTAAATAAGTTCTGTTTCACTTCCGTCGTGTCGTAATCTGAATTAATATGATCTACGATCCGCAGTTTTGTGCCATTGAAGATAAGGCAATGCTACCTTTTATCTCCCAGAGCGAGATAGACGATATTCTGGCCGAGGCGAAACCGGATGCGACGACCATTCGGAAAATTATAGCCAAGTCACTGCAGAAGAAACGGCTCAGCATGCAGGAAACTGCCATGCTGATCAATGTGACGGATCCTGTGCTCGTGGAGGAGATAAAGCAGGGTGCCAGAACCCTCAAAGAGCAGGTTTACGGCAAACGAATCGTATTGTTTGCGCCTCTTTACGTGGGTAATCTCTGCACAAACAACTGTGAATACTGCGGGTTTCGGGCTAAGAATAAAGACCAGAAACGGACCACGCTGACCCATCCCGAGTTAATTAAAGAGGTTGAGATGCTCGAAGAAATGGGGCAGAAGCGCCTTATCCTGGTCTATGGAGAACATCCCAAATACAGCCCTGAATTTATTGCCGATACCGTTCGAACAGTTTACCAGGTGAAAAAGGGGAATGGAGAGATCAGGCGGGTGAATATCAATGCAGCTCCCCTTGACATCGAAGGATTCAGAACGGTGAAGGAAGCAGGGATCGGGACCTACCAGGTATTCCAGGAGAGCTACCACAGGGGTGCCTATGCCAAATATCACACGGGTGGATTGAAGAAGGATTATGACTGGCGCCTTTCAGCGCTGGACCGTGCCCAGGAAGCCGGAATTGATGATGTGGGGATCGGTGCACTCTTTGGACTTTACGACTGGCGATTTGAAGTACTGGGACTGATCAGGCATGTAAACCACTTTGAATCAGTATACAAAGTCGGTCCCCATACCATTTCCTTCCCCCGGATGAAGAAGGCATCCAATGTGAATTACGATCCCAAATGGGAGGTCAGCGATGAGGATTTCACCAAAATGGTGGCCATTTTAAGGTTGGCCGTTCCCTATACCGGACTGATCCTTACTGCCCGGGAACCCGCCGCCATCAGGGATGAAATACTGGAATTCGGGGTTTCTCAGATTGATGGCGGAACAAAAATTGAAATGAAGGCGTACTCCGAAGAGGAAAAAGAGCAGGACCTTGATGCCGGGCAATTTGAGATCAACGACAATCGTTCCCTGGATGAGGTCATGGACGATCTGATTGAAAATGAATACCTGCCTTCATTTTGTACTGCCTGTTATCGCACGGGTCGCACCGGTGAGCACTTTATGGAGTTTTCGGTCCCAGGCTTCATAAAGCGCTATTGCACTCCAAATGCCATCTTAACCCTGGCCGAATACCTGGAGGACTATGCAAAAAATGGTACCAAAGAGAAGGGTTACAGACTGATCCGCAAAAACCTGGATGAGATGAATGGCGACAGCTTTAAGTCAAAACTGGAGGAAAGACTGGAAAAGGTAAAACAGGGAGAGCGCGATCTTTATTTTTAGTCGGCAGAAGTTCCTATATTTACAGGAATCCTTGTGAAATATGAGCACAAACAGCAAACAGTCTTTCGGCACTGCCCCGGTTTTTTTTACAGCCATTGCCACCATACTTGGCGCCATACTCTTCCTGAGGTTTGGTTTTGCCGTCGGGACCCTTGGGTTCTGGGGAGTTATTGGTGTAATTCTCATGGGCCACCTGGTCACCATTCCCACAGCCCTGGCCATTTCTGAGTTGGCTACCAACAAAAGAGTTGAGGGTGGAGGAGAGTATTTTATTATTTCCAGGTCCTTTGGAATGAATATCGGAGCTACCATTGGTTTTGCCCTTTTTATTTCCCAGGCCATTTCGGTGGCATTCTATATTATTGCATTTACAGAGGCTTTTGAATTTTTCTTTAACTGGGTAAACACACGCTTCGATATGCACCTTCCCAGGCAGGTGATCAGTATTCCGGCCATGATCGGGCTTGCGATACTGATTCTGAAGAAAGGAGCAGCAGTGGGCATGAAAACCCTGTATATTGTGGTGGCCATTCTAATTGTATCCCTGGTGCTTTTTTTTATGGGGAGCACTGAATACGGTGCCGCAAACAGCTTTTCACTGTCGTCCCTCGAAAAGGGTGATAGTAGCCAGTTTTTCGTGATTTTCGCCATTATATTCCCTGCTTTTACCGGGATGACTGCCGGAGTGGGGCTTTCAGGAGATTTAAAGAAACCCAGCAAGTCGATTCCCCTGGGTACCATCCTGGCCACCTTTACAGGGATGATTGTTTATTTTTTCATCGTTTATAAGCTGAGCGCTTCAGCCAGCCTGGAAACCCTGCGCGATCCGAGTAAACAGCTTGTAATGGCCGATATTGCAATTGCTGGTGCTGTGATCATACCCATCGGACTGGCGGCATCGACTTTTTCTTCCGCCATAGGCTCTATACTGGTGGCCCCAAGAACCCTTCAGGCCCTTGCCGGAGACCGGTCCTTCCCCTCCAGGAAGCTAAATGCCTTCCTTTATAAAGGCAGGGGTGAGACCAAGGAACCCTTTAATGCCACCCTGGTAACTGTCATCATTGCGCTTGTCTTTGTTATGATCGGAGATGTGAATAAGGTGGCCGGGATCATCTCCATGTTTTTCATGGTAACTTACGGCTCACTATGCCTGATCTCCTTTCTACATCATTTTGGATCCTCACCTTCCTATCGTCCTTCTTTTAAGTCGCGCTGGTACATTTCCCTGGTGGGTTTTGTAGCCTCCCTTTGGGTCATGTTTAAGATCGACACCGTATTTGCCATTGTATCCATTATCATCATGATTCTGCTCTATATTTATATCAATAACTATCATAAGAGCCGAAAGGGCCTGGAATCCATTTTTACCAATGCCCTTTTCCAGTTGAACAGGAGCCTTCAGGTGTACCTGCAGCAAACAAGGAAATCCAGGGGTAATAACGAATGGAGGCCAAGCGCCATTTGTATTTCAAGGGATTCCTTCAAGCGGGACAAGGCCTTTCAGCTGCTCAACTGGATCAGTCAGAAATACGGTTTCGGAACCTATATCCATCTGATAGAAGATTACTACTCCAAGGCCAGCCAGCAGAGATCAGTTGAGGAGCTGGACAAACTGATCAAGAATTTCGTAGGAAATGGAACCCACGTATTTGTGGATACCATGATCTCACCTTCATATACCTCGGCAGTAGCCCAGGCCATACAGGTGCCCGGTATCTCGGGTATGGAAAACAATATGTTGATTTTTGAATACGATCGAAAGGAGGATGAAAACCTGAAGGAAATTGCCGAGAATTTTTCCCTGGTGAATGCCGGAAATTTCGATGTGTGTATTTTTGGCAGCTCTGACCGGGCCATCAATTTTAAAAATGGCATCCATGTGTGGATCAGGAGCAATGATTATGAGAATTCCCACCTGATGATCCTCCTGAGTTTTATTATTCAGGGGCACCCCCTTTGGAGGAAGAGTGAAATCACCATCTATGATGTCTGTAAGAAGGGGCAGGAGATGGAAACCAGGACTCAGTTGGAAGAGCTGGTACAAACAGGCCGACTGCCCATAACATCGCAGAATATACAGGTCATCAGTGAAGAGCAGGGCCAGAATCCCCGCAGCCTGGTCAATGAGCACTCAGCCCAGGCCGGACTGACCATCATCGGTTTCCGATCGGAACTCCTGAAACATGAGGGCCCGAAGATATTCCAGGGTTTTGATGAGGTGGGGAATATTCTCTTTGTGAATGCTCACTCTCAGAAAGAGATCGAATAAGCCCGGCTCGCCTAGCTATACATTTTATCCTTGAGTGCAGCGATGTCCTCATCCTCAATGTAGTCGTCGTAGTCCATCAGCTTGTCGATGATGCCATTGGGTGTGAGCTCAATGATTCGGTTACAAACCGATTGAATCACCTCATGGTCATGCGATGACATAAAAATATTTTCGGGATACTTCAGCAGACCGTTGTTGAAGGCCTGAATGGATTCCAGGTCAAGGTGGTTGGTGGGTGTATCCAGAACCAGGGCATTGGCATTGGCAAGCATCAGGCGGGAGATCATGCAGCGCATTTTCTCACCCCCGGAAAGGACCTTTACCTGTTTGAAGATTTCTTCTCCTGAAAACAGCATTTTTCCCAGGTAACCGCGGATATAAGCCTCAGTGGTATCGCTGGTAAACTGACCCAGCCAGTCGGTCAGGGCTCAGATTGTTTTTGAAAAATCCCGAATTATCCACAGGAAGGTAGGCAGAGGTGATGGTTTGTCCCCAGGTATAAGTTCCGGAATCGGGCTCCTGGTTTCCGTTTATAATTTCAAAAAAGGCGGTCATAGCCCGGGGATCCCTGGAAAGGAAAATGATCTTATCGCCTGGGTTGGTCTGGAATTCCACATCCTTGAAGAGTACCTCGCCATCCACACTGGCACTTAAGCCGGTCACATCCAGGATGCGGTCACCCACCTTGCGCTCGGGCGTAAAAATAATTCCGGGATATTTCCGGGTGGAGGGCTTAATATCTTCAATATTAAGCTTCTCAATCATTTTTTTACGGCTGGTGGTCTGCTTCGACTTGGCCACATTGGCGCTGAAACGGCGAATAAATTCCTGAAGCTCTTTTTTCTTCTCTTCGGCTTTTTTATTTTGCTTCTGCTGTTGCCTTAGGGCCAGCTGACTGCTCTGGTACCAGTAGCTGTAGTTTCCGGCAAACATCTGAATCTTTCCAAAATCGATGTCCACGGTATGTGTACTGATGGCATCCAGGAAGTGCCTGTCGTGGGATACTACCAGGACGGTATTTTCATAATTGGCCAGGTATTTTTCCAGCCAGCTGACCGTATCCAGGTCAAGGTCGTTGGTGGGTTCATCAAGCAGCAGGTTATCGGGTTTTCCAAACAGCGCCTGGGCCAGCAGCACCCTGACTTTTTGCTTTCCACTGAGGTCTTTCATCAAGGTGTAGTGCAAAGCTTCCTTAATTCCCAGGTTACTCAAAAGGGTGGCTGCATCACTTTCGGCATTCCATCCATCCATATCTGCAAATTTCTCTTCCAGCTCTGAGGCCTTAATGCCATCTGCATCGGAAAAGTCGGCCTTGGCATAAATGGCATCCTTCTCCTGCATCACCTCCCACAGCTGGCTGTGCCCTTTTAAGACTGCATTCAGCACTGTATCATCATCAAAGGCAAAGTGGTCCTGGCTCAATACCGAAAGCCTTTCACCCGGTCCCAGTGATATATGCCCTGCTGTGGCATCCAATTCCCCTGAAATGGCTTTTAGGAAAGTCGATTTTCCCGCTCCGTTGGCTCCAATAACTCCGTAACAATTTCCATGGGTAAACTTCATGTTTACATCCTGGAACAATACCCGCTTGCCAAATTGAATTCTTAATCCTGTAACTGTTATCATATATAAGTCGAAAGTCTGTAAAGTCAAAGTCGTAAAGCTTAAAGGCAGTTAGAGACATGTGTAAAAAGGGGTGCAAAGGTACAACTATTTTGCGCAATTCACACAAGTTAGGCTTTCGGGCCTGAAAAGAATCCTTGCTTCTGGTATGGGCTTGGCACATTTGATGCAAATGCCAAAGTCATTGGTCCCAACTTTTGATAAAACTCTCTTGAGGTTTCTGACTTTCTCTTTTTCCATCGGTCCGGTTCTCATGAATTACGTTTATGTTAATTTCCAGGTAAGACAGGAAAATAGTTTTATATTACAAAGCTAACTTAAACTAAAGGAAATGGATAAAGCCTCAACCATTGTGCTTGCTTCTTCATTGATTATCATCATGCTGGGCATGGGATTATCGCTTGTGATAGCTGATTTTAAAAGGATTTTCTTATATCCCAAAGCCATTCTGATTGGATTGATTAACCAGCTTTTACTTTTGCCACTCATTGGTTTTGCTATCGTATTGGTCTTTCCCATGGCTCCTGAAATCGCCATAGGCATTATGATTCTGGCAGCCTGTCCGGGAGGGCCCACCTCCAACCTGATTGCCCACCTGGCCAAGGGGGATACCGCGCTTTCAGTCACCCTGACTGCACTGAGCAGTTTTATAACCATACTCACCATTCCTTTTATTGTGAACTTTGCCCTGGTTCGTTTCCTGGAGGAAGGTCAGATGATCCAGCTGAATGTGGTGCAAACTATTGCACAGATCTTCATCATCATTATTATCCCCATCACCATAGGCATGGTCATCAGGCGTCACAGGGAAGGCTTCGCCATGCGCATGGCCAGGCCGGTTCGTATCGCATCAGCCTTTGTGATTGCCCTGGTCATCATTGGCATTGTAATCAAAGAACGGGCTAATTTTGTATCCTATTTTCAACAGGCGGGAATTGCAGCGCTGGTATTGAATGTTGCTACCATGGCGGTGGGTTATTATTCGGCGCGACTATTTGGCATTAAAGATAAACAGGCACTTTCCATATCCATTGAATCGGGGATTCAAAACGGAACCCTTGCCATTTCCATTGCAGTGATCCTGCTTCACAGCACAGCCTTTTCTATTGCTCCGGCCATATACAGCCTGCTGATGTTTTTTACCGGAGGAATTATAGTCTTCTTTGGTTTGAGAAAGGATAAAAAATTGGCGCTGGCCGGCAGTAGCTAGTTGCGCCTATTCAGCTGCCGCTGCTGCCTCTGCATCCTTACTGGCCTGTTCTTCCTCCGGACTGATCCAGCCTCCTCCCAGTGCTTTATATAGCTTCACAAAGGAGGTGTAATACTGCTTGTAGCTCGATGAAAGGCTAAGTTCGGCATTAAATTTCTGCCGTTCCGATTCCTGTACCTCCAGGTAAGAGGTCTGACCTCCATCATAGCGTGCCTGGGACAGGGTGGCGGCATTTTCACTGGCATTAACCTGGCGTTGCACTGCAGCCAACTCCAGCTTTATGGTTTCTATCTCCACAAGGGCATCTTCCACCTCACGGAACGACTGAAGAACCGTAGATTCATAGGCATATAGGGATTGTTCGGCACGTTGTCTTTCAATTTCCACTCTTCTTTTATTCTTGCCGAAATTGAAAATAGGACCTGTGATACCTCCGGCCATGGACCAGGCCAGCGATGAACCCGAGGCAAGAGTGCTTAGATCCGAGGTGGCAGCTCCCAGTGCAGCAGTCAGACTGATGGATGGAAAACGCATGGCCTGGGCAACCCCGATACGGTGGGTTTGAGCATAAAGTTCCTGCTCGGCCCGCAGGATGTCCGGCCTTCGTTCGAGCAAATAGGAGGGGATACCAACCGGGATTTCGGGAGAAACGATCAGATCAGAGCGTGTCCCGACCTCAATGCTGCCAGGATTAAAACCCACCAGCACCGAAAGTGCATTTTCGGCTTTGGCAACGTAGCGCGTAAATAAGGGGACAGCTCCTGCTGCAATGGCTTCCTGGATCTGGGCCTGGTTCACATCCAGCTCGGGGATGATCCCCTCCTTAAAGCGCTCCTGGATAATTTGCAGTGATATTTGCCTGGACTCCAGGGTCCTTTTAGATATTGCAAGCCTGGATTGGTAATCAAGCAGTTGAAAATAAAGATCGGCTACCGTTGATATCAAACTGATTTGCAGGGTTCTGTGACCATATCCGGAGGCAAGCATTTCTGCCTTTGCCGCTTCGGTTGCCCTGCGGTATTTTCCCCAGAAATCAAGCTCCCAGAATACATTGGCCCCTAAAGCAAATTGATTTCCCGGACCACTGCTTTGAAAGTTGGGATCCGGAGCCTGCCTGGTGGCAACACCATCATAACCAAAGCTGGGCCAGATATCTGCCCGGTTATAGCCGACCACCAGCTGAGCTTCAATAATACGTGAAGCGGCAATCTTCACATCTCTGTTGTGTACCAGGGCACTGTCGATGAGATCAGCCAGGTAGTCATCTCCAAAGAGCTCCCACCAGTTCAGGTTCAGTACAGAATCCTGTTCAGCACTTTGTCCCTGGTCCGCCTCAGTGGCAAAACGGTAATCTTCCGGACTGCTTACCGCAGGTTTCTCAATATTCGGGCCCACCATGCATCCATGAAGTAAAATCACGAATACAGGCAGTATGATCAGAATTCTTTTCATATCAAATGTTTTCTGCTTACATATTTTGGTTTTCGGCTGACTCGCCAGCTTCGCCTAACTCTTTTAGCCTGGCTGCCTCGGCTGCTGCCGCTTCAAGTGCCAGAGCTCTTTTCTGTTCATATTTACCCATTTTCCCAATGGCTACAAAAAACATGGGATAAAAGAAAACTCCCAGCAGGGTGGCAATAAACATCCCCCCTAAAAGGGCCATACCCATGACCTTCCTTGATTCCGATCCGGCCCCGGAGGCAACCACCAGGGGTAATACCCCGAGGATGAAGGAAAATGCCGTCATCAGAATGGGACGGAAGCGGAGCTTGGCAGATGCAATGGCAGCTTCATACAGACTCAGGCCCTCGTCGAATTTCATTTTGGCAAATTCCACAATCAGGATGGCATTCTTGGCAGCCATGGCGATTAGCATCACCAGTGAGATCTGTACGAAAACATTAGACTCATAGGATTCGCTGAAAAAGCGGGCAAACATTAGAAAGATGAAGGCCCCAAAGACTGCAAATGGTGTACCCAACAGAATACTGAAGGGCAGGGACCAGCTTTCATACTGTGCGGCAAGGATCAGAAAGACAAAGACCAGGGCAAATACAAAAACAATATTTCCGGACCCACCAGCCTCTCTCTCCTGGTAGGACATATTGCTCCATTCATAGCCCATACTGGAAGGAAGGAACTCTGCAGCCACCTCCTCCATGGCATCCAGAGCCTGTTTTGAGGAGTAGCCCTTGGCAGGGGCACCCGTCAGCTCAACAGCACGATAAAGGTTGTAGCGGTTGGTAAATTCAGGCCCGTTGATGTCCTTGATGGTGACCAGGGCAGAAAGTGGTACCATGGTACCCTCACTATTCTTCACAAAGAAGCTTTGCATTTTTGTTTCATCAATGCGATATTCAGGCTCTGCCTGCAGGTAGGCTCTGTAAAGCCGGCCAAAACGATTGAAGTCGTTCACATAATAGCCTCCAAGGAAGGCCCCCACTGTTGTATATAGATCGTTCAGGGCAACACCGGCTATCAAGGCCTTGTCCTTGTTGATTTCCATGTATTTCTGAGGAACCGTGGCCTGATAGGTTGTAAATATAGTCGCTATCTCTTCCCGTTCCATGGCTTTCTTCATAAATGCTGTCGCCTCCTCGGCAAGGTACTCAGGTGGATTTCCACCCTTGTCCTGTAGCATCATGGTGAATCCGGAACCATTCCCCAGTCCGGGAATGGCCGGAGGACCAAAGGCAAAAATCTGAGCTCCGGGAATTTTTGACAGTTTCATATTGATATCGCGTGCAAGCTCCTTGGCTGTTAGATCCCTTTCTTTCCAGTCTTTCAGGGAAAGGAACATAAAACCATTATTTGTGGAATATGCTCCCGTGAGCAAAGAAAAACCGGTAGCATTGGTTACATATTCAATTTCATCATACTCGGCCAGTATGGCTTCCACCTCCATGGAGATGGCATCCGAGCGTTGCAGGGAGGCGGCATTGGGGAGCTGGGTATTTACAAAGAGATAACCCTGGTCCTCTTCGGGAATGAAACCTCCCGGTACAAAGCGGGTAATTATCAGGATGGAGCCGGAAAGGATGACAAGGAAGATCATGCTCCTGGAAATTTTCCGGGCGACAACTGAAGTAAACTTCATGTAGCCTTCGGATGTTTTGTCGAAGCCTTTGTTAAAGCCCTTAAAAAACTTCCCCAGCGGGCCTGAGGATGGTTTAGCCGGCTTTAAAAGGATGGCACAGAGAGCAGGACTCAGTGAGAGTGCATTCACCGATGAGAAAACCACCGAAACGGCTATGGTGATGGCAAATTGCTGGTATAATCTTCCGGTAATGCCACCCATGGCTGCCACAGGAATAAATACCGCAACCATCACCAGGGTAGTGGCAATAACCGGTGCAGTTACCTCTTTCATGGCCAGGGTTGTTGCCGCCTTGGGGTTCATGCCCTTGGCAATATTCACCTGGACGGCTTCCACCACCACAATGGCATCATCCACCACGATCCCGATGGCCAGCACCAGGCCCAGCAGTGAAAGTACGTTAACCGAAAATCCCAGTACAGGAAAAAGGATGAAAGCACCAATGAGTGAAACCGGAATGGCTATGGTAGGAATGAGTGTGGCCCTCCAGTCCTGAATGAAGAGGAAAACCACAAAAATAACCAGCACAAGGGCAATGATCAGGGAGATCACAATCTCTTTGATACCTGCTGTAATGGCAGTGGTGGTATCAAGGGAGACTTTATAGGCTATACCTTCCGGGAAGTTTTGTGCCAGTTCCTCCATGGTGGAGGTAATCAGCTGCGACATCTCTACTGCATTCGAACCTGGTTGTTGGAAAATGGCAATTGCCGCACAAGTTTGGCCGTTTAAGCGGGTATAGGCGTTATAGGTTTCCACCCCCAATTCAACCCTGGCCAGGTTTTTTAATTTTATCTGGGATCCATCTTCATTGGTACGCACTACGATTTCACCAAATTCTTCTTCTGTTTGAAGTCGCTCCGGTAACCTGACCGTGTAGGTGAACTCTGTACCAGGGGGAGCTGGTTCTGCTCCGAATCTACCACCGGGAACAATTACACTCTGGGCCCTGATGGCATCGGTCACTTCAGGAATGGACACTCCCAGCTGGGAAAGTACATCCGGTTTAACCCAGATCCTCATGGAATAGTCGGATGTTCCAAGCAGGTTTACCTTACCCACCCCTTTTGAACGTGCAAGAATATCCTTGATGTTGATGGATGCAAAATTCCCAAGGAAATTCTGATCATAGCGACCATCAGGTGAATAGACGGTGATCAGCATCACAGGGAAGGCAAATGATTTAATGGTTTTGACACCCGAGCGTTTTACATCTTCCGGAAGTTTGGGAGAGGCTGCACTTACCCTGTTCTGGGTGAAAACTGTATTCATATCGGGATCTGTACCAATGTCGAAGGAAACATCCAGGGACATGGATCCGTCATTGGCATTGGTCGATTTCATGTAGAGCATGTTTTCGACCCCGTTTATTTCCTGCTCGATGGGTGTGGCAACCGATTGTTCAACACTCACTGCATCGGCACCGGTATAGGAAGTACTTACATTTACCACGGGAGGAGTAATGTCCGGGTATTGTTCCACAGGTAAACCCATGAGAAATACCAGTCCCACAATCACCATGATGATTGCTATAACAAAGGAAACAATCGGACGTCTGACGAAAAAATTATCCATAACTTAAAGGATAGATTTAGAAAATAGAACTATTGTGAAGAGGATGCAGAAGATGCATCTTTTCCAGGTAACTTATACTCTGCAAGAACAGGCGTAACTTTAATTCCGGATCTAACTTTCTGAAGACCTTCGAAAACCACCCTTTCACCAGGGTTTAGTCCGTTCTCAATCCAGGCCAGCCCATTTTTTCCCACATGTGCAACTACCTGTCTGTATTCAACTGTATCTTCAGGGCTTACCACAAAGAGGAATTGCTGACCCTGTAAATCGGTAATACAGCGCTGAGGAACAATCAAGGCATCGGAAATGGTCTCAAAATCCACCAGTACCCTTGCAAACTGGCCGGGCCTCAGGTTTCGATCCGGATTCGGAAAGGATCCTTGAATAAGTATGGATCCGGTTCTTGGATCGATGCTGCGGTCTATGAAATCGATGCTGCCCTTCTGATCATGAATGGAACCATCAGCCAGCACAAGTGTAAGAGTATTTACTTGCCTGGGAGCATAATCCTGATCGGTTGCTTCCGCACTATAAAAGGAAGTGAGGTAAATATATTCATTCTCAGTCAGGAAAAACCTCACCTGAACGCCCTCAATATTGGATACGGTATTAAGGACCACGGGATTGGGATCCTTTCCCACAAAATCACCAATTTTTGCCTGGGTACGTCCTATGACACCATCGAGGGGAGAGTACATTTTTGTATAACCCAGCTGGATGCGGGCTGCTCTCAGAGAAGCTTCAGCAGCCTCTACTTCTGCCTGGGAAGCCCCTTCCTGAGCAACTGCAAAGTCCAGGTCGCTCTGGCTTACTGCATTGATTTCTGCAAGAGGCCTGATCCTTCTTAGATCACTTTCGGCTTTGACCAGAAGGGTCTTGGCCTGAGCAAGCATACTCAGGGCTTCAGCCTCTTTGGCAAGAAAGGGCTGCGGATCAATGGTATACAAGAGTTGCCCCTTTTTAACCCTGCGTCCCTCTTCAAAGTGAATGCCTTCGAGGAAACCTTCAACCCTTGCACGAATGGCGATGTCGGCCAGGCCGTAAGTCTGTCCCACATATTCACTAACCAGTGGAAAATCTGTCTGGATCACCTCGATCACCTTGATCTCGGGAGGTGCTGCAGCCTGTTGAGTTGCTTGTTTACATGATGTTGTGAGCATGAATGGTATAACAATCAATAATTTTACCATCCAGGGAATACGAATTCTAGACATGGATTAAAGTTTAGTTCTCAGTAAATGTAGTATTTCTTTCATGAAGTATAAAGGGGAAATACAGTTTTAACCTGTTCTTTTGGAAAAATGCAGGGAGTCGCCCCATTCACCATAGCCAATCTCCCCGTCGGCCAGTTGTATACGCACATCCAGGCAGTTAAGGCATTCCTCTGGTTCCTCATCTACGCAGGGTTTGTTTTCGTACAGGGCATAATCATTTCTGAACTTTCCGGGTGTAATGTTGGGCATGATGATATTGGCGCCAATTTTCACAGCTTTCTCTCGTCCCAGGGGATCAATGGCCTGAAGGGCAGTGGCCGCAGCGATGTTAATATCCTTCATCAGAATTCTCAGCACTGCAATCATTTTCAGGGCCAGGTCAAAGCGCTCCTGGATGGGCAGGAGTTCGCTACGGTATTGATACAAGGGGGTATGCTGGTGCTCAATATAGGGCCCCATTCCCACCATGTCCACATCGAAGGCCTTCATAAAAAGTAAATCGTCTGCCAGATCGCCTACAGTCTGAAAGGGCAGACCAATCATTACCCCGGTTCCGGTCTGATAACCAATTTTTTGCAGGGTTTTAAGGCAGGTCAGTCTTCGGGCATAGTCATGCAGCTTATCGCTTGGATGGTATTTCAGGTATAGCTCAGGATTGGAGCTTTCAATACGCAGGAGGTAGCGATGCGCTCCGGCATCAAACCACCTCTGATACACTTCTCTTTCCTGTTCACCCAGCGAGAGGGTAATACCCAGCCTGCCATCAGATAATTCTTTGATGTCTGTGATCAGCTTTTCAATGCGCTCTGTAAATACAGACGATTCAAGTTCACCACCCTGCAGTACAAAAGAGCCATACTTGTTTTCAAAGGCAAAACGGGCTGCATCCAGTATCTGTTGGTCCGTAAGATTGTAGCGCTGCACTTCTTTATTGGATTTCCGAATACCGCAATAATAGCAGTCCTTACTACAAAAATTTGAGAATTCCACAAGTCCGCGAAAGTGAACCTTATTCCCAATTTCCTTAAGTTTAACATCAGTCGCTTTTTTGAACAGCATTTGCTTCTCATCACCCTCGGCCTCAAGTAAAGTGATAATTTCCTTCCGCCCCAGTCTTTCCTTCTCCAGTATCTTTTTGACCCTCATCCTGCACTCACTTTCTATAGATATGTTGTTGATTCGTTTTCCAATTTCACAAAGGGTGCCACTGCCCGCTGATAAATCCCGTGCACATAGGCAATGGCCATTCCATAATTTGTAACAGGTATCCCTGCGTCAATGGCAGGTTTCAGGCGGTTGATCAGTTGCTTTCGGGTGATCATGCATCCCCCGCATTGAATCACCATGCTGTAATCAAGAATTTTTCCCGGGACCTTGTTCAGTCCTGCCACCACTTCATATTCCAGCGTCTTACCTGTAAAGCTAGAAAGCCACCTGGGGATTTTTATCCGCCCTATATCGTCACATGAAACCTGGTGGGTACAGGATTCCAGGATCAGGATTTTATCACCATTTTCAAGTTTTGAAAGGTAAGGTGTACCCTTTAAATAACTTTCAAAATCACCCTTATATCTGGCCAGAACTGTACTAAAGCTGGTCAGTGGAATATCATCCGGAATGGAGGCGTCAGCTTTTTTAAATACCTGGCTATCGCAAATCACCAGTGCTGGCCTTGGCTGGAGCTGTTTCATCAGGGCATCCACCTCCCTTTCTTTAGCTACAACCGCAATGGCATCATTGTCAAGGATGTCCCTTATTGCCTGCACCTGGGGAAGGATCATCCTTCCTTCCGGGGCTTCTTCATCGATGGGTGTGATCAGTAAGACCAGATCCCCCTGGCCAATGATATCTCCTACAAGTGATCTTGACAGGTAGGCTGTTTCAGGGATGGCTTCCCTCATACATGCAATAAGCTCATCCTTATTAAAAACATCCACAGTGGAGAATTCAAAAGGCTCCTGCCCGTATTTTTCCTTAAGCTCCTGGTATAACCCGGGGTGGAGAGGGGAGAGATCCGTTTTGTTGTGGACAAGGATGTAGGGGACTTCCCATTTATCAAAGCGTTTAATGATGGATTCCTCTTCCTCATCAAATAAGTTGCCGGCAAGTACCAGGATGCCCAGATCAATGTGACGAAATACTTCCCTGCTTTTAGCCACACGCTTTTCACCCAGTTCGCCACTATCATCGGTTCCCGCCGTATCAATCAGGACAACCGGGCCGATGCCCGGGATCTCCATGGATTTTTTTACCGGATCGGTGGTGGTACCTGGCTCAGGAGAGACAATGGCCACGTCCTGGCCAGCAAGGCAGTTGATCAGCGAGGACTTTCCATTGTTCCTTCGCCCGAAAATTCCAATATGTGGTTTTGCATCTCTTCCCTTCATAACACTTCCCTGATGTCGTTCATGGTGAAACCCTTTTTCAACAAGTGGTCGGGCTCCATGAGTGTTTCCAACTTTGATTCATCCAGCATTCCCAGTTTTTTATTTGCCTCAAAAATACTCATCCCTCCTTCCTTCATTACTTTAGCCAGTTCGGCCGCCTTGTGGTAACCAATCAGGGGTGAAAGGGCGGTAGTGACGGCTGGACTCCCATACAGGCGCATCCTGGCTTTTTCTTCATCAATTTCCAAACCCTTCAGCATCTGGCCCCTCATGGCATTGTTCATGGAAATTAATAATTTCAGGCTTTCCAGCATGGCACATCCAATCTCAGGCAGATAAGCATTCAGATCAAGGCAGCCCTGGGCTGAAAGTGAAGTGATCAGCTGATCATTTGCATAGATCCGGTGGGCTGATGAAATAATGTATTCGGCAATTACAGGATTAACCTTACCGGGCATGATGGAAGAACCCACCTGTCGGTTCGCTAAGGAAATTTCCCGGTTTTCTGAAAGACCCGATGACAGCAAACGCAGGTCCGATGCGATCTTTTCCATGTTTACAGCGTGAGCCTTTAGGATGGCATGAACCTCAACCCATTTGTCCAGATTGGATGTGGTATCGGGCATGTGATCACCCTGGGTAAGGGGAAGTGAGCTGAGATTCTTCAATACGGGAACCACCTCCATGATATAAAATCTGGGAAGAGAAATACCTGTCCCTGTGGCACCGCCTCCGAGGTTTACCACCTTGATACGCTCAAAGGCTTTGGATACCCGCCACCAATCCCTGGAGAGAGCTTCGTTATATGCGCCAAATAACTGGCCATAAGTGGAGGGTACTGCCTCTTCCATTTGGGTAAAGGCCAGTCTCAGGCTACTTCTGTACTTTGTTTCAAGTTGTTCCATTGTAAACCTTGTCTGGTTCACCGCCTCCTCCAGCTGGTTCAGAAGCTGCATGGAAGCTACTGTAAGAGCCGTAGGGATTACATCATTGGTCGACTGGTAGATGTTGGCCGTTTCAATGGGGTCCACCAGCTCGTAGTCGCCTGGCTTTTTTCCAAGGCCACGTAAAGCCACATTGGAAATAATTTCATTTATGTTCAGGTTAATGCTGGTTCCGGCACCTCCTTGTATACCCGGCACAATAAAATCTTCAAAATGGGAACCTGAAGACACTTCTGTGGCTGCCAATTCAAGTGCTCCCAGTATTTTTTCGGTCGGTAATCTCAGGTGGTCCACAAGATCGGGGTGTTCCTTTTGCAAGGCTTTCAACAGCTTCCTCACCGTCCTGTATGAGGCGAGCTTTACGGTACCTGTGGCCTTATACCATTCAATAGGGAAGGGTACACTATTGGCAAAGTTTTGCCTGGCGCGGTGGGAGTGGATGCCATATAAAGCATCAGCCGGAATAGAAACCTCTCCAAGGAAATCCTTTTCAATTCGCATGAAAGATAATTTCAAGCAAAAGTAGGGATTATTCGTTGATTAATTCCAAATCGTCTAAGGACTGTTTATTAGCGCTTACTTTGCTATAATTGATCCATTCCACGAGGCGTTTACCATGCTAAAGACTGGCTTTCGAGTTGCCGAAGGGCATCAGCCTCATTGTAGAAAGTGATGCTCCTTACAATCTTACCATCCTTAATCATATAGTTGGAATTGGCCCAGAGGGTTACAGAACCAAGGCCATCTTTATAAGCGATATTTAACTCGGCCCAGTTGGCAACCCACTCCCCTTTATTTGGTCCGTCGGGTATGCTCACCGATGCAAATTGCGAACGGGTATAATGTATTTTCTCATATAAATTGTCGACATTCCATTCCCAGTTAGCCACAGCTTCATATTTTCCGATAGAATCTCCATAGGATGGGCCCATACCCAGATAATTTTCATCGAGATAGGTGCTCATGGCTTCAAAGTCCAGTTCCTCAACAGCTTTAATATAGCTTTTTACCAGATCGATATTATCACTGTTTGTTTTTTCAATAGTGGAAGTACAGGACAATAGTCCAAATCCAAAGGCAGCAATTATGATTATATTTTTCATCTCTTTTCTTTTTATTGGATGGTATATCCTTTTCCTTCCATACATACAGAGAAGGCTTTTTTAAAGCTATCACTTATCTCCTGATTAGCTGCGTCAGCATTGGCTTGAGCCTGCTTATTATGCTGTGCCTGTGCTTGTTGTCCCTGTCTTCGGCCAGCCAGCCCTCCTGCAACCGCACCAATTGCGGCACCCTTACCGGCATCACCAGCAATGGCGCCAATGGCAGCTCCTGCAGCCGCACCTTTTGCACCTCCCACAACAGCACCTCCTGTTGGACCCTCAAGGGGAGGTGGTGCTTCCACTTTTGGAAGGTTCAGAGGATCAATCCCGGATTGTTCCACCGCCCAATTGTAGCAGTCAAATTCATCTTTTTTTTGTTGCTGTTTGCTTTGCCCCTTTGATGGGAAAACATACAAACCCATTTGCTGGGAAATTTGATTATAGGTCATTTTAGAGGTATCAGGGAGCGCAGGTGATGCTGCATCCTGACAAATAGCAGTTTGCGAAAAACCAATAATCATCAGGAACACTAAATAGTAAGGTTTCATTTTCATTTTTAAATAAATGTTTATGACAGTTAAAGTTACGTACATATTGCAAGACTGCAAGCAATCAATTGCCTTAATTATTGCTTGCCCTTACCGGAAAACCACATCTTTTGATAGGCCAGTAAAATGGAATTAAAATTAGCCCCATACCTTGTGGATACGCCACTTGTATAAGCAATTTTTATTCCGTTTCCCCTGACTATGGGAAAGGCAAAGGCCAATCCGAAGCGGGTATTCCCCTGGCTGTTTTTGTATTGCTCATCATTTAAGCTTATTTCCCCAAACATGCTTCCCCCGAAAGAGGCTGCCAACCATAGTCCCTTCTTAAAAACATAGGTTCCGTGTACCTGCAGGGTTGCCAGGGGATGTTGTTCCAGCTTATTTCCTCCGAAGTAATTTTGATTTGCCGTAAAAAACCAGGAAGCAGCAGAGGCTTCCAGGATGAATTTTTGAATCTGGTAGCTGGCTCCCACACCAAATTTGAAAGACCACCGGTTTAAACCGAGATTGATCAATTTATTCGGATCATATTGCCCCAGGGGCGAACGTAGCCTGATCTGAATCCCAAGTTTGAAGTTCTTGGGATCATGGCTTGCATAAGCTGCAGGGCTAAGAGCAGGACCACCTATAAGCATCATGGATACTCGGACCAGGGGATCTCCAAAACCGATGCGCTGGGTTGAAGAATCGATTTGATTTACCGTGCCTTCCCAATTGCCGAAAGAATAAGGAAGTACTGCATCAAATTTGGTAAGCTTTCCAAATAGGCTAAAACTCCGGGCATAACCTGCTACCAGTGAATGAATGGAGGCTTCCAGATCTTCGATGGGTAGCGCATTATCAAGCAGTATATTACCCGCTGAATAGGCATACGAAGCTACAATGAAATTTCCTTTTACCGGCATCATGGACATATAGCGGGGCTCAAGGTCCTGGGCAGGCAGTATGAGCCCGGAACCCAGAAAAATTAAAAGTAGTATGAATCTATGGCCTGTCATAAGATAAAAATAGTTCGTAAATCTCAATTTCAGTACGGAAACAAGCAATATTCTGCGTATTCTCCACTAAAGTGTTGGACATACCCCGAAAATTAACCATGCCAAAATTTAGTCAGGATTGCCATATTTAGATCTACAATACGACCAGATTGAGATGAGAAACTATCAGTAAAGACATAAAGTAGCTGCTTGTTAAGCCTATTAGTTAATACCTGTATATTTTTTATCTGTCAAGGGACATTTAATATCGGGATATTAATCAATAAGCATAACAACTGACTAATATATGTCTCTTTACAAATGAAGATTGCAGTTTATGAATAGAATAACAGACTTATGGAGGCAGTAGTCAATTACAAGCAACCCATTTTTTCGGGTATATCATTTCTAATTCTCCTGAATCAACGGTCCAGTCTGTATAGAAGCTGTATCAATTGGGATTATTGGGGGATGTCCAACACTAAAGTGGTATTGAATTACTCGACCAGATGGTCTAATTTTAAAGAAAACAATCGTTTGGGAAAGCCTAAGAAAAAGGAAATCACTCATCAAAGACTATACATCGATACCCTGGTTATTTTTCAAGCCAATGATAAATTTGAAGATAGGTGGCAGGTCCTCCCTCAGTATGCTGTCAATGCTACCTGGTTGGGAGCTGACAATAATAACGAGAAACTTGGAACTTATTTTCTGGGATACCTGCCTGTTGGGAAGCGGGTAAACGCCGGATTTGATGTAGCCTGGAGCAATGATGACTTTGCCTTTTATTTGACCATTGGTAGTGCCTGGATGCGATAGTAAGGTGATATATGAGTGAAAAGTGTTATTTTCGAAAATAAATACCTAAATCGGAGTAATATGAAAAAAATGATTTCTGGCATGCTCTTGAGCATCCTTATGTTGCTGGTTTCAGTCAATCTGAAAGCACAGGTTACAAGCTACGTTGATGAGTCGGTAGAATTTTCTGCCTACAAAACCTACAGTTTTTTAGGATGGCAACGGCATAGTGATAGCTTGCTTAATGATATTGATAAGGACCATTTACAGAAAGCTTTCAAATCTGAGTTTGATGCAAGAAATCTCAAATTTGTGCAAAGTGGAGGTGACATGTCGGTATCTCTGTATATTATTCTCGAAATAACAGAAGACTCCTTAACCTACCAGGATTTCTATGTAAATAATAACACAGGCCCTACTGCGACCACCATAAGGTTAGACGATTATGAAGTGGGTACGCTTATCATGGATTGTTATGATGCCAGGGAAGATAAATTGATCTTCCAGTGCATAAAAACAAAGGTCGTCCAGGAAGATCCATCAAAAAGGGAAAAGACTATTCCCAAGACTGTAGGGAAATTAATGCGTAAATTCCCCGTAAAGCCAGCTAAATAGCTTTAATTTAGCCGTTTAAATTTCGTCAATTAAGCCCTCGTTCTTCAACTCTGTAAGTATTTGATGGGAGTATTCATTAAACCAGCTTTCAATACTTGATGGGTTGTGGGCTTCCGACTGAATGGACCAGAGCAGTTTATCTGATGCTAAATCATAAAAATTGGTCTCAATGTAATAGGTTCTGTCGGTAGAGTAATATCCCTGGGAATAGACATAGGGATAATGATAGTTATAGTAACCATAATAGGAACCATACATGCCGTAATTCATGGGATAATAAGCACTTCCCGAATGATATGTTTCAGTCTTCAACTCATCAAGCACAGCAATTACAAATACGGCATCGCACCCTGTTCTTTTAATGGCTTCAGCCATTTCCTTTCGTCCGAAATTTAAGGTGTCAGCCAGATTTGGAGGGAATACCGAGCTGCTTAATACAGCCTTGTTTCCTCTTGACATAATGGTTTGAGCCATACGGTCTTCAACATCAAAACTTGTACTCATATTCTGGGCCAGTACCATGACAAAAATGGAATTGTAGGGGCCTGCACTCTGAGCCTCCGGACTGATCCAGGATACGGTAATTTTAGAGTTAGTACTGCATCCGAAAATGATTAGGGTAAAGAGTAAGGTAAAGAGTATTTTGAATTTCATATTTTAAAGTTTTATTCTTAGCCAAAGTTAATCATTTCAAACTTCAAATTATTCTCTAAATTTAGGTGCTAAATATTAAATCATGGAACTATCTGAAATTTTTGGAGCAGAGTATTGGATTGTTTTAGGTCGCCTCCTTTTAAATATTGTTTTTGTTGCCATATTAGGCCGATTGATCTATTACAGCAAAAGAGGTGGGTCACGTGAATATTTGCTTAGCTACATTGCGATTTCTTCCATCATATTCATCATATGTATTCTGCTTAGCCAGGTTGAGGTACAGCTGGGAATTGCCCTGGGACTATTTGCTGTCTTCAGCATCATACGCTTTAGAAATATCCAGGCCAATCCCCGGGAGCTGTCCTTCCTGTTTGTATCTCTTGGGCTGGCACTGATGAATTCTCTTGTCCCCATGGAGACACCTGTAATGCGCCTGGCGCTGAATAATATCATAATTCTGGCTATTGTAGGGCTTACCGATTATTTTCTGTTTCGAAGCCACGTTGTTGTGAAGATGATTAACTATGACCGGCTTGACCTGATGGAGGAATCAAAAAGGGAGGAAATGGAGGCTGATCTGAAGATTCGCTTTGGTATTGATCATATTAAAAAGATCCAGATGGGAAATGTGGATACCGTTAAAGGGCAGGTAAAAATAAAAGTCTGGATTTTTGATAAGGAACAAAGACACTTCGAGGGCTGATTTGCAACAAAAAAAACTGCGGACAGATTAAGTGTCCGCAGTTCTAAATATCTCAGCTTTCAAAAAAGCCTAGAGCGCCCAGGCCATACCCAGGTTAATTGACATAAATCCCTGGTTATCAAGTTTGCCAGTCTTAAATCCATTGTAGTATTTAAGGGCAAGTTTCACTGAACTTGTATAAGAGATTTCATACAGCACGCCCAATTCACCTTTCATGGCAAACTGCCAGCTGTTTTGCTTCAGGCGATAGAGGTTCATATCTGTGGCCCTTTCGGAATACATGGTTCCAATTCCCAGTCCCACATAGGGTTTAAGCGCATTGTCCGGCGAAAATATATAGTCGACGGTCGCCAGCAAGGGAACCTGATTTTGATAGCGATACTGAACTCCGGAAAGCGTTTCTGTTCCCTGTGAGTAGGTATCATAGTCCTTCTTCTCATAGAAAACATTCCAGCCTGCATCAAATCCTACAAAAACATTGCTTGTAACGTAGCCCCTGTATTCAACCAGGATTCCACGCCAGCTGGCCTTTGAGATGTAATCACTCATGTCTCCCAATCCGAAACTCACCGAATACTGAACGGACATGTAGCTGTCCTGCTGACCGAAACTCTTGGTGGTTGCCAGCAGGGAGCCAAATATCATTAAGAAAATTATCTTTTTCATATTAAATATTTTTAGATGTTCTACTTAGTTTGTTTTCAGATAGGGTGACTGCGTAAATGCCTGATCGATACCCTTATTGACCCTTGCGGTGTTGTAGGCACCGGATAGCAGACCATTTATGGCTCCTGTCCATACCCTTGTGGGCTCAATATAATCATCACCATCGGCTACCAGTGTCATTAAGAGCGTACCTGTGGTGTAGGACGATAGCAGATGGATAGCCCCATCCCCAACCGCAATAATAGGGATAGTACCAGCACCAGTAGTTATACCAGTAATAAATGGTGGTATTGGTCCAGACAGCAGGAAAAAGAACCAGGTCTGCATTCTCAGGATCCTAGTGGTGGTCCAACCCAGCGCTGTCATGTTACTCTTTATTTGATCCAACATCTGCTTATTATAAGGCTCTTTTACGTATTCAGGATCTTCACCTTCACCTAGATCGCCTTCTATCTTGACAATCTTGTCGGGAATGGAGTAGGTTCCTTTGCTGCTAAAATCAAACTCTTTATCATAATCGGTGTAAACCACATCGGTATCCTCATAATACTCGGTTCCGCCGGGATAACAGGATGCCATGACAAGAGCGATACTGAGGTAGAAAATAAACTTCTTTTTCATAATTATTGTTTTTGTGTGTTATCGATATTCTGAATATACAGATTTGTTAATGGTTTATTATTTGAAGATTGGATGCTCAATAGGCCTTATAACAAGGTCACTTTATCTAATGTTCTATAAAACATTTAATTTTTTATAAAAATAAGATCTCGCTGATCTTTTTTCAATAGTTAGCAATAAGTATTTTTTACAATCATCCTTTTCCTGAACATTACTAAATGAAGTTATATAATTTTGTGTTAAACAAAGTGCTTTAATTAAAAAGTTTCCGAAACTGCCAGGTAAAAACCGCTGGATTGCTTGCCAAAAGCCAGATCCACAGCCAGGTTCGTTCTGGAATGCTTATCGAGTTTTACACGCAGTCCAAATCCGGCACTGGGCTTAATGGACTCGAATAAATTCAAATCTAATCCAGGGTTATTTGCTGTGGTGGCATTTGCGAAAACAACACCTCCCAAAAGGCCCCCGCAGCGTGAAATGGGAAAGCGGTATTCAACTTCGCCATAGGCGTAATTATTTCCCCTAAAACGCCCCTGGGTATAACCACGGGCACTTCTTCCGGTCTGGTCATAGGCTGTAGCAGGTAAAATCATGTAGGGTAAAGTTCCTTCCTGGGCAAAATTTCCCATAAACCAGAAGGCTAGGAGGTGGTTCGGATTTCGTTTGGACAGGCCATGATAGGATCTCCATTCAATTTGATACAGGTTTGAACTCCTGTCATTGCCTGTAAATTTAAATCCCCCCTGCCAGTTTAGTGAAAAATAGTAACCTTTTCTCGCCTGTATCATGTTATCGCGCGTATCCAGAACAAACCTTACACCGATGGCAGAGTTGCTGTATTTTTCTGTATCAAAACCGTAATAGGTATTGTAAGCATAATGCGAGGTAATCAGGGAGTCTCCCGGATTTAGCCTGAGTTTTTGATCATCTATCTTAAAATAGGAATCATAAAAATAGCCAAGACCCAGGTATATCCCATCGGTAAGTTCAAACATAACGGACTGATGAATGCGTCCAAAATTGAAATTCATGGGCTGGGTAAGAGAATCAGAATTGGTTTCAGCACCTCCCAGATCAAATTGATAATCAAGTATTCCACCCTCAGGAGAGTTTGTTCCCAGGCCATAGGTTGACTGGGAAAAGATTAAATACCTCCAGTCGCCACTGAGAAAGATCCGGTTGTCGTTGGTGTAGATATTGTTTTTAACCAAAACCAGGAATTGGTTTTTTGTGGTATACTGGACACTCCCGTTAATCAAAGAGTAATTTGACTGCTTGGGAATTTTAAAAGCATATTGTCCTCCCACACCAAACATAAATCCGATGGCAGGGTTGGAGCCAATGATGGGTAAAAGCATTAAACTCCCGGCATTTTCGGATTTTACTTTGGGGGGTTTATGAAGGGCCTTTCGAATCACATCCGAAATATCTTTATCCGGGCAGGCCTCATCGAATTGTTCGTCTATTGAATCCCGCTGAGCATTAATAGTATCTTGTTGAAAATAAGCTAAATCAGGCTCAACAAAAAGTGAGTCCTGCTCAAAAAAAAGCGAATCTGGCTGAACCGCGATGGTATCCTGTCCCTGTGCCAGTGAAGGAATAATAATGGACAGGCTAAAGCAGATCGCTATTACTGGCCTGATATTTAATGCCTTGAGCACCGTCATAGAAGATTTTTTGTAGGGGTCACTTTTCTAAACGAAGATAAGTAATTATTTTCTTACAGCCGGGTAATGCCACCCCCCCTCAGGACTCAGTTTTTCTGCGGCCTCAGGAGGTCCCCAGGTTTGCGGCTCATATTCGTATACGGGAGATTCCGAACTCATATAGGGATCTACTATGCGCCAGGCCTCCTCCACATAATCCTGACGGGCAAACACTGTGGCATCACCTGCCATGGCGTCTGAAAGAACGGTTTCATAAGCATCCTTCTGTTCTGCATAAGGATTAGGGGTTCCCAAAATTTCCACCTTTGCAGCTTCCATCTTTTCACCCGGGACCATGTTGAGCATTCCAAAGGCAAAACTTACGTCGGGACTGATTCGGAATCGCAGGTGATTTGAAGCGATAGCCAGGGATGAGTAAGCGGATGGTACGTGCTTCAGCCGAACCAGGATCTCTGTACAGGTCACAGGAAGATTCTTACCAGCCTGGATGTAAATGGGTACGCCTTTCCAGCGGGGAGAATCAATACTCATTCTCATGGCGGCAAAAGTCTCGGTTTTTGAGTCAGGTTTTACTCCTGCTTCAGAGAGATAGCCCTTAAATTGTCCCCGAACCACATCCTCCTGACCTATGGTGTTTATAGCCTTAAGAACTTTTATTTTCTCATCCCGAATCGATTCGCTGTCAATGGATGTCGGAGATTCCATGGTGAGGTTTACCAGTACCTGGAAAAGATGATTTTGAATGACATCCTTTATGGTACCCGTAGCATCATAAAAGGCACCCCGCCCCAGAACACCAAAATCCTCAGCCATGGTGATCTGGATATTTTCAATGCTCTTATTATTCCACAGGGGTTCAAAGAGTGAATTTACAAAGCGGAAGAAAAGCATATTATTCACAGCCCTTTTTCCCAAATAGTGATCAATGCGATAGATGGAGGATTCATCGAAAGCTTCCGATAAAATATCATTTAATACCAAAGCTGAAGGAAGGTCAGTACCAAAGGGTTTTTCAACGATGATGCGTGCTCCCTCAGCACAGCCCGATAATTTGAGCTGAGATACCACGGTTCCAAAAAGGACCGGAGGGATGGCCAGGTAGTGAGCCGGATGTTTGGCAGTACCGAGCTTCTTACGAATCTCCAGAAAGGTAGCCAGATCATTGTAATCACCATGAACGTATTGAAGCAGGCTGATAAGTTTCTTAAAAGCTACCGGGTCCAGCCCACCATATTCTTCAACACTTTTTTTAGCCCTGTCCTGAAACTCTTCCAGGGTCCATTCCTCTCGGGCCACGCCGATTACAGGAACATCAAGAGTCCCCCGTTTGACCATTGCCAGAAGCGATGGAAATATTTTTTTGTATGCAAGGTCGCCTGTGGCTCCAAAGAAAACCAGAGCATCTGATTGAATTGTCTTCATAATAGTCCGAAGGTAATCTAAAGCAAGCCAAAAATATGCATGTACGCGTTCTTAGTCAATAGTTATCAGTCTGTATTTTTTTGTCAGTTCTTATTTCGTAAGTTTGGCATAGATTCTGTATTCAAAATATCCTAAAAAAATGAAAAACAGTTATTTATCATATATACTACTGGGGCTATTTGTGTTTAGTCTGCCGGCATTTTCCCAGGAAGAGAGCGAGGATGAGATCGATTCCTCCTTATTGGGCCTACCGGGCGATGGCCTTGATCTTTTTGCCGTTCTGGACCTTTTCCAAAAGTCACCCACCATAGAGGAATTTGAAAAATCCTTGAATCTGGAAGAATCAGGAGTTAATAACCTGGATTTAAACCTGGATGATAAGGTAGATTTCATCAAGGTAGTGACTGAGCAGGATGGGGATGATTTCGCATTTGTGCTTCAGATCGACGTCAGCGAAGAGGAGATACAGGATGTTGCCGTCATTTTGGTTTCAAAGGACAAAGATGAAAAAGTGAGCCTGCAGATAGTAGGGGATGAGGATCTTTATGGAAAGGACTATGTGATTGAACCTGCTCCACCTGCGCCTGCAGTAACGGCCAATCCCGCTTATACGGGAAATGAACCTGTTGTCAGTACACCGGCCACAACTGAGGTCATCGTTGTTGAATCTGCGCCCATCGTTAAATATGTGTATTCACCCGTATACGTGCCCTATTACCCGCCTTATCACTATGCCGTTTATCCACCCTATTTTGCTGCTTTTACAGTGGTGGCAGTAAGTGTTTATCGCCATAATCATTATTATCCCTACCATGGTTATCATGGTGGTTATCACGGTGGCTATCATGGAAATACGGTTGTTGTTCACAATCATAATACCTATAACAATTATAATAATACCAGAAACACTTCAAATACGGTGAATCACAATAAAGCAAACGGGAATTATAATCAGAACAGGTCCCCGGGTGGTCAACAAGCTGCAAACCGACCTTCCACTGGTCAACAACCTGCAAACCGGCCATCCACCGGGCAACAGCCGTCAAGCCGACCCTCCACCGGCCAACAGCCAGCCAGTCGTCCATCTGCCAGTCCATCGCCCTCCACCAGTCAGTCGAGAGGATCTTCAGCAGCACCAAAGGTTACGGCGGGCCCGACACCATCAACAAACCAGTCAAGGGGAAGTTATTCGTCACCATCGCAATCAAACAGAAGTGCTTCTCCATCCCGATCGATGTCTTCCTCACCTTCCAGGAGTGCATCACCTTCCAGAGGCGGAGGCGGAGGTGGTAGAAGGAGGTAGCTTACTCCATCTCAGAGCGAGGCATATCTGAAGCATCCATCTCTCTTACACAGTAATACTGGCCATTTCTTTTTTCAAAGAGACACATATAGTAGCCTGTATTGATGGGAATATCTGCAGAGTCAACCACCTTATAATAGCCGATTTCAACCACCATTTCTCCGTCATTTGAAACGAAAACTTCATTGGTAGTAAATGAAATCTTATCGGTGTTGGTTTCCACATCGACTTTCAAATATTCAACAATTGCTTCCCTTCCTATAATGGGTGCCCTGTTGGGCGCAAAGGTTATTGCATCATCAGCAAAATAGCCTATGTCCTTCAATTCACCTGTATTGTATAACTCGGCAAATTCGTTCTCCTTTGCCTGAATCTCTTTTTTGATTGCTTCCTTGTCAATTTCCACCTCAGTGCTTCCTGTTTTCTGAGTATTACAGGCCACAAGAAGGGGGACCAGATATAGAAGAAATAAGCCTTTTGAAATATTACTTTTCATGATATTATAATTTTTAAACATCCATTAAACTGTTTATTGAGCCTGGGAGGCTTTTGTACCATCATCCTCCCAGCCAATATATAACTTATAACCCAATGACATCACAATGGCGCCTGTAAAAAGTCCTATAAAGCCAGAAAGCATAAATCCTCCGCCTGGACCCGGATCTATAACCCGTCCCAGTGATTCGTGCCCGAGAATAAGGTGATTCTGTCCAGGAGGTGCCCATCCGTATTTACCCTCCAGATTGGTTCCGCAAACTCCCACTGCAATGGCTTCAACAAGGATTGAGCCCTTATTTAAGTCCGGTTCAGGAATATCCATATATCTGGCGGTGCCGGGCTTTTTAGGTTCAACAGCTATTGCTTTCATTCTTATATTTATTCGTTTAATATACTTAATTTTTTTTAGGCTCAGGGACTGTCTGGGGATGGATCGTCAGACACATTTACATCAAAAAGGTGAAAGCCGAAAGCTGGCATATCTAGAAATAGTCCCTGCTTTTGAAGCTGACTGCCCGAACGGTCATATGATGCACTACTCATCATATCGCTAAAGGGCACCATTTTCCCTTCCATGTCTTGAAAAGGTAAGAGGACAAAATACTGTGCTCCATACACATAAGAGCCAGATCCAGTCAAAACCCATTTCAGCCAGGCGAACCAGTTTAATCTCAGGAATATCATCCAGGGTGGCCGGCCTCCCCAAAACTCTGGACAATTCGGTGAGCCATACCTTTGTATTTACCTGGTTTAGCGAAGGGTATTTAAGTTGCGTTGTCACGGCTTCTTCGTTTACTTATTTTCACTGCCTTTCATAAAACCTGCTTTCTTGCCGGTTTCAAGAAAGTGCTTTGAGTCGAGGATTCCATAGATCTGAATGAGCTTGGCCACAAGGCCACTCCAACCTGTCTGGTGACTGGCACCCAGTCCCGCTCCATTGTCTCCATGGTAGTACTCGTAAAAGAGAATGTAGTCTTTCCAGTGTGGATCGGTCTGAAATTTTTCCGAACCACCGAATACAGGGCGCTCTCCTTTTTCATTTCGGGTATAGGTACTTGACAGTCTGCCTGAGAGTTCCTTACTAACATCAAACAAATTCATCAGAATCCCCGATCCGGTAGGGCATTCAATTTTAAAATCATCTCCATAATAAAGGTAGTACTGCTGAAGAGCCCGGATGAGCATGATGTTCACAGGCATCCAGACGGGTCCCCTCCAGTTGGAGTTCCCACCAAACATGCCGCTATCGGACTCGCCGGGCAGATAATCCACCCGGTATTCCTGTCCGACTGCGTGAAGGACATAAGGATTTTTATCGTGGTATTTCGAGATGGAACGAATGCCATGGGGACCCAGGAACTCCTCTTCGTCCAGCATCCTGGAAAGAATTTTTCGAAGCCTTTCCTGGTTAACCAGGGCCAGGATTCCCCTTTCTGCAGCTCCAAAATGGCCGGGTCCGGTGGGGTGGATGGAATCCGCCAGTTCCGGAATCCTGCGCTGACGCTCCCGTATCTGGACCATGGCAGAGGGAATTCTTTCGCGCTGTTCCTTTTCAATCACGGTCACAGCGCACAGGGGCAAGAGACCCACCAAGGAACGTACCTTGAGTCTTTTGGAGCTGCCATCCGGCAGGCGAAGGAGATCATAATAGAATCCGTCTTCCTCATCCCACATACCGTCTTCTCCAGACTGATTCATGGCAGCTGCAATAAAGTGAAAATGTTCGACAAACTTAATGACCATGTCCTCGTAGCTCGGGTCGTGGATTGTCAGCTCCACAGCCATTTCTGCCATGTTCTGGCTAAAAAGTGCCATCCATGCGGTTCCATCGGCCTGTTCAAGAAAACCTCCTGTGGGCAGGGGAGCGCTTCTGTCGAAAATTCCGATGTTATCAAGGCCAAGGAATCCGCCTTCGAAGACATTTTTCCCGAAGCGGTCCTTGCGGTTCACCCACCAGGTGAAGTTTACCAGCAGCTTGTTAAAAATGGTCTTGAGGAAATTCACATCGGCTTTTCCTTGCAAAGCCACCTCATTGTGATGAAGGAATAAAGTTGCCCAGGCATGAACCGGTGGATTTACATCACTGAAATTCCATTCGTAAGCCGGCATCTGACCATTGGGGTGCATGTAAAGCGCACGAAGCATCAGCTCCATCTGTTCTTTGGCAAAGTCGGGATCCACAATGGAAAGGGGGAGGGTATGGAAGGCCAGATCCCAGGCTGCATACCAGGGGTATTCCCATTTGTCGGGCATGGAGATAATATCCTCATTCAGCATATGATACCACTCAGAATTTCTTGAGGCACGAAATCCTGAATGCAGGGGATTGGACTGATGTTCATCCAGCCAGTTGTCCCCGTCAAAGAAGAAAAACTGCTTGCTCCAGAGCATGCCTGCAAGGGCCTGGCGCATCACGTTTTTTTCATCTTCACTCACCGTAGTAGGGGTAACTGAACTGTAAAATTCATCGGCCTCATTTAGCCTGTCTTTAAAAACCCTATCGAAGCTTTCTCCAAAAATACCATCCTTTCCCTTCTGAGATACCTTGCTAAGGCGCAATTTGATTTCAGCGCTTTTGCCGGCACCGATGGTTTTTTGAAAGTGCGCCGCAGCCTTGGTACCCTGCATTTCAGGGTTTACAGCATTTTGCAAGCCCTGAACCACATAGTCATTAATACCGTCCTTGACGTGGGGACTTTCATTTTTTTGCCCCGGGAAAAGCAGTTCGTGGTTGGTTTCGTTTTCAGTGAACAGGATAGGGATATCACCATCGCAGGATAAGTCAAATTCACCCAGTAAGGGGTGGTTTACCCTGAGTGAACTAATACCTTCTTTTGCTTTTACCTTCCTGAGGACTGGTTTTTCAGACACCCGGTTTGATTCCGCAATCCATTCTGACCAGTTGTTACGGAACCAGAGGGTTGGAAGGAGGTGGAGTTCAGCAGCCTCCGGGCCCCTGTTTATGGCAGTGATCTTAATAAGGATATCCTCAGGCCCATCCTTGGCATACTCGATAAAAACATCGAAATACCGGTCCTCGTTAAAAACCCCTGTATCCAGCAGTTCGTATTCCATTTCCTCGCGCGAACGACTTCTGTTAGTCTGCAACAGATCCAGGTATGGATATTCAGCCTGGGGGTACTTATAGAGGTATTTCATGTAGGAGTGGGTGGGTGTAGAGTCCAGGTAATAATAATATTCCTTGACATCTTCACCATGGTTGGCCTCACTGTTGGTCAGTCCGAAAAGCCTTTCCTTCAAAATGGGATCTTTGCCGTTCCATAAGGCCAGTGCAAAGCAAAGTCTTTGCTTATCATCCGAAATGCCGGCGATTCCATCCTCACCCCAACGATAGGCCCTTGATCGGGCCTGATCGTGGGTGAAGAAATTCCATGCGTCGCCGTTTTCGCTGTAGTCCTCACGGACTGTTCCCCACTGGCGTTCGCTTAAATATGGCCCCCATTTTTTCCAGGGACTTTTTTGATCACGGGCTTCCTTTAATCTGTTCTTTTCCATGGTCTTTTTCTGTTTATTCGATTTATTTCTTCAATCATTATATTTACTCCTTCACCATCTATAGAAGATGCCTGAAGGATGCCGGTTAATGGCCAGGGGCTCCCCGGAAGGGATTACTGATGGACAAAACCAGAAAGAATACCAGTTCTATGATGACTTGCAGTACAACCAGGACCTGGAGGGAGCGATGGGCCTGAAGGTTACAGAACAGACCGTAATAGCAAAATGTTCCTCCCGGATCACTTCGATGGTGGAACATTGATCACCCACCCGGACTGACATTGGAAATATCGGATACCATTAAGATCTTCATCATAGTTCGGTCATTTAAACCAACCCTTATTTCGATAATATAAATACATGCTGCTTGTGATGATAATCATCACCGCAAGTGCTAATAAATAGCCATTCCTGAGGCTAAGCATGGGCATGAACTCGAAATTCATGCCCCAGACTCCCGCCAGGAAGGTGATGGGCATGAAAATCATGGTTATCACGGTCAGTCGTCCCAGTCGTCGATTGGTTTTATCCTGTCCATGAGCTTCAAGAGAAGAGCGCATCACCTCTATGATATGCTCCAGCCATTCCAGTTTTCTGCTGGCCGACTTAAGGTTAGCCGCTGTCCAGATGACATATTCCAGCGTGCTGTCAGACGTAATTGGATATCGGTTTGATGTAACAATGGCCTCAATAATGGGCAATTGTCCCTGGACTACTGATTCCAGGGCCAATAAATTAAAGCGATTGGCAGATATTTCATCAATGTTGACCGAGCCTGGTTCTCGATCCATCTTTTCTTCCAGCTCCATTATGTAGTCACTAAGTTTGGCAGCTCTTCGAAGGCAGTCGAGCGACAAACCCATGAGCAGGGTGGCGAAGATCCCGGCAATGCTGCTGTCCGGAAGTAATTCCAGTGATTCCTTCGTAGTAATACTTTTCTGAAAACGGGCCATGTTGCTTTTTCGAATGGTAAGCATGAAATCGCGGCTGATCAGGAGTGACATGTAATCCATACTATTCTCATCCTGTTCGCTAATCTGAACTGGTATGACCATTAAAGACAAGGGTTTTAAGGGATAGTATCCAGGATGATCGTGTGATTCAAGACAAAATCGTCTGATTAGTCCATGAACACTTAGATCATTCAGTATCTTTTCCACATCGCTGCGATCAGCGTCCAGCAGATCAATCCAGATCCTCGCCTCCTTCTTTTTCATAGCGTTTACTGCAAAACTATATTCACAGGGACTCAGTTGCGGTCCGTCGCTAAGATGTAGACAGTTTATAGTCATGTTCAACCTGTTTTCTGGTTATGATAAAGTTCCGAGAGTCTCTTGAGCGGCTTTACAGGGTAGGAGGTAAGATCGTTTCAACCAGCCATCGCATTCGCTTTTCTCCGGTAGTGTGGAAATCCACTTCCAAAGAGCAGCGTCATAACAGATGATGGCTCTCTCAGGAACGGATCCAGATGGATGCAAGCCTATTTTCCTGCGCTCTTCGATTACACCGGACGATTCAATTACCGCCCTGCCATCCAATTTTCCTGGTGTATTGGGAATACTCATGAAAAGTTTTTTTACAGTCTACAAATTTCGGCTTCTTAAAGCTGCCAGTATTTCTCCACATGAACCTGACCAGGCTCGTTTTTTTTATCTTCCTTAAATCCAGTTTTATCGAGAATTTCGAGCATAGATTCACTCATCTGCGGACTGCCGCACATGAAAATATGGGTATTATCTACTTCGGGTTGCAGACCCCATGCTTTTTCAATGGCCCCGCTTTTCCATACATCCTGAATATGACCCTTGGCCCCTTTCCATGGAACAGGTTCCTTCTCAGGCCTGCTTATCACTGGTATGTAGGTCACATTGCTGCGAAGGTGCTCCATGGCCATCAGAATGGAGCGGTATCCCAAATCCCAGGAATGACGGGCGCCATGAATGATTGCAACCCGGCGTTTAGGCTGTGAACTCAGGTAGGTACTCAGCATACTTATAAACGGTGCCAGTCCCGAGCCCGTGGCCATCAGAACCAAATTTGCACCATCAGGTACCTTGGCATCGTTGTAGGTAAACTTGCCGTTTATCTTTGGAGATAGCCAGATTCGGTCACCTATTTTCAGGTTAAACAGCCGGGGGGAAAGTGCACCACCCGGCACCAATGCAACATAAAATTCCAAAAACTCACGGTTAGCAGGAGATGATGCAATACAGTATACCCGCTTAATCAGTTTTTCAGGATCGGCGGGGACTATCTCAGGTTCGGCCAGCACACAACGGGATGCTGAACCAGGCAATCCCAACGCAGTAAAGTGCCCGGGTATATATTCAGGTATTTCCCACCCATCCGGAACAATCTGCAGAATCATCAGCCAGGGGGAAACCTCGTTTCGCAGGGTCACAATCGCATTTAATGTTGGTTCTTCCATCAGCTTTAAATAAAAATAACTTATGCAGGGGGCATCATTTCAATGGCATGATAACTGCACACCGCAACGCAATCACCGCATCCATTACAAATCTCACCATCTATAATTGCTTTGCCAGGAAGCAATTCAGTTGCACCACATTGCATTGGTAAAATCTTTGGCCCCTCTTCAATTGCTTTTACTTTGCAAACCTTTATACAATCACCATTGCCAAAGCAATTTTTCTCATTGACTATAGCTCGATAAGTTGAATTTTCCATTGCTTTATATTTAAACTGTTATCAATCGAATTATAAAGTATCATTGTGGCCCCCCTTTCTTTTTCGTCAGTAATTCAGGAATCCACATGAACCAGAAAACCAGCACAATGAAGAAGCAATCAAAAATTACCTTGCTTTGCTCGTGCGGCTTTCCCTTGAATCTGTTTAACACGGCAGCCCATGTGTTGCCAAATAGATTTCCGAAGAATATCATCCGTATCAGGAGAATGATGTGCTTTGCCGTTTTATCTCCGTAAAAGTCGAAGAGTTGGGCAGTCATTTCCGCATCTGGGATTCTATTGGTTTCTGCGAAATGCTGCGCATAGAGCAAGGCATTCAGCTCAAAAGGGGATGCGTCTGCCTGAAACTGAAGCTTAAGCATGTTGGCAATTTCCTCCTCGCTTAACCCGCTCTCGACCGCCTGCCTGGCATGAAACCAACTGCAGTAGCTGCATTCATTGATGGCCGTAATCACAAGCATGATTTTTTCTCTCAATGCGGCGCTGATTTCTCTGTTTCGCAAAGCTCCAATGATGCGGGGAAATCGGACAAGCAGGTAGCCCAGATCCCCCAGCAAGGTTGTCGCAGAGAATATTCTTTTATCCAATTGCTTTTTCAATTCGTCTATTTTAGGTGAATCCACCATTCTTCTCATTCATTTCGCAATTCTTTAGAGCATTAAACGGCCACCATTTCAATTGCCTTATTGGGGCAAACGGGAACGCAGTCACCGCAGCCGGTACATTTGTCTGCATCAATAACCGCTCTCCCGGGCAACATCTCATATTTTCCTCCGGACATACATATTGCTGCGGGCATTCGCTGCGGCCCTTCACTAATTGCTTTTTCGGGACAGGCATTTATGCATTCACCGCTGCCTTTACAATCATAGAACTTCAATTCTGCCTTGTAGCCGGCTCCTTTAAGGATATTTTCATTGGTATTAATATTCACGTTTATTTAGATTTTACTAGTTATTCTATTTATTCTTTAGTTCTTCCAA
>CAVQMZ010000021.1:0-259471 GCA_963713725.1 uncultured Bacteroidota bacterium
TTATCTCTTAGAAGGTGAAAACAGAATTCCCACTGGTATAGAGGGATCCGGGATTTATCTTTACCGGGTAATTTCCAGTGCCGGAGTGATCTCTGGAAAATTTTTACTCCAGAATAGGTAGCACACATTAAAATGAGGAAAGAAAATGTCTTCATTTGCTTTCTTTATGAGAATATTCTCATTACTTTTGTGTTAAATATTCAACATGCCAAGGCCAAAAACACTCAGAAAAGTTGTATCCCCTCCCGGTTTCAAGGGTTATAAACCATATGGAAACCGTCATGGGAGTAAAGAGCATGTGGACTTACTGTATGAAGAATATGAAGCCATAAAACTGGCTGATTACGATTTGATGAACCACCTGGAGGCATCACAGCTTATGGGAATCTCCAGGCCAACCTTTGCCCGGATATACGAAACTGCACGTCGCAAAATAGCCAGGGCCCTGGTGGAGTCAAGAGAAATCAGGTCGGTTTTTGGAAATGCAGTTCTGGATGGCTCCTGGTATGAATGCAATTCCTGTAATGCGCGCTTTACGCTTCCCTTAAATATTGTAGATAAACGATGTCCAATGTGCAAAGTTGAAGAAATCATTCCCATAAATTCAAACATATGAAAACAATTATATCATCTGAAGGTAAGAGCCTGAATTCAAAATTTGATCTGCGATTTGGAAGAGCTGCCTGGTTTTGTCTGGTGGACGAAGAAAGCAGGAAAACCGAGTTTTTTGAAAATGAGTTCAAGGATGCGGGCCACGGTGCAGGTGGAAAGGTAGTGGAAAAGCTCGTACTGCTAGGTGTTGGCAAAGTAATCTCAGGAGACTTCGGGCCCAAGGCAAAGGATTTGCTGGAAAAGTTTAAAATACAGATGGTGATCCTGCCCGATGACAATAAGAACATAAAAGAAATCATCACTTTACTAAAATAAAAACTATGCCAGGTCTTAACAATACCGGACCATTGGGACAAGGTCCCAGAACCGGCAGAATGATGGGAAAATGCAAAGCCAAAACGGATTCAGAAGAGGCAACAAAACTATCACCCACAAGCGATGCCGGCGAATACAGGCCAGGCAATTTTGATGAGCGTGGAAGGGGAAGAGGCCGGGGCCGGGGATTTGGCCGTGGTCGGGGATTTGGCCGCGGTCGGGCAGCCAGACATGAATTAGATACAAGAGCTTGTGATTTCAACTTATTTACTCATTAATACAAAATCAATGAAACAGAAAATTGCAATACCCACCAGTGACGGATTATTAGACGCACATTTTGGACACTGTAAACAATTCGTTATGGTAGACATTGAAGACGACGAGATTTCCGGGATAAGTTACCTGGATGCTCCTCCCCACCAGCCAGGATTATTACCTCTCTGGCTTGCTGAAAGGGGAGCCAGTGATATCATTGCGGGAGGAATGGGTCAGCGAGCCATTGATCTTTTTAACGAACAGGGCGTAAATGTATTTGTGGGTGCTCCGAAATTGGATCCTCTAAAGATTGCCGAAGCCTTCCTTAATAAGACCCTCACTTTAACTTCCAACTATTGCGATCACTAGAATAATATAATGGCATTCAAAATTGCCGTTGCAAGCGGAAAGGGTGGAACAGGCAAGACAACGGTATCTGTAAACTTGTTCATGGCATTTAACCAGGATGAGAGTGAAGAGGTAATGCTGGTGGATTGTGATGTGGAAGAGCCCAACACGGCCCTCTTCTTTCCGGGGGCAAAGGTCGTGGAAACAAAGCCGGTGAATCAGGAGATACCGGTAATTGATTCCCAACAATGTACTTTTTGCAGAAAATGCCTTGAGTATTGCGAGTTTAATGCCATCCTTGTAATACCCCCGGTCGGATTTGCAGAGATTAACCCAAATCTTTGTCATTCCTGTGGTGCCTGCCAGGTGGCATGCAAGCAAAATGCCATATGGACTAAAGAAAAAGCCATCGGGCTTTTGCAACATTATGAAACTGAAGCCGGAAGGGGTATCATGGATGGTACTCTGAAAATTGGTTCGTCAATGCAAACCATGGTAATCCGAAAACTAAAGAAGTCCTTGCCCCCCAACATGGACATCCTCCTTTTCGATGCCCCTCCCGGTACTTCATGTCCAGTCGTAGAGACCATAAAGGACGTTGATTATGTAGTACTTGTAACAGAACCGACACCCTTTGGTTTGCACGACTTGAAGCTGATGATCAGACTGCTGGAAGATCTGAATATTCCACACGGCGTAGTTATTAATAAAGCTAATCTGGGAAATCGGGAGATCTATTCCTTCCTGGAAAAGGAAAAGATAGAAATCCTGTGTGAAATCCCTTTTGATAAGGGCTATGCATCAAGCTACGCCAGCGGCGACCTTTTTTCAGCAATCCCTGAGCTGATTATGGAGGCTTTTGAAGAATTAGGGGGAAAGCTCAAGAAAATTGCAGGTATTTCATGAAAGAAATTACCATAATCAGTGGAAAAGGGGGAACCGGAAAAACCTCCATTACGGCAGCTCTGGCTACAGCAGGCCAGGAGATGGTACTGTGTGACTGCGATGTGGATGCAGCCGACCTTCATCTGATTCTGAAGCCTGAAATAAAAGAGTCTCATATTTTTGAAGGAGCCTGGCTTGCCCAAATTGATCCGAATAAATGCAATGATTGTGGTATATGTACCCAGTATTGCAAATTTGATGCAATCACATTGGATGAAGGTAATCGTCACAAGATTGATCCATATCAGTGTGAAGGTTGCCGGCTTTGTGAAAGAGTATGTCCTTCCGGAGCCATCAGTTCGAGCAGAAGCCGGAATAGTAACTGGATGATCTCGGAAACACGCGCAGGCATCATGCTTCATGCTCACATGGGGCCGGGAGAGGAAAACAGCGGAAAACTGGTAAGCCTGCTGAGAAAGAAAAGCCGTGAGCTTGCTGCTTCTGGCAATTACCAGTATATACTCTCGGATGGACCACCGGGAACAGGTTGTGCCACCATCGCATCCATCACTGGTAGCGATGCCATATTGATCGTCATTGAGCCCAGCCTGACCAGCCTTCATGATGCAGAAAGGGTGATCAAGCTGGCACTGAGTTTTAATATTCCCATAAATGCATTGATAAATAAGGCAAGTATAAATCCTGAAATGGCACGAAAAATATCCAGCTTTCTTTCCGACAATGCCATAAACAATCTTGGAAATCTTCCCTTTGACACAAGGGTGGTTGAAGCCATGGTAAAAGGAAAATCAATTAATGAATATGCTCCGACTTCAGAATTTTCAATTCACATTTCTACAATCTGGAATCAACTCACAAGCTCCACATAAGAATAAGGCATCAACTTCCAACTGCCCTTTTTTGTTATTTCCAGGTTTGTATAGTCCAAACTAAAAGCATTACGATAAATCACCGTGACGCTCAGTATGGAATTTATCAGGCCTGTTTACCAGAATACTGGAGGCTATTTAGAAGTCTACCCTGTGACCGGTAACATGGATACCTTCCAGATTACCCTGCACATTTACACTGAAGCGCTCCAGCTTACTGAGATACTCCTCTTGTATTCGAACTTGATGGTGACTGTCCTTTTAATTAGCTTACATTGATAATTCTTTCTTTGATCGAAAACAAGTTTCGAAATTGCAGAAGGCTTGTCTTTGTATTTTTAACCCTTAAATGGAACATTATGGCCGACGATATTAAGTCCATCCACGAATTTGACCTGACCCTGATCTGTGAATATTTTTCAAATCTGGAAAGACAGGGGCCTGGCAGTCCTGAGATCACCCTGAAAGCCTTGAGTTTTGTGGATAATCTGACAGACAAGTCCCAGATAGCCGATATTGGCTGTGGAACAGGCGGACAAACCATGGTCCTGGCAAAGCACGCACCGGGAATGATAATGGGAATTGACCTCTTCCCCACTTTTATCGATCTATTTAATGCCAATGTAAAAAAACTGAATCTCCAGGACAAAGTAAAAGGTGTAGTTGCCTCCATGGATGAGCTTGATTTTAAGGCCGAAGAGCTGGACCTGATCTGGTCGGAAGGGGCCATATATAACATCGGTTTTGAACGTGGTCTCAAAGAATGGCGGGAATTCCTGAAACCAGGTGGCTACATTGCCGTCTCCGAAGCATCGTGGTTCACAGCAAAAAGACCTGCTGAGATTGAGGCCTTCTGGGAGGATGCCTACCCGGGCATAGATACGATCCCAAATAAAGTTGAACAGATGCAAAATGCCGGATATGCACCCGTAGCCAGCTTCATCCTGCCAGATTACTGCTGGACAGATAACTTCTACACACCACAGATTCTGGTTGATGAAGCCTTTCTGAAGAAACATGCCGGTAATAAAACCGCCGGAGATTTCATCAAAAATCAACAACACGAAGCCCGCCTATATCACAAGTATAAGGACTACTATGGTTATGCATTCTATATTGGAAAAAAGGTATAACAGTAAACAACTCTTGTATCTTTGCATTCCATCAAGACCAAATGAGATACCTCTTATTCATATCGCTGCTTTTTGCAGGCACCATTGCCAGAGCCCAGTACTGGGACAGCATCGAATACCATCGGATGGAATCGGAAATTCTGATCCCTACCCCAACCCTCTGAGACAGGGGGATATCGTTCGCCTCAGGCTGGAACGGATAGTTATAAACTTGTCGTTACCCGCTAGGACTGTTGTTTTTATAAGTTACATTAGGTAACCTGCATAAGGTAACTTACATATTGTATCTTAAAAAGGCCATCAACCATCTTCCCAACCACAGCTATTGATCTGTTTCCGGCAGGCTGACCTCATAGGGAATGGTATTGTCATGGTGCCTTTCCGGGATCGCCTCACTTTTCCTTTCAATAAACTGGTTCGGGGCATCAGCGGACGACTTTTTCAGGTCGAAGGCATCGTATAATTCGCCGGTTGCAGTATAAGATTCGTATGAAAGGGTATTCCCATCTATGGTAATAACCTGAAACAACTGTGTGTTTTCTGCGTTTCGATCCTGTTCAGCATCATCAAACGCATCCCAGCCAGCGGGTTCCAGTTTGTACATTTTCCCTCCGCTTACGGAAACCACATAGACGGTTCCGGTGTAATCTCTCTTATTCATCCCGGCTAAAACATTCTCCCCACCGGGCCAGGTCCTTCCCCTTGCATAGCTATGGTCGTGCCCCTGCAGGACCAGGTCAACCTGGTATTTGTCGAAAATGGGTTTCCACTCATTCCTCAACTCGTTATTATCCCTGCTTGCAGAAGCAGAATAGATCGGATGGTGGAAGGTGACAACAGACCATTTACGGGGATTGTTTTTCAATACTTTCTTCAGCCAGGCTTTTTGATCTCCGGGAGATCGGTTACTGTCTAAAGTGATGATTCTGGTATCCTGATAGTCCACATAATAGACAGTTTCCTCATATCCCGGGATTCCATTCAGCGGTAAATTGAACTGAGGCCGCCACTGCACTGACAATGATCTTAAATTCAGAGTGTCTTCTTCTGCTGTCCGGGGCTGATATTCATGATTACCGGGAGTGGATATACTGGGTAACATGCTATGGATAAAACCTCCTGCAGTATACCATTCATGCCATTGTTGTTCGCTGTGTGCATTATTAACCAGATCGCCTGCATGAATAATGAACCCTGCATCCGGAGCCGTGCGATAACCCTCACGGATCAATCTTGACCAAAGTTCAAGGATGTCATTCTGGGCATCCCCCACATAGAGAAATGAAAATGGCTTTTCCTTATCAGAAGCCGTCCGGAACTGAAACCATTCGCTCCAGTGCATCCCGTCACCCACCCGGTAGGCATACAGGGTATCAGGGACTAATCCCTTAAATGTCAGGGTATGATAATTGGCGACAACTCCTGCATGCATCACTTCACTTGCATCGAGTAATTCAGTTTTTGCTTCATAGCTTCTGGCATGTCTCCAGAATTTTGGAGCGGCCGTTGCAATGGCGATTTCTGCCCTGGCTGCCTGAACCGAGGTATCGGTTCGCCAGCTTACGCTCATTGAGGTGGAAGGATCTTCTGTGAGGTTTAACACAATATGATCCGGATGATGATTGGGTCTGCTCCAGCTCTCCTCGAAGTGGGGAGCATGGTGAACATGGTGTTGAGCTAAACCTGCCAGCGGAAATGCCATGACAATTGCCAGCCCAAATATGATATGTTGCATCTTCTTCATTAAAACAGGATGGTTAAATACTCTCTTTATAACATCAAAAGCGTTTAAGGGTTCAAAAAGGTGCTTATGGAATCTGTTTTGCATTAACTGTTCCCATTTCATACATTTATATCTCCACCTTACAATCATTTCTTGTTTCAGAAGACCAACAAAAACAATCAAAAAAGGACAGAATGAAACATCATGGGTCACGCCGTCGCTTTATAAGATCCATCACCACTTTTATTTCCGGGATAGCTTTCTTCCGGCCAATAATGGGAATATTAGCCAATGATCATGTTCAGGATGAAGTGATCTTACCGGACGGAATAAAGGCAGAATGGGATATCTCAAAGGCTTTTCGTGAATCAACCGGCACCCGGGAAAGAATTTGCATCAATGGATTATGGCAATGGCAACCCGGCACCTCCGGCCAGAATGATGTACCCCTGAACAAATGGGGGTATTTTAAAGTTCCCGGAAACTGGCCAGGCCTTAATCACTACATGCAACGCGAAAGTCAAACCCTGTTTGCTCATTCCTCCTGGAAAAACATGGATGGAAGGGATGTACACACTGCCTGGTACCAGCGGGAGATCAGTATACCCCCATCCTGGAAGGATCGACGAATTATATTGTCGTCAGAATACCTGAACTCCGGTGCAGCAGTATTTATTGACAGAAACAGTGTCGGAGAGATGTTTTTCCCTGAAGGCAGGATAGACCTTACGGCGCATTGCAAGCCCGGCAGCACCTATTTACTTAGCCTGAAAGTGGAAGCCCTTCCCTTAAATGATATCGTTGCCATATTCGCCGATACCAATGCTCCACGAAGCGGAAAGGGACAGGTCCTGCGACGTGGACTTTGCGGGGATGTTTTTCTCAACAGTCAGCCACAGGGCTCCAGGATTTCCGGTATACAGGTTCAGACTTCCGTCCGCGAGAAGAAGATCACTTTCAATGTCGCATTGGAGGATCTCAGGAAGGATTTAAATTACAAATTGCAGTTTACAATCAGTGAAGAGGGGGGGAAAGTAAAAGAGTATGCAAGTCCTGTATTCACGAAAGATGATTTACAGGATGCTTATCTATCCTGTTCTGAAACCTGGCTGCCAGGGAAACTCTGGAATATTCATACTCCCAAAAATGTATTTGATTGCAAGGTATCCCTTTTTGAGGCCGGGAGCAGGCAGCTGGATACTTTCTTTATTGAACGATTTGGTTTCAGGGAATTCTGGATAGAAGGGCGGGATTATTATTTGAACGGAAAGCGGATTTTTCTCTCTTCTGTTCCATTGGACAGTGCACTGATTGGTGCCGGCCTGGCTAATTATGATGCCGCAAAAGCAAACCTGCAGCGCCTGATGAGTTTCGGGATAAATATGGTTTACACACATAATTACGGTTGCGAACCGGGTACGCATCTTTCTTATAAAGAGATTCTCAGGGCCGCTGATGACACAGGGATGCTTTTATCCTTCTCTCAGCCGCATTTTGGCCAATATGAATGGGGAGACACAGATAGCGAACAAAAAAATGGATATGCACATCACGCTCGCTTCTATACCAGAGCTGCGGGAAATCATCCTTCAGTTGTCCTATATTCCATGAGTCATAATGGGTGTGGCTATAGCGATGATATGAATCCTGATTTCATTGACGGTCGCACCAGGCCGGATACGGAATGGTCCGCCAGGAATGCAAGAAGAGCCCTGGGTGCAGAGGCTATTGTTGCCGCACTTGACGACAGCAGGGTTATTTATCATCATGCCGGGGGAAATCTGGGATCCATGCACACCAGTAATTTCTACCCGAACTGGGTCCCCATCCAGGAAATGTGCGATTGGTTTGAACACTGGGCATCGACCGGTGTAAAACCGGTCTTTATGTGTGAGTTTGGATCACCCTTTACATGGGACTGGGGATTGTACAGGGGATGGTACCAGGGAAAAAGAGAGTTCGGAAGTGCAAGGGTCCCCTGGGAGTTTTGCCTTGCCGAGTGGAATGCCCAGTTCCTGGGGGATGAGGCCTTTGAGATCTCAGAAGCAGAAAGAACTAATCTTCGCTGGGAAGCAAAACAATTTGAAGCGGGAAATACCTGGCATCGGTGGGACTATCCTTATAGCTTTGGCAGCAGCGTCTTCAACGAGCGAATTCCTGTATTGAAGAAGCATCTTATTGAACAGTGGCGAGCTTTCCGCACCTGGGGGGTATCTGCCAATTCACCCTGGGATTACAGCACCTACTGGCAATTGAAAGAAAATGCAGAAAAGAAGCCAAAGAACCTGAAAGTAGACTGGGGAAATCTGCAGCGGCCTGGTTTCAGTGCGGATTTCTCAGAAAGGAATTCAAGGATGGATATTGATGTTGCATATAGCCGCTCCGACTGGATAGCTACTGCGGGGAAAGCACTGGAGAAGAACAACATGCCATTGCTGGCATATATCGCAGGTAAGAGCGGTGCTTTCACCAGTAAAGATCATAATTTCCTTCCTGGAATGAAATTCGAAAAGCAAGTGGTAATTATTAATAATTCGAGGGAGGATGTCTCTTGTGATTGCAATTGGACCTTGAACCTGCCGGAAGAGATTTCAGGCCATAAATCTGTACAAATTGAAACGGGTAAACAAAAACGTATCCCGCTGGAATTTTATCTTCCTGAAAGCCTGGCCCCGGGGAAGTATATGATAGACGCACGGGTTCGTTTCAGCAGTGGAGAAATGCAGGAAGATACTTTTGAAATTGATGTAATCCCGTTAACTGATCCGGGAAAACCAACAGTCAGAATAGGAGTATATGATCCTCAGCGACAGACCTGTGAACTTCTTGATGACCTGGGTATAATTTATGATCCGATAATACCTGGCACGCCCCTGGACAACTATGAATTGTTGATCGTTGGTAAGATGGCCCTGACCCTATATGATGAAGGCATAAATCTTGAGAATGTCAGGAAGGGGCTGAAGGTGATAATATTCGAGCAGAGTTCAGAGGTGTTGGAACAACGCTTCGGGTTCAGGGTGGCAGAATATGGCTTACGCGATATTTATATACGCATACCCGATCATCCGGTAATGGAGGGTCTGGTCTCCGGGAACCTGCATGATTGGATGGGAGAAGCTACCCTGGTGCCCCGAAGAAGAGAATTTAATAAAAACAAGGACCTTTTTAACGGTGCACCATCGATAAATTGGTGCGATATTCCGCTTACTCAAATCTGGAGGTGTGGAAACAGGGGAAATGTTGCCAGCGTTCTGATTGAAAAGCCGGCGTGTGGCGATTTCCTGCCAATAGTTGACGGAGGTTACAGCCTACAATACAGTCCCTTAATGGAATATAAGGAAGGGAGCGGGATGTTGATGTTTTGCCAGATGGATGTAAGCGGACGGACTGAAAAAGAGCCGGCTGCCAGGAAACTGGTAAGGAATATCCTCTCATATGTTTCGGAGTGGAAAGGAGAAGAAAAAAAACCTGCCGTATATATTGGAGACGAAGCAGGATTCCTTCATTTGCAGAAAGCAGGGATGAGAGTCTACCTGCCGGGGAGTGAAAGCCTGACAGGGGACCAGCCTGTCATCGCGGGTCCCGGTGCCGGGAAACTGCTTAACAGAAGGGCAAAATTACTGGCCCTGGGTTTGGATCAGGATGATTGTGATGCATTGTTGCCGGTAAAGGTCACTACGAAAAAAGAAGAGCATATTGCTTCATATTTTAAGCCAAACGGACATGAATCACCTTTTGCAGGTATCGGTCCTGCGGACCTTCATAACAGGGATCCAAAAGAATTCCGGCTAATAAAAGATGGAGCTGAAACTATCGCAAATGGGATTTTAGCTTATGAAAAGCAAAACGAAATTGTCTTTTGTCAGCTCAAACCATGGGAGTATGATTACACAAATGGAAAACACAATGTAAAACAGACTTACAGGCGCCACTCTGCTCTTTTAAGCCGCTTGGTAAGCAATGCGGGTGTGGACAGCCTTACTCCATTGATTGAACGCTTTGCACAGCCGGTGGATCCTGCCCGGGATGAAAAACGGTGGCTTGCAGGATTGTACCTGGATGAGCCGGAAGAATGGGACTATCCCTATCGTTTTTTTCGTTGGTAGGCCCACAAAACATACCCATCTGAAAATTGAGAGAACTAACCATCCGTAATATTATTCAAATTCTTTGGGCACCCCGCAGATCATCTTGAAGGGTTTGTCTCCTTTGTTGCGGTACTGTTGCTTTTCGTCCGGGTTTACCAGGGCTCTGGCGCCTTCGATCACGTAAGTCATGTGTACTATAGGATTGTATTGTCCCTTTCCTTTTCTGTATTTCAGGCCCCTTCTTTTTTGAACATTCTCATAAAGACCAACCCTCCCGGTACTCCCGTTTAATCAAAGCCGTTGCTTGTTGTGAGTTTGTAAATCTCAGCTTATCAGAGTCCCATTCCAATCTGTGATCCTTCAACCTTACGGCTATACCTCCCAGCAGGACCATCTCTGAAAGCGGTCCCCCGTGATCCCAGTTGGCACTGGCAGGATTCCCCGTCTTGCATGCCTCCACCCAGTTGCTGTGATGTCCTGAGACTCTGGGTATGGTTTTAGGTGGTTCCCTGTAAGCTTTCATCGCCTCCTCAGGCAGGATACGCAGACCCTGGGCCCCATGCATCCCATAGATGATGGTTCCCTTTTCCCCGATCAGCATGGCCCCGTTTGTACCCAGCCCTTCAAGGCTGCTTATCCCCGAGGGAAGCTTCGGAATCAGTCCGCCGTCATACCATGACATCACTACGGGAGGCATGGATCCCCGTGCCGGGAATTCCCAGCGTATGATCGATGCCAGTGGATAGGATTCGCGATTGATCTCGGGATCGATGGTAGTGGTACTGGCCTCCACGCTGGAAGGAGCGCCCAAATGTAGTGCCCAGAATGCCGGATCAAGGATGTGGCATCCCATGTCGCCGATGGCCCCGCAGCCGAAATCCACCCAGCCCCTCCATTGGCCGTAATGGTAAAGTGGGTGATAGGGTCTGTAGGGAGCAGGACCGATCCACAGATCCCAGTCTAGATCATCGGGTACAGGAGGAGTTTCTTCAGGCCGTCGAAGTCCGCTGATCATGTATTTGCTGGGTCTGGGACGATCGCTCCAGGCAACCACCTCGTGTACATACCCAATGGCCCCGTCCGCAATCCATTCCACCAACCTTCGTACATCCTCCATACTGTGCCCCTGGTTCCCAAGCTGTGTCATCACTCCGACAGAACGGGCCTTATCAGTCATGGTACGAACCTCATGGACAGAATACGCAAGCGGTTTCTCACAGAATACATGGTATCCGAGCTTCATTGCTGCCATGGAAATCACTGCATGGGTATGGTCCGGGGTGGAAACCGCCACTGCATCAATATCCTGTTGCTTATCAAGCATATCTCGGTAATCCTTATACTTCGCGGCACCAGGGTATGATCCAAAAACATCGCTCACTCTTTTTCCCCAGTCCACATCGCACAGGGCCACAATATTTGATCCTGTCTCATGGATGAGCCTGATATTCTCTTTACCCCTGCCTGCAACTCCAACAGCTGCAACATTCAGCCGGTCTGAGGGGGGATAGGATTTATAATCCCGGATATAGGCAAATACGGAGGGACCCATGCCAGCAGCCAATGCAGTCCCGGTTGCGACCTTTTGTATAAACTCCCTCCGTGTTTTTATTTTACTCATGGCAATGTCCCTTTGTTTAACAATCATGTTCAAGTTAGTGAATTCAATTGATGACTCAAACTCCCTATGAACGCCACAAATCATTTTGAAGGGTTGGTCGCCTTTGTTACGGTACTGGTGTTTCTCGTCAGGATTAACCAGCGCAAAATCCCCGGCCTTCAGGGGCTGCTCCTCCCCTTTTTCATTCACAAGCGCACCGAAGCCCTCGATCACGTAATTCATGTGCACTATAAGCCTTATGGGTATTTATGATATTTTGCAATTGCATTTATGATATTTTGCAATTCGATTGCATATATCTTATATTTATCCAGGTTTAATAGTTACATAACTAAGATGTGGATAGAACGCGACTATTCTGACAAGATTAAAAGAGCTGTTAAAACGAGACCTGTAATTCTATTAACCGGAATAAGACAGGCAGGGAAAAGTTCGTTGTTGCAACGGCTTTTTTCAGATGCCGAATATATTACCCTGGATAGGATTATCCTTGCTGAGGAAGCTGAAGAGAATCCAACTATGTTTCTTGATCGATTTAAAAACCAGGTAATTATCGATGAGATCCAATATGCACCCTCCCTTTTTCGTGATTTGAAAATTATAGTCGATCAACACAGGAATATCAATGGAAAATGGATTTTAACAGGAAGTCAGCAGTTCCTACTCATGCGACATGTAAGTGAATCCCTTGCCGGAAGAGTCAGAATTTTGAATCTTGGCACTCTGAGTGCAAGAGAATTACATAGAACAGAGCTTATTAAAGAACAAGAGGGACTTATTATGGAAAGGAGGATTCCCGGAACTATGGGCCGAGGGCCTGGATGCGCAAGAATTCTTTGAAGATTACATACAGACATACCTTGAAAGGGACCTGAAACAGATTCTTAATGTTACAAACCTGAGGGATTTCAGGCGTTTTCTATCCATGCTGGCAATAAGAGTCGGACAATTGCTGAATTATTCTGAGATATCAAAGGAGGTTGGTGTAGCTGTAAATACAATACGGGCATGGGTGAATGCACTGGAGGTTTCAGGATTGATCATTTTGTTACCTCCTTATTACAATAATCTCGGCAAACGATTAATTAAAGCTCCCAAACTTTACTTCTGTGACAATGGATTGGTAAGCGCGCTGCTGAATATTGATTCACTGGATACCCTTGAGAAATCCCTTCACCTTGGCAGCATCTGGGAGAATTTCGTTCTGTCAGAATACGTGAAAGAAGGATTCGCTGCAGGAAAAGATATATTCTACTTCAGGGATACAAACGGAGTCGAAATTGACTTCATTATTGAGAAGAAGGGTGAAGTATTCCTGGTCGAAGCCAAACATAGCGAACGTCCTAATCCATCAAAACTGAACTTCAAAAAGATTGCCCCATTATTTAAAGAGAAAGTCAGCTCAATGGTTGCCTGCAACGTACAAAATAAAGGGCACATTGCCTTAAAGGAATTCTCTGTTTTTAATCCTCTCTACGGCTTCTTCCTATAAGAAATTCCAAATAAAGCCATTTATTTGATCCGCCCATGTTCACTCAAACTCCTTCGGCACCCCGCAGATCATCTTGAAGGGCTTGTCACCTTTGTTGCGGTACTGGTGTTTTTCATCGGGATTGACCAGGGCGAAGTCGCCCGCTTTCAGGGGTGTCTCCTCACCTTCCTCATTCACCAGTGCACCCTGCCTTCGATGACATAGTTCATATGCTCATATGGATGCTTGTGATAAGGAGTATATCCTCCGGGTTCTACAGTAAATACACGGTAGGAATATACCGGAGTACCATCATCGCTTCCAAGTGGTAATTGTCGCCAGGCACCCACAGCACCTTCCATATGGACTTCTTTTTTCTCAACATCTGAAAGTGATATGATTTTCATGATACTTCGTTTTCCGTAAAGTTAATCAATCCCATGAAATCAAGCTCAATAAAAAAGCCCCACCTCCTGAAATTAAAACAATTCCCGGGGTGAGGCTTACTAACTAAGAAGAAAAAATAATCAGGCAAACGGTCTTTTACTCTGCCGCCGCCTGCATTGCTGCCACCTTCTCATTGATATGATCTACCAGTTCGTGCATTTCATGCTCCGGACTGAAACTGACAAGGAAGAGGTCCTTTTCCACAATTGCCGTATGACCTGACTTCATAAAAAAGGCTTCTCCCTCTGCGAAAAGCTCTTCGCTCCCATCTTCAAAAATGATGCGAACGGCACCCTCAATCATATATCCCCAGTGCGGGACCTGGCATTTATCATTTTCGAGGCCTTCAAGCATGGGTGTAAAATCGGTGCCGGCAGGAGCACGGTTGATATCCACAGCCATGCCTCCCCAGCCATAGATCACCGGAAGTACTCCGTCCTTTGGAAAATCATTCACATTCACATGCAGAACCTCGGGTACCTCATTGGCATCCAGGTGATACTTGTTCTTCTTCTGTGCGTTCAGGCTGAGACTAAACGCTACAATAATTGCAATCGATAGAAATACATTTAGATTTTTCATAATGCTTGATTTTGTTTAGAAATAATGATGTTTTACTGATTTAATTTGTCTAATTCAAAATTACCCCGAAAGCGCCATCACTACCGATGAAGCATTTTAATAATCCATGAAACAGCGTGGCATTTCATTAATACATGTTGCGGACCATGTACTGACGTTGCATTTTGATGTATAAGGACGGGCAATGACAGACAAACAGTTATATTTGCTTCCTGCAAATGGAAAAACTCAAAAAATCATTACTGGATTCTCCCTATGCCAGGTGGGGCATACTTTTACTGCTTGGAATTATTCTGTCGGTGAACTACTACGTGTATGATGCTTTCTCTTCGCTCAAATCCCTGCTGACAAGCGAACTTGGGTTTTCCAATACCCAGTATGGCCTCTTTGTGTCCTTCTATGCCATTCCCAATACCTTTCTTTTAATGGCAGTGCTTGGCGGAATGATCCTGGATAAACTGGGAATCCGTCGTACTGGCTTTCTCTTTGTATTTTTTATGGCATTTGGGGCTGTACTCACTGCCTATGGTTCCAGCGATTATTACCGGGATGGAGGAATCGCCTACCAGATGATGAACTCCATATTTCCCAAATACAGTCCCGAATTAAAAATGATGCTGGCAGGGAGGTTCTTTTATGGCCTGGGTGCCGAAACCAGCATTGTGGTTGTCAGCAAGATACTGGTAAAATGGTTCAAAGGGAAAGACCTTGCCCTGGCATTCGGACTAAAGGTCGGGTTCGGCCGACTGGGTACTTTTCTGGCACTGAGAATATCACCAGCCCTGGCCCGGGAAGGAACTCAGCTTTCTACGGCTATATGGTTTGCTGCCATACTGGCCTGCATCGGGCTACTTGCATTTATCATTTACATGCTCATTGACCTGAAAGTGGACAGGGAAAGAGCCAGCTCGGGAAGCGAGGTGAAGACCGACAAATTTGTTCTAAGGGATATCCTGGGTATTTTAAATAACCGGGCCTATATCTATATTCTCCTGCTCTGCGTGAGCTTCTATTCAGCGGTATTCCCCTTTATGGCTTTCGCACCGGACTTTTTCATGAACAAATTTGGCATTACAAACCTGGAAAGTGGGAAGCTGACTTCGCTCTTACCACTGGGGACCATGGTATTCACACCCCTGTTTGGATTCCTGGTGGACCGAAAGGGCCGAAGTGCCTCGGCCATGATCCTTGGGGCCGCCATTCTGCTCCTGGTCCACCTGGTATTTGCACTTACCTCCCTCCAGCCACAACCATTCCTGCTATTGTTGGGAATTGCATTTTCCCTCGTACCGGCAGCCATGTGGCCCACCATGGTAAAACTGGTGAAGGAAAAGGAAATTGGTACGGCTTACGGGCTGATGTATTCAGTTCAAAATCTTGGACTATGGGGTGTACCCATCCTGGCCGGAATAATCCTGGACAAATCCAATCCTGGAAATCCTGAGACGCTGAATTACACCCCTACCCTGTTAATGTTCGCAGCGCTCAGTATGATTGGTCTTCTACTGGCTATATCTCTGAAATGGGAAAATTCCCGAAAAAACTTCGGGGTGGAAGAACCTCTGAACAAAAATTAAATCATTAATCACGGACGTACACATGTATCCCCGATGGATAATCTTCGGTAAAATACACCCTGTGCTCAGCTTTCTTGAAGGCCTCCTCCCCACACTGATAAATGTCCGTAAAGGTCTGGGGATTCCTGTCGAAAAGCGGGAACCATGAACTCTGCACCTGTATCATCATCCTGTGCCCCTTTTTAAAGCAGTGACTGAGGTCCGGCAGATCGAAACTTACCTTCGTAGGCTCTCCCGGGACAAAGGGTTCCGGCTCCTCAAAACTATTCCTGTATTTGCCCCTGAAAATATCACCACGAACCAGCATCTGATATCCTCCAAGCTCAATTTCCCTGCTACTCAAACCCCGGTTATCAGCAGTATCCGGGAAAACATCAATCAGCTTGACAACCCAATCGGCATCAGTCCCCGTGGTGGAAACATAAAGCTCGACATGTACTGGTCCGGCCAGCCTTAAATCTTCTTCCAGAACCTCCCCTTCATAGACAAGCACATCAGGCCTTGTTGATGCAAAACGCTGATCTTCACTCAGGTATTGCCTGTTGTAAAATCCCCTTGCACCCAGGAAGGGGGCGGTATAAGGGACTGGCTTGAAAGGATCGCTGATGTACTCATCATAGCTTTGTTTTTCCCCACTTTTCTTTTCAGCGATTCTGGAACCGGCTCCCAGATAATATGTTTTTTGCTTTAAATCCTTTGGCGGCCAGTGATCATAATCATTCCAGGTATCAGATCCGGTTTCATAAATCCAGGCATCGGGGAGATCCGATTCACCTTCACCCTTTAGGTAGTAAGTGAAAAAAGGATACTCTATTTCCTTCTGAAAAAAATACTTGTCCTCCTCCCTAAAGGGGATTAAGCTGGGATCATTGTAGTCCGGGAAAGCCCACCCGCCATGAGTCCAGGGCCCCATAACCAGCCTGTTAACCGATTCGGGGTCCTGCTTCTCTATGGACTTGTATGTATGAAGGGCTCCCGAGAGGTCTTCTCCATCATACCAGCCCCCGACGGTTAATACAGCCGGAGTGATATCCTTCAAATGTGGCAGGGTACTTCTGCTCTGCCAGAATTCGTCATAATCGGGATGCCCGGTGAGTTCATTCCAAAAATCTATTTCTCCCTTAAGGATATTTTCGTTTATATTCTTTATGGGGCCCAGATTAAGGAAAAAATGATAGGCATCGCCGGAGGGATAATCAAATCGTTTTCCCCTCTGGCTGGTAGGTTCCGGACGATCCCTTCCAAAACTCTGGAAAAAATTAAAACTCAGGGGCAAAGTAAATGCACCGTTATGGTGCATATCATCCCATAAGAACCAGTCGGAGATAGGAGCCTGGGGACTGGTGCACTTCATCGCCGGATGGGCATTGATGCTGCCCATTACTGTATAAAAACCAGGATAGGAAACCCCGTACATACCCACCTTTCCATTGTTATTCTTGATATTTTTAATCAACCAATCGACCGTATCCCAGGTATCTGTAGTTTCATCGACGTCCTTTTTACTTTTGTATTCGGTAAGTACCGGCCTCATATTTACAAATTCGCCCTCCGACATATATTTCCCTCTTACATCCTGGAAAACAAAGATATACAGATCCTCCTCAAGCCATTTATTAGCGCTAAGTCTTGTTCGCATATTCTCGCCATAGGGTCCAATGGAATAGGGAGTTCGCTGCATCAGGATCGGATAGGACCTGGACTGGTCCTTTGGCGTATAAACAATCGTAAATAGCTTTACACCATCCCGCATCTCGATCTGGTACTCAGCTTTATCATATTTTTCGGATACCTTATTGTCCTGCAGGCCAAATACATGGACCGGAATCAGGATTACCAGGCATAATATTGATCGTAATATTTTCATAAGGGCACAAGTTAGTGAATTGCTGTTTTATGCCCTATACTCTGGATAGGATTAACGCCTGAAGGGCATCCATTTCCAGTAGGTAAGACTTCTCCACATCCACTCAAGGGGGCCAAAGCGGAAATATTTCAGCCAGATGGGACTTAAAATCATTTCCAGTATCCAGATTCCCAGTACCACAAAATAGAGCTGATATAACTCAAGCCTGTTATAATATCCAAGGCCATAACCGAAAAAGAAAAGGGTAGCGAGAACCGTCTGCAGGATATAATTTGTAAAGGCCATCTGTCCCACTGCCCTGAGAGACTTCATCAGCCAGGAGGCCAGACCCGACTTTATTACCAGCATCAGCATGGCTGCATGAGCGAGTGACTGGAAGATTCGCTGTACCTGGTAAATCGGGCCTCCCCAGTTAAAGGAATGAGTTTCCATGTGCTTAAAATTTAACTCCATGGTGGGCAGATGCACCACCTCGTACCATTGATTGAAGATGGACAGGGGCAAACCCACTCCAAAGCCCACAAGCATGGTAATCAGGTAACGCTTTCGGCTCCAGCTTCCTGCAAAAAAGCCCCATTGTAAAAGGGCCATACCCAGTAGCATCAGGGCCACATTATCCCCTAGGAGGAAAGGAAGATATTTCGTTTGATACTTAAATGAATCGGGCCTGACAACCGAGGCAACATCACTGTAGGAACCCTGCATGGCAATAATTTTTTCCTGCGATTCTTCCTGGTTGGGTATGTGTTCTTTTCTTAATTCCTCCCAGGTTTCAAGGGCAAGATTCTGATCCTCACTTAAAGTTTGTCCTGCTTCCATGGCTGACTTTGCTTCCAGCTGATCCAGGTATTTCCCCCTGATATCTGAATAATAAAGCTGACCAAGGATAACGCCAATCACAACCACAATAGGTACGCCCATTGCCTTATAGCCAGGCTTCATATTGCGGAAAAGGAAAACAACCATCCCAAAGATTCCATAAAAGTAAAGGATGTCCCCCTTCCACAAGAGCAGATGGGCATGCATCAGTCCAAAGAGAACCAGCCAGAACATTCTGAAGTAGAACAGGCGCCAGGGAGACTTTCCGCTCTTTAGCTTTTTCTGTTGAATGAAGAGCATAAGGCCGGCACCAAATAACATGCAGAAAAGGGCCCGCATCTTCCCTTCAAAAAGAACCGTAACGATTTCATCAGTCCAGAAGTTAGGTCCGCTGGCTTTTAACAGAAGCTCTTCCCACCAGCTTGAATCCTCGGTAAACATCCCAAACATAAGAATATTCATCAGCAGGATTCCAAGCACGGCCGCTCCCCTGATGATATCAAGGGAAACAATTCTTTGCTTATCACTAATTGGAGAGGGATATTGTTGCTGGGGGAGCTGCGCTGTATCCGACATTAGGCTTGGTGGTAAGGTTCTTACGCAAAATTACCATTATCACTGATTTTTAAAACCCCGAATGTGTTAACGATATGTGAAATAAAGAATGAATGGGATAATCCTTAACAGGAATACTGGAATGATCCCCTGAGGGATTACTCACTTACGCTCGTGATCCCTGAGGGGGGGCCTGCAAAGCAAAGTAAACCCCAATTGCGCAATGCGCAATCGGCTTTTTATTTGCCCCTTCGCTTACAAAAGCGAGCTTTTGACGCTCGGGCAAATAAAAACCCCCGGCTTTCGCCGAGGGTTTACTTTGCTTTGCGGAGAGGGGGGGATTCGAACCCCCGGTACCCTAATCGAGTACGCCAGTTTAGCAAACTGGTGGATTAAGCCACTCTCCCACCTCTCCGGGTATAGCTTAAAGCAGGACAAAAGTAAATAAATACTCTCACTTGTACAAGCATGAAATGCGAGATACTTTTACCCGGCAGCCAGGACAAAAAAAAACGTCCACCGAAGTGGACGTTTGCTGGTGACCGGGGGATCAATGATCCCTATATTATGAATTAACTTTGAAGCTTGGGCAGATAAGCTGCGATGAGTCCGATGGCCTGGTCCTTCTCAATCTTTTTGCCTTTAACAAGCACACTCTGATCGCGGTACTCCTCATGGTTGAAATCATCCCTGATGGCTGCGCTTTTGAACATTGACTTCCTGACGCCAAATCCTTCTTTTGTGCAGTTATACCTGAACCAGTATCCATTGGTGTAGGCAATGTAACTCTTGCAGTTGTCTTCCTCCAGAACAGCAATCTTCATGTTATGCTGTGGATTGTCATAATATACATTGAATACTGCATATTCTTCACCCTGGAAATGATAAACATCATCGGTGCCGGTAACAACAAAATCACCAGCAGCTGTTGAAGTGGTTCCGCTCAGGAAAACTTCATTGGCTTCACCATCTGCAAACAAGGCTGTAGATACGAACATCATTGAAAGGGTAAGAACTGCGATTCTCTTAAGTAAATTAGTTTGTGTTTTCATGGTATAAAGATTTTATGTTGTTGTTTATTTGTTTTGATCTGGTATACAAGTAAACAATCGCCGTGCCAAAGCTCCTATATATCTCTCTTACTGAAACTTAGATCCATATACATGGATTTGTAAAAATTGTTAAATATGACCGGATGTGAACACTTTTGTACGAAAGCGGATGCGTTAAGAAGAAAGTTAAAATTATGACTGTCTGCATGTTAAATAAATAATGGGCCAACGGATTAGCGCTGGCCCATTTTACGGGTGATTTTTTACTGCTACGATTAAAGATTGGTCAAAGTGCTTAGCCTTTTAATTGCGGGACATAAGCGGCAATCAATCCAACTGCTTCCTTTTTTTCAACCTTCCTGGTTTTGACCAGAACAGTTTGATTATGGAAGTGCTGGGCATCAAAACCATCTTTTACCCAGGGATTCGAAAACATTACTTTCCTTACGCCAAATCCGTGCTTATTGCAATTATAAAAGAACATGAACTCACCATTATAGGCTACAAAGGATTTGCATTTTCCATCCGTAGTATTTACGGCAATCTTCATATTCATATTCGGATCATCATAGTAAACCCGGAATACCTCATACTCCTTTCCCTGGTAATGAAACATATCATTTGTGGTTTGAACCACAAAGTCACCTGCGGAAGTGTTTGAAGATCCGGTAAGGAAGACCTCTGCTGTTTCACCATCTGCAAAAGCAAACATAGTGAAGACGAAGAGTCCTGCGGCCATGGCGGCCAATCTGCTAATAATACCAAACTTTGTTTTCATAGCGCTAAATTATTATATGATTAAACTAAAATTACACTGATAAATCTGAGTTGAGAAAACTAATCAATCAACTACGTCGAATAGAGTTTAAAGGAGTCTTAAGAATCTGTCAATGACGAAGACAGTTTTTATGCAGCTGCCCGCCCGATAATAAGATCAACTGCATAAACATTACCAATTGAACGGGCATCCAGATAGTAGGATTTTCTGAAAGAGTCATCAAGGAGTTTTTTCACTGCCTCGATCCCAAGTCCTGCGTGTACAGGTGTTTCACCCTCCAGAGATTTATCACAATTCTCAATGGAATTCCTGACTTTAAGAAGGACCTTATCATTCTTAACCACCAGGTGGATTGTGATCCATCCCTGCCCATTACACTTTCTTATTCCATGCTTAAAGGCATTTTCAATAAGGGTATAAATAGCAAGGGGGGGAATATAAACATTGTCCACATCTCCTTTTACCTGAAAATCCAGGTTGAAGGAAGACTCCCCAAGCCAGAACTTCTCCATGGAAATATAATCTTCAATCAGGGCAAGTTCTTCACTGAGGCTGATCAGGTCCTTCCTTGAATAGTTAACCACCTTCTCGAGTAACTGCGAAAGGCCTGCAATTGCATCAGGAGTGCGCTCTGAATGACTGAGTGAAAGTGCATAAAGATTGTTCAGAGAATTAAAGAGGAAATGGGGTTGCAATAAGTTTTTGAACAATTCCAGATTGTGATGTTCATCGCTTTGCTGCTGAAAATTCCGTGAAACCATGTATTGATCTAAAATCATTTTCGCCTCCTTTCTTGTACCTTCCCCGTACAATCAAACTATGACTTTTATCAATCATTTATCATGCCAAATGGCGTATTATTCTCATTTTATGTATTTTGCGAAATTAATCACTCAATATGGCTGTGTTAAAATCGTCCGAAAATGCACAAGCATGTACGAACAGGAACAATATCAGGAATCTTGAGATTGGGATGGTGGAGGTAAATAGAAAAACTTGCCGTCGGGGAAGTTACTTATTAAACCTAAAACTCTTAGTAAGACTGCTGACGGCAAGTTTATCGTTGATATGCATAGAGTCACTCCAAATGTATATGACTCATATCGTTTCCTAAAACTTTTTCAACCAGCTACACTTTCCTCCATATCAACTGCGCCTGAATCCATGGGAGCGTCGATCATCCGCCTTTCATTTCGGTTTCTGATTGTAAGGGAGCACCCATAGCTATGTCTGGTGTGTGAAATAATCACCTTTCCCCGGTGCAGATTTTCAAGTTGTCTAAAGGTTTTTATACATTCCTCGAACTTATCATTTTGATCACCCTCCGGGCTTTTCAGCAATTGAATGGTAACCATATTGGAAAAACCGGATGCCTCAATATTCAACTCGGGCATGACATCATCCTGTTCAAACTTTCTCAATACCAGGTCCACGACAGAGAATAGAATCAAAGGTGGTAAATCAATTTTATCAGGATCCCCGGAGATAAAAAACTCAACTTCCGGCCGACGGCCTTTGAGAAGAGCCACCAGTTCTACGAGTTTTTTTACAAGCTCAACTTCCCGGGAAAACCACTGAGTCTTCTCCTCATGGTACATCATTAGTTCACTTAAAAGTTCTGAGGTAAAAGCGATAGCACGTGTAACTTCAGGAGAAGAAGCTTCCACCATCTCATCTATTTTGTCTATGGCATACAATAGCATCATTGGTTGAACCTTGGTAATGGTATCCTCCATTTGCTGCATCAGCTCAAGCTGCATCAGTTCTTTCTGCTGTTTATCTGCAAGGTACCAGTTTCTGACTGTTCTTGATGCCAGAAAAACCAGGACAATATAAAGGTTGCCCAGTCCGCTGCGCACCACATTACCAGGAACCAGGTAGTCCTCCAAGATGACTGACCCGGTGGGATACCAGACAAAAATGAATTCGTTGCTCAATACTAACTCTGCAATCGAGAATCCATAGAATAACAGGGTGAATAAAAGGACAAATACCGGCCAAAGCTTTATATTAAAAAAGCGAGGTATTAAAAAGTAGGCCACAAGGTAGGTATGAATTACAAATATGGGCAGAGTGATCACATAGTAAGAAAACCACCCAAAATATATCTCATTGGGCTGGCCAAAGCTTTTAATAAAAGTAAAACCCAATACCCAGCAAATCCAGAAGAATATGTGCCTCCATCTCCTCCTGGCAAAGAGCTGTGTTATTCTTCCTCCCATCACAATAAGCTGATTTTAAGATTAACCTCATGCTTTTTCTCCCTGTCCAGGATGGTAAGCCTGTGACTGTTGGGGTATTGGATCTCCAGCCTTCTGACACTATTCTCATTCCCGCTATCTCTGCTCCCGGCATTGGTGTGTGTCCTGTAAGACACTGAGTTGGAGGCCTTAAAGCTCAGATCTTTGCCTTTAATGTCAATTTTTACCTCAATCCATGAACGGTCGGGATCCTCCCCCGCTCCATGAACAAAGCAATTTTCAACAAAAGGGTAAAGAATGAGGGGAGCGATTTTCAGATCCTCCGCCCTGCCAAGCAATTCATAATTTATCGTCAGCCGGTCTCCGTATCTCAGCTTCTCCAAACCGATATAATTCTCAATCATCTCCAGCTCACGGGAAAGTAAAACCTTTTCCACCTTGCTTTCCAGGAAAAGGTAATGGAGCACCGATTTAAGCTTTTTCACGGTTGCATGTAGTAACTCTGGACGGTTTAGTGAAATAGAATAAAGACTATTAAAATTGTTAAAGATCACATGAGGATCCATATGATGTTCCAGGAGTTTAATTTCCGCTTCCAGTCCCTTTTGTTCAAGCTCCCTGATATTTGACTCTAGAAGGTAATGATCCCGTGCATACCTGACGATGGCAAAGAGGGCCACAATAAAGGTCATGTCTTTGGTATTTATAAGAAGGGCTGAAAGTGAAAAAACATCTGTACCCAGGGTGCTTTCCGGTGAAATAGCCTGATAAAAAGCAAAATCCGAGAAGAGAAATTTTAAGGCAGACAAGAGCACTCCACTGAGGAGAAATACCAACACAAACCATCCAATTTTTTTCCTCGCCAGGAGCAGCGGAATAAAAATATAGACCGTCAGATAGGCATAGCCAAAAAAGAATACTGCATTTATCAGGACCACAAGTAAGTGCCCCGAATATCCACCATCAGCATCAGATCGGTAATAGGCGACCCAGGAAAAAAGCAGCACCAAGGACAGAAAAAGGATTACATGGCGAAGAATTCTGAATCCCCATCTCTGATCAACGAAAAGTCTTATCACGATTTAAATTTAGCCATGAGACTCTACAAAGCCTTTATTTATCAATCAGATGCAAGATGCAGATGGTACAGGGAGGTGTAGATACGATAAAGGCGTTTTACAGACATTTCTTCGCTGTTCGCACGATTTTATTTGCATTTTACTGAATTGATTAAAGAAAAGCTGGTAAATTTACTATGTTCATAATGAATTGGTAAGATTTGTTTTCGTGTATTTGATTTTATGAACCCTGAACCGGTATTCCTGAGGCCTGCGCCACACCGGTGTTAAATAATATGTCACATGAAAACGAAATGCCTGATTGTCGATGATGAACCGCTGGCCAGAGAATTGATCCGGGGACATATCCTGAAACTTGAGAATTTCGAAATTGTAGCAGAATGCGATAATGCCATGAAAGCCATGGATGTCCTTCGCAATCATAATGTCGATCTTATGTTCCTGGATATAAAAATGCCCCAGATGACGGGAATTGACTTCCTTAAAACCCTGAAGCGTCCCCCCAAGGTAATTATCACCACTGCCTTCAGCCAGTATGCCCTGGATGGATTTGAACTGGACGTGGTGGATTATCTGATGAAACCCGTGACCTTCGAAAGATTCTTTAAATCGGTCAATAAATACTTCCAGACCGGACATGCCGATACTGTGGCCCTTGAAGGCGGAAACGGAACATCAGAAGAAGCCTTTATCTATGTGAAGGAGAATAAAAAGGTTATAAAAATATACCTGAAGGAAATCCATTTCATTGAAGGCCTGAATGAGTACATCCGAATCCATACCGACAACCGAAGGGTGGTTGTCAAAAGCAGCCTGCAAAGCATCGAAAGCAAACTTCCCTCCGAGCAGTTCATCCGTATTCATAAATCCTACATCGTATCCATTCCCAGGATCAGGGCCTTTAATGCCACTACCATTGAATTGGAAAATGCCAAATTAAGAATTGGCCGCAACTACAAAAACCAGGTTTTCAGCGCACTTCATTATAAACAAGACATCTGATGGCAAAAGTAATTGGTGTTTTGCACCTATGCCTTCTGCTTTTTGCAACACTTTTTGTTCAGGGACAGGAAGCTGCTCAGATAAAAATCATTTATGATAACTTCCAGGCAGACGACAGGCTGGATACTGACTGGGGCTTTGCCGGCCTTGTTGAAAACAAGGAAAAAAAACTGCTTTTCGACGCAGGCAGGAATGCCGATCTGTACCAAAAGAATATGGGAATACTGAATATCAATCCTTCTGTGAACTGCTACCTGCCCTCAGGCTATGCGGCACAACTCAAGGCCAGTTGAAAGCTTCCTCCCAAGAGCAAAAGTTTTACCGAGCCATCCCACATGTATGGACCCTTTTATTCAACCGGGGATAACTTCCGTGCCTTTGAGGAGCAGGGCCTGTTGGTAAAAACTGAGAAGGGGGGCATTCTGATAACCGGATGTGGTCATCCCGGACCGGTTGAAATGATAAAAAAAGCAGAAGAAAAACTGGTGATCAATCCATTTCTTATCTTGCTGAAGCCTTTGGTAAGGCCTACATCCCTGGCGGCACCGGCCAGCTCATCACCATCCACTAACCCCTAACCCACTAACCCCTAACCCATTAACCCCTAACCCCTAACCTATTAACCCCTAACCTACTAACCCCTAACGCCCTAACCCCTATAACCCATTAACCCCTAACCCCTAACCCCTAACCTATTAACCCCTAACCCACTAACCCCTAACCCATTAACCACTAACCCCTAACCCTAAAAAAGAGGCTGTATCAAAAGGTACGGCCTCTTTTTCGTTATACCCGTTCGTCGCTTAAAATCTTTACTGCGTAAATATTTATAGGCTTCCTCACGGGTATAACTTTCAAAGAGGCTCTTTTACACAGCCTCTTCGATTTTCATGGCTTGATAACTAGGGAGTTAGTGTTAATAAAGAAGGGGATGCCTCCCCCTTCAAAGACTTCAAGTCATGTAACTTGAAGTATGCAAAATGTTAATAGATCAAAGGTAGTCTTTAAGGACTACAATATCAATCAGAATTTACTACTTCCACCTTCTCTGGAAGAGCTGATCGACCCCAATCACCCGGTACGTGTGGTAAACCAGGTGGTTGATAATCTTAATTTGGATCCCATATTAGCAAAGTATGAAGGAGGAGGTTGTCCGGCCTATCATCCTCGTCTGATGCTCAAGGTGCTTGTATACGGATATCTGACTAACCAGTACTCCAGTCGCAAGATCGAGCAGGCCTTGCAGCAAAACATCCACTTCATGTGGCTAAGCGGGATGAGTTATCCAGATCATAATACCATCAACCGGTTCCGGAGCGATCGACTAAAGGGAGTACTCAGGGAAGTGTTTAGCCAGGTAGTATTGTTGCTGGTGGATCATGGACATATTACATTGAAAGAGGCTTACCTGGATGGCACCAAGATCGAGGCCAATGCCAACCGTTACACCTTTGTATGGGGCAAGGCCATCAAGATAAGCAGGGAAAGGATCAAGAAGCAGCTAAAGGAGCTTTGGTCCTATGCTGAGCAGGTTGCAAAAGAAGAGCTGGAACATAATGAGCCGGAGAACTTCGAGGAGATCGATGCAGAGAAAGTGACCCAGACCATCGAGCAGATCGACAAGGCCTTATCGGGAAAGGAGGTAGATAAGAAAGTAAAGCAGAAGCTCAATTATGCTAAACGAAAATGGCCTGAAGCCCTTGACAAATATGAGGAATACGAGCATCAGATGGGAGAGAGAAACAGCTTATCCAAAACAGACCCTGATGCCACGTTTATGCGTATGAAGGAGGATCACATGCTCAATGGCCAGTTAAAGCCAGCCTACAACTGGCAGATCTCCACCCAAAATCAATACATACTGGGATATACACTTCATCAAACCACTACAGATACAGCTACTCTTCCAGTTCATATAGAATCACTAAGAGAGAATCTCGGAGCAGGTGCCGGAAGTGTTAGTTGCCGATGCAGGCTATGGTTCTGAAGAAAACTATAAATATCTTGAAGACAACCATGTTGAAGCTTATGTTAAGTTCAACTACTTCCATAAGGAACAAAGCAAGAAGTGGAAAGAGAATCTAAACAAGACTGAAAACCTATACTACAATGAAACTGAGGACTGTTACTTCTGTCCGATGGGGCAAAGAATGGACCTGGTGAAGGAGTTTACAAGAGAAACTAATAACGCTTATTTACAATATAAAAAGGTCTACCAGGCCCAAAACTGCAGAGGTTGCCCGATGCGAGGGCCCTGTCACAGGCAAAAAGGGAATCGGAGACTTGAAGTAAATCCTAGACTTGTCAGGTATAAACAGATGGTCAGGGAAAAGCTTAATAGCGAGATAGGTCTGCAATATCGAAGTCAGCGTCCGGCAGATGTGGAAGCTGTATTTGGGAATGTAAAATACAACCACAACTTCAAACGATTTTTACTCAGAGGCAAGGAAAAAGTGGAAATCGAGGCCGGATTAATCTCATTGGCACACAATCTTAGAAAAATGGCCAATTAGAGTCCATAAGGGTCTCTTTTTCTTATGAAAATCAACCCTTATCAGAGTCTAATAAATGAAAAAATCCGGAAAAATCCGGATCAGCGAAAATCTATGAAAGAAGAAGCCGTCTCAAATTGACTTATGAGACGGCCTCTTTTTTTAAAATGCAAAAAAACCAATTGCAAGTATAAAAAAACAGGTATACATGATAAAAAAGACAAAAAAATATCAATTGATCTTAAAAAAATAGGGGGTATAAGTAAAATAGTTATATATTTGCGCCAGGAAACCCTAAAAAAATATATTAACTTAATTTTATCATTATGGCGGTTATCAGGTTTAAAGCATTGGAGCAGGTATTCGACAGAAAACCTAATCATGTTACACCACCATCCGACAAAACCTCGGATTATTATGCGATTAATGTATTCGACAAAGTGAAAATGCAGAAGTATCTTTCAAAGGATGCATATAATCATGTTATGGAAGCAATGGACAAAGGAATAGCCATTGACAGAAAGAAAGCCGATTCAGTAGCTACAGGGATGAAATCCTGGGCCATTGAAAGGGGAGCTACCCACTATACACACTGGTTCCAGCCTCTTACGGGTGGAACTGCTGAAAAGCATGATGCCTTTATTGAGGTCAGTCCCAATGGTGGGGTAGTTGAAATATTCGCGGGCGGTGCACTTGCTCAGCAGGAGCCAGATGCATCTTCCTTTCCCAGTGGCGGAATCAGGAATACCTTTGAAGCAAGGGGTTATACAGCATGGGATCCCACATCGCCAGCCTTTATTATTGATAACACCCTTTGTATTCCCACTGTATTTATTTCCTATACAGGAGAGGCATTGGACCATAAAACCCCCTTGCTAAAGACCCTTAATGTAATTGACAAAGCCGCTACCGACGTTTGCCAGATGTTTGATAAGAACGTAAGCAAGGTGAATGCCAACCTGGGATGGGAACAGGAATATTTCCTCATCGATGAGGCTTTATATTATGCAAGACCTGACCTGGCTTTAACCGGTCGTACCCTTATGGGCCACGCTTCAGCTAAGGATCAGCAGCTGGATGACCATTATTTTGGTTCCATTCCTGAAAGGGTAACTGCATTTATGCACGATCTGGAATCTGAGGCTTATAAGCTTGGAATTCCCGTAATGACCCGTCACAACGAGGTGGCTCCAAACCAGTATGAACTTGCTCCGGTTTTTGAGGAGTGCAACCTGGCAGTGGACCATAATGCATTGATCATGGACCTGATGAAGAAAGTCTCACGTCACCATGGATTCAGGGTGCTTTTCCACGAAAAGCCATTCAAGGGAATTAACGGAACGGGAAAACATAACAACTGGTCACTTTCCACAGATACTGGAGTAGTTCTCCACAAGCCCGGAAAAAATCCAAAATCGAACCTTCAGTTCCTTACCTATGTGGTGAATACTGTGAAGGCAGTTTACGACCATCAGGATCTTTTGAGGGCCAGTATCTCCACAGCAACAAACGCACATCGCCTGGGAGCCAACGAGGCACCACCCGCAATTCTGTCGTGTTTCCTTGGATCGGAAGTATCAGCCATGCTCGATCAGCTTGAAGAGCAGGTAACCAACAGGAAGATGACCCCGGACGAGAAGACAGCTCTCAAACTGGATATCGGTAAAATTCCGGAAATCTTACTGGATAATACAGACAGGAACCGGACTTCCCCCTTTGCCTTTACAGGAAACCGTTTCGAATTCAGGGCTGTGGGTGGTAGTACTAACCCTGCCATGCCAATGACAGCATTGAATGCAGCTGTGGCCGCACAGCTTATTGATTTCAAAAAAGAAGTTGAAGCGCTAATTGAAAGTGGAGTAAAAAAGGATGAGGCCATATTCCAGATACTCAGGGAGTATATTATTGCTTCCAAGGCTATTCGTTTTGAGGGTGACAATTACAGTGACGATTGGGTTAAGGAAGCTGAGAAACGCGGCCTGACCAATGTTACAGATGTACCTGAAGCCCTTGGAGCTTACCTTTCTGATAAATCTAAGAAACTCTTCTTCGATCTTGGAATTTTCACCGAAGTCTGAACTTGAAGGTCGAGTTGAAGTGCTCTTTGAGGAGTATATGATGAAGATTCAGATTGAGGCCAGGGTATTGGGAGATCTTTCTCTCAATCACATTGTTCCTACTGCAGTGAAGTATCAGAACAGGCTGATGGAGAACGTTCTTGGTCTGAAAGAGATCTATGGTGAAGAGTTTAAAACACTGGCAGGGAACAGGATTGAACTGATCAGGGAAATTTCAGACCACGTTACAGCCATTAAGGTTGGTGTGAATGAGATGGTTGAAGCCAGGAAAGTTGCCAATAAAATAGAGGACGGAAAGGAAAAAGCCAAGCAGTACTCCAAGGTTATTGCTCCATTCCTTGATTCTATTCGTTATCATATCGATAAGCTGGAGCTGATCGTAGATGATGAGATCTGGCCGCTGCCCAAGTACAGGGAGCTGTTGTTTTCAAGTTAGGACTACCTGTCAACCCATAATAGCCCAAGGCCTTCCGGATTTCCGGTGGGCCTTTTTTTTAGCCCTTTCCACCCACAAAACAAATATATCCTTTTCGGCAAATAATTGCATGATTTCTTTCGTTTTATATTCATCGAAAAAAAAGGTAATTTTATCGAATTGTAAAACAGGCATGACTATGCAAAATTTCATAAGATCCATATTCCCGGCCCTGGTGGCTATTTTTATTCTGACTGTTCCTGCTGAGGCCCAAAAGAAAGCTAAGGATGCAAGGGCCCAGGCAGCCTTTGATGCTGGTGAGTACTATATGGCCATTGACCTCTATAAGGATGCCTACAGTAAAGTGGATAAAGATGAAAAAACAGCTATCTTTTTTAAGATTGGAGATTGCTACAGGATTACAGGCGATGCCAAGTCAGCCAAAATGTGGTATGAGAAGGCAATTCGTGAAGAATATCAGGACCCGATTATCTTTCTTCGTTACGGTCAGGTGCTTCTTGTGAATGAGGAATATGAAGATGCTGAGGAGGAGTTTAAAAGATATAAAGAGCTTGTTCCGGATGATCCACGTGGGGATGTTGGATTTGAATCCTGTCAGGCTGCAATTGTATGGACTCAGAATCCTACGGGCTATATCGTTGAGATCATGAAGGTGTTTAACTCAAGGGAGAGAGATTTCAGCCCCGCCTATGTCAATGAGTCTTATACAGAGGTCTTCTTCACTTCGACCAGGGATGAATCAACGGGTGACGAAACACATGGTGCAACAGGGCAGAGCTTTGCTGATATGTTTTCCTCGTCCATGGACAGGAAAGGAAAGTGGAGTGTTCCCGTTCCTGTGGAGGCTCTGAATTCGGAATTTGAGGATGGAACTCCTAATGTTACATCTGATTTCGCATATTTATATTTTACCCGTTGTAAGAAAGGGAAGAGCCAGCAGCTTGGTTGCCAGATTTATAAATCCGGGTCTGATGGAGAGGGCTGGGGTGAGCCAGATGTTGTTTTTGAAGCCTTAGGAGATAGTATTTCCACCGCTCATCCAGCCATCTCACCTGACGGCAATACCTTGTATTTTGTCTCAGATATGCCGGGAGGATTGGGAGAGAATGATATATGGATGGTCACCAAGGAGGATGGTCAGTGGGGCGAAGCTGAGAACCTTGGGGAAGAGATAAATACCCCGGGCAATGATCTTTATCCTTTTGTCCATGCCGATGGAACCCTTTACTTTTCTTCCGACAGCAGGGTAGGCCTGGGAGGACTTGATATCTATAAGGCAAGGATTGATGAAACGGGAAGCTGGATGGTTGAGAATATGAGACCTCCTATAAACTCACCTGAAGACGATTTCGGGATTGTTTTTGAAAGTGAAAATGAGCGTGGATTTTTTAGCTCTTCAAGAAAGGGCAGGGGTAATGATGAGATATTCTCCTTTGTTTTGCCTCCCTTGATTTTTGCTGTGAATGGAGTGGTCAAAGATGAAAAAACAGATCAGGTTCTGGGTGGCTCAAAAGTGAAATCGGTAGGAAGTGACGGGATTACAATTGAGAGTACCACGGGTGAGGACGGAACCTTCCGCTTCATGCTAAAAACTGCCACGGACTATGTCTTTATTGCAAGCCAGGAAGGATATCTTAACGGTAAGGAAAGAGAGTCCACCCGTGGTCTTGATCAGAGCAGGGAATTTGATGTTACCATCTATCTGGCTTCAACGAAAAGAGCGATTGAGCTTCCGAATATTTTCTACGATTTTAATAAGTGGGATCTAAGACCCGAGTCCATGGTTTCCCTGGATAATCTGGTGGAAACCCTGAATGATAATCCCAATGTAACCATTGAGCTGATGTCGCATACCGATTCCAGAGGTACGCCGGCTGATAATATAGATTTGTCCCAAAAGCGGGCACAGTCGGTTGTGGATTATTTAATTTCCAAGGGAATTGCTGCTGACCGTTTGCAGGCCAGGGGTTACGGAGAGTCCCAGCCCAAGGTTGTGGATGAAAAACTTGTAGCCGATAATGACTATCTGCAGGTAGAAGATGTGCTGACCGAGGACTTTATCAATCAACTGGGAAGTGTTGAATTGCAGGAAAAGGCACATCAAATAAACAGACGAACCGAATTTAAGGTACTGACAACAGATTACATACCACAAAATTAGGGCTAATGAGCAGTTCTTCCCGCTACATGCAGCGTGGTGTCTCTTCGGGGAAAGAAGATGTGCACAAGGCCATAAAAAACGTGGATAAGGGATTATTCCCCAATGCTTTCTGCAAGGTAATTCCGGATATGCTTACCGGGGATAAGGATTATTGCATGGTCATGCATGCCGACGGTGCTGGTACAAAATCATCCCTGGCTTATATTTACTGGAAGGAGACAGGTGATCTGTCCGTTTGGAAAGGGATTGCTCAGGATGCCATTGTGATGAATCTGGATGATTTACTCTGTGTGGGAATCACTGGAGATATTCTTCTTTCATCCACCATTGGCAGGAATAAAAATAAGATTCCGGGGGAGGTAATTTCAGCCATTATTAATGGCACTGAAGAGATACTTGAAGAATTGCGTGGTATGGGTGTCCCCATCTATAGCACGGGTGGAGAGACGGCCGATGTGGGTGACCTGGTCAGAACCATTATTGTGGATTCCACTGTAGTGGCGCGATCACGAAGAGATAAAATCATAGAGAATAAAATTCTTCCGGGACAGCTTATTGTGGGGCTTTCTTCTTCGGGTCAGGCCAGCTATGAGGATGCCTATAACGGAGGAATGGGAAGCAATGGTTTAACTTCGGCCAGGCACGATGTATTTGGTGGTGAGCTCGCGCAGATGTACCGGGAAAGCTATGATCCTGAAATGCCTGATTCTCTGATTTATAGTGGAAGCAGGTCCCTTACCAGCATGGTCGAAGAAACCGGGGTTGATGCAGGTAAACTGGTCCTTTCACCCACCAGGACCTATGCCCCTGTGATCAGGGAGGTGGTTGAAAAATACCGGGGCAGGATCGGGGGGATGATTCATTGTTCAGGAGGAGCGCAGACCAAGGTCCTCCATTTTGCGGACAGGGTTCACATCATTAAGGATAATCTGTTTCCTGTTCCTCCACTGTTCAGAATGATTCAGGAGGAGTCCGGAACATCCTGGAAGGAGATGTACCAGGTTTTTAATATGGGGCACCGCTTCGAAATATATACGGATGAAGAGAGCGCAGCCGGAATCATGAAAATTGCTGAAAAATATAAGATAGACAGCAGGGTAGTGGGAAGATGTGAGCCGGGTGAAAAGAAGAGCCTGACCATAAGGGGAACAGAGGGAGAGTTTATTTATTAGTTCATAAACAGCATTGAATGGCAGAGAATATGATAATATCCAGGCTTGAAGGGGTAAAAGCCAGGTTTGATGAAGTAGGGCAATTGATTACCGATCCTGCGATTATCAATGATATGAAGAGGTATGTGAAACTGAATCGCGAATATCGGCAGCTTGAACCTGTGGTTGAGGCATATGAATCCTATAAAAACCTTTTAAGCAATATTGAAAGTACCCGTGAGATGCTGACTGAGGACCTTGATGAAGAGATGAAGGCGATGGCCAAGGAGGAATTGGACCTTTACCAGCAGCAACTTGCTCCGCTTGAGGAAGAAATACAGTTTCTCTTAATTCCCAAAGACCCTGAAGATGATAAGCCGGCCATTGTTGAAATCCGTGCCGGAACCGGTGGAGATGAGGCCAGTATTTTTGCAGGGGATCTTTACAGGATGTACTTGAAATATTTCGAAACGAAAGGATGGAAGGCCTCCACAACCAGCTCCACAGAAGGTACCGTGGGTGGTTTTAAGGAAATTATAATGGAGGTTAAGGGCAATGGTGTATATGGAATTATGAAGTATGAGTCCGGAGTACACAGGGTGCAGCGTGTTCCCCAGACTGAAACCCAGGGCCGGGTACATACATCTGCCGCTACCGTAGCTGTTTTGCCTGAAGCTGAAGATTTTGAGGTCGAAGTTAACCAGTCGGATATCCGGAAGGATACATATTGCTCCTCCGGACCAGGAGGTCAGTCGGTTAATACTACCTATTCAGCGATCAGGCTGACACACATTCCCACCGGGATCGTAGTCACCTGTCAGGATGAGAAGTCGCAGCTAAAGAACCTGGATAAGGCCATGAAAGAGCTACGTACGAGGCTTTATAACCTTGAGTACCAAAAACGCATGGATGAAATATCCTCAAAGCGTAAGACCATGGTGTCATCGGGCGACCGTTCAGCGAAAATCCGTACTTACAATTATTCCCAGGGAAGGGTGACCGATCATCGGATTAACCTGACACTCTACAACCTTCAGGCCATCATTAATGGAGATCTGAAGGAAATTATCGAGAAGCTTCAGATGGCAGAAAATGCCGAGCGATTGAAAGAGAGCGGTATGGAATAATGGATAATTAATCTTTTTACGAAAAGCCAAGCCATGAACGCCGAAGAATTATTCAGAAATATACAGCGAAAGAAGAGTTTTCTTTGTGTGGGACTGGATACCGACTACAAGAAAATTCCAAGAATGTTGCTGGACTCTGAGTACCCCATCTTCGAGTTTAACAAGAGAATCATAGATGCCACAGCCTCTCTTGCGGTGGCCTATAAGCCCAATCTTGCTTTCTACGAAACCATGGGCGCAGCGGGCTTGATGAGCCTTGAGATGACCATTAACCATATCAGGAAGGAACACCCTGACATTTTTATCATTGCCGATGCCAAACGAGGTGATATTGGTAATACCTCAAGGATGTATGCAAATGCCTTCTTTAAAACCCTGGATTGCGATGCCGTAACCCTGTCACCCTATATGGGTCATGATAGTATTTCACCTTTCCTTGAGGAGGATGGCAGGTGGGCCATTATCCTTGCACTTACCTCCAACGAAGGTTCAGCAGATTTTGAACAGCTTGAGCTTAAGGATGGCAAACAGCTATTTGAGCAGGTAATTACTGACCTCATTAAAATGGGGGAGTGTAAATAACATCATGTATGTGGTGGGTGCCACCAAGGCAACGGAACTGGGAAATATCAGGAAGCTTATACCAGAACACTTTTTACTGGTACCCGGAGTTGGAAGCCAGGGTGGAAGCCTTGAAGATGTTGCTGAATATGGTATGAACGACCGTTGTGGATTGATCGTAAATGCCAGCAGGTCCATTATCTATGCAGATGGGACAAACCGTTTTGAAGAGGCAGCTGCCGAGCAGGCCTCAATTCTGCAAAAACAGATGGAACTTGTCCTGAAGGAGAAAGGTCTGATTTAAAGAACCAGCTCTTTAACCTTAGTGGCTGCTTCGTCAAGTGTAATGGCGGAATGAACTTCAAGGCCCGAGTTGTCGATCAGTACTTTGGCCTCCTCCGCGTTTGTTCCCTGTAACCTTACAATAACCGGCACATCAATCTGACCAATGGTTTTATAAGCATCAACAACTCCCTGAGCTACCCGGTCGCATCTGACTATTCCTCCGAAAATATTAATCAGAATGGCTTTTACTGCAGGATCCTTCAGGATGATCCGGAAACCAGCCTCCACGGTTTGTGCATTGGCTGTTCCACCCACATCCAGGAAGTTGGCAGGCTCACCGCCCGATAGTTTGATAATATCCATTGTGGCCATGGCCAGGCCGGCACCATTAACCATACATCCCACATTCCCGTCCAGCTTTAATGAAATTGAGATTGAATTTGCCTGCTTCCACCTCGGTAGGGTCCTCTTCATTCAGGTCCCGCATGGCAGCATAATCCCGATGTCTGTATAATGCATTATCGTCGATGTTCACCTTTGCATCAGCTGCCATTATGAGGCTGTCGGAGGTTTTAAAAACCGGATTAATTTCAAAAAGTGAGGCATCCGATTTCTCATATGCGGTGTAGAGGGCAATTACAAATTTAACCATCTCCTTAAAGGCCACTCCTGAAAGTCCCAGATTAAAAGCAACCCTGCGTGCCTGGAAGGGTACAATTCCCACAGCCGGATCAACTTCTTCCTTGAAGATCAGATGAGGCGTATTTTCCGCAACCGTTTCAATATCCATGCCTCCTTCGGTGGAGTACATGATGATGTTTTTGCCACTATCCCTGTTGAGCAGTACGCTCATATAAAACTCCTCGGGCTCTGATTCCCCCGGATAGAAAATACCCTGCTCAATAAGAACTTTGTGGACCACCTTGCCTTCAGGACCAGTCTGGTGAGTGATCAGGGTCATTCCAAGGATATCTCTTGCATACTGCTTGACTTCATCCAGTGACTTTGCAATCTTAACACCACCGCCTTTTCCTCGTCCACCTGCGTGTATCTGGGCCTTAACCGCCCAGGTGTCAGAGCAGGTTTCTGCACCGATTCGTTTGGCTGCTTCAACGGCCTCTTCGGGTGTATGGGCCACTACTCCGGATGGTATGGCTACGCCAAATTGCTTTAATATTTCTTTTCCCTGGAATTCGTGTATGTTCATAATGCAAGGTTCTTAGGTCCAACTCTTCAAAATTAGCAATAATATTGAGTAAATTCGACAAAAATTAGCTGTCATGAGAAAGCTTTTGAATGAGGAACTGGATCGCCTGAGTGTTTTGGAATTTAAAGAGGCTGAGAAAGTCCCTGTGACAATTATTCTGGATAATGTGCGAAGCCAGAATAATATAGGATCCGTATTCAGAACTGCCGATGCCTTCCGAATGGAGGCGATTTTTCTTTGCGGCATTACAGCAACACCTCCGCACAGGGAAATTCACAAAACAGCCCTGGGCGCCACAGAGTCTGTTCATTGGGAGTACCATGAAAATACAGCTACAGCCATAAATAAATTGAAGGAAAAGGGATACAAGATTCTTTCAGTTGAGCAAGCTGAAGCTGCTGTTTCCCTGGAGAAGCTGAAATTATCAGAGGATCAAAAATATGCCCTTGTCTTCGGTCATGAGGTCAGGGGAGTGGACCAGGGTGTAGTTGATCTGAGCGATCAATGCATCGAGATTCCGCAATATGGCACCAAACATTCCCTGAACATCTCTGTAGCCGCCGGCATCGTCATCTGGGAAGTTTTCCGCAAATACTCCCTCTGAAACCCTTCCTTCTTTCTCTCCTTTAAAGAAGTGTATTAAAGATCAAAAAAAGAGAGTGTACCTTTCGATACACTCTCCCTTGTTTTATGATAAACCTATGGTTTTACTCAACAATGGCTTTGAATTTTGCCTCGTTCCAGTATTTGGCAAATTCAAGGTCAGACTTGGCGTGGTCCTTCATGTATTGGGGATCCTGGCAGGTCAGTGCAGCTTTCTCCAGATTCTCATAAACCGCGTCCGGCTTGTCCTGGCTGGCAGCGATAACAGCCAGCAGGTAGGAACGGTAAGGAGACTCCTCAACATCTGCAGCAGTTCTCCAGGCACCTTCGGCATCTCCGTTCAGATATTTGGCAAGGGCCAGGTTGTAGGAAGGAGAATTTCCGAAATAGTTAATGGCAGCCTGATAGTCACCGTCAATGATGTTCACAATACCAAGGTTGTAATTCACTTTGTCACCCGCACCAAGAGAAGCAGTGAAGAGTTCTTTTGCTCCGGCCACATCATCACCTTTCAGTGCAACAGCACCCAGGTTGTTGTTGATGTTGTCATGATCCTTCAGCGCTTTGGCATCATTGAAAGAAGCAGCAGCTTTATCGGTTTCACCCATCTTAAAGAGTACAACCCCTTTGTTATTATGGGCGCGCACACATTTGGGAGCAACCTTGATAGCCTGATTATACATGGCCAGTTTTGCTTCCAGGTCATCCACGAGCGTGGCACCATAAAGGAGCTCTTCCAGCACCAGGGTGTCCTTGTTGCTTGTCCAGAGCTCTTTGATTTCGGCATCGCTCCAACCAATTTTCTCCAGGTTAACAGTGAATTTGGATCTTCTCAGTTGCGGGAGGATCTCTTCTGCAATTACTTCAAAGGCAGCGGTCAGATTTTTGATCTCCTGCTCACGGACAACTGGATCGGAATGCATGCTCAGTACCCTCAGGATCATTTCTTTGTCCTGGATGTCAGAGGCTTCCATCAGATTCTTAAATCCTTCCCAGTCTTCAGGAGTGGCACAGCAGACTCATCAGCTCATCAGCTACTTCAATCTTGGATTTTTTAAGTTGTCCTGCAAGATATTTCTCAGCAGTCTTCTGGCGCTGGTCAGCCAGTCTTGTATTCAATGTCAAGCTCTCCGTCGGGAGAAGCATAAGCAGAAATCTCAATTCCAGTCAGGTTCAGCCTGTCATTTGCATCAGCAGCCTTAAGGGTTTCGTTCATTCCACCGATTTCCTCTTTTCCCATTTCCGACCTGCGAACATCAGCCCTGTTGATTACATATTTAATGTCAGCTTCGTAAGCCTCGGGTACAATCTGCTTGTAATGGTCGCTGAATGCAATCAATTTGGCTTTTTTGGATACCATGGTTGCTGTGGCAATGACACCGTCAGCAAGCTTAATTGTTCCGATTGGTGTTTCTTTGTCTTTTATACTGGCAACTACATCATAGTAAAGCTCAGAGACAACGTAAGCATCTTCATAGGGGAAGCTGATGGACTGACTGGCAGAACCTCCTGTGTCAAAACTAACGGGTTTGTTATTTGCAGCTACATCCTGACCCTGCAATACAAGAGGGCTAAGTTGTTTCTCACCACCTTCGTACCTGAGGACAGGAGTTAAAGTTACAATGGCTTTTTTATTAAAGTACTTGGCAGGGTATTTAATGTTGACAGTTGCGTCAACATCACCTCCGCGCATCACAAGTACGGTGGGGTCAACAGAATACCCAACGGTATCTGACTCCTTGACCATTTTTTTTACTCCGCCGCAGCTACTGAGAATAACTGCAACAAGAAAGAAAACAGTTGAGATTTTGAGGTTTTTCATAACAATCTGGTTATTGGTTTAATACTTAATGGTTTCAGTGGTTAAAAATATTTCTAGCTATAAACTTAATTAATGTTTTTGACAAAAGTAAATAAATATCTGGCTAATCCCCGCTTTTATTACAAAATAAGCATATTCATTCCCGGTTTAAAGGTGCGTTCAAAGATAATATTTTTGATCAACTGATAATCCAAATTGACATTTACAAAATCAATGTTGCTGGTATCAACTACAGCGATCTTCATTTTTGTTTGTGATTTAAAGAATCCAAAATAGCCATCCTGGACTTCTTTGAGGTAATCGGGGTTGATATTCTGTTCATAATCACGTCCCCTCATTCTGATGTTCTCAAGAAGTCTTTCAACAGGCAGATGAAGGTAGACGTAAAGGTCGGGCACAGGTGCATGCAGGTTGATGATCTTAAATAGTTTTTCAAATAGATTCATTTCATCATGCTTCAGGTTATGTTTGCTGAAAATGAATGATTTTGCCAGGTAATAATCACTGATGATTCCCTGTCCGAAAAGATCTGGATGTCCCAATTCAGTTTTAATCTGATGGTAACGCTCCGATAGAAAGGAAAGCTCCAGCTGGAAAGCATAGCGTTCAGGGTCCTTGTAAAATTTCGCAAGGAAGGGATTATCACTGAATTGCTCCAGAATGATTCTCCTGCCGGTATCTTCAGCAAGCATGGTGGCCAGGCTGGTTTTGCCTGCCCCTATGTTTCCTTCTATTACTAAATAATTGTATTTCAATATATTGCAAATAGGGTATTTCCCTTTGTAAAATAGAAAAACTTGCTGTGAATACAGCTTCCGAACCCGAATATTTTTTAGGAATAAAAAGCGAACATAAAAAAACCCCGTTCGGTTGGGAACGGGGTCTTGAGTGCTTGGTATTTTATCTAATTCTTTTCCGGTTTTGGAAGCAGAGCTTTCCTGGAGAGTTTTAGTTTTCCGCTCTTTTCATCAACTGCAATGAGTTTAACTTCTACCACCTCACCCTCCTTGAGCACCTCTTCGACTTTCTCAAGCCTTCTGTGTTCAACTTCAGAGATGTGAAGCAATCCGTCTTTACCGGGAAGAATCTCAACAAAAGCTCCGTAGGGAGTAATGGTCTTAACTTTACCCTTATAGATTGTTCCAACTTCAGGTACGGCAACGATTCCCTTAATCCAGTTCATGGCTGCATCGATGGCTGCTTTGTCAACCGCAAATACATCCACAAGACCAATGTTACCAACTTCTTCGATGGTAACGGTACTGTTGGTCTGGGCCTGAATCTCCTGAATAACTTTACCACCGGGTCCGATCACAGCACCAATCATATCCTTGGGAATCTCAATTCTCTGAATCCTTGGAGTATGAGGTTTGTAATCAGCATTTGGAGCAGACAAGGTTTCATTTATCTTATCCAGAATATGCAGACGGCCTTCTTTTGCCTGCTCCAGTGCCTGGGAAAGAATTTCATAAGAAAGGCCATCTACTTTGATGTCCATTTGGGTGGCTGTGATTCCGTCGCGGGTTCCGGTAACTTTGAAGTCCATGTCGCCCAGGTGATCTTCATCACCAAGGATGTCGGACAATACTGCAAATTTTTCGTCTGTCTGTGATCAGTCCCATGGCAATCCCTGATACTGGCTTTTTAATCTGTACACCTGCATCCATAAGAGCCAGGGTTCCGGCACAGACAGTTGCCATGGATGATGAACCGTTTGACTCAAGAATATCAGAAACAATTCTGAGTGTATAGGGCATTTCATCTTCTGAAGGAAGTACTCCTTTAAGCGCCCTGTGCGCCAGGTTGCCATGTCCTACTTCCCTGCGGCTGGTTCCCCTGTTTGGACGAGCATCTCCTGTGGAGAATGCGGGGAAATTATAGTGGAGTAAAAATTTGTCATTTCCTTTTTTAAGTACATCATCGATGAGTTTAGCATCCATCTTTGTACCCAGGGTTACTGTGGTAATCGATTGGGTTTCACCCCTGGTGAATACCGCTGATCCATGTGCTGAGGGCAGGTAGTTCACTTCACTCCAGATGGGGCGGATCTCATCGGTCTTCCTTCCGTCAAGACGAATTTTGTCATCCAGGACTGCACGTCGTACAGCTTCCTTCTCCACGTCATGGTAATATTTGCCAACCAGTCCTTTGTTTACTTCACCATCTTCTCCTGCTTCTTCTTCAAGTTTAGCAAGGAAGTCTTCTTTTACTTTTCCAAAAGCATCACTGCGTGCATGCTTATCGGCATTACCTGATTTGGCAATCTGGTAAGCAGCATCATAGGTTTCATCCCAGGTGCGCTTCTTCAGATCTTCGTCATTGACCTCGTGGCAGTATTCTCTCTTCTCCTCTTTCCCGGTCTTTTTTGTCAGGGCAAGTTGTGCCTGACACATGGGCTTGATGGCTTCATGTGCAAATTTGATGGCCTCCAGCATTTCAGCTTCAGAAACCTCTTTCATCTCACCTTCTACCATCATGATGTTGTCATAAGTGGCGCCAACCATGATGTCAATGTCGGCTTCTGCCAGTTGGGTAAAGGTGGGATTGACCACAAATTCTCCATTCTACCCTGGCCACGCGTGCTTCGGCAATGGGGCCATTAAAGGGAACATCAGAAACAGCCATTGCTGCTGAGGCAGCCAAGTCCGGCCAGTGCATCAGGAGGAGTATCCTGCTCAGCCGACATCAGGGTAACAGTAACAAATGTTTCTGCATGATAGTCATCCGGGAACAGCGGGCGAAGGGCCCTGTCCACCAAGCCTTGATACGAGAATCTCATAATCGGAAGGCCTTGCTTCACGCTTCAGGAATCCTCCGGGGAATTTTCCTGCTGCAGCATATTTTTCTTTGTACTCTACTGAGAGAGGCATGAAATCCACATCCTCTCTTGCATCTTTTGCGCTGGTAACTGTTGCCAGCATCATGGTGTCGCCCATGCGCACCATAACAGCTCCGTCGGCCTGTTTGGCCAGGACGCCTGTTTCTATAATGATTGAACGACCATCACCTAAATCGATGGTCTCTTGAATTGCTTTTGGTTTCGACATAATAACTGATTAAATACTATGAATACAAAAAAAGGCAATCCAAGAATTGCCTTTTTTGTAACTTAAATTTCTTATTTTCTGATTTTCAAGGACTTGATGATGGCGCGATAACGCTCAATGTCTTTTTCCTTAAGATAATCCAGTAATTTCCTCCTTTTACCAACAAGCTTCAGCAGGGCCCTCTGTGTAGCGTAGTCTTTCTTATTTGACAGAAGGTGCTGGGTAAGGTGATTGATTCTTGTGGTGAAAATGGCGATCTGTCCTTCGGCTGAACCTGTATCAGCTTCTGATTTTCCGTACTGCTTGAAGATATCCTTCTTCTTCTCCGTTGTTAAATACATTACTGTTTTTCTTCTTTATTGTACCTGTTTCAAAAATTGAGCTGCAAAGGTATATATTTATTTTGATTTCGCAAGAATGGAACTGAAGAAATTGGCCCTAAGCATGACTCAGGAAATCAAACAATTGACATCTCCGGGAGAGCTCAGGATCCATTCGTGGATATGGTTCTGATCAGCTGGTTTATCTGTTCCCGGGTTCCAAGGGCAAAGAGTTTATCTGTAGCTGTGAGTTCGGTTTCCATCTGGGGATTAATCAGGTAAGATTTGTCTTTGCGTTTTAGTCCAATGATATTGGCTCCCGAAGTATTGGCCTGGTCCAGTTCGCTGAAGGATTTGCCATTAAAGGAAGAGGACAGGTTTGTACAGGAGATTCGCTCAAGAATAACACTTTCCTCCTCCTGAAGCAGAAGGAAATCGATGAATTCCACAATATCGGGCTGAGCAACCAGCTTGGCCATCTGCTTGCCGCCAACCTTATCCGGCATAATCACATTCGTTGCTCCGGCTCGTTTAAGTTTCCTGTCCGAATTATCGGCTGATGCTCTGGAAATGATCGTCAGTTCGGGATTGATCTCTTTGGCGGTTAAAACCACAAAGAGGTTATCAGCATCTGCGGGAAGGGTGGTGATCAGGGCCTTGGCTTCTTGAAGATTTGCCATCTTCAGCACCTCTTCATCGGCTGCATCGCCCTCCAGATATAGCATTCCAGGGGTTTCCCGCAGGCTCTGAACAATGTCAGGATCATTTTCGATGACCACAATTTTTTCCTTGTGTTCGATCAGTTCATCTCCTGCCTGGCTTCCATTCCGGCCGTAGCCACAGATAACCACATGATCTGAAAGTTTTTCAATTTTTCTGTTCACTTTTGAGTCTTTATAAGAGTTTCTGAATACACCTTCAACGATTAAACGTGTGAAGGTAGTAACCGCATAAGCAAAAATGCCGATGGAAAAGATCACCAGGAAGGAGGTGAACCACATGCCGGTATTGTCGAGCTGGTGAACTTCTTCAAAACCAACAGTGGCAATGGTTATTATGGTCTGATAGAAGGCCTCAGGCAGGGTGTAGTCAAGCATCCTGTAACCAAGGGTTCCAATTGCAATGATGGTAATCAGCAAGCCAAGGGTGTAGTATGCATGTTTAATACTATTGCGTTTCATTACTTGCCTTTTGTATAAAATCTGCTCCCAGTTGACAATCCAGGCAACGCTTTTTTTTGCAATATTCCTTGTGCAAATGGATGAGTGCCTGACTTTCAAATGCCCCGCTGGGTACAATCCCAAAGTTAGCCCAATTTTTAATGATCTGGTTGGATTCCGATTCTGTTTTCTGAAGCATTTGATTACCCAGGCTGATTGCCGGTAAATGATTCATGGCACGACCATAGGAGAATAGAAAGGGGATAAGTCCATTGATGATCATGGTCTGGATTGAGTGCTTTCCTAACGCTTTTTTTGATTCGGGAGAGCATTTCCCAAAGAGATAATGGTTATTCCAGTAGGTGGAAGACTCCATTCTAAGCAATTGTTCGGCCTCAGTGAGGGATCTTATATTCAGTAATGATTCCAGCATGGGCATACGGCAATGAAGGAGCGATGCAAACTGCGAGATTCGGACTGTCGGAAAAGAGGCTGGCCGCAAGCGCAGAAATTTCCACATGTGCTGTTCTATGGGCTTTATAGGGATTTTTTTTCGCTCCAGGGTAAAGCGTCTGTAAAGATCCTGATCATAGGGGCCACTCAATTGCGCTTTATTCAGAAATCCGGCCTGACCGAATAGTACGGCCTCAATATCACTGAGAGAGTCCCTTTTTTGAAATAGGATATCCCCGGGAATTGCCTTGATGGTCAATTCAAAGGGAAGCGTATTAAGCGGCATACCCATTGCAGCTGCCATTACTGTGATAAGCGTTTTCTCCCAGTCCAGTTTGTTGCTGGTATGAAGATTTGATATCTGCTTGCATTTCCGGTACAGCCTCTCGCCCTGGAGCCTGGTCAGCCAGCCTTTCAACTGCCTGTCAGAAACCAAGTGGATGTGATCTTGGCAGGCCAGCCATGTTTCGTTTGTCTGAAGTTCTTTGAAAAAAGGAAGCAGAGAGTCTGGAATATCCAGTTTGAGGGTTTCCACTTTTCGGCCCCTGCAGGTGAATGTATCTGTATCCTCATGGGTGACCACGTGAAGGATTACATTATTATATGCCCCGTTAAGGTGATGTCCGTGCTTTTCCCAGTCTGAACTGTTTAAATGGACCTCCACATTCCCGGCCCACAGGGTATTCCCAATTCTGATTTTAGCGTTAAAGAAGTCCGGGCCGGCGTTTATGTTCTGCATACCAGGAGAAAGAATCCTTATCTCTTTACCACAGGTGGTTTTTAAGCCACTTTGTCTGAAAGATCCTGTTCTCCATATAAACTGAAGGATGTCCTCTTTTATCATAAATTGACAGTTTTATCCCCAATTAATGTGACAGGCAAAGGGTTTATCGTTTTTGCTTTTCTATTTTTGTTATATGAAAAAAGGGATTATAGTTTCGGGACTTTCCATATTAATAATTATAACGGGATGTCAGCCAGTGGCTCAGCCAAATTCACAGGAAGCTTTGCTTCAGGCAGTTACCTGGTACCAGCAATCCGCTGAGATGAAGGCCATTTATATTCAATCCTATAATTGGGCTGAAAGGATTCTGAAGGAAAGGGCTGAGCAAGGTGCTGAAAAAGCCCTGGCTGTGGTACTGGATATCGATGAAACCGTGCTGGATAATTCACCCCAGACTGCACAGCAGGTTATAGAAGGTAAGCCCTATGGCCAGGAAATGTGGGATGAATGGTGTCAGCTTAGTAAAGCTGAAGCCCTTCCCGGTGTCCTTGGATTCACCAAAGAGGCTATGGCTATGGGGGTGGAGGTTTTTTATATTTCCAACCGGGGCATCCATCTTCTGGATGTAACCCTCGAGAACCTAAAAGTGGCTGGCTTGCCCAATGCCGATGCTGAACACGTGCTGCTAAAAACTGACAGTTCGGTAAAAGATGAAAGAAGAGCAAGGGTAAGTCAAAGCCATGAAGTGGTCCTGCTCATCGGGGATAACCTGGGCGACTTTTCAGGGATATTTGATGATCGGATGGATGGATCCGATAAGGAAAAAGTAATGGCCCATGCAGACCGCTTTGGCTATGAATATATTATTCTCCCCAATCCACTATATGGGGGATGGGAAAAACCTTTCAGGGGGGAATCTCCTGAGGCTGCTAATCTAAATAAGAAAAAGGCGCTGATTTCCTTCAGACACTAGAAGGAATAGGCAAGCCCGATCATTGCATCCACAGTCCTGACCAAAAAGTCAGCCTTCAGGGGAGGAACTCCCGAGGTAAAGCCCGAGAACAGATCAAAGGTGTAGTCAAATTTGGCTCTCGCCTGGTTATAGTCTACCGCAAGTTTCAGGGCCAGGTTATCATTGAGCTTAAATCTGAATCCTGTTCCGGCAGTAAAACCAAAGGCGACTTTAGAGCCATTGGCCACAGAGTGAATTTCATTGCCATCCCATGAGATGAGCAACTCCTGATCCGGAGGCCTTAATATGGTGAGTCCGCCCAGAAGTCTGAGATCAAAATATATACGCTGCGAGAGACGGGCCGAAAAATGGGGGCCCAGGAAAATTGAAATATTGTTCCAGAAACCACTGCCATAAAGTATTTCGGCTTCATCGGGGATTTCTTCGATTTCAGATGCATTTGCAACCACATAGTCGATCATATCCTGCAACAGAGAGTCGCTCAATGCATAATTGGACCCAAAGGAAAAGGAACCTCCAATTCCTAAATAGCTGGTGGGAAAATAGCCCGCATCAAATTTGATGGCGCCTCCTGATTTGGCATAACCATTGGATGTTAGGTCTCCTGTTTCCCCGTACCCCCCAAGGGGAATAGCAGCTCCGAAGGACAGGCTCGCAAAGTTCTGCTGACCGTATACCCCTGCGCTTAAGAATAGCGCAATTACCCACACAAATTTTCTCATATTCATTCTATTTAGGTCAAAATTAGCAAAAGAAACAAACAAACTTTACAGACTTTAAATACTTTATGGACTTCATGAATTTACAGACTTTCGACTAAAGGGCATGGTCATGCACCGCGCTCCACCACCTCCGCGGGAAAGTTCTGCTCCGTCGATTGTAATTACACACCTTCCAAAATCATTAATGTTTATTTTTTCCTCATACACATCTTTGGCCCTGACAATCTCGTATCCTGACTGGTTGAGGTTTTCCAGGGTGTAGACATTCCGGTTGTAACCGATAATTTTTCCAGGTCCGATTGCAAAAAAATTAGCCCCGCTGTGCCATTGTTCCCTCTCCTGCACCATAGTGTCGTTTTGACCCCCGCAATAGGATGGTTTAAGGTCCATACCCAGTGTGGACAGCGCTGATACCAGGTTTTCCACATTATTTATGGAAACCACTTTTCCATTATCCACATCAATCTGAATGGTCTGATACTTATTTGATTTCATAATAAGAGGCTCGAAAACCATACACGAGTCCCGGTCCAGGATGGTGAAGACCATGTCAAGATGGATGAAGGACTCGGGTGAGGGGGGAAGCTCCTGGACGAGGATATGATGTTTTTCTTTCTTTCCCATGGCCATCCTGGTAATAAAATCGATCCCCTGGGAAGTGGTCCTTGTGCCAAGCCCAATGAGGGTAATGTTTTCGCTGGCAATAATGACATCTCCTCCTTCGATGGACAAACTGGATCGTTCAATATGTTCATCAATGGGATTGATGGTTTTTGCCCTGAACATGGGATGGTAATCAAAAATCGCCTGCATAATCATGGCTTCCCTGTCCCTGACCCGGTTTGCCATTCTTGCTATGAGAACCCTGTTACCCATGGCAATTGAGGAATCCCTGGTAAAGAAAAAGTTATGAAGGGGCCTGAGGGAGAAATATTCGTTACTCAGGTAGCCTGTTAGTGAGATTCTCTCCATGGGGACACCCTGAATAAGCTTTTCCGCCAGGTCTCTTTCTTTGCCCTCAAGGAGACCGTCAATTAAGTCGGGATGTCCTTCATTGTAGCAGGCTTTTTTAATAATCCTTTCCCTGATTTCCGAGGAGCGGAGAATGTCTTTCAGGAGGTCCTCAACCCGGTGGGTGGGGACGAGCTTTTGAAGCAGGTTCTCCAGCTGCATATATTCCTTTCGTGCAACTGAAAGATTAAGAATATCGCTATAAAGAGCTCTTTCCGCATTTTTGGGTGTCATATTTTCCACCTCCGGACCGGGTGGGTGAAGGATTACACCCTGAAGATCGCCTATCTCTGAATATAACTGGATAGCTGGCATGGCCCAAAGTTAATAGAATTAGCGCAGGATTATTCTGAAAATCCGTTCTGTTTATGTGAGCCGTCACAATAGGGTTTATTCTTTGAGTGGCCACAGCGGCAAAGAAATACCGGCTCTTCTTTAGCGATAATCCTTCCGCTGGAATCAGCGATCCTGAAAAATCCGGTTATTTCGAGGGGGCCTCCGGCATTTACCTTAAATCGTGTCATCTGTAAATCCAATTTTGCGATGAGTCCCGTCACAGTAGGGCATGTTTCTTGAATGTCCGCACCTGCAGAATGAGGTCATTATGGAAGGCTTTAATTCCAGGCCATCCTTGCCAAGAATCCTGAACTTTCCTTCAACAACGATGGGGCCATCCTTCATGATCCTGATATTAGTGGGTTTAATCCGCTCCTGTTTTGGCCTGTCTTCTTCCTTGTCTGTATTTGTAAGGGTTTGTGGGGTTTCCTCTTCCCTTACGACTTCTCTCTGTGCCGCTTTTTCACTTTCCGTAAGGTCCTTATTGTATTTCCAGTAAATTGCCTGGGTGGGGCATTTATTGGTTACTTCTGTGATTTTTCGGGTGGGTGCCCCTTCCATATTAATCCAAGGTCTTCTGCCGGGATTAAATACTTCTATCAATTCCCTGAAGCATGTGGTTGCATGTATGCATTTCGAAGGTATCCAGAACACGGTAATCTCACCATTTGTGTACTGTCTGTTCCGGGGATCGTTCATATAATTTAATAATTCTGAGTTCAGATTGTAAAAACAATCCAATGGGATGAATGTTCACCGGGAAATGTATCTGGTGATCTTGCTCACTGAAGTGATGAGGAAAGTGTGCATGCAAAGTCTCAAAGAAATCCGGCTTCTATCCCTCTGACAATATCCTCGATCATTGCATCTTCTCCTTCCGGGTTATATTCAGCTTTCAGGTTATTGCCAAATATCCGGGCTATTCCCTGCCAGAAAAATGCGGAGAAGCCTCCCTTGAGGTCTTTAATCACCTCATATGAAGTAAGCCCTGTCTCCCGGTCTATTAATTTCACAAGGATAATGCCCTGGGTAATGGTGAGCTTTCTGAGATCCTTTTCAAATTCATTCATAATCTCTTTCTCAGCATTTTTGATATACTCCTTTTGTTTGGCTTCGCTTTGGATCTTTGCAAGCTCTTCATCCAGTTCCTTTAATTTTATGCCTGCAATCTTTGAATAGGGGTAGGCCTTCTTCACATTTCTCACAAGCCTTTTATCCCTTCTTTTGTAGCTCAGGTAATCAAAATCGGAACTTTTATATATCCGTACTTCTTCCAGTTCAATTATGGCCAGGGTATCATTACCTTCAATAATTCCCCGGGTAACATGGATGCTATCGGGATTAAGCGCCTGCGAACCGAAGTATGTTATGCCCAAAAAAGAGCAAACAAAGACAAAGGCAATATTTGACAATAAGATTCATTCCATCATCTTCAACATTGTGTTTACCACATTGTTCGCCCCAAGAGCGATCTGTTCGATACTGGCATCCAACATATAACAGGGAGTGGTCACCACCTTGAAAGTGCTGTCCACCACCACTTCACCATGGCTTGTCAGCTGGTGGGTGGCTCCCACAGATTCGATGGCCCGGGCTGTTCCTTCATCATCTCCGATGGTGAGCTTCACAGAACCCAGAACTTTGGCCAGGATGACCGGTGAGATGCAAAGTGCACCAATGGGTTTTTTAAGTTGAACCATGCCCCTAATGGCTTTCTCAACTGTGGGTAATATGCTTGCATCTGCTCCGTCAAAGGCCCAGCTGCTAAGATTTTTAGCGGCCCCAAATCCTCCAGGGAAAAGCAGCCCGTCAAAATCCTCGGGCATTAAACTCCTTCAGGTCCTTAATATTTCCCCTGGCAATCCTTGCTGATTCCACAAGCACATTTCTCGACTCGTCCATTTCTTCGCCACTGAGGTGATTGATCACATGATGCTGGGGTACATCAGGAGCAAATAGCTGGTAAACGCTAGACTGTTGGGCAACAGCGAGCATACTTAAAGTGGCTTCATGGATCTCGGCGCCATCAAAAACACCACATCCGGATAAAACTATGGCAAATTTTTTCATAACTGATCGGATTAGATAATTTTACGAGACTAATTTATGAAAACCTGAGAACATTTATCGCAGTACCCGTAAAGCTTGAAAATCATTTTCTCGCAACAAGAGCTGAGCTGATGGAGCGGCTTTCGCATGAAAGAATCAGCTGGGTAGATCCGGAGCGTTATCATATTACCATCAGGTTTCTTGGGGATACACCGCCTGATTTACTGGAAAGTATAAGCATTTCCATGAGAAAAAGCATCAATCTGCCCCAAAAAGCCATGCTTCAGTTGGGCGATGCCGGAAGTTTTGGTCCAATGAAAAAACCAAGGGTCGTTTGGCTTGGATTTAAGGATTCCTCTGTATTTGAAATGCTGAGAGTGGAGGTGGACAAGGCCCTTGACGCTTGCGGGATTCCCGGAACGGAACAGGCTTTCAGGGCACACCTAACGCTGGGGCGGATTCGCGCACTGAAAGATGTAAAGGAATATTACCGGCTTATGGATACCATGAAAGGCAGGTTTTCAGGTGAAACCCGGATTGATCGCCTTGTGTTTTATAAAAGTGAGTTGAGAAGTCAGGGACCCTTATATACCCCACTGGAAGAGCTGTTTTTTAGGGATCAGCCCTTATGAATTTCGATCATCAGATCATCCTTCATTACTGAGTCTCCCTTTTTCACTTCCACATGCTGAACCACGCCGCTTACATGGCTGAGGATTTCATTTTGCATCTTCATGGCCTCAAGAATAATGATGGGTTCCCCTTCTTTGACCTCGGAACCTTCTTCAACAAGGATGTCAATGATTTTCCCAGGCATGGGAGCCTCAATGGCTACACTGGAGGATGTATCACCCTGTTCTGCGAGGAAACGTTTTCTCTTAAGAGAGATTGGTGTTTCAACGCTGAATGAATGCCAGACACCATTAATCATGACGGTATACTTATTCTGGTTTTTTTCAATCACATCCAGCATGTACTTCTTATTCTTCCAGACGATGTATGAAAAGCCGTTGGGGTCTTCACGCAACTTGATATCCACTTTTTTCCCCTGGTAGGAAATTCGTTTCTCCAGGGGAGTCTTAAATTCATAAGTCTTATTGGTGGAACTCAGGGCAATAAGCTTTGACTGTCTCTTTTTCTTTGGTTCTAGAGCCATTTCAGAATCTGGATTTAACGTAAGCGTTTAGTAAGAATCCAGGGTGCAATATCTTTGCTTTTTTCGCTTTGCAAAGCTTTGCTTTCAACTTCATTTAATTCCCTGGCATAATCAAAAGTCGCAAAGAAGGCCGCGAGCATTGCCTCATCCGGCTCCTGGTGATAGTGGAGCTTAAGTTCCTTACTCAGGAAGGAAGTGTTAAACTTTCCCTTTCGGAAGTTCTGATTCTGAAGGACAGCCCTGCAGAATGCAAGGGTGGTCCTGGGTCCTTTGATCCAGAATTTCCGGATAGCAATACTGGAAAGTTGAAGCGCCTTTTCCCGATCTTCGGCATGAACAATTAGCTTGGCAATCATGGAGTCATAATAGGGTGTAATGACCGATCCATCTCTGACCCCGGTATCCACCCTGATGTGATCCTCTTCAGGCCAGGAAATCTTTTCAATTACACCCAGGCTGGGTGAGAATCCGGACTGAACATCCTCCGCATTGATTCTCCATTCAATGGCCCAGCCATTCATTTTAATGTCTTTCTGAGCGAAGGCCAGTTTTTCTCCCTGGGCAATTCGGATCATTTGTTCGATGAGATCGATACCTGTTACCATTTCGGTAACGGGGTGCTCCACCTGAATACGTGTATTCATCTCCATGAAGGTGAAGTTGTTGTCCTCGTCCAACAGAAATTCAACGGTCCCGGCCGAATAATAATTCACCGATTTGGTGATCCGGATGGCAGCATCGCCCATTTTTTTTCGAAGCTTTTCGTCCAGAGCCGGGGAGGGGGATTCTTCAAGTAGTTTCTGGTGCTTTCTTTGCACCGAACACTCCCGTTCTCCAAGATGGACCACATTGCCATGCTTGTCGGCCAGTATCTGGAATTCGATATGACGGGGTTCCCGTACAAATTTCTCTATAAATACAGCCGGATTGTTAAAGGCCTTTTCAGCTTCGTTGGTAGCCAGAGTGAACATCCTTTCAATATCCTTCTCCTTTTCGACAACCCTCATTCCACGGCCTCCGCCTCCTGCAGAAGCTTTTAATATGACGGGGAAACCTATGCTTTTGGCAACTTCAGTCGCTTCAGCCGCATTGCTTACAGCTCCTTCACTACCACCAAGCAGGGGTACATTATGGGCTTTCGCAAGTTCTTTGGCGATGGTTTTATTTCCCATGCGGTATATGGCATCGGGAGAAGGCCCAATGAAGATAATGCCTTCTTCCTCACAACGCCGGGCAAAATCAGGATTCTCAGCCAGAAATCCGTATCCGGGATGGATGGAATCAATCTTCATTTCCCGGGCACTGGAAACAATCCTTTCGATGTCCAGGAATTCCGGAATAGAATCGTCCATAGACTCTGAGAAGTCGATAATCTCATCGGCCTCGTCGAGGTACCAGGCATTGGGTTCCTTGCTGGTTTTAATGACATAGGTTTTAATACCCATTTTTTTCGCTGTACGGATTATCCGCAGCGCGATCTCGCCTCGGTTGGCTATTAAAATGCTCTTAATTTTCATGGGTGAAAACTAAAGTGGTATGTTGCCATGTTTCCTGGCAGGGTTATCAATATATTTTGTCTCCAGCGCTTCAAAGGCACGGATCAATTTCTGTCTGGAGATAGCAGGATCAATTACTTCATCAATGAATCCGCGCTCATCTGCTACATAGGGATTGGCAATCTCGTCCCGGTATCTGGCAGCCAGTTCCTTTTTCATGGAAACCGGATCGTCTGATTTTTCAAGTTCTTTTCTGTAAAGGATGGCTACGGCTCCCTCGGGCCCCATTACTGCTATTTCAGCTGTTGGCCAGGCAAAGTTAAAATCGCCACCGAGGTTTTTACTGTTCATAACACAATAGGCTCCTCCATAGGATTTCCTGAGGATCATTGTGATTCTGGGTACTGTAGCATCAGCAAAGGCATATAACATTTTAGCCCCGTGACGAATAATACCACTGTGTTCCTGGTCGATTCCTGGCAGGAAGCCTGGTACATCTTCAAGAATCAGCAGGGGGATATTAAAGGCATCACAGAACCTGATGAAACGGGCTCCTTTAGTCGAGGAGTTAATGTCCAGTGTGCCAGCCAGAACCTTAGGCTGGTTCCCTACGATCCCAATTACTTTTCCATTGAGCCTGGCAAATCCGATGACCAGGTTCTGGGCATAATTTTCAGAGATTTCGTAGAAGGAGCGTTTGTCAACAATCAGCTTGATAACTTCCTTAATGTCATATGGTTTATTGGCATCGTCGGGAACGATATTTCTGAGCCTTTCCTCAATATCGGCTGTTTCATTTTCCGAAAGCTCCATTTGAGGAGCATTCTCCGTATTATTGGAAGGAAGATAGGTCAACATCTGTCGCACTCCCATCAGGGTATTCTCTTCGTCTTCGTATACCATATGGGCAACCCCGCTTTTCCGGGAGTGAACCCCGGCCCCGCCAAGATCATTAAAAGAGACGTCTTCGTTAAGTACCTCTTTGACCACATTGGGACCGGTTACAAACATATAGCTGGTCTGATTGGTCATAAATACAAAGTCGGTAATGGAAGGGGAGTAAACGGCCCCTCCGGCTGCTGGTCCCATGATCACAGAAATCTGTGGGATAACTCCTGAGGACTGCACATTCCGGTAAAAGATTCCGGCGTAGCCTGCCAGACTGGCTACTCCTTCCTGTATACGTGCTCCACCCGAATCGATAAGGCCGATCATAGGCGCACCCATTTTCAGGGCCATGTCCTGGATCTTCATGATTTTTGCTGCATGCACGGATCCAAGGGATCCTCCCATAACCGTAAAGTCCTGCGAATAAGCAAAGGTAAGGCGTCCTTTGATGAGCCCATGCCCGATAATTACGCCATCACCATAGGCTTGTTTTACTTTTCCAAAACCGGTATCAGACTTGTCGGCAGTTACATAAGCGTCAACTTCTTCGAAGGTATCCTCATCAAAAAGTATCTCGATTCGCTCCCATGCGGTCAGCTTACCCTTTGCATGCTGCTTGTCTTCAATCTTTTTATTACGTTGCTGCTCCTGTGAATTCTGCCTGTCCAGGAACCTGGTAAAGTTTTTTCCTTTAACATCCATTGCTTAGAACTATTGCTTATCTAAAGACCTGTCAGAAGGGAAATTGTTTAACAAGTCCGGATAAATATGCTGCAAAACTATAAATAAATCTCAATTAAAAGCTTCCTTTTCCTTTCTGCTTTCCCCTTCGACCCATTCAACAGGAATGCATTTCCAATTCAGATAATTCTCCACTTCAAGGCTTTTGTATTGCCCCAGATAGTCCATGAGATAATACCTCAGATCCCTGTCGGTCGACCAGCTTACCCGGCCTGTGAGCTCATCTGCCGGAATGCCGGCTCCTTCTGTAAGATGTCCGCCTCCCCCGTTTCCGCGGTATGAATTAATGGCCACGCTGTATATATTGTTGCTCAGGAAGGCATCTCCATTGCTGAAGCCTTTAATTGTTATGCGATCGCCTGGCTCCCTGCGAAGATCAACCGTATAATCAATTCCCGCTGCAGTGGAAAAGTTATAATAGGGATTTGCCAGTCGGCCCGAATCATCATCCCTGACCAATAAAAGCCGGTCGCCCGGTTTTTTCATGGTATTGAACCACAATGCCGCTGCATGCTCCAGAAAGCCATCAATTTCTGATCCGGATAATTCCATTTTATAAAGCATGTTTTCGAAACGGTAAAGCTTAAACATATCTGAGACCAGCAGGGGGCCTTCCTCCAGAACGGCATTTATGGATAGGGGTGCAGTGAAGGAAAGATCGGCACCCGAAAGTTCCAGCTGAACTCTGTGGATCAGCGACATCATGGGAGAGGGACCAATCAGGGCATCACTGCCTTTTATTTCATTTGCCAGCCAGCTTATGGTGTCCTGGAGATAGCGGGAGACGTCCCCAAACTGGACGGAAAACTCATCAAGGATCTTTTCTGATGGTTCATATGCCTTCATAGATACATTTTCCCCCAGGATTTTCTTGATGCCCTTTTTTCCGAAAGAGACAGTCAATTCTCCAGCAAACCGGCCGTGACTACCGGGATCAATAATCAGCACACTGTCACCGTTTATAGAGGCCACTTTTGAGACAGATACCCTGTGATCATGTCCTGCAAATATCACATCAAAACCCGGCACTTGTTCTGCCACCAGCAGCACAGCATTTTCGTTGAGGAAGTCCTCTGTAGCTCCTCCATAGCTGGCATCTGTGCCGGAATGAAACAGTCCCACTATCAGATCGGGATGTTCCTTTTCCACGATCCTGGGAATCCATTCACTTGCTGTTTCCACCATATCCCTGAATTCAAGACCGGGCCATAAATTTTTTGGCAACCATCCCGGAATTCCGGGTGTGATAAGCCCAAGGACGGCAATTTTTTTCCGTCCTGCTTTTAATATGGTATAGGCTTCGAAAAAGGGTGCTCCGGTTTTTGTGCTGACCGCATTTGCCGCCAGCCAGGGAAAATTCATTTCCCCACGCACCCGGTTGTATACTGCTGGTCCGGTTTCAATATCGTGATTCCCCACAGACCCTGCCACATAAGCCCATCCGGTTCATGACCTGTACAGAAAGGTGGGGAGAGATCGTATCGATGAAGTTGTAATAATATACAGTGGGCTGCCCCTGGAGAAAATCTCCATTATCCAGGAGAAAAAAGATGGTGTCGTTTTGTTCCTTATTTTCCTCCACATAACTATATATGTGAGCCAGGGAATTAGTTGAAGCTTTTCGGGAGATAAAATCGTAGGGGTAAATCATCCCGTGAACATCTGTTGTTACTGCAAGGCGGACATGGGTAGCTTGATCACTCGCAGGCAGTTAGAACAGAGAGGATGATCGCAAGAAAATAAGACATGTTTCATTATTTGGCACTTTGATTGAAGTAAAGGTATCAAATTGTGGCTAAGAGAGCGGGTGGGCTGGACCCGGATTTTATTCGAAAAATCAAAGACTTGAAGAAAAAATGATGTCCAAAAATGGCCTCAGGCCCTTTATTAACACCTGATATCCTATTTGATTTCATTCTAAAGACCGGGTCTGATGATTTGTAAAATACGGTAAATGAGGATGCAAGGCCCTGGCCGTATGGGTGTGAATCATCCAGATCGGCGAGAATATCGACATATATCGATTAACTGACTGTAAAAAACGATATTTCCGCCCGTATATATCTATTGTGAATTGTTGAACAGTTTGTCTGCTCAGGATATATTTACACAAAATCCTATACTAAAAACTCTTATGATTATGAAAAAGAAAATATCATTGATTAGCGTGTTGGGTGGATTTGCTATTCTTTTAGCAGGTGCACTATTAATAAGCAGTTGTGAAGGACCAGCGGACCAGCAGGAGCTGACGGAGCTGACGGAGCAGATGGAACAGATGGAACAAACGGAGTAGACGGTAATGTAACTTGTCTGGCATGTCACTCAGAAGGTAATATGGAAGCGGTTCAGCAGCAATTTTCAATGTCACAGCATTCAAGTGGTGCTATTGCTGTAGATTATGCAGGTGGAAGAGCAGGTTGTGCACAGTGTCATTCACATGAAGGTTTTATAGCATATGCTGCAGGATTAGATGCTCAGGATGTTGCTAATCCCAGTGCCTGGGAATGTGGAACCTGTCACGGACTGCATAATACATTTGAAGAAGGTGATTACGCTCTGAGAATGGCATGGTGAAGTAAGTTTTATATTTGATGAAACTGCTACTATTGATATTGGTAGTAGTAATTTATGTGTTAATTGCCATCAGAGCCGCAGAGCAGAACCCAATGTAACAAATCCGGGAGAAACTTTTGAAATTACAAGTACCCATTATGGCCCGCATCACGGTGCTCAGGGAAATGTACTTGGTGGAGTAGGATTCGCGGAAATTGCAGGTGACATTGCTTATGCTGCACCAGGAGCAGCGGCTCATATGGAACTAGGATGTACAGGTTGTCACATGGGCGAATATGATGGTGATGAAGGATCAGGTGGACATACCTACAATCCAACTCTCCTTGCTTGTACCTCATGTCACGGTGAATTAGATGACTTCAATTACAATGGAGCTCAAACTGAAGTGGAAGAATTATTAGTAGAATTAAGAGATATTTTAGTTGCAAAAGGTGTACTTGAAGGCGATCGAAGTAGATGGAGCATATGAGCCAGTTGTTGGTACATACCCAATGGCTGAAGCACAAGCATTTTTCAATTGGATTGGACTTGAAGAAGATCGTAGTCTGGGAGTACACAATCCTAACTATGTAATCGCTCTACTCAAAAATACAATTGCTGCACTGGGATAAATAGGAATTCCAGGTTTATTAGTCTAAAATAGTATTTCTGACCACCCGAATCAGCCAGCCTGGTTCGGGTGGTTTTTTTGTGCTGTATGATGTGATTATAGTTTTTGCAGCCCTTTCAACAGGATCAGTGCCTGAGCCTCGAGGCGAGCGATGATTAGCTTGCGTAAGTGATGCCACAGACCCGAGTAAGGCTGCTTACTTTGTGCGCTGGGAATCTCAACCTGTTTCACTGATTTGTTTCAGCCGGTCGTAGTCCAGGACCTCAAGTGACTTCCCATCCATACGAATCACTTTGTCATCGTTGAATTCCTTGAGCATGCGGATTACAGTCTCCGGGCTCATGCCGGCCAGTTCTCCCAGCTCCTTCCTGGTAAGAGGAAGGTTAAACTCTGTGCTTTTAAAGATACGGTCGGCCAGGCAAATCAGTATGTCTGCCAGGCGGCCAAAGGCCTGTTTGTAGGAAAGGCAGAAAAAGCGTCCGTAAATCTGAACGCTGTTGGAACTCAGAATGTCGATTACCTCCTTTGCAAAAGCAGCGTTTTGATCCATAAGTTGCCTGAAAGCCTTAATATCAATCTGACGGATCCTGGAATCTACATAGGCCATTCCGGAATAAGGGAAGGTGCCCTGCTCTTCGGAGATTGCCGCAAGGCCGAAAAAATTTCCGTCGGGAATAATTCTTAATACCAGGGTATTGTTTCCATTTTCAAGAAACACTTTACCAAGGCCCTTCTCCATATACATCACATGGGAAACAAAACTTCCCTGTTTGCATATTAATTCACCACGCTTGTAATCGATCCAGACTGAGTTTGCATCCAGAAATTCGTGTTCTTCCTGCGAAAGTTTCTCAAAGCAGACGCACTGGTGCATGCTCAGAGTACATCCTGTAAAATGGGTCATAAATGCTTTTTCAATTCTTATCCTGGGTAAAGATAGTAAACTATCATGAAAAACATTGATCCAGATCAGTTCTTTATGCGTGGCGTAAATCAGTTTGTTAATTCATTCACAACAGCCTGTTTTGTTTTGCCACTTCCCCCAATAATCCAATATTACAGCAGGATTAAACGCTTGATTTTAGGGTCGAAGGAAGCATGATTAAGCGTACTGATTAAGAGGCATATAGCTTCATTTCACTAAAATTGCAACCAGAGTAAAAAATATAGGATATGAGCATTCTTAAGATGAAGTTTAACAGGGGGGCAGGTCTAATGGGGCTGAGCCTTATTTTGTGTGGGATGATTGCGGGATGTGCTAATTATACAGTTCCAGGAGGCGGGACTACCGTGGTTACAGCCAATTCCTGCGAAGGTTGCCACACCGATTACGAACGATTGATTGATGTGCACTCCCCTGACACCACACCCCCAGCGGAGGGATGTGGAGGTGCAGCTCCCGAATATGAGCCTTACGACAGGGTTTATCTGGGTGGAAGTGGATACGAATCCTTTAAGTCTTCGGGTCATTATAATATAGGTTGTACAAACTGCCACGGCGGTGTGGGTAATACCGGAGATAAATATGAGGCCCATTCGGGTGACTGGATCTCCACTCCCTCCATGTTCTATGAAGATAAATGCGGCCAGTGCCATGAGGAAATTACCGGAACCTTTGCATCCAGCCTGCACAACGGAACCGGGCAGAAAAGAAAGGTAACCATGCGTGCAGGGCTTAATGGTCCTGAAGACTTTGATCAGTTGCCGGCCCACCAGATTGAGGGCTATAATGTAAAATGCGCCCAGTGCCACGGAACCTGCGGAAACTGCCATATCGTTCGCCCGATAGCTGGAGGTGGAGGGCTGAAAGCCGGTCATGATTTTCAGAAAACTCCGGATATGATCAACGGATGTGTGGTTTGCCACAGCTCACGGGGGGGGCATGCCTTCCTTGGGGTTGCCCCGGGTACGGAGCCCGATGTTCACCTTACGAAGGCCGGAAAAGAGTGCCTTGATTGCCACGACGGGCATGAATTGCATGGTACAGGAGAACCCGTGGAACAGCGTTATGCCTATACTGAACTGCCCCAGTGTGAGGAGTGCCATTCTGATCTTGATGAAAGCAACAATTATCACTCAAAACATATCGGGGATTTTAACTGCCAGGTGTGCCATTCCCAGGATTATAATAATTGCGGAGCCTGTCATATAAAAGACAGTCATGCGGACTACGGGCCTTATCAGGATTTTAAAATTGCTATGAATCCTATTCCTGATGTGAAGGATAAGTATGAGATTGCCCTGGTTCGCCGCACCCTGGCCCATCCCGATAACTGGACGGGTTACGGAGAGGAACTTGCCTATGAAAATTTTGATGTATTTCCAACTTACAATTATACAACACCCCACAATATCCTGAGGTGGACGTCGCGTACCAGTGAGACGGGATCATGCAGTCAGAACTGCCACATTCGTATGGATGGTGACTCCATTGGTAAACAAGAACCTTTATTTGTTTAAGTCCGACCTGCTGGACTGGGAAATGTCAGCAACAGAAGCTATTACCATGGATGATCAGCTACCCTCATACTGGCCAAAAGACTGATATAAGCTAAATTATAATTCATAAACCAAACAATTAGAATGACCATGAAGACAACAAAATTATGGATGTTATCCATCCTCTTTTTCGCATTATTTGCAGTATCATGTAGTGATGATACCGATCCGGTAAACGAAGCACAGGTTCTTGCAGAATACCTCGAATCACCTGATGGTGGTGGTGACTATGCCAATACAGCCATGCCTGCTATTGTTTCTGCTGAAGGTGTGAAAACCCTGATGGCCACAGGTGGGGTTTACATTGTTGATGTTCGTTCTGCCGCAGATTATGCAACTGGCCACATCGAAGGCGCGGTTAATGTACCTCTTACTGAAGTCCCCGCTCACCTGGATGGCATGGATGTTAGTGGATATGACAAAGTCGCAATTGTTTGTTATACTGGTCAGTCTGCTGCCTGGGTAACAAATATTTGCCGGATTTCCGGTTATGACAATGTATTTTCCATGAAGTGGGGTATGAGCTCGTGGAATGCCGACTTCGACAGATGGACCAGCAGTACAAGCGATATGTATTCTGCATTATTCAAGACTGAAGACTATTCCAAGGGAGCTGAAGGTAGCACTTCCCAGCCTGAGTACCGGTCAGACTGAAGGATCTGCTATTATGGATGCCAGAATTGATGTGGTTCTTGCTGAAGGTTTTGGTGCTGCAGCTATAGGTGCAACGGAAGTATATGCAAATCTGGATGACTATTACATTGTGAACTACTGGCCCGCGAACCATTATTCAGATCCCGGGCACATTGAAGGAGCCATGCAATACACACCCAAGGAAAGCATTGGCCTTGATACCTACCTGAAAACCCTGCCCACCGATAAAACCATTGTAGTTTATTGCTATACCGGTCAAACCAGCGCAAACCTTGCCTGCTATCTCAGGATTCTGGGTTATGATGCCAAATCGCTGAAGTTTGGTTGCAACTCAATGATTTATGATCATATGCCTGCTAGTCAGTGGAGCGAAGCTCAAATTATGGGTTACGACTATGTTGCGGGTACCAAATAGATCAGGATTTAAAAAGTATTACTAAAACCCTTGAAAGTAAGGCTGTCCCGGTGGGGCAGCCTTTTTTCTTGGTTGCGCCTGACAGGATGCCGATACCTTGCATTTGACGCTGAATTCGGTCCCTTGGAATTTAGTTTGAATCTTAATAGGCCCTCTTTTCTAAAAATGGTCCGGATTTTGAACTAAGATTTTCAGGAAAAAGATATTTTTATACCATTGAACAAAAGATTAACAAAAAAATTTTAGCTATGTCATCAAAGAAACTTATAGTCGTAATGGTTCTGGCGATCTTTGCAGGAGGAATTATGCAGGCCCAGACCTTCAAGTACATCGGAGCCCCCAAGTGTAAGATGTGTCATGTTAAACCCGCCAAAGGTGAGCAGTATACCAAGTGGTTGGATGGACCCCATGCCAATGCCATGAAAACCCTGGCCGGCGATGAGGCCAAGAAGATAGCTACAGAAATGGGAATTGCCGATCCTGCTACCGATGCAGCCTGTGTAAAATGCCATGCCACAACCGGGCACATTGGTGAAGGCCTATCAGCCGGTCTCAAGTCTTCAGAAGGAGTTTCATGTGAGTCCTGCCACGGGCCTGGAAGTGCCTATAAGAGTGCCTCTATTATGAAAAGCCGTGAGGCTTCCATGGAAAAAGGTTTGATACTTCCGACTGAAGAAGTTTGTAAGACTTGTCACAATGAGGAAAGTCCGACTTATAAGCCTTTCAATTATAAGGAAATGGTCGCTAAAATAGCACATCCTGACCCAACTCTGCAGTAGACAGCTTAAAGATATTTTATGATTTGTAATCCTCCGGATCAACGATCCGGGGGATTTTTATTTACTTTGCGGTCAAAATATTATAAACCGGTTTAAATTCGAAGAAATGAATATTAGAAATTTATTGATATCAGGATTGATTTTACTAATGTTTTCATGTGGAAATCAATCAGAAAGCGGACTTACGGAAGTGACTGTACAAGAGGTGGAGCAGGTAGCCGCATACACCTATCTCCTGGTTAAAGGGAAAGGCCCGGAATACTGGATCGCAGTTCCTTCAATGGATGCCAAAGCAGGTGAAAAGTATCAATACCAGGGAGGTATGTTGATGGAAGATTTTTACAGCAAGGATCTGGACCGGACCTTTGAAAAAGTTGTTTTCCTGGAGGCTTTGTTTTCTGATGAAGCAGCATCTCCTCATGCCCAGGAATCTACCCCGGGAAGCCAGGCTGTTATTGAAAAATCAGGCGTTTCAATCGACAAGGTCGAGGGAACTGTATCCATAGCGGAAATCTATAAAAATCCTTCTGCCTACGAAGGGAAGAGCATTAAGGTCAGGGGTGAAATCACCAAATTTAATGAGGCCATAATGAATAAAAACTGGGCTCATATTCAGGATGGGACAGAATTTGAAGGAAAATTTGACCTTACGCTGACTTCAGTTGAAAGCTTTGAGGTGGGAAGCATAGTTACCGTGGCAGGTGTTCTGGCCCTGGACCTTGACTTCGGCTATGGCTACAGTTATGAGGTACTCCTGGAAGCAGCAACAGCGCTTGAATAAATCCAGGCGCTGTTGTTGTCAGGTTAAATCTCCTTAATGTCCGCCGCCGGTGATAAAGGTGTAAATGATTAATAAAATCAGGATTACCCCTATGCCCAGGGCAAGGAAACCAAAGGTGCGTACCAGGCGCATGTTCTCCTTTGGAATAGTGTTTCTCTACGATAGCTTCTTCAAGTTTACCAGCATCTACCAGTTCCTGGTATTCACGGGGCCGCTCGTGCTTAAAATGCTCCAGTGGCATATGGCCGGTGAAGATCACCGTGTCCATCGGGAAAGCTTCAGGTCTGAAGTGGGTATTGAAGAAGTGGATGGTGAAGATAAATCCTACGGCCAGTAAGGCTTCATCACTGTGCACAATCTGTGAAAGATTGATCACCCACCCGGGGAAGACTCTGGTAAAGAATACCGGGAACCAGAGTACAAGACCACTGAATCCAATAATGGCTACTCCCCAGAATACCGCCAGGTAGTCAAATTTCTCCCAGTAGGTCCATCTTCCGTAATTGGGCCTGGGACCCTTGCCCACAAACCACTTGATTGTGTCTTTGAAATCGATTACATCCTGTTTATTAAACCACAGGGAGTTCTTACCAAAGATAAATTTGGTCAGGGAGAGTCGTTTTCTTCGTTTTTGTCTGATCAAATTGGTAATATGGAAACCAAAATAACCAAAGGTAATTACAGCTCCAATGCGGTGTAGTACGCCTGCATTCTGTACTCCGCCGAGAATCCGAACCAGGAATTTGGCCCAATCCATGTGGGCAAATTTCAGCATCATCCCGGTAAGGGCCAGCAGGATGAAACTTACAATTACAAAACCGTGGGTAATTCGCTGGTTTCGTGAGAAGCGCTTGATATATTTGTTTCCATGCTCTTTGGGTCCCGCTTTCTTTATCTTTCTTCTTTCGGAGATTGATCGGGGCAGCCACATCAGTAAATGGATGCCGAAAAAGGAGAATACGCTAAGCAGCAAGAGGGTCATAAAGAGATAGGCAGCATGCAATTTGGGATCGTCCTTATGGGTGGCATGACTCAGGTAGCCCGTAAAACGCTTATTTGCCCCCACATGGCAGGCCCCGCAGGTTTCCACAAGATTTGCTTCATTGATCATGGAGGCCGGATTCTCGGCCTTCAGTACATTGTGTGAGCCGTGACAATCAGAGCACCTTGCAGATTCGTAGGATCCCAGTTGATAGGCTTTCCCATGATAGGTTTTAAGGTAGGTTTCTGCAGTTTCTTCATGGCAAATTCCGCACTGATGGGTGACCTCATTCATAAATTTGTCCTGTGTTACCTGGGAAATTACATGGGCGCTGTGGCATTTCACGCAGGTGGGGAATTCCTTTCCCGGACGATCCTCTGTATAGGCATGATCACTCTGACTGTAGAGTTCAGCGATTCCTTTATGGCAGGCACCGCAGGTATTCTGAATATTCAGGGGGTGAACGGATGATTCTTTATCCGTGTCCTTAAGCATCAGGTGGGTGGTGTGACAGTCGGTGCAAACAGCACTTACGGTCAATCCCTTGCTGGTGAGTCCCTGACCATGTACACTCATGGAGTAGTCGGCAAATGCATCTACTTCCTTCAGTTCAGTGGAAGAGGGGGCCTTCCCATCTTCCTTATGACACTCACCGCAGAGAACCGGAATATTGGTTCGGTAAACAGGAGAGGTATCATCATACCTGGAAGTGGTTGCGTGGGTACCATGACAATCGGTACAATAAGGTGCATTAGCCTCATTATTATAGTGGGCCACTCCATGACCGCTTTTAAAATACCTGTCAAATACTTCTGCATGACATGAGGAGCAATCCACCGGTTTATTGGTGGAACATGGTCGTTTCAGGTGATCGGTGACCTCGGTATGGCACTTGGTGCATTGGATGTTTTTATGCACTGAATTGGGAAGGGTGCGGGATTCCACAAAGAGTGAAACCGTATCTGCGCCTACCATTTTGTGAACCTTCTCATCTCCGTGACATTTCAGGCATGAATTGTCGGATATTCTGGCCTCGATTTGCGGAATATCAACTTTGTGAGGAGGGTGGCAGGCCGAGCAGGAAGGAATTATCGAAGGATTCTTTTCCCATAACTCGCCTTTTATTACCTTCTTATGAGACTCTTCAATGCGGGTGTGGCACTGCATGCAGGTTCCGGCAATTCTTCCGGAGGAGATGGATGAATTGGGACTGGTGTGGGGAAGAACCAGGTGATTCCCGTGGCAGTTGTTGCAGGTGGCTGTAACGATCAGTCCGGATTCAAACAAGCCTTTTCCATGTATGCCCTGGGAGTAGTTCTCAACGATATTGTGTTCCGAAACGTCATATGCCCTTGCCACTACTTCGCCTTCCCTGTGGCAGGTCCCGCAAAGGACAGGAATATTCATTTTGTAGGTGCGGGATTTGGGATCGGAGTAATGGAGGATATCATGATGCCCGTGACATTCTTTACAACTTGGGGCGTTGGGATCATTCTTTAACAGGGCCTGCCCGTGTATGCCCCGGGTGTTGTCGGCCATGGGCTGGGTATGACAGGTGCCGCAATTCACGGGCTTAAGGTCATCGGCATGAGGGAAGCCCTCGTCTGCAGCATCGGTATGACAGGAAATGCATGTATTGCTGTGGTGGACTGATGTTTCAAAGATCAAGGTATCCACAAACATGGATACGGTCCTGCCATTGAAGCATCCCTTCCATCTCAATATCCTCATGACACATCATGCAGTCTTCGTCAGACTGTCCAAATAACATGGAAAGGGGTAAACATGCGACTAGTAAAAACAAAGCCAGGGTCCTCATAGCCCGGTGGAGAGAATTCAGATTTAGGTCCATCTTTTAGGTAATTCAGTTCAGGGAATAATATATACAATTATTCAGATACTTCCTGATGCGAAAGTTATTTATAACTAGTCTGAATATAAGCTGATTGAAGAACCTCGGAGCAGAGCTCCGAGGAATCTTTGATCCATATATTATTTTAAAGGTGCCAGTTTTAATGCTCTTCGTGGTAGCCGTTGATCATACTCTTAAACAGGGTGCCGGGCTTATCGCCCAGGGTACAGGTATAGAGATGAATCAGGAGGAACATGGAAAGGACAAAACCTACAACGATGTGAAGGACATCATAAAAGAGAAGTCCGCTGATGTTAAATATGGTGGCGGAAATCTTCTCAGGAAACATCAGTCCGATTCCGGAAATGATCAGCAAAGGCATGCCAAAATACATGGCAAATACATAGGAAACCTTCTGAAGGGGATTAAACTTTTGCTTTTTGGTAATGGGGAAGGGGTGGGGCTCACCTTTAAAAATTCCCACAGCATAAAACATAAACTGTTTCCAGAGTTTGGGCCAGAGGTTCTTTCTCCATTTCCGATAAAACATTCCATTACCGGTGATCATATTTCCAATGACAAACACACCATAATTGATGGTAAGTATAATGGCGCAAATGTTATGAATTCCCACAGAAAGCCGGAAGGGTATCAGGCTGCCTTCAGCTGAGGAATAGTGAAGACTGATTCCTGTGACAACCAGTAATATGAACATCAGGGCATTGATTGAATGCCAGAGACGGATCCATACGGGATAGAGGTATAATCTTTTAGCTGCCATGATTCGATTTTTTCTGATTTTTAATGCGAAGGAAGATGTGAAGGCCAATGACCATTAATATGCCGCCCAAAACAAGTAAACTTAATCGGTTGAGTAATACATTCTGGTTGGCACCAATTACATAGGAATTATTGAGCATAATTCCATTTACAAAACCGCCTTTTCGTTGCTCAAGGCTTTCAAATTTGTAAAGTGTATGCATGAGCCTGGAATCCTTTGAATGGCATTCGGTGCAATTTTTGACAGCTGAGGATTTGGGCATAATTTTATGCGCGATCAGGATTGAGTCATTTATCTCAGTGTGGCATTCAATACATCTCATCTTTGCAAAGTGGGCTGCCTGGTTGGGGAGCCAGTCGTGACTTTCCACAATGATAATCTCTTCCCTGTCGCTCAACATGGAAAATTTGCTGAAATCGGCATGGCAGCGCAGGCACATATTGTTGTCATAGAGGATGGCTTCTTGCCAGGTCATCTGCATTTCGCATAAAAGCTTTGTAAGAGTGCGGATCGTGACAGCTCCAGCAGTTGAAACCTTCTTTGTTGTGTGCACTTTCGGCAAATTCCTCTTCAATGCCTTCAAAATGATACTTGGCAAAGGTTTCATCGTAACCATGACAGTCCATACACAGGGGTGTCTCCTCAAACCTGGTGTCAAGACTATGGGGGAATTCCATAAAATCGTAGGAGTGACAGTCGGTGCAGGCGAAGGACTTGTGTACCGAGGTGTAGAAATTATCCCGGTCCACAATTTTTGTAGGCCCCATTCTTTTCACAGCGCTTCTTTCATTCAGCTCATCTTCCAGGATGAAATTTGCTTCGCCGTGACATTTGAAGCAGCCCTCGTTGTCCTCTACAAAAAAGTTGACCTCATGGTAGAAGTCTTTGATTTTTGTGGAGTCATTGGGCCTGGCCGTCATGCTAAACGCAAGAGTCAGGAACAATAAACTCAAGATTTTTGTTGGGGTGCTCATGGTTAAAATCTGATTGAGATGTTAAAACCGAACTGAAAATCGCCGTCCCAGGGATTCCTGTCATTAAAGGCTATACTCCTGTTCTTTACAATGGAATTGTAGTTGGAAGCAAATACCCTGAAAGAGTGCGTGCTTGTTCCGATCTCAATACCGATCCCAAGGTTTGGATAAATAGTTTTTCCTTCGATCATATCTCCGGCTGAATTCAGCTTGTCCTGGGGCTGGGCAAGAGGCTGGTCGTATTCAAGGATAATTGAGCTAAGCCCAAGAATTTGGAAACGTGCACCTGCGTTAAGGGAGTAGTTGTCGTTTCGGTAACCTTCCGGGACGGCATTAAAGTAGACAAAAGAGGGAGCCAGCTGGATACCCACCTTTTCTCCAAATTTGCGGGAGGCAATCAGCTGGGTAGTATAAGACATACGATAGCTAAACTGATAATCTTCCTCCGGGCCGAAATATTTGGAATCCCTGGCATCCAGTACAGCATTTCCAAAATAGGACAGGGAGACGGGTACTTTGTTATTTGTGGTTTGCTGAAAGATGGCATATTTCCATTGCAGATCCTGCTGCATGTAGGAACGTGTGGTTCCCAGTCCGACCATAAACTTGTCTACGATGGCATAATCCGCTCCAATGCGTGTATTTGCACTTCCATAAATCCCAAAAATATCAGAGATTTCTTTGATTTGAGAAAAGCGGTGCTGAATTGCAATGTTCCATGATCCCTTATAGGGTTGGAAGGTAGTCTGGTTATCAATCAGCGTATGGGTTTCAAAGGGAGGGTAAACAGCTTCGTTTTCCTGGGCAATAAGGAAAGCTGAAAACAGAAAGGCTACTAGAGCTAGCAAGCGTGGTAATTTGAAGATATCTTTTCATGATTATAAGTTTTTTGTTAGTTATCCTGGGCTCCTTCCTGGATCCATCCAAGTATTTGACTGATTTGTATTGAGTCTGCGCGGCCAGCGTGAGTCCCATCGAAAATCTGGTAGATGCTGCTTTCACATGGAGAATCGGTGTCCACATATCCACCCCCTATTAACTCGTCATAGGACCAGCCTTCAGTAAGGGCGGGTGACTGACCACCTGAGTGGCAGCTAATACAAGAGCTGTTAAAGACAGCTTGAACATCTCCGGAATAACTTACGTCCCTTGCACCATCCGGACAGTCAACCGGGTACTCGTAATTGGCGCACCCCGAAAGGATTGCAATCAACAATCCTGTCGCAAATATTATCACTCTTCTCATTGGCTCAATTGTTAGTTTAAGCAGCAGCTTATACTGCCGGTTCACGCGCAAAGGTAGCTGAACATTCCATTTGTGTGAAGTGATTCACATGGAGATTTATTATCTTTTTAATCGAGATAAATCAGTACATTGATTGATATAGATCAGTTTTTGAAATATTTGATTAAATTTCGGCTGGAAATGAAGTACATATATGCTTTGATATGAATGAGAAGAAGCTTTGCGAGGGTTGTGAGAAGTGTAATCAAAAGGCCCCACTGTTCAATCTTCTGTCCGGTGAAGAACTGAAAATTATTAACAGGGATCGCTATTCGGTCCGCTTCCATGAGGGAGAGGTAATCTTGAAGCAGGGTACTGCAGCAAACACGATCATTTCAGTAGTAGACGGATTTGCCAGAAAGTATATGGAGGGATTTAATGATCGTAAGCTCATCCTTGATTTCGTAAAACCCTGGCAACTGGTGGGTGCCCCGGGGGTCCATAATGATGGTAAAAACAGTTTTAGCGTTGTGGCGATTCAGGAAACCCTGGTTTGTTTCCTGGATGCAAAAAATTTCACTGAAGTGCTTGGTTTAAATGGCGTTTTTGCAAAAGCTTATATTGCCCTCTGCAGTGGTAATTATGGCCGGTCCCTTGAACGCATGGTTAGTCTGAGTCAAAAACAAATGCATGGGCGGATCGCTGATGCATTAATATACCTTACCGAAGAGATCTATGAATCTGAATTGATTGGACCAGAAATTACCCGTCAGGATATTGCTGATTACACCAGTATGTCCAAGGACTCTGCCATCAGGATCTTAAAGGAATTTGAAAGGGATCAAATCGTAAGGCTGCTGGGGAAGTCCGTAGAGATTATTGACGGCGATCGCCTCAGGTCAGTATCAGTAAACGGCTAAAATCCTTTTAAACAGTAGGTCGTGGAAATCGAAACTGAAATCCAGATCGGGTGAGACCCCTTTCATGGTAATTTGCTGCGCCAGTCCCTCTTCGTCCAGACTGAAAATCGCAAAAGCATCTGCATCCAATTCCCTGTTTTCCCATTTGATGGCAAAGGCATTGGCCTTGTAGTGATACATAGGCCCGCTAAGCTGGGGTGAGCGGAGAGATCTGAACCAGGGCTTTCCATCCTTAAGGTAGACTTCAACCTGGCCAAACCACTGGTCAGAGTATAGTCCCAGGTAGTTCTCGATGCTTACCCCATGGTGGTCGCCATTCTCAACCACATCCCATACCCGCTCGACTTCGGCCGCTGCAGATCCGGTATTGTTGAGGTGTCTTTCCAGATAATGAGTTGTCCAGTCATAAGCTTCAAGTCCCAGGTAGGCATCCAGGATGCTTTGACTAACAGCATTAAACAATCCACCTCCACCGTAGTAGGAGTTGGTGAGAACCACCACGCCCAGTTCAAGTTCCGGGATCATAATGGTTTTTGACAACATTCCAGAGAGGTCACCGGTGTGGGAGACCGTAAATTTTCCATCCATGTCGCCCAGTCTCCACCCCAGACCATAGCCCGAGAAGTTGGGCCTGTAACGGGGATTGGGTCTTACGTTAATGGTGGTGTGTATCTTCCACATTTCACGCTGACTTGTTTCAGTGAAAAGCTGCTTCTCCAATGATGTTCCATATTTCCCCTCATTGAGCTGGAGCAGCATCCATCGGCTCAGATCATCCGCATTGGAGAGGATGGCCCCCAGCGCACCATTGGTCTTCTCGGGATCGTGCTCAAACCAGGCAATGGTTTCCAGCTCCCCGTCCACTTCCATATGCGGAGTGGCCAGATTTTCAAGTCCTGACATGGAGACCGGGAGGGTGGAGGAGTGGTCCATTCCCAGGGCATCCAGGATTCGTTGCTGAACGAAGTCCTCCCAGCTTTGCCCGGAGACCCTGAGGATCACCTCGCCGGCCACCATATATAAAATGTTGTCATAATCATATTTGGTACGGAAGGCTGAAACCGGCTCGAAATACTGGAAATTGGTGAGTAAGTCGGCCATGGTAAAATCCGATCCCGAGGGCCAGAATTGCAAATCACCAGCACCCAGTCCCAGTCCGCTTCGATGGGTCAGGAGGTCCTGAATATTAAAGTTCTGGGTTACATATTCGTTGTACATTTTAAATTCAGGAATATATTCCACCACCCTGTCCTGCCAGGAAAGCTTGCCCTCCTCAACAAGGATGGCCAAAGCTGTTGCAGTAAATGCCTTGGTGTTACTGGCAATGGCAAAGGAGGTCCGGGCATCCACCTTTTCTTTGCCTTCCACAGATTTCAGCCCATATCCTTTTGCCAGGAATACTTCGCCATCCTTTACTATGCCAACTGCTGCCCCGGCCACATTAAATTTCTCAAGGGCATCCTCCACAAGTCGGTCCACTTCTTTTACTGTGAGCTGGCCATAACTAATCAGAGGAATCGCTAAAATAATGAGGATAGTAATCAGGTGTTGGATGCTGTTTCTATTCATGGTTCTGCGCATTTTTTGACTTTGCAAAGCTGAATAAATATTCTGAAAATCCGAACGACGGGGGGCTCTTTTTTTATTCATTCTAAACTAAATCTTACTGGAATCGACCCTATTCAATAATGGCCAGAATAGACTACTTTAGAGAAGGAGTTCTGCTAACACTCGGATATGAAGGGAGAAGATCATCATAGATTCGTTCTTGGAATTGATGTGGGTTCTGTATCGGTTTCAATGGTCTGGATAAATCAGCAAGGCAAACTGATTGGAAAGGACTATGCCCTGCACCACGGGGATATTCGCACTGCCCTGGAAGAACTTCTGAGCCCTTTCAAACCGGAGAATGTTCTGGGTATCGCGGCCCCGTCGGGGAAGACTCCTTTTCATCGGCAGGTAAGGGTATTCGACGGTCAGGTTTCTCTGATGGGGGCTGTTTCAAAACTGAAACTTAATGCCCGCTCCATACTCCATGTGGGGGCAGAACGTTTTTTTCTCCTTGAGCTGGATGAAAAAGGGAACTATTCTCATACCAGTCACAGCTCCTCCTGTGCAGCAGGAACCGGTAGTTTTCTGGATCAGCAGGCCTTACGCCTGAACCTGAAGGATACTGCTCACCTTTCGGACATGGCACTTCAAAACACTTCAGCCATTCCTGACATCGCAGCCCGTTGCTCGGTTTTTGCCAAAACAGACCTTATTCATGCCCAGCAAAAGGGTTATGGACTGTCAGCCATATGCGACAGCCTTTGTAAAGGACTGGCAGAGAACATTGCTGATACCCTGTTCAATCAATCAGCTCCTGCATCTCCCATCCTGATGACCGGTGGTGTTGCCATGAACCGTTCGGTAGTGGGACATTTGCAGGAGATTATCGGGCAAAAGATTGAAGTCCACTCCCTGTCTTCATATTTTCCTGTTCTGGGAGCAGCCCATTTATTACTTAAAGAAATAAAGGCAGGAAGAAGTATGCCGGATGTGAACATGGCTAAGATCCTGGAGGAACAGGGTGAGAAGGATTATTATTTTGAGGCCCTGAACATAAGTGAAACAGCTGAGGGAATTAAGGGGTCAATATGGAAAAAGGATTATATGCCCAAAGTTGTTCCGCATGACGGAGTGATACAGATTGATGTTTACAGGGATCCGGCTGGGGTAGACGGTCGTTTTTACCTGGGAATAGACGTGGGATCCACCAGTACAAAGCTGGTCTTAATCGATGGCGAAGGAAATCCGGTGGTCGGATTTTACACCTATACACTGGGACAACCCCTCAGGGCTGCTCAGGCGCTTTTTGAGGCGATTCATTACCTGATGAAGGAGCATGGAATTGAGCCTGAAATCCTGGCATGTGGCACAACCGGGTCGGGTCGTAAATTTATCGGTGGAATCGTGGGTGCTGACCAGGATGTGGATGAGATTACCGCACACGCCAGGGCTGCTTTTGAGTTGAATCCCAAAACCGATACCATCATTGAAATAGGAGGTCAGGATGCCAAGTTCACCCAGATGAAGGATGGGGTGGTCACCTTCTCCCACATGAATACAGTCTGTGCCGCTGGTACGGGCAGCTTCATTGAGGAATTAGCAGGCCGTCTGGGAGTAAAGCTGAAGGATTATGAAAATAAGGCCAGTGGGCGACCGGCACCACTGGCGAGCGATCGTTGTACGGTATTTATGGAGAGGGATATCAACCAGTTGCTGAGCCAGGGATATGAGGTTGAGGAAGTGCTTGCAGCCGTGATCCACTCGGTAAGAGAGAATTACCTGAAGAAGGTAGCCAGTGAAGCTCATATTGGTGAGCATGTCTGCTTTCAGGGAGCCACAGCGAAGAACAGGGCCCTGGTGGCTGCCTTTGAACAACGATTGGGTAAGACCCTTTACGTTTCCCCACTCTGTCACCTGACCGGGGCACTGGGTACTGCTTTGATTTTAATGGAGGAACACAAAGGAAACTCGCAATTCAGGGGACTGGGCCTTTTTAGGAACGAGATTCCTGTGGAGACCGAAACTTGTGAGCTTTGCCTGAACAAGTGTACCATCAGTGTGGCCAGTGTGAATGGTGAAAAGCTTGCCTATGGCTTTCTTTGTGGCCGGGATTATGATACAGAAAAATTTGTGCCAAAGGGAGGGGAGGAATTTGATCTGATGAGGGCGAGGAGTAAGCTTTTAAAAATGACGGATCCTTCTCCAGGGAGCCAGACTCAAAGCGGACCGTCAATCGGATTACCTTCTACCCTACACCTGGTGGAGGACCAGGCTTTCTGGAGGCTTTTTTTCAAGGAGCTGGGCATAAAGGTCCGCTCCAGCGAGGGATATAAGGATTCATTGAAGAAGGGTAAAAAGATCGCCGGGGCCGAGTTCTGCGCTCCCATAGATGCCATGTACGGGCATGTAACATACCTTGCTGAAACATGTGATTATATTTTTATGCCCGTCTATCTGGAAGCCAGAAAAAGCCCGGGAGAAAATAATCAGAACTTTTGCTATTATACGCAGTACAGTACTTCCCTGTCTTTTGTTGAAGGGGAACAAATGAAGAAGAAGCTGCGTAGCCCCATGCTGAATTTTAGCAAAAACAGCAGTGCCAATAGCAAGATCCTTTTAAAGGAGCTTAAGAGGATGGGTTTTGATAAACTCCTCCTGTCGGATGTTTCTGCAGCACTGGCAAAGGCCCGTTCCGGTTCAGAGAAGCAAAAGAAGGATATGGAACAGCTTTTCCAGGATAACTTTGATGCCAGTGGAGATGTATCTGTCGTCCTCCTGGGCAGACCCTATGTGGTGCTCTCAGAAACACTCAATAAGGGCATCCCTGGAATCTTTTCGGGTATGGGGATTAAGGCCTTCTACCAGGAAATGCTGAAGGTGGATGAAGATGAAGACGAAGCCTTTGAGGCTTTACTGAAAAAGATTCCATGGCACTTTGCCGCAAACATTATGAGGGCCGCAGAGAAGACCTGCCGAAGCCCAAATCTGTACCCGGTGCTAATAACGGCCTTTAAGTGTGCACCGGATTCTTTCCTCCTGGAGTATTTCAAGCAGTTGATGAACCTTTTCGGGAAGCCCTACCTGGTGATCCAGATTGATGAGCACGATTCCAATACCGGTTATGAAACAAGGATAGAAGCTGCCTTGAGATCATTCAGGAATCATGCCCGTTCTGAAAGTACGTGGTCAAAAACCCGACCTGGGTAGCCTTCTTCCAAAAGTGGAAACAGAAATCGGAGGTAAAACCCTGCTCTTACCCAATTGGGATATGTATGTCAGCCCCCTGATTGAGGCCAACCTGAGAAGAGGAGGTTATGATGCCCGTCTGCTTGAATCCAGTGACCTGGGTATCCGAAGAAGCATGGTCCACAATACAGGCCAATGCCTGCCCATTAATGTGATTGCGCAGGACTACATTGACTATATTGGGCGGCATAATCTGGACCCCTCAAATTGCATCCTGTGGATGATGGAGAGCAAAGGTACCTGCAACATCAGGCAGTATCCCTTTTACATCAAACGGATACTTGAGAATTATGGGAATGGGATGGAAAAAGCGTCGGTCTACTCCGGTGAGCTGACCCACAGGGAGATGTCCCTCAGTATCACCTACTATGGCTATTTTGCCTATATGCTGGGAGGGCTCTTCCGAAAGGTGGCATGCCGGATCAGGCCCTATGAGTTGAATCATGGTCAGACCGATGTAGTCAACGAGGAAGTCCATGCTCTTTTAGTGGAGGCCCTTTCAGGCGGGCGCTCAATTGACAGTGCCATCAAAGAGGGGATTCGAATGTTTGAGCTTATTGAATATGACAGGAGTATTCGAAAACCAAAGGTGGCCATTTTTGGAGATTTATATGTGCGGGACAATGATATAATGAACCAGGATTTGATTCGATCCATCGAAGAGGCCGGTGGTGAAGCTTTGGCCACTCCCTATAACGATTACGCCAAGCTGACCATTGAAAATATTTTCCGTCGGGCCATACAAAGGGGTGAAGTAGTAAGCACGGGAATGAACCGGATTATCCTGAATCTTTTAAAGTTCATGGATGAGAGGTACTACAAAGCTTTTGCCGGAATCCTGGGCCCTGCACCTGTGATTAAACCCAAAGAGCTGGAAAAACGGCTGGCCGAATTTAATATCGATCTTCTGCATTCGGGCGAGTCCTACGATAACCTTTTAAAAATATTCTACATCGTGGAGAATTATCCCGATGTAGCCCTTTTCGTGCAGACCAATCCATCCTTCTGTTGTCCGGCCCTGGTCACCGAGGCCATGACACAAAAAATCAAAGAATATACGGGGGTTCCCATCGTAACCATTACCTATGATGGTACCAGCGACCAGATGAATGATGTGATTGTTCCCTATATTCAGTCAAGGGTCGTTCAATAATATCCATAGAGCCATTCCAGACCAGCGCCGGCTATTTCCAGGTCCTGTTCTCCGGATGCACCTGAAAAAACTGCAAGAATATATCCCGAATCAACTTTTTTAATAACTCCCCCCATGTACCCGAACTCTCCGTGCAGTATTCCTCTGGAGCCGCTGCCACTATCCAGGTAAGTATCGGCCATCTCCGCTGCTTTTGAATAGGCAATGGCAAGGTAGTTGGCTGAAGCATTTTTTATGGCTCCGACAACCTGCATCTTTGAAGTCCACGTAAGAGCTGTGTCACCGGGAATGAAGGCAATGAGGGCTACCCCTTTCACCGACATTCCAAGGGCCGTTTCTTTCATCACTGCAAGACATTTGTCTCCCCTCTCAATCAGAATTTTCTCTCCCTTTTTGTCCGAATTCCGGGCCATTACAGAGAATAACAAACCAGAAATAAGCAAGAGGGTAATGGTAAATTGGGTTTTTTTCATGACGGCGATATTTTTAGATTATGGTTTCTTCAGTAGCCTTCCCCACCTGATGCGAAGGGGAAGGTCAAGGTAGGAATATATGGAACTGTAAGCACTGTAAGCGGGTTGAATTGAGTAACGCAGTCCGATCGAAAGCAAAAGGCGGTTCTTTCCTTCATTGAAGAATGACCTTGTATAGGATGCTTCGCTTGCGAAAACATAGGCCGGACCCTGCTGGTAAAAGGCAATTCCATTGAGGATGGCCACATCCAGGGAGTTGACATCTCCGTATCTGAAGCCAAGGGCCATGAGCCCCTGGCTGCCCCAGCCGGTATAACCCAGTTCTATCCCACCCCTGAGTGATGTTTTTTCGCCCACCCTGTGGAAGTAGTCAAGGTCGAGGCTAAAACCATTAAATCCGGCTTCCCATTCCAGGGTATGTTTAAGGCCCGTATATTGATTGATCCCCAGTTCCAGCTGCTGAGCATACCCCTTGATGGAAATGATCAATAAAAGTATGAGGGGAAGGAGGCTGGCCTTATTCAAATCCATTTTCAAGAAAAAAGTTTTGTATGTGTTCAACAATCTGAATATGCTGTTCTTTCCCGCTGATCTCTGCATCACCGTCACCCTTTTGCTCACCATAACTGCCAAAGCCTGCATGGTTTCCTCCCTCGATATTCAGGAAAGTGGAGTGAAGTGGAAGTCGGCTTTTTGCCTCCTCATATTTCTCCCAATCCAGGACCTGGTCCTTTGAAGCGGTGATGGATAATACAGCTCCATCCCAGGCACTTAAATCCACCGATCCGGAAGAGTAGGCTGCCATCAAAATCAGCCCCTCAAAGGATTCTCCATCCCTGTCCAGCAGGGAACAGGCCATGGCGCCTCCGAGGCTGTGCCCTCCTAAAACCCATCTTTCCCCCGGAAATTCTCCAGTGATTTTAAGTGCAGCATTCACACCCATCACAGCCAGGTTGGCCGGCATTTTTGCAATGATTACATGGTGGCCAGCTCCCGAAAGTGCAAAGCGGGACGCCAGATCCATATAGGCGTGCGGATCAACCAGTCCGCCCGGGTAAATGATCAGGCCGGTCTTACTTCGTTCGGATCCTTCAGGTAGAAGCTCAATATATAATCCGTTTTCCCTGCGAAGAACATCAGGAAAATCCTGATCTGTTTGGGGCAGGTAGGAGCAGGCCCTAAGGCTCATTAAAACGCCGAGTGCTGCAAGGATAAGGAGTCTCATGTTCATCCAAAATCATCTTTAAAAATCTGCCTGCTTTTTACATCGTTTTCCTGCAGGACATCCGTCATTGAGTCAAGGAAACCTGAACTTCCCACAAGGTAATATTCATAAATCTCCAGATCGGGGATGTTCTCCTTTAATTTCACTGAATTTATTCTTTGCTCACTTTCAGTGAAAACCGGCACGTAGCTAAAGTAAGCTATTTCAGTCTTTATAAGTTGTTTGTGATAAGCCGCTGCCTGAATATTTTTATTGGAATAAAAGAGGTATACAGGATTCTTATACTGCTTCTTTTCAAGCTCCCGGAGCATGGGAATTACCGGCGAGATCCCAATTCCTGATACCAGAAAAACAATGCCGGCACTATCCGGGTTCAGGAAAAAATCCCCAAGAGGTCCGTAGATGGTAGCCAGGTCATCCTGGTCAAGTTGTGCACAGCTTCTTTTATATGCGCTTTTACTTTCCCTCATTACAAATTTCAAAGTTTCTTCATCAGGATGAGAAGCGATGGAGAAGGGCCTGATGGGAATGTCAAGCTCCTCATGGGCCGGATTCAGGAGATTCAGATAGACATACTGACCTGCCTGAAAATTAAATCCTTCGGGCTTTTGGAAGGTCAATTCAAGGGTTTGAGTGGCAATTTCCCTTTTGCCCAGGAATTTTACAATCCTTTGATCGGAATAGAGCCCTTTTTTCTGTCCGGGGCTTTCCTTGTCCAAAACCTTTCTGATCTTTAATCCACAAAGGAAACCACTCACAATTGCCCCGGTAAATCCACCCCCCGGAAAAGTCCATGTGCCTGCCAGCCAGAGATTATCGACGGGTGATTTGTATGCTGGCCTTTTGAATCCGGCCTGGACGGGGGTTTGAGCAAAGCCATAGGGAGCTGCAGAGGGGTTAAGGGTGTATTTTTTTATGGTTTTGGAAGTGGCGATTTCATAGCATTCAATAAGATCCTTTACTCCGGGTATGGCTTTTTCGAGCCTGTCCAGCAAAATTCCGGCAATTTCAGCCTTCCTCTTTTTATAGGTTTCCTCGTCCAGATCTTCCCAGTTACCCAGACTGTCTGCTGCACAGATTGCAGCAAAACTTTTTCCCCTGGGCGTCAGCCCCGAATCAATCTGACTATAGTCCACAAAAGCAAACATACGTTGCTCCCAGGGGCCCTGGTAATTGCTATGAACATCCCTGATACTTTTTACATTTTCTCCATAGTAAAAGGTGGAGTAAGGGCGTTTCCCCAGGGACTTCAGTTCCTTTGAGAAGCCGATGTAGATGCAAAAAAGGGAGGTGGAAGGAAGCATGCCTGAGATTCTCCTTTTAATTCTTTCACCGGCCTTTCCTTCCAGGAGCTTTGGAAGCAGAGGTATCGCACCAGCATGAATAATGTGATCGGCATAAAAGCTCTCTGGCATAAGCTGATCATTAAAGGCATCGCTGAAAGATACCCCGGCGGCTTTTCCTTTATTCACCAGGATTTTGTTCACCTTTTTTCCCAGTAGTATGATTCCATTGTTCTCCCTGATTACCCTGGCCAGAGAATCGGATAAATTCTGAGATCCTCCTTTTATAAAATATCCACCTTTTTCGATAAAGCCTGCCTGGGCCTTTGCAAAGAATGCAAGGGACATTGTAAAGGGATTATCATGATAATAGAGCAGGTTTCCCTGGAGTATCAGCTTTAGGTCCTCACTTTTGAAATGGCGGTCCAGATAGCGACCCAGGCTGCGCCTGAATGTGAATGTGAGCCTGGGGAAAAAGAAGGGGAAGAGTGCAAATTTTAATATTTTTTCTCCGGTTTTTCGTGGCAGGCGGGAGAGTTCTTCCTGTACTCCCATGATTAGCTTGAAAAAGCTTTTAATTGCCTTTTCTTCTTCAGGGTAGACCTCAAGTAAAGCTTCTTTTGCTTTATCTTCTCCGCTTGGAAAAGTGAAGTTTATGCGGGCATTTTTGAAATGGAAAAACTCTGGAAGTATTAAAAAATCAATGTCCTTTTTCACCCCAAGGTATCTCAGAATGGAGTGGGTTTTTTGTTCCACAACATGGTGCCCGTCCATGGCGTGGAGACCTGCTTCCATGAGAAAATCCTTTCTCTTAAATGTAGTGGCACATCCCCCCGGAACGTAGTGCTGCTCCAAAAGCACCACTTTTTTCCCATTCCGGGAGAGTATCGCTCCGGCCGACAAACCACCCAATCCTCCACCAATGATTATGGCATCAAAGTCCATTTATTAAAGTTAAATAAAAATGTGGCTTATATTTACGGAAACAAAACTCGATAAAAAAATGAAACGCACCCTTATTTTTCTATTTGCGGCCCTGCTTTTTTCCTGCCAGAATACCAGCCAGGAAGAAATCAGAATTTCCGGTGAATTGCAGCAATGGCACAAAGTGACCCTGGAAATTCCCGGGCCTGCCACATCAGAATGGGCCGAAGACAATCCCTTTCTAAACTACAAGCTGGAGGTTCACTTTAGTCATGAGGGTGTAACATACAAGGTTCCTGGTTATTATGCGGCAGATGGGAATGCTGGTGTAAGCTCTGCAAGGGAAGGAAATATCTGGAAGGTCCATTTCCGGCCCGATGCCACAGGTGACTGGTCTTACAAGGTGGTGTTCCGGAAGGGAAAGAATATTGCAGTTGTGGATGGAGAGGATCCTGGTGAAGCCCTGGCACTGGATGGGGCTGAAGGCAGCTTTACGATCTTCGAGTCTGATAAAAGCGCACCGGATTTCAGGGCCCAGGGCCGGATTATAAATGGGGGGAAAGGCTATTTTAATTTCCAGGAAAGCGGCGATTTGTGGATTAAAAATGGAACTGACAGCCCGGAAAATTTCCTTGCCTTTGTGGATTTTGACCAGACTACCCGTTTTAGTCTCAGAAAGGTGATCAGGGAAGGGGAGGCTGATCCCAAGGAGGGGCTGCATCGTTATGAAGCACATATGGCCGACTGGACCGAGGGTGATCCCACCTGGCAGGGCGGAAAAGGAAAGGGCATCATAGGGGCGGTGAACTACCTGCATTCGGCCGGTATAAATTCCATCTACATGCTCACAATGAACATCCAGGGAGACGGGAGGGATGTGTGGCCCTATACGGACTACAATGAACGTTACCGCTTCGATTGCAGCAAACTGGATCAGTGGGAAGTGGTTTTCGATCACATGGAAGAGCTGGGAATGATGATACACTTTGTATTACAGGAGACAGAAAACGAAGTGCTGCTGGATGGGGGCTTCACTTTTGTACAACGAAGGGTTTATCTGCGCGAACTGGTGGCCCGTTTTGCCCACCACACTGCCGTCAGCTGGAACATTGGTGAAGAGAATGGTCCTGCCCACTGGACTCCCATCGGGCAAACTGATCAACAGAAGAAAGATATGATGGCCTACCTGAAGGGAATTAATCCCTATCCCTCCAATGTGGTTTTACATACCCATGCCGATGACCATCACCAGGATGAATACCTGGAGCCCATGCTGGGTTTTGAGCACCTGGACGGACCCTCCATGCAGATTGGCAATCCCACAAGGGTACATGAGCGCATAATAAAATGGGTGGAGGCTTCTGAAAAAGCCGGGAAAAGGTGGATCGTGAATCTGGATGAGATTGGTCCTGCATATAAGGGCGCCATGCCCGATTCCCATGATCCCGATCATGATACTATCAGGCAGCACTGTCTCTGGGGAGCCCTGCTGGCAGGAGGCGGAGGAGTGGAATGGTATATGGGTTACCGTTTCCCACACAATGATCTGAATTGTGAGGATTTCAGAAGTCGTGACATCTGGTGGAAACAATCGACCATTGCCACCGGTTTTATAAAGCAGTTCGCCCTGGAAGAAATGCAAAACATGGATCAGCTGGTGAGAGCCAAAGGTGCCTACTGTCTTGCGAAACCGGGGGAGACCTACATTGTCTATCTGCCTGCAGGAAGCTCAAAGTCTATGATCAGGCTTGAGGGTGGCGGGCAGTTTGATGTACAATGGTTGAACCCCAGAGATGGTGGAGCGCTGCAAAAGGGTACGGTCAACAGCCTGGAAGGCAAGGGCCATCAGGATCCGGGAGCTCCGCCTTCGGATCCGGAGAAAGACTGGGTAGTCCTTTTATCAAAGATTTAGAGCAAGCCATACAGCTCTTTAAGCATCCAGATTTTGCAACCGGTATGTCCGGAATTTCCCAATGGTCCAACCAGGGAAATAAAGCCCAGTTGCTCGTATATGCCCAGGGCCTTTGAGAATTCGGGCATGCTTTCGAGATAAAGATGGGTATAGCCCAGTTCACGAGCCGAGCTAAGCGAACACTCCAGCAGCGCTTTTCCATTACATTCTGCCACCCAGAGCTTTGACTCTGCTTCCTGAAAGAGAGAAAAGAGATCATCTGTGGTGGGATCGGTATAAACAGTTCCTTTTCTCGGCGCATCATATTCCTCGAATACCTGGCGAATCATCAGAGCCAGGGGAGCATTATCCCCTTTTTCGACTTCGCGAATATGAAAGCCCATTTCCATCAGTCATTGGAAGTAGTGGCATCTATATATTCCAGCATCCTCTCTTTATGGTAGTCGCTCCCGCTGAGTTTAAAAGCGATGGATACATATTTAAGGGCATTCTCAAAGTCCTTTTGAGCCACATAATAGTCGGCCAGTGAATCATAGGCATTGGCACTCAGTGGAAAATATTCTATGCCCATGAGGAAAAATGCCAGGGACCTTTCAGGAAAACCCATGTCCATGTTCATATATCCAAGCATATTCAAAAGCTCCTCATCGTAGGGAGGAACGAAATATCCAAAATGCGCTTCCAGTTTTTTTGCCCGGTTCCTGACTACCTTCACAAGTTCATCAACAGGTGTATCCGGATTGTTAAACTTATCGGTATGCTCCATCTGGAACCAGGTGAACAGGAAAATAAGTCCGTCCATTATGGAGGGTAGGGGAACCGTACCATGGAGATCCTGTGGGTAATACTTCCACATTATGTTTAGATCATTTTGAGGATTGGCTTCAGCTAACCTGGTGAATTCAATATTTGACCGGGCAAAGAGGGTGCTCTCTGATGTGTCTTTCATTACATTTTCAATGGTGATATCATAGTCCTGCATATGCAGTTGTCCTCCCAGTGATATGAATAGCGACTTCCCCTTAAAACTCCTGCTGACAAAGGCATCCTTTGCGAGCCTGACCAGTTGCTGATTGTTTCTGTCAAGACTGGGATCAATAGCCAGGTAATTATCAAACAGATCGGTTTTATTGAGAAGGGTGTTAATGGTAAAAAGTCCCCCGAAGGAGTGCCCGATGAGGGTTCTATAGGTGGTGACAGGATATTTATTCTCTATATACGGGATTAACTCTTTCTCCAGAAAGTTTGTGAAACCTGCGCTGGATTCGAGTAAGTCCCTGTCCCGGTTCTCCCTGTTGGAAATGCCAACGATGATCATTTCGGGCATAAATCCGCCCCAGTAGTAGCTGTAGACCGTTGAGGCTGCATCCATAAGCGATGCTCCATCCAGCAGGTAAAGTACAGGATATTTTCTGTTGCTATCCGGATCATAACTGTCGGGCATTTGAACATAGAGCTCCCTGGATTCCTTAAGAATTTCCGAGTAGAGGCTGTCAACTTCGCCTATTTCAATGATGTACTTTGATTGGGCACTGGCCACCTGAGTTGTGAAAAAAAGCAGTGTGCAGAGTAGGATGGATACAATTTTGAATGTCGATTTCATAAATTTATTATTTGATATGCTTATTCGGGTTCATAGCTAAATACCTCCTGAATCGGGGTTTCAAAAATTTCTGCCAGGCGAAATGCCAGTTCAAGGGAAGGGGAATAGTTTCCCTTTTCAATGGCAACAATGGTTTGTCGGGAAACCCCCACGGCATCGGCCAGCTCCTGCTGGGTCATCTCGCCTTTATCGAAACGAAGTCGCCGGATGTTATTTTGTATCATGCTCTTTGCCATCTCAGATTCCTTTGCGATAATAGTAAATCTGGGAGCCATTATCGATGACCTCAGCAAGCAGACCGGTGGCTACAAAGGCGATAAAAATTCCATAAACCGGCATACCTATAGCCAGGGATATGACTGAGAGTACAAACCCCCCGGTGAAAACATAGTATGAGTTCCGGGTTGCCTTTAAAGTGATCAGTTTATCACGTTCATCTGTAACGGGGACCTTTTCTTCACGGGTTGCAATGGCATTGATGATGTGAAAAATAATCTGGATTATGATTCTTACCACAATGGAGACCCCGATATAGATCAGGAAAATGAGCCCCCAGGTATCAAAATCCTCCCTCAGGTCAAAGTTTCCTGCCAGTTGCCGTTTCCAGATCATGGAAGCATAGATGGCTGTGATCAGCAGTCCGCTGAAGATATTTACAATGTTTTGTTTTTCCTGGTATGACATGATTTCTGTTATTATGTATGATTATTTGTACAATATGTAAAGTATAACTTACGCAAAGTTAAATAAAATATACAAAATGACAAGTAAACTAGACATAAAATTTTAAATCAAGCACCCGCAATACCTAACCGGAGCTTATTTCAAATGCTTATTGAAAAACGCGATGGTACGCTTCCATGCCTGCTCAGCGGCCTCTTTATCATAACGGGGAGTGGTGTCGTTGTGGAAACCATGGTTTACATTGGGATAGATATAGGCGGTATATTCCTTATGATGCTCCTTCAGAGCTTGCTCATAGGCGGGCCATCCTTCATTCACCCTGCTATCCAGTTCTGCGTACTGAAGCAAGAGTGGAGCCTGTATGTTTTGAACCTCCTCCAGGGGAGGCTGCCCCCCATAAAAGGGAACCGCTGCTGTTAAATCCGGGATACGTACCGCCATCATATTTGAGATCCAGCCCCCAAAGCAAAAGCCCACAACACCTATTTTTCCATTACATTTGGGATGGGACTTCAGAAAGTTGTAAGCTGCAATGAAGTCTTCGAGCATTTCATCCCGATCACGCTCCCGCTGCATGGCCCGGCCATCATCATCATTGCCGGGGTAGCCTCCAAGGGGAGTTAGCGCATCCGGAGCCAGGGAAATAAATCCTGCCACCGCTGTCCTTCGTCCCACATCTTCGATATAGGGATTTAAGCCCCGGTTTTCATGCACTACAACCACTCCCGGTAATTTGCCGTCTGATTCTGCAGGCAGTGATAATAAACCACGGATATCACCCCCTCCTTTGGGAGAGTTATAGGTGGTATATCCGGATTTTATCCTTGGGTCATCTGGCTTGACCTGGATGTGATCCTGGTAATTGGGCATGATGAAACTGAGCAGGGAAGTGACTGTAATTCCACCTATGGCATAGGCGCCCAGTCTGTCAATAAACTGCCTCCGATCGATCAGGTTATGTGCATATTGATCGTAAAGATCAAAAACTTCCTGCTTGACATCTTCCTTTTTTATCTTTTTCATTGTGCTTATAATATTGATTTTCAGGTCAGATATTAAACACAGATGAAGATCGGAATGTTCATCAAAACCGAATCTTTAATAGTGCTCTTGTTTTTGTATCTATAAAACGCCTCACTGGCGTTGTCCTGATAGGCAGCCATGCTCAGATCCGGAAAAATTAGTGCGTGTATCGTTCATTATTCAAACAACTGGGCCTTTGAATTGTTTTAAGAAAAAAGACAGTACTTTAATTGAATTAAACGATGAGTCACAAGACCCTGAACCGGGATTTATATGATGAAGATGATGGGATTTTGGCTTCGAGGAAAACTTTTTATCCGCTGATGGATCCACATGTAAAAATATACAGTAAAGTAAACCACGACGGAGATGCTGCTGAATTCAGAATCTCAAGGATGGAAGAGCTGTATGAAAGCCGTGATGGAAAAACCGATGAACCCCACAGACACGATTATTATACTGTGCTTCTGGTTAAGCATGCTGTGGGCAAGCATATAATCGATTTCAATGAATATGCTTTTTCAAGCAAGCAAGTGCATTTTGTAAGTCCCGGCCAGGTTCACCAGGTAATTGAAAAGGAAAAATCCTTTGGATATGTGCTGCTGTTTTCGGATCAGTTCCTGATTAATAATCATATACCTCTAAACTTTATCGAGGACCTTAACCTCTTCAATTCTTATGGCGAGGCGCCTCCTATGGATGTCGATGACAAGAAGTACCAGGAGCTGATATCACTTTGTGATGAAATATGGAAATGGAATGATCCTTCCGTGAAATTCGGGGAACACGCCATTGGTTCCATATTAAAATTGTTCCTTATTGAGTGCAATAATCTATGTTCCCTCCCGGCGCGGCATGAGCAGAATATTGAAGCCGGGAACACCATTTTGAAAAACTTTAAAACCCTGGTTAACCTGAATCATCACAGATGGCATTCAACATCAGAATATGCAAATGAACTGCATATCTCCTCAGACCATCTGAACAGAACCGTGAAGCTGTTAATTGGAAAAGGGGCCAAGGAGTATATTCAGGACAGAATTATGGTTGAGGCTAAGAGAATGCTCCTTTTCTCAGAACTTTCAGCCAAAGAAATCGGTTTTGCATTGGGCTTCGAAGAAGCTTCAAATTTCAGCACATTTTTCAGGAAACACGCCGGGATTTCACCCTCTGCCTTTCGTCAAAATGCTTAAGATCGGTTTTTCATAAATCTTCTCCGGTTTTTCATAATCTTCCATTAAGAGCTAAGCCTCATCTTTGTATCAGATAAGGATATATAAATGGAAACCGTTATTCATAAAGCAAATACAAGGGGACATGCCAACCATGGTTGGCTGGACACTTACCATACTTTCAGCTTTGGAAATTATTACGATCCTGAAAGGATGCATTTCGGAGCACTGAGGGTACTGAATGATGACAGGGTTGAGGCTGCTAAAGGCTTTGGCACCCACCCTCATGATAATATGGAGATCGTTTCCATTCCACTGGAGGGTGATCTGGAACACAAAGACAGCATGGGCAACAGGGCCGTGATCAGGCAGGGTGATATCCAGGTTATGAGCGCGGGTACAGGGATCTTTCACAGCGAGTATAACCTGAATCCGGACCAGGCTGTCAAATTTCTTCAGATATGGATATTCCCTAATAAGAAGGACATGGAGCCCAGATATGACCAGCTATCCATCAGCGAAATTGAAGAGGCTAATCAGTTTAATCAGATCCTCTCTCCCCTAAAGGAAGACCAGGGGGTTTGGATTCACCAGGAAGCCTGGTTCCATATTGGAAATTTTGATGCCGGAATAAGCTCCAGCTATTCCCTGAATAAAACCAATAATGGGGTCTACATTTTCCTTCTGAAAGGAAAGGTTGAAGTGGAAGGTCAGCTTCTGGAGCAAAGGGACGGAATGGGCATACAGGAAAAAAATTCAATCAGGTTCTCGGCATCAGAGCCCAGCAGGATACTGCTTATGGAGGTTCCCATGCATTATTAAAGATATAAGAACAACAAATAAATTATACAAATTCAAAAACAAATAGAAATGAAAAAGATAAGTTTATTAATGGCAATAGCGGTTCTGGGAACCGGTATGCTAAGCGAAGTTAAAGGAGAGGTATTAAATGCCACAAAATCTGAAATTAAATGGACTGGTAAGAAGATTGGGGGAACCCACTATGGTGGCATTGAACTGATTAAAGGCGAGCTCGTGCTTGATGGAGATCGGATCAGTAAAGGTAGTTTTATCCTGGATATGACCACCATATCAAATGCAGATATAGAATCTGAAGAATACAATCAAAAGTTGGTGGGCCATTTAAAGTCAGAGGACTTCTTCAATGTGGAAGAATATCCCGAATCCAGCCTCAAGATCAAAGGGAGCGCTCCTTTTGAGGGCAATAAGGCAAGGGTAAAGGCCGATCTGACCATCAAGGGCATCACTGAGGAAATTTCTTTCGACGTAGTTCGTGGGGGTTCAGTTTATACAGCCCTTATTGATGTGGACAGAAGTAAATTTGATGTTCGCTATGGTTCAAAATCATTCTTTAATGACATCGGTGATAAGGCCATTGATGACATCTTTACCATGGAAGTAACCATGTTCATGGACTAATCTCAATCGCCATAAAATAGTTAAAAGGGGCTGCTGCATTTTGCACAGTCCCTTTTTTAATGAATTTTTCTAATGAGGCGGGTCATGTACTTATTTCCTCATCTATGAGCAAAATCAGATCCTGGCACATAGCTTTCATCTTTTCCAGCTGCACATTCATGGCGCTGAATTCATATACGGCCATTACAAAGCCGTTTTTCTGTTTAATATCCTTCAGCATCATCTCATACTGCTCCCTGGGCAATTCAACATCTTCTCCTGCCTGCCCATTGCTCATTCTGTAAGTCAGGCTTTTTACAGCGTAATTAAAATCGATCATTCCATAGGAAGGTTCGTAATAGGAGAACTTCTGCATCATAGCGAAAATGATCTTCCTCATCCTTCATTATTTTATACAGTTGCTCCATATTCAACAGGGTGGTTTTTATGGAGTCGTTGGATATCAGGGCCAGATTCCCCGAATTCACAAGTTCCTGGAAAGTGTTATTATTCTGAAAAAACTTCCGCCAGGTATAAATATTTATGGTGTGCTCGCTGAATGCAGGCAGATCTGTTAAAGGTTTTCCCTCAAAATGTTCCAGGATGATATTTGCAGACTCGATGGCCTTAGTCCTTGTGGCAATATAGCGATCGATTTCGGCTATGTTGAGGTATAAGTCCGATTTAATATTTTCAAGGTAATGTACTTCCCTGGCCCGCTCTTTGGCCTGCTCACTCCAGTTGTTAATCTGCAGGGCAATCAATATTCCAAGAACTACTAAAATCACTTCGCCAATGGCATAGCGGGTGTATTTTGCCGGCATGTTATCCTCAGCCATTTGTCTTCTCTTTTTTCTGAATAATGGAATCATGGACTAATAACAAGTCAGGCACTAAAAAGTTTTAAATTAGAAGATTAGAGAAAATGCTGATATTTTTATATGCAGGCTGCAACTCCTTTCCTATCTGATTGGTTATATTGTTGCCCGGCTTTTAATACCGGATGCAATCATTAGGAGTAGGTTTTATGAAGTTTAGAAATTACACAGCTTTTATTCTTTTATCCGTTCTGTTCACTATTGCTTCATCAGTTGCAAAAGGTCAGACTCTCAGGATTTTACCCCTTGGGAACTCGATTACCGCCGGGAATATGTGTTTGAATGGCACCATTTCAGCCTGTACACCCATAGGGGGGCATATTGCAGTGGGATATCGCCTCAGATTATTGAATTTACTTACTGCCGCAGGATACAATATCGACTATGTGGGGACCCAGACCTTCGGAAATGCCCTGATGGCCGATTCGGATTGTGGCGGATTTGGGGGGATTTCAGATTCCAAATTGGCCGACATTATGGAAACCGGAACATCCACCCACTACACAGGCACGGTAACAAACGGACCCTATATGAATTCAAATCACGCCGATGTGGTTCTGCTTCATATTGGAACCAACGATATTCTGGCAGCCGATACAGCCAGTAATGATGTGAGCCGGATTTTAGATGCCATTGATGATTATGAAACATCCCATGGCACCTCGGTCATGGTTTTCCTTGCCAGGATCATCAGTACACGGGGTAATCCCTGTAATACCAATCCCCGGGTGATCGCCTATAACCGAATGATGGATAATCTGGCTGCTTCCAGGAGGGCTAATGGAGATCAGCTGATTTTAGTGGATATGGAATGTGGTGCAGGACTGGACTATAACAACGACATGATGGATGAAGTCCATCCAAACCAGAATGGTTATGATAAGATGGGCCAGGCCTGGTTCAATGCCATTACTGCCTGGATGGGACCTCCCGGCCCCACCTATACGCTAAACATGGAGTCGCCCTCTGGAAGTGGAAGTGTTACACCCAAACGTTGGTACACATAACTATGCTGAAGGGGCCAGTGTAAGTGTTAGTGCCAGTCCTGCGGCGGGCTATGAATTTTCGTCCTGGACGGGTGACCTGGTGAGTACCGATAATCCTGCCACAGTAAGCATGAATGGGAATAAAAGTATCAGGGCCACTTTTGCATTAAAGCGATATAGCTTACACTGTAATCAGTGATGGAAGCCTGGGGTGTGAACTCAGCCCTGGAGGAAACATTACAGTGGATCACGGGGCAGCCACGAGCATTCAGGTTACAGCGATACCTGATGGATACAGTTTTAATCGATGGGAGGTGGTCAGTGGCTCTTCAGTGAGTATCATTGATCCATCCGCGACAAGTACTACGGTTACGCTATCGTCGGGCGATGCAAGTCTGCGTGCCACTTTTGTTCCGGCCTTCCACAAGCTTACGCTTGGAATAGTGGGTGAGGGAAGCTTTGATCTGGATCCTGATCAGACAGAATATTCACATAACAGCACAGTGATTCTGACTGCAGTCCCGGCATCCGGTTATAATTTTGCAGAATGGACAGGTGATCTGGAAGGAAGTAATAATCCTGCCTCCGTGAACATGGATGGGGATAAAAACATCACTGCCACCTTTGCATTAAAGCGATATAGCCTTACTGTTCTCAGCGACGGAACTGAAGGAGTTGAGCTCAGCCCGGAAGGAAACATTACCGTGGATCATGGGGCAACAACAGATATTGAGGTTACAGCGGTACCCGATGGATATAGTTTTAATTCCTGGGAGGTGGTGAGTGGTTCATCTGTGAGTATCGCTGATCCATCATCAACAAGCACCACGGTTACGCTTATCTTCCGGTGATGCAAGTATAAGGGCCACCTTTATTCCTGATTCCCATAGTCTGATCCTTAATGTGACTAGGAGAAGGAAGCGTGGAAGTGGATCCTGAGCAGGCAGAGTATACACATAACATCGGTGAACCTTAATGCGGTTCCCGCATCCGGATATACCTTTACCGGATGGACAGGGGACCTGGAAGGAAGTAATAATCCGGTTTCCCTGATTATGGATGGAGATAAAATTATCACCGCCAACTTTGCTTTAAATAATGCAACACTCACTGTACTTAGCGATGGAACTGAGGGGGTGGGTCTTAGCCCTGAAGGAAGTATAAGTGTGGAGCTTGGCGCTGTTACCCCCATTGAGGTCACAAACATACCGGATGGTTTTAGTTTTGTTGAATGGGAGGTGGTAAGTGGTTTCTCAGTGAGTATCAGTGATCCCTCAGCAAGCAGTACCACAGTTACACTTGAATCCGGAGATGCTGAAATCCGTGCAAATTTCACAGGAAATATCAGCGTGCAGGCCGTAAAGATTCCGGATAAGGCACACATCATAGGAGACACCGTAAAAGCTGAAATTCAGATATCAGATGATCATGGCCGGACCATTCAGCTGGTCTCGGGAAAAATTGGAGACTACCCCCTGAAGAACCTGAAGAGAAGCGATTCTAGCCTCTATCTGGCCAGTTTTGTGATTTACGAAGGGGGGAGGAATTATGAGGCGAGCGAGGATATTCCCGTGAGTAAGCTGGTGATCAGTGATGGCCAGGTCCAGAGCCCTGCGTTTGATGGCTCCATCATCCAGGATAACGATCCCATTGATGCCAGCGCTCCAAAAGTACATTCCATGACAGTTCCGGATAAGCTATTTGGCACAGGGGATACCATTGTGATGGAGATTCTAGCCGATGGCTCAGGATACCAGGCAGGTGATCAAAGCAGCTTTAATCATGTGGGCTTCGAATCGGGCCGACTCGAATTTAGTGAAGCCGGAGGGAATTACTACTAGCCTGAGCTATGTAGTTGGGGAGAACGATCCCGCTGTTGAGGCTGGTGAACTGGAGGTCACTTTGTATTTGAGGGATGTTTTGGGCAATATGAGTATCTCCTTATTCGGATGTCCTAGAGAATACATTATCTATCCATACCGGTACATTTGTTGGGGATGAATTCTCTGAAAAGCTTCCGGCTATTTATCCAAACCCGGCTTCGGATTACCTGGTTATTTACCTGGGTGATCAAAATTGGAGGGCAGCAGCCTGGAGATTGTGGACCTGAGTGGACGCATTAAAATCACCCATAAATTCTCTGATGGGCAGGAGGAGTACAGGGTGGATATTTCGGCCCTGGAAGCAGGAGTTTATGTGATCCGTATTGTGAATGGGGATGCGTGCCTTTTGGACAGATAAGTTGATGAAGGCTATTAATTAAGGAAGCCTGATCTGGTATAACTTCTTTCCCTGGGTTTTCGTAAACATGGAACTGTTCGAAAAATCCACAGCTTCACCATGGAAGGCTCCATTGTAGAAATTGCATGATTGCCGGCAAATCATCTTCAAATTGGTGATAACCTGCAAAATAGGTATGTTCCGAACCGGCGACTGATGAGAAATCCATATAGCTTGCATTTGAAGCCAGGGGATCTAGGGCCTGGTTACCAAGCATTTTACCACTCATTAAAAGGTGTGCGCCCCTTAAAACACGGTCTTTATTGTTTAAAGCTATATACATCCTGTCCTGGATCCTGATCTGGGAGATTAGCTCACCGTGATCTTTTGATTTTACTGCGGCAGCATTCATAATGATGTTATCAAATATTTTTTCCTCCAGGTACTGGTTGTTTCCATTTAGCACCATGTGCGTCAGAAAATAGTTGCCCAGACTATGCAGCATCATACTCAGTTGCTGGTCTGCCTCAAACTTTTCTTCCCTGTATTGTTTCATTTGCAAAAGCAGGTTATAGAAATTTTCTCCACATTTGCGAACGTTGGTAAGTGACTTATTAAAGTTTGAGTTATAAGAAGGCCAGTCAAAAACCACCAGGGAGACATCGTATCGGGTCTGTATCTGGTTTGCCCTGGTAAGTACCATGGGTAGGTTTTTGCCATGTCCGTGCACAAATAAAAGGATGTCGCTCCCGTCGTTAATCTTATCCAGACCTGTGAAAATATCTGTTACCGGGTACATCTGCCAGTTCCCTCCCTCACAGCTTGCCAGCATATAGCTTACCTCCCGGTATTCGGGTAAGTCGTTGGAAAAATTCGTCCGTCTTCAGCTTCCGGGATCAAATTCCCTGTTACTTATAATCAGGATTTTGGCAGCCTTTTCCGGCAATCCCTCCATGTGAAGCTCAATATTGCTCCAATCTACGGGAAGACTGCAAGCTCCAAAGGTATTTTCCTGTCCGGTCAGCAGAGTTGTCTGCATCGTGAACATCATTATCAACATACTGAGGGTTTTCATTTTGCTTGATTGTTTTTTTGCATGAATTATTCTTTTACTGCCTTGATTATTGAAGTCCCTGCTTCGGTGTTTATCCTGATCAGGTATATTCCACCCGGCAAAGGACTTAGGTCCAGTTGATTAATATTGGGACTATTTTGAGTCATCAGGAGCTGTCCCATAAGGTTTGTCACAGTGACGGACCGAATCCGCTCTTCGCTTGAAATATAGAGAATGTCGGTAAAGGGATTAGGATGGACTGAAATGTCTGGTTTTGCTATTTCCTTCGGGTATAAATTGGTCTGTTTACAGATGATCGATTCAAGGAAAATAGCCGATTCCTGCAGTACCTGGTTTTTGGAATCATTATTAAAAAAATAGGATACATGGCCAGTACTGTTGGGGACCAGGTAAAGATCGTTTGTGATATTCATCTGATCGACAGCTATTTTTATATCACAACTTCCATAGATATAAACGGGAAAGGGTACTATACTGGAAGTGGTATAAGAACAGGGTACCACGGGATCCAGATCATCATGGGCACTATACACAGGGGCATCATTTTTGTCAATCAGGGAGATCAGCATAAGACCGCCGGAATAGTTTAGCGTTCCCTGCACCGTTGATGCATACTGGGTATTGTTACTGCTGTTTCCCTCAAAGCCACCATGCTTTGCCATGATGGTTTGTATATATTCAGGTAACTCATCCTGGGGGTCTAAAAAGCCAAGATGGTTGGCCATGATTGCTCCGGCAGATACTCCTGCTACAAAAACCAATTCAGGATCTATCCTGAAGGTATTAGCATTATCAGCATCTTCTTTGAAATATCTCACTGCTGCCCTCATGTCGTTTATTGCCATAACTACCGCCTCAAACATACCCGTAGAATCGCTCACCCAGGAATCAAGCAGACGGTATTCAATATTGGCAATTACATAACCCCTTTTTGCAAATTCAGTACAAAGTTCAGCCGTTTGAGAGCGGTCACCGGTGATAAAGGATCCACCATGGGCAATGATGATCAGTGGCCTTACATCTGTATCATCGCCATGAGGTTCATAAATATCCATAAGCAGGGCCTGTGATTTGCCAGCCATGGTTGAGGCCTGTCCATACTGTACATCCATTATGGAATCCACATCCTCAAAAATTTTATTCAGATAACGATTAGCATCACATACAACTCCCTGAGCCATCAGGGGCAGAGAGGTGAATAAAAGAATGAGGGCTATATTAATTGCTCGAATCATGTTGAGTATTGTATGGCTATTCGGCTCTGAACGATGCTATATAAACAGCAAGCAGTAAAAATTGTTTCAAAAGAAAGAAAAGGGGGAGTCGAAGCGATTTTAGTCCTTCTTCCTGAGATAAAAATATGAGAATTGGCCACCAGAACTGCAATCATTCCAGCCAGGAGGGTACTTATAAAGAAGATAAGTGACTGGCGGACCTCCGTTTATTTATATAGCCCCTGTTTTTTTAGTACACAGTAAGTTACGTCTTTGTCCTATTGATGTCAAGCCCCCTCACTATTTGGACATCCCCCAATAATCCCAATTGATACAGCTTCTATACAGACTGGACCGTTGATTCAGGAGAATTAGAAATGATATACCCGAAAAAATGGGGTTGCTTGTAATGGACTACTGCCTCCATAAGTCTGTTATTCTATTCATAAACTGCAATCTTCATTTGTAAAGAGACATATATTAGTCAGTTGTTATGCTTATTGATTAATATCCCAATATTAAATGTCCCTTGACAGATAAAAAATATACAGGTATTAACTAATAGGCTTAACAAGCAGCTACTTTATGTCTTTACTGATAGTTTCTCATCTCAATCTGGTCGTATTGTAGATCTAAATATGCCAATCCTGACTATATTTTGGCATGGTTAATTTTCGGATGTCCAACCCTCACTATGCATTCCATATGCGAACTTCAGATTTATTGGAAAGAAGCGCTCAAACCACCAGTTCTCGAAAGGTTCCGGGATCTCAATCAAGTCGGAATCTTCCATATCCAGGCCCTCGGCATGCATTTTTTTAGCCAGTTCTTCAACAGAGAGAATGTAGGTTCTCATGGATTGAATGAGCTCCTTGGATCCGGGCTGACCATGACCCGGGATGAGCGTAGTGATTTCCAGGGAGTCAAGGAAATCCAGGTAGTTTTTCCAGTCGGGTATGGACCCATGGGCCATGTAGGGATGGCAGGCATTAAAAATGATATCTCCTGAGAACAGAATCTGGTCATCGGGTAAGTATAAAATCAAATCACTTTCGGTGTGGGCTTTTCCCCTGGTAAGAATTAGTACCCTTCTATCCGGACCGTTGAAGGTTCTTTGATGATCAACAAAAAGATCAGGAAGGCGGGTTTCCACAACTTCATAACTTTCGGCCAGTGTTTCGTAGTAAGGCCGCCACATTAAGATATTCTTGTATTCACGAGAAGCCGTATCGCCCCTGAAGTTTGTAAATAAAGAATCATAGTGGGCATAAAGCTGAGGAGCATATTCTTTCTCTTCCTTCAGGTCCAGAGCTTCCCATTCCTGTATCAATTCGGCAGTCCTGGAAGTGCTGATGATTTTTACCCCGGGTGAAAAAACCTGGTTTCCACGGATGTGGTCATTGTGAGCATGACTGTTTACCACATATTTTATGGGCGACAACTCCATTTCATCGACCATGTCAAGCAATTCTTCTGCCACAGAAGGAGATAAAAAAGTGTCAAATATGAGTGTTTCTTTTCCGTTATCGATGATGCCAACATTGCAAATCGCCTTGCCACCAAATTTGTGGATGCAGGCATAAACCCCCTCTGTCAATTCTATCAATTCAAAATTTTCAGAGGAAGGAAGGGATGCTTTTTTCTCGCTGCAGGCTGTTGCACCAAGTGCGATACCCAGAAAAAGTAAAAAGAATTTCATTGCAGATTCATTTTACAATTATTATAAATACTTAGAAATTCATGTCCTCACGAATTTTGATAAAGCGAGGATGTGCTAGAGTTCGTCGCTGTAAAAGACATCGATGTTAAACAGATAAGAACCGGCTTCTTTCTCTCTGAGACATCTCTCCGCCCAATCCAGCGCACTATCCATGTCTCCGCTCGAGTTATATACTGAAAACACAGCAAAGGGGTCCCTGTAGTTATCTTCGTTAACCCGTTCAAAAAAATGCGCTATCAGTTCCGCCTGTTTCTCATTATTATTGCACGCGCCATAAATAAAAATTAAGGCAGATTCCAATAGTTCCGTTCCCCATTCACCCATTAATTCCCGGGCCTTTACTGCATCTGCTTCAGCTTCTTCAAATTTACCCTGGAACACATAAGCATAGGCCCTTTTTACATAACCCCAGATCCAGTTCGGGTGCAGGGATATTGCCTCAGAAAAGGCATCTTCCGACTCCTTATAGTTTCTGGCGATTAGATGTATCCAGCCCAGGTTGTGAAGGCTTGATATTGAAATGGGATCCAATTCAATGGCCTTATCTGCCATGACGATGGATTCCTGATGTCTTTTCATTGCCCCCAGAAAGGCAGAGTAGCGGATATATGCCCGGGAGTTGTAAGGATTAAGCTCCAGCGATTTTTTATAGGATTGTTCTGCTCCTTCCCAGTCAAAATCCCCATAAAACCTGATAGCTCCATCCACGTAATAGGCTTCTGCGGAGTTTGGGTCGAAGGCCAGGGCTGTCTGGACTGCCGTTCTTGCCTCATTGAATATTTCTTCTTTTGTGGCAGTGGAGAACATGGCCTGGATAATTTTCTCATTGGCAATGGCGATGTAGGCAGATGCAAATTTAGGGTCGATTTCTATGGCCTTCCTGAAGTGTTCAAGCGCTTTTTCTGTTTCCTCTTCTGTGGATCCATAACTAAGGGCCCTGCCTTTCATAAAGTGGGCCTGTGCCTCGGGTAATGTACTTGATTGGCCATTCGACTGGCCAGTACTTTTTTTCATTGAACCCGGCAGGGAAAGCAGCAGTGAGTTGACAATGGACTCTTCCAGATCGATTACATCTTCGTTATTATAAATTATACGGTCGCCCCAGATTTGAACATCTTCCAGGACAGAGATGAGTTGACACTGAACCAGCAATTGATTCTTCACATGCTCAATTCGACCGGTCAGCATAAGATCGGCATCCAGTTTTTTCTTCACCCCGGAAGCATTCCGGTCCGATTCATCCAGGATAAAAGTTGAATTCTTTGATAGCACTTTAAGATTTGTAGTGACCGAAAGCCGGTTAATCAAATTTTCCGGGATTCCGTCGGAAAGATAGACCAGGGAAGCATCATTGGAAGTATTATCGAAGGGCAAAATAGCCAGCTTGTTGTAAACTTCTGAGCTATCTGCACTCATAACCTTTGCTGCAGCAGGTGAACTGACCCAAAAATACCCCGCTGAAAATAAACTTACAAGGATGATCAGACCATAGCTAATTTTTTCTTTTTGCGAATAGGCCTGCTCTCCCTTTTCGCCATGGTTCCAGTTCCAGATTAGCGCGATAAAAAAACCGCCTATCAGAAGGATTAAAATCAGACTTAAAATTTTTGGATTCAGGCCATAGTTAGAGATGAATAAATCCACTGCTTCCAGAATGACAAAGGCAGCTGCCGGATAAGCCAGAAAGGTTTTCCAGATCTGACGTTTCTTAATATTGGTAAGTGGATTATTCATTGTTGTTTATCTCCTTTTCAAGCATTTCCAGAATCTCCAGCATTCGTTTCCTCAGAGTAAGGGCCTGTGACCTTGCAAAATTGTTTATACCCAGTGCTCTTTCCATATGATCTTCAAAATCGGGGTGATTTAAAAGGGCAGAAAAATCTTCTGGATGTTTTGTAAAACCCATGTCGTAATCAGTATAGCCAGAGTCGTTTTCTCCTTCAATTAAATACTTATCCAAGGCATTTGAACTTGTTGCTTTGGTCCGGATGGTTCTCAATTGATAGTGTTCCACAAGGAAGGGTATGTAGATTTGATTTCTGTAATCTTTCCAGTTGAATTCATCTTCCTTCACATCAAGGATTTCGGAACCCCACAGGGAAAGTATCTGCTTTAAGTAATTGTTTCTGATGAGCATCAGGCTTCCGGAGCCTGCCAGATCGTATACAATGGGATCGAAGGTAGAATAGGGCATTGTTCTGGCCAGATGATAATCTATGCTGTCCTTATTCCGAAGTTGTGGATCGTCTATGTAACGAAATAGCTGCATTACAGAATTCATGATATCCTCTTTCGCCGCTATTTTATGATCCAGCTGATCTAGGTTGCTGGTAAACTCACTGTGCAATTGCTTTAAGATGACTGTTTCCTGCTGGCGTTCTTTCCGGTCTTCATTCCAATTATCAATTTGAAATGCAAGCAGTATACCAATGACAACCAGCAGAACTTCACCTCCTGCATAAAGCATATACATGCCATAGCTGGATTCTTCAAGCAAGCGGTGACGGATTTTACGCAGGAGACGAATCATAAATATTAGCTCATTGCCAGCCAGTTGCCGGATTCATGATAGCTTTCTATCGGCGCCACTTCCGTTTGATATTTGTAGGAGCTGACCAGCATTGAGATCTCCTGTTTAATGGTCTCGATACTGTTTGTGATTAGATCCTGACGGAATCCTTTGAGCGCCATTTCTGCCACAAAATCGGCAGAAATAATTCTACTGATAATTTTGCCCAGATCCACATGCTTCCGCTGTTGAAGATTAAGGTCGATCTTGAAATTCAGAAAAGATTTAAACTGATCGGCTACATTTTTTGTCAATGAATAAGTGGATAAGAACTCTGAAAGGTTCAGAGTTTTCTGACGATTCATCATCTTCAATACCATTTCCGAAATTTGTGTGTAAAGCATATCATTGGAACCTTCAAATATTTGAAAAGGCCTTGAATCAACGATGCCTCTCGAGCCCCTGCTTTCAGCCTTGTATCCGTTTGCTCCGCTCAGCTGGGTAAGTGTCTGGGCTGAATCCTGCATCAAATCGGTTATATAGGCTTTCATACTGTTTGCCTCGACACCTGAGGACGCCAGGTTATTTTCAATGCCTCCATATTCAGCACTTCTTGAACACATGGCCGAACAAACTGTGAAAGCACTTTGAATTTTTGATATCTGGTGTTTCACCTGGTCAAGGGCTATCAGGGGCTTTCCTCCAACTATCCTGGAAGTGCAATGCTTAATGGCCTCATCAAGATTCCTGCGAATGAAGCCCATGCCCATGCCCGGAAAATGAAAACGGCTTCTGTGCAGGAGGTCCATCATCATTTTCAGACCGGTGGACTCAGGTTCCAGTTTGAACTGTTCGGGAACCTGGATATCAATAATATTCTTCCCGTAGGGGATGGGATATAAACCGATGTTGTTGTAAACCTCTTCTACCAGGATACTCTGGTGGGGCTGTTGCACATCACAAATAAAGAAATCAATATCTCTTCCCAGGTCTCCTGAGCTTGTTTTTGCCTGGAGGTAATCAGCCAGTAATCGGCCTGCCCGGTTAATCCCTGCCAGTGCTTTGTTCCTTTAATATGATAGTGTGATCCCATTTTCATGTTGGAAGTCTGCATGTTTAAGGCATCACTTCCGTAATCGGGTTCGGTAATCATCAGTCCACCCATATTTTGTTGGTTCAGAAATCGGCTGAAAAGATCCTTTTTTACACCATCCTGGGCATATTTTGCAACGGGCTCCAGGAAAAGGGCAATGTTGATCCCAAGTGTTAAGGACAGGGGAAGCGATTCATAGGAGGCAGCTTCCATCACTGCGAGGCATTCTTTTACCTCGGCACCGCGTCCGCCATATTCCTTTGGAATTCCCACCGCCAATGGCGTATTTGCCATAATTTCATCTAAGACCGGTGCTGGGAATCCCCTTGCCCCGGTAAATTTTACCAGGTTGTCTTTTTCGAAAAACACACTTCGTAATGTCTTTTTAAATGAGTCCAGAAACTCTGAAAAAGGAACCTGCTTCACTATTTCTTCAACGTTCATATATAATGTATGATAAACTTATACCTAGCATAAAACACCATGAAGTATGAATTGTTCTTTTTGAACACGATTGAGGTGCTTGCAAGGAATTCAAAGGGAGTCCTAGCGGGTCTCTATTTCGTTTTCCAGAAGGGATATCAGGCTGAGAAATTCGCTGTCCAGTGTTTGTCTGTATCTAATAACATCACCGGTCAGGCTTAATTTGACAGCAAGCAGGTTCCTTGCCACTGGATCTTCCAGGAAGAGGGGATAATTATTTGTGGGCTCAAGATCTGTCCGGATTTCCGGAATATCATTTTTAATCATTCTTACAAAATTCAGCCTGGTGACAACCAGCTCATCTATTCTAAGTTGCTGGACCCTCAGGCGATCATCCACCTGGTTCCTTACAAAGGTCATACTCAATTCCAGGCTGGTTAATTTTTGCCGAATTATTTCATTGGTGATTAATGCTGTTTTGCCGGTATTTTTTAAATCAGAGTACGAATAAATAACCGGAACATCCATTTTTATACTCCAGATCAGATCGCTGAATAAGGAGTCGGAATAAAAGGAAGCTGGCAGGGGATCGGTGCTGGATTTTGCATTAAGTGCAGTAATGAGTCGATTCTTCGCAGTCAATTCATCATTTATTATGCTGGTGGATAACTGATGTGCATCCTTAAGGTCATGATACAAATTGATCAGAATTTCCTGCTCTTCTTTCCTTTCCTGCTGGGTGTCATTCCAGTTCTCAAGGGCCAGAGCTGCCAGGATGCCCACAATAACTGCCAGTGATTCAAAGCCGTAGCGGAACCAGTTTGCCTTCAGATGCCTTAGAAACTTCATGCTTTTTTTCAATTGCTTTTTAGTTGTTCTAATATTGAACTTGTTTCCTCTTTCACATTTTCTATCTCTTCGATAAATACAAAATGCGCAAAAGCTTTTAGATCTGTCAGGCCGATGAAGCTGGATGCAAGTTTGGTTTCATCTGTATCAGCCCAGATCGAATTCACAATATTTGAATTTTGATGCCTGGAAACGAGAAATTCATCTGAATACCTTGATATTTTACTTGAGTATATTTCAGCAAAGTATCTGGTGTTCTCTCTTGCAATATCCTGAGAGGAAATCAGGGTCATTAGCATTTCATTAAAATCACTGCTAAAAAGGTCAATGTTTCCAGAGGAAATCAGGGTGTTTAAGGTGTTCCTGTTATATTGAAAACGTGTATTCAGGTTTGGGTTAAATTCAGATCTGGCAATTTTAATAAGGGTATCCACGGGTGTATCCTTCCCTAAAAACCGGCCTCTTTGCTTATCCAAAGATTCCAGGTCTCCATAATTCTCAGCAATCAGATCACTTAACAACAGGGTATCCATTGTGAGGTCATTTATTAAAGACATCTTGTAAGAAACCCTTAAAGCCTCCTTTTTCCGCTCTTCGCTCCAGGAATTTATCTGCAGGGCAATCAGTATCCCAATCACCACGAGCAAAATCTCTCCGGTGGCATAGAGCAGGTACTTGCCAATATTTTTCTCTGTCAGCTCTTGTTGTCTGATTCTTCCAAAGAATCTTATCATGCTTTTGCGGCCTTAGATTCCATTCTCAACATCTGGCGGTTTTACGCTTTTTGCCGATTCGTCCCTTGTCTACTACTTTCTCTATATAAGTAGTAGCGAGTGGCACCTTACATGCGGTTCCTCCCACATCCACGCTGACTTTACCAATCTCCTTTGCCACTTCCTTTGATTTTTCAGTTAAGGCTTCAACATAAGTCCCTATAGCAATCACAAAGCCGTTCATAACATATCGAACCCTGTTTTGTGCCCCATGAATTTCCCTGGCAACGGTATCAAGTAGCTTGAAATAAACACTGTTATCGAGCTTTTCATCTTCATTTACTGCCGCATAATAAGCCAGAGTTGCCCAACCGGCTGCAGCAATATTCTCTTTCTCCGACTTAATCCATTCCAGACCAAGTTCAAAACCATATTCTGTTTCAGCGGCAACCCAGGGAACGGCATATTCACTTAAATAATACCAGTAGGCCTGATCGGCCCAATCATTCAGTTGTTCCTTCGTAATTTGCTTTTCATCCGCCATTAATCCGGCCAGGTACATTGCATCAGAGTTTCCGGTGGCATAGAGTTCCAGGGACAGCTCGTGATTCTTCTTTGTTTTTTTCAGGATCTTCTTTAAGTCCTGAACCTTAACCCCAAAAAACGGCTCTTTTGCTCCATGTTTCAGGAGCGTATTCTTGGTTTGTTCGTCTCCGTAATTTTCAAGCTCCTGTAAAATTTCTTTTGTTGTCATGGGTTTATAGTTTTTGACGGAATTAATTTTGTAAGTCGGAATTAATAAGTTCAATAATTGTTTCAATATCCGTAAGCAATTTTTCCTTCTATGTAAGCGCCGTCACTTGCTAAGTCTTTTTGTAGTTGTTGATAATAAACATATTTGGCGGATAAGAGTTTTTTACTCTCATTCCTGTTGTTTATCTGCAGCGCAATTAAAATTCCAATCACCACCAGCAATATTTCGCCAATGGCATAAACCAGATAACTGCTGAACTTATTCTCATTAAGCATTCTTTGTCGAATTTTCCTGAAGAATTTTATCATGGCTTTTTACGGCTTACAATGGAATGTAAACACGCCTTTGGGGTAAAATGTTTTTTTAGAGTGATTTGAGTAAAGAGCAGATAGGTCTGTATCAATCAATTTCCTGATTTTTACTCCTTTGTCTTTTTGAGTAGAAGATTGAAATACCAAGGGAGATTGAGGCTATGAACATCAGGGCTACTATACGGTAGCCAAGGCTGATGTTGCTGAGATCGACAATGAAGAGGTAAAAGACAGTAACGATCATGGTGGTAATGGCCAGCCAGCGATATTTCATATTCCCGATTATAACGCTGAGAATGAAGAATGCCACAGCAGCCATTATCCAGGAAAGGGTCACAAAGCTTGGAGGAACTGCCTCATGAAGGCTGAACAGAATCATGGCTGCACCGCTGAACAGAAAAATATTACGGATCAGTTCGGTTCGGATTTCCAGGCGTTGTTTTCTCCAGTTTAATATTCTCGCAGTCACCAGAGCAACAAGGGAAAAGGAGAAGTTTACCATATTGAGGGATTCAGCCGTACTCAGGTAGGCGATTAGTAATCCCACAAAAAGTATCGTATTCATGATCACCATGAACCTGGAACGGAACCACAGGGCGACGATTACAACCAGCAGACTTTCGATGGAGAGCAGGAAATAGGCCAGAGGGAAGTGGTAGACGCCTGCTATTGTAATACTCAAGGCAACAAAACAGTAAATCGCATACAGAGCTGCAATGTTTTTCCATGTGCCACGTAATTGCAGTATTACAGAGTAAATAATGCAAAATGCGGCGATGAGACCGAAATAGATGGAAAAAGATTCTGAGAAGAAGGACAGGACCATTAGCGCGAAAATGAATGAAAAACCAAGGCCATTCCAGAGGATTACCTGAAAAGGTTGATTCTGCGGCAAGTGCTCAGATTTTGGCACGAGGGCTAATAGAGAATAGGCAAGGGCACAGGCGAAAAGGTATATATATCCCATCTGATGGACTGCGATGAATTCAAGGGATTTACTTAAGAAAGGATTCCCCAGGATCCAGACCAGGAAAATGGAGTAGACCAGGAATATGGATATGATAAGTCCGGTCCACCATCCCCTGCGGATAGCAAAAAAGATGGAGCTTAAAGTTATGCCAAGCATCAGGGGAAGCATAAAATGAGTGTTTCCGCTTGCAACAGCTGTAAGGCATGCCATCAACCAGACCAGGATAGCAAGCAGCTGTGAATTTTTCCTGTAGGCCAGGTAAAGCAGTGAGATCAGGACGGTGATAACCACGGCGTGACCAAGGATGGGATTATCAATCACCCTGCTACCCTGGAACAGACATATTCTCATGGTTTGGATATAAAGGAGCAGATGACCATTGTAACTGAAAAGCCTGGACATGTAGGGAAGCGACTCCCTGGTGAGGTATCCCATAAGATAGACCAGTCCGACTGATACAAATCCAAATACAAGGGCGATAAGTTCACGGTTGTTATTCTGCAGATACTGTGTTAAGAACAGGATCCCTATAAGTAGAACGATATTCCCCATCCAGGCCATTCCATATTCTCCTATCCTGGATTCCATGGAGTTTTCGCCTGCAGAAGCCACTTTAATTTCGGGATTATCTGTCTCGGTATGTTGTATTTTAAATCTACTGTGACTTACGTGGTCCTGGCCAATAGATTCCTTTTCGAGTCTGCCAATCCTCTCCTCGAGAGCTGAAAGTTTTTGTTCAAGACGTAAGATTACTTCGTTTTCAGATTCTGAATTCTTTTTCATGGTACGGCATTGTTTTATTGCGCATCATACTTTTTCCAGGGCGGTAGAAGCCATAGCAAAAATGCAAGTATCAGGAAGGGGAGGATCATCCACATAATGGCCATAAACAAGCCTTCTGAACCAACCAATCCCAATTTGAAATTTGTAAATCCGTGAAATCCTTTGGAGAATAACTGACCGCCGATGACCACATTCCAACGCATGAAAAAAATACCCACCAGAACCAGCACACCCGTTAAGCTGTAGATGATTTTTCGTACCTGCTCCCTGACTTTAAATACCTGTAAATAGCCCAGAGAAATCATGGGGATAATCATTCCCAGGAGGATCTGGAAAACAAAGAGGGTGATGTTTAGCCTTCCGTTAACAAGCATATGCAGGATATCAAAGGATTCTTCAGCCTCATAAATCCGGTGAACCTGGTCAAGCGATTCAAGTGTAAAATCCAGGATAAGCATATAGAAGAGGTATTTCCCGATGGTATCCAGGCAGGGCATATCAATTTTCACTTTCCTAAGGAAGGAGACAGCCATGTACAGTACCATGATGAGAGCGATCCCGGATACCATGGCAGAGAAAATAAAGATCACCGGCATTAGCACAGTGGACCACCAGGGATTGGCTTTAATGGATCCGAATATGAATCCCACATAACCATGGAGAATGAATGCAGACGGGATACCAATCACTGTGATAATATAGCCAAGGCGATCATCCCATTTTACGGCCTTTGGTGAAATGTCGCTGATTCCCAGGCTTAATATCCTGTAAACTGTGCGCATTACGCCCTTCTTTTCCCTTGACCAGATCACAAAATCACGGCGATAGTCCAGCCAGATCTCCAGGTTCAATACGGCCAGAAGGTACCACAGATAAACAAAGCCAAATATGGCCATTGCCGAACTCCCACTTGGTGTGATCATGATCTCATAGGCCCTTAAAGGTTGTCCCAGGTGAGATACCAGTGTAAGAGGGGCTACAATCAGAAATGAAAGTGCTGTTAACAAAGCCAGCTGATAAGTTGGGCCAAGTACTTTTATCTTAAATACCCGCTCAAGAGATGCCAGAATGAATGCCCCCGCAACCAGGCCGGTGAGATAGGGGTAAAGCACAACCAGGATACCCCACTGAAGTACTATCTCATTGGGATAGATGTATCCCTCAACCTGGGATAGCATATCGTACAGTTGTTGTATGTGGCTTTCCATATTAGCTTATTTCTGCGCTCAAACCATTGTAGAAAAGTTTAGAACCTGTATTTAAATGCGGTTTTAATACCTGGTAATCGTTATCACGCAAGAATTTCACAAGTTCACTCTCCCTGTCTCTCAAATCACCAAAAATCCTTGCCTTGCTCGGGCATAGCTCCATGCAGGCCGGAGCCAGGCCTTTTTTCAGCCTGTGATAACAAAGTGTACATTTATCCGCCACTTTTTTCTCCGGATGTATATACCGGCAGCCATAGGGGCAGGCCTGAACGCAATAGCCGCATCCAATACAGTAGGACTCATCCACCAGTGCCACTCCATCGGGACTCTCATAGGTAGCTCCCACAGGGCAAACCTGGGTACAGGGTGATTTTGCGCAGTGGTTGCACATTTTAGGAACGAAAAAGGTTTTGAATATCTCCTCTTCCGGCACTGTTTGTTTAAAACCATCAATCCCTCCATTGGGGGACTCAATCTTAATTTCACCATTATTCAATATGGTGTACTGTTCAACCCAGGTCCGAAAATAGAAGGGATCCCCGGGTACCTTGTTTTCCACTTTACACCCCCGGGCACAAAGGCCACAACCGATGCATTTGTGGATATCTATGCCAATTCCCCACCAGGGTCCTTCTTCGGGAGGAGGATCGGAGGCCAGCAGAAGCACATTAAATGGCCTTACAGCGGAAGACAGGACCAGAGCACTTGCAGCTGCCATGGAAGCCTTCATGAATTTTCTGCGCGATGATTTCATTCCATTCCCTCCCATAATGTGTGTGGATTATGACATTCTATGCAGTCCGTTTTCTCGCTATGGTGTGTTTGGATGTCAACCTGGAAAACCACATCTATGGGTCTGGCCGGATTGATATCATGGCATCTTCCGCAAAACTCCCGGCCACTTTCCTTATGTAATATTCCCAATTTGTGGATCTTCAACATGGCGTCTTCCCGGGCCATGACAAATCAGACAGGAAAGACCCGCATGCATTTCGTTTTCAAGCTTTTCCTGAATATCTGAGTGACATGCAAAACAGTCCTCCTTATCGGCATAGGTCATTTCCCTGGACATATTATCTTCCAGCGAGTCCCCCCGGTAATGTCCGTACTGGCCAAAGGTATCCGGAATAAGAAAATGCCGGACTAAAAGGAAGAGCCCGATGAAGGCGATAAAAAGCAACAGGATTCTGTTAAGCTGAGCAGGCATGATTAAAACTGTATTAAATAATACACATAATCAAAGAATAATAATACATAAAAAATCGCAGAAATATTTATATTTGCTTGTGGAAGTGCTTAATAGTCAGATTATTTATAATCATACCAGATAAGAAAAATGAATATTGAAAGTAATAAACCTGTCTTTACTCTGGCTGTAGCTTCGCAGCTATCTGAAATACCCGCTCATTCAATCAGGCAATATATTGACATGGGTCTGCTTATCCCCTTTAAGCGTGAATCGGGGCGTCACCTGTTTTCCCAGAACGATGTGTCCAGGTTAAAATCGATTCAGTTGCTCATACATAAGAATGGGCTGAATTTTGCGGGTGTCAGAACACTCATGGGATCGATTCCATGCTGGGCCATCCGAAAATGCTCTGATAGTGACAGAGCGTCCTGTGGAGCATTCCAGGAGAGCTTTCAACCTTGCTGGGAAGCTTCTGAAAAAGGGAGTTTATGTAAAAATGAAAATTGCAGAGATTGCGAAGTATACCAATCCCTTGATGGCGATGTGGGCATTAAACCCTTACTAAAGGCACTGCTTTGATTGGACCAGCTCATCAAGTTTTGCATTTCTCATATTTGATGAATTTCTCCAATCGCTTTTATCCCAATGGTTAGTCTAATGGACAGGATATTTAAATAGTTTTCCAGGCTGAGGCTAGTGGGGGTGAAGTTAAGGTGTACTTATTTGCCTGCCTACCCTTGCTCCAATAATTGAGCCCATTATGGATAATAGTAAACAAGCACCCATTACTATCCAGAATGAAAAGTTCGTCCGGAAACTCGGATCCTCAACAGCCCCGAATATTCCTATGATTATTCCTAAGGCATTGCACATTAATGGAGAATACCAAACGCTTTTTGGATGTGTCCTGGAGATAAAGAAACTTGCACCAACAATTACCATGACATAAATAATCATCGGTATTATTTCAGTTGTACTAAATACGGCTAGTTCAGTTGGAGTGATACGATCGAATAGAGTCGCAAGAATAAGGGACGCGAAGAAAGTCATTAAAGACAATCCCACTGCAGGAATTCTGGCTAAAACAGACTTTCTTTCCTTTTTCCCCATAGTTGATCGTTTATTTCTTCTAAGTTAAGAAATACAAGTACTTAAGTCAATTCTGGAAACATTGAAGGAATGACATAACCGATATCCCCCCCCTCATCACATTAAGCCCTGTAACCAAATCTTAACTATTATGAAATACGGAGTTAATCGAGTAACACTTGTGGGCAATCCGACCCTAAGGTTAGAATATAGGGATTTGCGTTGATCCAAAAAAGGAGAGGTTGTAGTTGGCCTCACTTTTTGCATGATCTTAATTAAGGATTGAGGAGAAACAATTTTTTTCAGTGCAAATGCTTAACCCTTCTTTTCTTATACAGCTCCTTCCTAAATTCATCAGGTTGTTTTATCGTTCATCAATTTCTCAGGGCCAATTTCCTTTAATAACTCGAAGTAGGGTTCTTCTCTATTATCATATTGTTCTTCATTAAAAAAAGTCACAATTAAAATAAGATGGTAGGGTTCTTCTTCACTGTATGGCGTTTCCAATATTTGATATGATTCATGCAAATCCCCTTTCTACACCCAACTCTGCTATAGCCCCCCAATTATTTTGATAGAAGAAAAATGCCTCCTCTTTGTTATCATTTAGGACCTGAACAAAAGTCATCAACGACATTCTCTCATCTTGTTGTCCACTGGAGATAGAGTAAACGCTTAATAAAATTAATAGTATATATGATTCTCATATTTTTTGGATCTATTTAGTGGCTGTTACAACTCTCCATTTGTTCTTATAAACTACTGTCCCATCTGGCTGAAAATAGGGTTCAATAGCATTCAAAATCGTCTTTTCTACTTCTTCAGAACTTGTATGTTCTATTACTTTAGTTATTGGTCCAGACGAACCTAAGCCCTTTAGGGCTGTTTGTTTATCTGGATATTCCCAAATCGAATCAACATCATAATTATCAACTATATGAAAACCAGCATCTTTAAGTAAGCTTTCTAATAATTGATTTTCAGATAAAGCAAATGGGCCTCCTGCTCCTGGTGGTGGCGGAGGTAACATGCTTCCAACAGCTTTAAGATATGATGCTACTTCACAATCCTCTTTGTTGCCCCATATCATAACCACGATTTTTCCCTTGTCTTTTAAGACTCTTTTTGCTTCAGTAATTGCATTCTTAATATTTCCAGCATATTGAAATGAATTAAAACCACATACAAAGTCAAATGAGCCATTACTAAAAGGTAATTCTTCCATATCTCCTTCGAGAAAATTTACGTCTGGATTTCTTTGTTTTGCAAGCTGTAATTAGGTTTTCACAAGCATCGATTCCAGTAACAGAGATGCCTTTTGATTGGGCAAAATCACTAAATATCCCAGAACCACATCCTATATCTAGTAGATTTATATTCTCATTCACTTCCAATTGATTAATTGCATATTCATATCCGCTAAATCCAGTTTTTTCCTGAATATTTGCCCAATCTTTAGTTTCCCTTCCCCAAAGCTTGTTTTGAATTTCTTGAGATCCCATCTATTTATATTTTAATAATTAGCAATTAATCAATTGCTGCCACCAATGGAATATAAACAACACTTAACGTAAATAGTTTAATTTGAATATGTTAAGAATATCATAACCGATATCCCCACCCCTCATCACATTAAGCCCTGTAACCAAATCTTAACTATTATGAAATACGGATTAAACAGAGTGAAACGCGTAAGTGTGGATATAATTTGAAAATTCAGGGCTCTCTTCAAGTACAATAGGCGTTTTAATACTCTTATTTGTAGGCAGACTTTATTTTACAATTTTATATGCTGTGGTTCTATCTTTAGTTGTGCTCTGAACAAAGTAAACTCCTTTCGGCAAATTTGTTGTATTTATCTGGAATTCAATCATTCCATTGTCTCTTTTTTCCAGTAGTATATTTCCCATAATATTATAAAGAGAGATACGGGCTTCTACGTTTCTAACTCCCTTAATCATAATCCAATCAGTGAAAGGATTAGGGTAAACCATTTTTTTGTCTTGATTTGTATCAGGCAAGTTTCTCAATGTTGCTTTCTCACTATAACCGAAGAGGCCGAAGTCTGTTCCGTATCAAATCGTACCATCAGGCCCAACTGTAATAGTATAGACATTTTTAAGGTCAGGACCGTTTTCGGGTGCAAATTCTGTCCAGCTAGTGCCATCATATTTTAATACTTCTTGATTGTCAGCATTTTCAGCAGAAACACCAACCCACAGGACATTTTCAGAATCTACGGCCAAAGGCATCAATTCTCCTTTTCCTTTTGCACCCATATCTGCCAAAGAGAAAGGTGTCCATGCATTGCCGTCATAATAGGAGACACCGGTTCCTAAATTTCCGATCTATATTTTACCATCAGCCCCTGCGTCAATATAGAAGCCAGAAGGAAGTTCCGTTCCCGTTTGTACGTTGAGACCGGTCCAAGATTCATCATTGTAATGTATAACATAATCACCCCCACTAGCCCACAATGTGCTATCCGGATCAAATATAATATTCATCAGATGACAAGATGCTACGCCCATATCACCTGAAGTATATACTGCCCAGCTTTCTCCATTGAAATGGGAAATTCCACAATCAGGAAACATATGTGTACACCAAATGTCACCATCAGGTGCTATGGCCACAGCTGTAACATTATCAGATAGCAATCCATCTGTTGTGGTGTATTTTGTCCATACCTCTCCGTCATAACTGGATACGCCAGCATCGAATGTAGCTACCCACAGTACATTGTCAGATGACACTGCAAGGGTATGCTCTGACCATAGTATTACATCAGATCCCAGGCCATCTTCAGTGGTATGGTGTTCGCAGGAGTCACCGTCAAAATGGGCGACACCTCCTCCGCCAGGAAGAACCAACACACACCATAAATCACCATCTGGTCCAAATACGATTGCTCCTACTTCATTGTATGGCAAACCATTTGAAGTTGTAAATGTGGTCCATTGATCGTCAGCTTGTTCCTGGGCAGTTAAGTTCTCACAGTCCGTTAACAGATAGACAAGCGTAAGAATTCCAATTACTGTCATTTTAATTTTCATCTCTAATCCTGCTTGTTTTGTTGTGAAAAGCTGTATAAGCAGTGAGTAAAAACAATTGGTAGAATGACTTTACCTAAGTTACTGAATATATGCGCTTAAGTCAATACAGGCAGCAAGTAATGCTGCTATCTGACCGATATTTGAGACCCTTATCACATTATCCCCAAAAACCCTCAAATTAAAAGATCACTTTCCCATGTAAAGGACTTTTCTAAATTGATTGCTTCCTTCGCAATGAAAATGAACGAAATACATTCCGGGGGGAAGGTTGCTTGGAGTCCAGGCTATCCGGTAGTCTCCGGGGATATGCTTTGAAGTACCCATATTATCCACTTCACGACCATCCTGGTTGATTATTCTTATTGAAACCAGGCTCTCTTCCTTCAGGGAATACCTGATTGAAGTAGTACTTTGAAAGGGATTCGGATTTATTTGTAAATGCAGATCATTGCCCGCAATCACTTCTGCTTCCTCCACATGAGTGTTGTTACCAAAACCAGGAGTCCCACCTGCTTGCTTACTTGCTTGCCATGAAGATGCCAGGGAATTATCCAGGTGCGGGGATTTTAACTCCAGGCTGGGCCCCTCACCATCGGGTTCCCTGGGCCAGGGGTAATGATCATCATAATATACCTGATCGATGATATGGCCATCGGGATCGTTTAATGTCAATATCTCCCCTGCATTATTCAGTCTGCTATTCGATAGCTCGAAGCATTGTGCGTTTGAATTCTCATATTTAATGGGATTGCCGGCCAGCAAAAGGAATTCCCCGGGATCAATAAAGCTGCCTTCAGGAAATGAAAATGTTATTCCATCTGTGAATTTCCATCCAGACAAATCCAGCTGTTCATTTCCGCCATTGAGGAGTTCCAGAAATTCAAAATCTTCATCTTCTCCCTGTAGCTGAGCCGATGGATTGTAGTGGATTTCACTGATCATGAGAGATGGCAGCTCATAGGGCTCAAAGCGGGCATGAAGCACGGCATCGTGCAAAAATTCATGCAGGAAAACTGGTTCCTGGCTTTGAATATCCCCTTCCCACTGCACAAATCTCCAGCCGGGTTTCGCATTGGCCTTTATTTGCAATGGAATACCCTTATACCAGCGTCCCGAATAGAAGGGTGATGGAACAGGTGTGTCGAAAATCGATATCCATCCTGATTCTTCGTTTGATACCTCGAGAACCAAATTGTGTTTCCCACCCAGCATGTATGTGACGTCCATATATTCAGTTATATACGCAGGCCTGTTGATGGCAAATGAATTAAGAACTTCCAATTGTTCCTTCCAGTAGTCGATGCTTCTAAGGGCTCCCCACCTTTCGATCTGCCTGGGAATTTCAGGAGAGATCTGCTCTGCCATAGTCTCAATCGTGTTCAGTACGCGGTCTGTTTGGAATGTGAGATTCAGATGAGTGGCAAAGCGCTGTATGAATTCGAGTTTGAATTCTTCATTCTTCATCAAACTCTGAAACAGAAGAGAGACTTCCCCCTGCTCCTGAATCCATTGAAATGTATTGTCTGTATAATCTTCTGTCTTCCCTGTGAGTTCCCCACTGAATCCCCAATCCAGGTCATAGAGCAACCAGCGCCATTTGCCTCCGGGTTCGTTATCACGCCAGCATTTAATATTTTGATAGAGCCAGTCATGATTGCAGACGAATAGTTCAGTTATGAAATAGTTCATAAACTCTGTTATATCCATCTGCGTTTTCACATAGTCGTAGTTGGACTGAATGGTCAGGTCATTGTTGGAAACGAAATCCAGTAATTCCAAATAACTACTGCCATCACCATGTGCAGTTTTAGAAATCCCCTCGATTAAATCCACTGCATCAGGATCAATACCATAGTTGTGTTCCGGATAAAACTGGTTGGTTTTTTCACGCATATTGTAAAGGCCCCAGAACTTTCCGTTTAGATAAACAATCACCGGCTGATAGGCCTGGTAGTCAATATCCATCTGCCCAATAACCAAAGATTGAATCATAGCATCGCGGATGAATGTTCTGTTAAAATCATTGCTAGAACAGCGCAGGATAAACCTTCTGTAGGAATTGATGGGTTTATCAGGGAAAAGGGGAAAGTCGAAATCGGAATCGCCATATTTATTTCGGGCGAATAAGGTAAACGCTTTCTGTCTTAACTGTCTGCCCAGAAATCCGCCGAAAATGGCTATCCCTGCATCCTGTGCAAATCCCGGAATTCCTTCAGGTGTAAAATACTCCAGGTGGATGGGACGTTCCCATCTGTTCCAGAAATTGGCCTCCGGATCGAAAGGAGGTTCTTCACCTGGTTCTCCATGTTTGTCCGACACACACACTCCCACTGTGATCCCAATGTCTTCGTCAAAAAGGAATTCAGGAGGAGTGCTTATGGATATAACTGGAAATGTGGCTGGCTCATCAATAACAAAGGAACTGGTTCCCACATCACTCGGTAGAAGAGAGTCCGTAAATCCCCTGGCCCGAACAACTGTCGTTTCAGAGATTCTAAACGGGCCCGTATATTCCTCAGAATCCCTGGAGGGTATCGATCCATCAAGGGTATACCGCACAATGGTCCCGGGAGGTGACGACAGGCTGATGGTCTGTGGCCCTGAAAAAAGACTTCCTTCAGGAGAGAATTCCGGCAATGGCACCTGCTCATTTGAATCATACCCGGGAATTGTATTCGGCCTATGAAATGTGTGGGGATGTAAAAAAATGCCATTTACTTCCACCATCGGGATACCTGCCAAAGGATATATCATTTCTCTGAACTCCGAAAGTCAGGGTGTCAATAATCCTTCCATCGGGGTCAAACAGGCCAATTTGTTCTCCATTGCCAGAGAGTTTGAAGGAAGCATGATTCTCATAGTCCAGCCCATCTGCCCAAATGATATAATATCTGTTAGGGTCGAGTGCAACATCTTCTTTGAGTTGCCATTTATAGGGATCGGATAAGTCATCCGTTACATAAATCCCTTGTATATTAATGATCTTGTCACCATTGTTGTAGATTTCAATCCAGTCCACGAAATCCGAATTATCCGGATTAATCTGTGCTGTAATGTTCGACGCCATTACTTCATTAATTACCAGATCCTCAAATGCATTTACTCCGGTTGCGGATACAAAAAGGCCTATAATTATGAAGATGCAATGAGGGCTCATCATTTTAGGGTATAAGCAATGCGTCTACCTGACCTAAGTTATTAAAAATATGCGCCTTAGTCAAATACCATATAAAGTGTAACCATGGCCGGGCCGATATTTTCACCCCCGATCACCGTAAGCCCTGTAAGCAAATCGCAATCATTAGGAAGTAGCCAATGAATCGGGAAGGCACAGAGAGGACTTTGTGGCGAATTTCCCGCTGGCAAGCAATCAGTTTGTTTAGAATATTTTAGTCTGTGTGGTCTAGTCTAAAGAATAAAATTCGTGCATTAATACTTTAATATTTGTCCCACCTGTATTTATTGCCATGTCTCCAAAGGGCGAGCCAAAGTTAGTTTGTCCTTTAGAATGAAATGAGGTTTTTTGTGATCCATTCTCAAATATTACTGTTAATGTACCTTCTTCTAATATATAAAAAGTGTGGGGAGGATGTTCATGCCAGGGTAAAGTGTCCCCGGGTTCCATTGTCAGCTCATACATTACAATTCCATTTCTGTTTTGCAATACTTTTGTCAATTCGGGGCAACCGTATGAGCCCCAGGTTTGGGTCGTAAATTGGTCCATCAGGTTCTTCAATATCAACAACTTCTTCCTGTTCTTGATTCGGTTCATCTTCCGGTTGCTCGCAAGCAAAAATCCCAATTGACAGGACTAATAGTGAAGCAAACAAGGATAGTTTATTTTTCATAATTGAAATATTAGTGGCTATTAAAACTTGTCGTTCTTCTTGCGTATGACAATGGAATATAAACAACGAACGACGTAAATGGTTCTATATGAATATGTTAACAACATCACAAATGATATCCCCACCCTTCGCCAAATTAGGCGTGCAAGCAAATTTGAATTGTGATGAGTTACTAATCTCAATTGAATATAAATACGGAATTGGTAATAAACAGTATAAGAGTTAATTATATTTTACAATAAATATACCGTTTCACACTTGTGGGCAATGTGGGTGTAAGGTAATTGTATAGGGTTGATTCATTGCTTATGCCAGGAAGCAAGGGCAACGCCCCAGCTGTATTCTTTACTCTGAAAGGGGCTGAATCTTAAAAAAAATTCGTGCAATCAGAATATATAAACCCGTAACAATGTCACATCCGGTACAAATAAACAACCAAAGACTGACAGCAAGAGGTTGTTCATGCCTGGGTCGACTATGAAATCCGGCCGCATGATCCATCCATATAATACCCAATATAATAAGTGTCACTCCAGCTAATATCTGTACTTCCTTTCTGTTATTACCTTGTTTTTCAGACTTAAGGGACCATAACAGTGCGATAACAACCAGCAGATGGACAACTACTTTTGTCCACATATGGCGGACGTAATTTTCCGGTATCGTGGTGGGATCTATGATCAAAAGAACTACAATTGCTGCCACAGAAATTGTAAGTCCCATCACGACGTAAAGCATACGATGAAAAGAAGATTGGCTGATCATTTTTTTCATTTCTAGTTATTTTCCCTGTTTGTTCGTTCTTTGTCCAACCCTCGACCCAACAATTGCTCCTACTATTGACAACAGCAAGCTACTACCCCATAAGATCCAAGGTTCTGCTGTTGTAAATTTATGACGGGTAAAAATTGCCAGGATTATTGCGATTATACCTAATCCATTGCAAATTAAAGGAGTATACCAAACACTTCGTGGATGCGTCCTGCAAATAAGGAAACTTGCTCCAGCGATTACAATGACAAACAAAACAGGTGCTAATAATTCCATTGGACTATACCCAGGAGTTTGAGATGCACTCTCGTCGTTAAGTAAAGTAAGAATAAGTAAAAAAGACCCAAAGAATGTCATTAAAGACAGTCCCCATGCTGGAATCCCAGCTAAACCAGTTGTTTTTGACATAATGGAATTTCTACAATATCCTTCCGTATTTGGAAGCTTGCTTATTCACTAACCTGCTGTTTTGTTGACTGAAAGTTACTGAATATGTGCGCCTAAGTCAATATGGGCGAGAGAATCCAGATTTGCATTACCGATATAATCACCCTTTATCACATTAACCCCTGTAACCTAATCTTAAGCATTATGAAATACGGAGTAAACAGGGTGACCCTCGTGAGCAAATGTAAATTTGTGGTTTCTGAGAAAATAATCTAGCGTGAAACACTCTATGGGACACTAACGGTTTATTGTTTACTAAGTATTTCTTTCTTTCTAAACCTGAAGTGATTTACCAGATAAAATATTCCCTGCAGAAGTATTGGCAGCCCGAAAAATATCCATCCACCTAAAGTGCTAATTTCAGAATAGACAACATTTGCAGTGACTAATATCGCAAACCAACCTAGAAATATATATCCTACAAAATATTCCCATTTCCACGACAAAATGAATCCAACCAAGAATATCAATAGCATCATTGGGTATATTATATATGGATAGCTTAGGTAATCTACCGGTTCACCAACTAAAGGCTCTGAAATTGCAACAATTGAGTAAAGAAAAGCATAGTTCATTAGAAGAACACGAAGTATAAAATTCCATTGCTGTTTTTGAGAGGGTATAGTTTCTTTTGATGTTTTATACCAGTCGAGCATGAAAAATGCTCCAAGAACCATAAAGCTTGAAGCCATAGCGCTTAACATGCCGTAATCCTGTGCTGGTCTGCTCAGGTAAAGGTCCCAAAGCCAAACAGCAGCATTCCAGACCATAAATATGGTACCTGTAGCAATCTTCTTATTCATCCAGGACAATACAAAACCGGCAATAAAAATAATTAGCAGAGCTTCATATATTCCGAACGATCTGAGAATAGGATACGAATCATATAATATGGTCATTGCTATAAAGCCCACATAAAAGACGGCCCCAACACTTGTTAAGATCTGAAGAGTTCTGTTTGGTTCTGATTTCATATTATTAGCTAATTTTTTTTTGCAGTAATCAACATTGGCTGTAGCTAGTGAGTATATACAACTGGTTTGCTTACTACGCCTAAGTTATTGAATATCGGCAGCTAAGTCAATTGTACAATACATTTTAGTGAATCATCGACCGATATCCCCCCCCTCATCACATTAAGCCCTGTAACCAAATCTTAACTATTATGAAATATGGAGTAAACAGGGTAACCCTCGTAGGAAACGTGGGTGAAGTACCCAGGGTAACTGAACGTGATGGGGAGGCCTTTGTGGCCAACTTCCCATTGGCAACCAATGAGTATTACCGCAACAAGGAAGGTGAGGAGGTCTCAAAGACCGAATGGCACCGGATTGTGGTGTGGAACAAAGCTGCTGACATTGTGAAGCAGTATGTGAACAAGGGGGACGCTCTTTATGTGGAGGGCAAGATATCCACCCATTCATGGGACGATAAGGAAGGAAACAAGCACTACAGCACGGAGATTGTTTGTGATAACTTCCTCTTTTTATCAACCCGCAATAATGCTGAGGAGAAGGGCGAGGACATGAAAGAAAAATCCTCTGCAAAGGAGAAGTCGGCTGTGAAAATTTAAACTTCCCCTTTAAGCTAATCCCGGTAGGACTCCAGGGGTTCGCAGGAGCATACCAGGTTCCGGTCGCCATAGCCATCGTTGATGCGGCTTACCGGGAGGCCAGAACTTGTTGTGTCTGACCCAGGGCAGGGGATAGGCGGCTCTTTCTCTGGAGTAGGAGCGGTCCCATTCATCTGCCAGAAGAATTTCCGGATTGTGAGGGGCATGGCGTAAAACACTGCCGTCCACATCCTGCTTGCCTTCTGCGATTTCCATAATATCCTTATGGATGTCGATCATGGCCTCGATAAAGCGGTCAAGTTCTGCTTTGGATTCACTTTCGGTGGGTTCCATCATCAGGGTACCGTGAACCGGAAAGCTCAGGGTAGGGGCATGGAAGCCATAATCCATGAGCCTTTTGGCAATATCTGCCTCGGTGATGTCGGCCATGGTTTTGAATTTCCTGCAGTCCAGAATCATCTCATGGGCCACAAAACCCTGGGTCCCCTTGTAGAGGATATCGTAGTGGTCTTTCAGGGAGGCAGCAATATAGTTGGCATTGAGAATGGCAATGCGGGTGGAGTCAGTCAGTCCCTTTGTGCCCAGCATCCTGATATAGCTGTGTGAGATGGCCAGAACGCCGGCACTTCCATAGGGAGCTGCAGATACGGCTGTGATTCCCTTGATACCTCCGGTCTCAACCAGAGGGTGGGTGGGTAGAAACTCAACCAGGTGGTTGGCTACTCCAATGGGGCCAACACCGGGTCCGCCGCCTCCATGGGGAATGGCAAAGGTTTTGTGAAGATTCAGGTGGCATACATCGGCTCCGATGAAGGCCGGACTGGTGAGTCCCACCTGGGCATTCATATTGGCGCCATCCATATATACCTGTCCGCCGTTTTCGTGCACAAGGTCGATGATCTCGCGGATATTATCCTCAAATACCCCATGGGTGGAGGGGTAGGTGATCATGATGGATGAAAGAACATCCTTGTTGCTTTCAGCCAGTTCTTTAAGATGGGCTGTATCAATGTTTCCCCGGTCGTCGCAATTCACCACCTTTACAATCAGGCCAGCCATCACAGCACTGGCAGGATTGGTGCCGTGGGCAGAAGCCGGTATCAGCGCCACATTCCGGTGGGCTTCGCCGCGACTTTTATGATAGGCCTGGATTACCATCAATCCGGCGTATTCACCTGAAGCACCCGAATTGGGCTGGAAAGAAACCGTTTCAAATCCGGTAATCTCCTTCAGCGCAGCTTCCAGCTCATTGATCATCTGATGTGTACCTTCGGTCTGGTTGATGGGCACAAAGGGGTGGATGGATGCAAATTCGGGCCAGCTCACCGGGATCAGCTGGGTGGCCGCATTCAGTTTCATGGTGCAGGACCCTAGGGATATCATGGACTGGGTAAGGGAAATGTCCTTTTTTTCCAGCATCCTGATATAGCGCATCAGGTCCGTCTCGGACCGGTATTTGCGGAAAACATCCTGTGTGAGAAAATCCGAACTTCGGGCAAAGCTTGAATCAAACGCTGTACTAAGCTCAATACATTCATCGTAGTGAACTACTTTTTTAGCAGCCACACAGAATATTTCGAGGAGTTCATTTAATTCCTTCTCACGCATGGATTCATCCGTGGAAAATTGCAGGCGTTTATTGTCGTGGTAGTGAAGGTTAATTTCTTTTTCAAGTGCCAGTTCCTTGAAGGCTTCGGTACTGAGGCCTTCGGGCATCTCCACTAAAAGGGTATCGAAGAAGTTCTTATTGATGACCCTGTAGCCCATCTCTTTTAGTTTTGTGGCCAAATAAGCTGCACCAGTATGGATATTGGAGGCTATCCTTTTCATTCCTTCAGGGCCATGAAATACTGCATACATTCCGGCCATACTTGCCAGCAGGGCCTGGGCAGTACAAATATTGGAGGTGGCTCGCTCACGCTTGATATGCTGTTCCCTGGTTTGAAGGGCCATTCTCAGGGCAGGTTTTTCATTGCTGTCAATGGAAATTCCAATGATTCTTCCCGGAATGTTTCTTTTGAAGCTTTCTTTTGTGGCAAAGTAGGCTGCATGAGGCCCACCATAGAACATGGGTATCCCAAAACGCTGAGTGGTACCTACCACCACATCAGCACCCCACTCACCCGGAGGAGTGATCAAAACCAGGCTCATCAGGTCAGCGGCGACTGCAACGGCAATCTCTTTTTCATGTGCTGCATCTGCAAATTCCTTGTAAGCGCGAATGGCGCCATCAGCGGCCGGATACTGGATCAGACAGCCGAACATGCCCTCGACAAGAGGAGCCTCCTCGTAGCTTCCAAAAATGAGATTAATCCCAAGGGGTTCAGCCCGGGTGATCAGGACAGCCTTTGTCTGGGGGAAAATGTTTTCATCAACAAAAAAGTCATTTTTCCCGGCCTTGACAGCACTGCGGCTGCGTGCATTAAAAAGCATAATCATGGCCTCAGCCGCTGCAGTTGACTCATCCAGAAGAGAGGCATTGGCCATTTCCATTCCCGTCAGTTCCATGACCATGGTCTGGAAATTGAGCAGGGCTTCCAGCCGGCCCTGCGAAATTTCTGCCTGGTAGGGTGTATAGGATGTATACCAGTTTGGGTTTTCAAGGATGTTCCTTTTAATGGCAGATGGCAGGATGGTGTTATAATAACCCAGGCCGATATAGGATTTAAAAACCTTGTTCTTCTCTGCAATCTCCTTCATTCTCTGGAGATAAGTGTGTTCATCCTGTTCTTCGGGGAGCTGAAGGCTATTCTTGTTAAAGATGGAGGCAGGAATGGTTTTTTCCACCAGTTCGTCAAGGGATGAGGCTCCGATTTTGTGCAGCATTTGCTCTATCTCATTTTGATCGGGGCCCAGGTGGCGTTGGCTAAAATTGTCTGGTTTCATCCTCATATTGTATTGACGTATTATGCAAAAATCTTATGATCTATGATCATTTAAAAGAAGCCCAAATATAGTTAAAAGGGCAATGAAAAATTATGTCAGAAATCATGTTATTGAATCTCCCTGAGGAAAGGATTCTCCCTCATCTCATAAGCAATGGTTGAGGAGGGGCCATGGCCCGGATAGACGATGGTTTCAGGAGGCAGAACAAGTAGCTTTTTTCCTATTGAGTTTATCAGGGTATCATAGTCGCCTCCGGGCAGGTCGGTCCGTCCAATACTTCCCCTGAACAGGGCATCACCAGTAATTACAAAGCCACCTTCAGGGGAATAAAGTGCAACACTGCCAGGGGAGTGACCGGGTACATGAATAATCTGAAGTTGATGCTTTCCGATGGGAACCATTTGATCTTCCACCAACTCTTCGTCAATTCCGTCAATGGCATTTGACCTTCCATCCGAACATATCTCCCATTAAGGGTGCATTGCTGAGAATTTTTAAGTCCCCGGCATGAGCCCTTATGGGCGCATCAAACTGGGTCTTCATGAAATTCAGCCCAAGAATGTGGTCCACATGACAGTGGGTATTAATTTGCCCTGTAACAGTAAGGCCCATTTCTTTGATGAGATTCAAGAATTGTTCCTGCTCATCCTTCGAGTAAAATGCGGGATCTACCACCAGGCACTCCTGGCTTTCATCCCAAACGAGATAGGTGTTTACCTGGAAATCGTTAAATGGTATTGCTTCTGTCCTGATCATTTCAACTGTTTTTTCCTCTTAAGAGTGGAACAAACGAAAAGTGCCCGTGTTCGGTCCGCTGGTAATCTTTTTCAGATACACGTTCAATTCTGATCATCTTTTGTCCGGCCGAATCCCCTTCAGGAATCACTAAAATTCCACCAACACTCAACTGATCCAACAACTTTTGAGGGATCTCAGGCGCCGCAGCGGTAACCAGGATTTTGTCGAAGGGAGCATAGGAAGGCACACCCTCATATCCATCTCCGTAAAAATAAATGGGTTTGTAGTTGAGGGGGGAGAGGGTTTTTTGTGCTTCCAGGAAGAGCTGTCTCTGTCTCTCAATGGTATATACCCGGGCACCCAGTTCCAGGAGAACAGCGGTCTGATATCCGGAACCAGTTCCTACCTCCAGCACCTTCTGATGCCGTTTTACTTCCAGCAACTGGGTTTGAAAGGCAACGGTATAGGGTTGGGATATGGTTTGTCCGGAGGAAATGGGAAAGGCCTTATCGGTGTAGGAAAAATTAATAAAACTGCTATCCATGAAAAGATGTCTGGGTACTTTGCTCATGGCGGTCAGTACCTCTTCATTGTAGATCCCCTTCTCCCGAATCTCTTTTATTAGTTTCTCTCTTAGTCCTTTATGGCGAAAATTATCCATCTCGTATTTTAGTGATTTCAAATATAGTTTATATTCTTGAACATGTATGATGATTTTTTTGTCCTTAGATGCAATTATTTCGGTTGTTTTGTAGTTATTAAAATCAGAGGTCTGTTTGAATGAAGAACCACAGGAACCAACGCCTGCTTTACATCCTTTTTGACTTCCTGGCGGCGTCTGCTGCCTGGATTATGTTTTATATATTCCGAAAATTACAGATTGAACCTCAGGTTTTCGGAGTGGATGTTCCCATTGCCCTTGGTTCACGATTCTGGGCAGGAGCCATCGGACTTCCCTTTGCATGGATCATTTTTTACTATTTCACAGGTTTTTATAACAACATCTACAGGCGTTCCAGGCTTGATGATTTTACCAGGACCTTTACAACTTCTCTCCTGGGAGTATTACTTATCTTCTTTCTTTTGATCCTGGACGATACCATTGTTGATTACACCAACTACTACAGCCTCTTTTTCACCCTCTTTCTCCTGCATCTTACGCTGACCATGATACCCCGGATGATCATTACCAGTCGAACTGTGCATAAGGTACATCGCAGAAAAATAGGCTTTAAGACCGTAATGCTCGGAAGCAATGAGAATGCGGTTGATGTTTACAAGGATATCATGGATCAGAAAAAATCCAGTGGACACGAAATCCTTGGTTTCATCAATATCCATCAGAAGGAGCATTATCAGTTACAGGATCATATTACCCATCTGGGCGGCCATGAAAATATGGAGGGAATATTGCGTCAGCTTCAGGTTGAGGAAGTGATCATTGCCCTTGAGCCCTCGGAGCATGGGAAGATTGGGGATATTGTAAACCGGCTTTCTCTTATGGATATAAGGATTAGTGCCATACCCAGTATGACAGACATCCTTACCGGAAAGGTAAGGAGCACCACCATTTTTGGAACCCCCCTTCAGGAGGTCACCCATGACGTGATGCCCACCTGGCAACAAAATGTGAAGCAGCTGATGGACCTGGGACTCTCCATATTATCGCTGGTCATTCTTTCTCCCATTATCCTGTTTCTGGCCATCGGAGTCAAGCTCTCTTCCCCGGGCCCGATATTTTATAAGCAACCTCGTGTTGGAAGGTATGGCCGCGAATTTCAGATTTACAAGTTCAGATCCATGTACCACAATGCCGAGGAGAACGGTCCCGAACTCTCCTCAAAGCATGATCCGCGGGTAACCCGTTTTGGCCAGTTCATGCGCAAGCACAGGTTGGATGAGATTCCCAATTTCTTCAATGTTTTAAGGGGCGATATGGCCCTGGTGGGCCCACGTCCCGAAAGAGCCTATTTTATAAAGAAAATCACAGAGGAGGCTCCTCACTATGTGCTTCTGCACAAGGTGAAGCCAGGAATTACCTCCTGGGGGCAGGTAAAGTACGGCTATGCCGAGAATGTGGAAGAGATGGTCAAACGTCTCAGGTTCGATATTCTCTACATCGAGAACAGCTCCCTCTTCGTTGACATGAAAATCCTTTTCTATACCGCCATTACCATTGTGAAAGGTAAGGGCGTTTAAATCTAAGGATTCAGTTAATTTCAGGACGAGACTATCCCTGAATAAAAAAAGGGTGACCCTGTGGGATCACCCTCAAAAATCATTTTATTAAGAAGATCTAGTTCAGACCTCTACCTTTTAACAGGGGTTCGATGGTGGGGTCCTGCCCGCGGAAATTCCGGTACATTTCCATCTCATCAATTGATCCTCCTTTTTCAAGAATATTTTCCCTGAATGAAAGGGCAGTCTCCTGATCATACAGGCTGGTCTCCAAAAAGGCGTTGAATGCATCCTTATCAAGTACCTCAGCCCATATGTAGCTGTAGTAACCTGAGGAATAGCCCCCGGAAAAAATGTGAGAGAAATAGGTGGAGCGATAGCGGGGAATAATCTCGTCTATCAGACCAATCCTTGACATGGAATTCTGCTCGAACTGGTTCACATCAATCTCATAAGCAGATTTAAGTGTGTGGTAGTCCATATCCAGAATGGAAGCGGCCACGTATTCCACGGTTGTAAAGCCCTGGTTGAATTTGCTGGCAGCTTCAAGTTTATCGATAAGCTCTGCCGGGATGGCTTCGCCAGTTTCATAATGCTTTGCATAGGTCTTCAGCACCTCAGGATGTCCGCCCCAGTTTTCCATAATCTGAGAAGGTAACTCAACGAAGTCCGTGGCAACAGAAGTCCCGGAGGTGGTCAGGTATTCAGATTTGGTAAGCATGGAATGAAGTGCATGTCCGAATTCATGGTAGAAGGTCAGGGTCTCGTCGAAGCTCAGAAGAGCCGGCTTCCCTCCGGTTGGCCTTGTAAAGTTCATCACAATCAGGTGAACGGGGCTTATTACCTCTCCGTTTTCCACATGAGCCCTGCGAATGGATGTGCTCCAGGCACCTCCTCTTTTCCCGGGCCTGGGATGGAAGTCCATGTACAATATGCCCAGGTGAGATCCATCATTATCCTTTATCTCATAGCTCATGACCTCATCATGGTATTTGGGGAGATCGGTCAGCTCATGGAAGCTCAGTCCGTAAAGGTTTGTGACTACATTGAAAAGTCCGGTTTTTACATCCTCCAGGCTAAAATAGGCCCTTACTTCTTCTTCATCAAGTTCATACTTTTCTTTTCTGATCTTTTCAGCATAGTTCCACCAGTCCCAGGAAGCAAGTTGGAAATCGCCTCCTTCTTTAAGGATCATTTCCTGCATCATGGCAGCCTCTTCTTCAGCTTTTGCAAGAGCTGGCTCCCAGATGGTAGTCAAGAGATTGTAAACATTTGCAGGCTCTTTGGCCATGCGGTTGGCAAGGATGTAGTCGGCGTGGGTTTCATATCCCAGTAAGTGAGCCCGTTCCAGGCGCAGGCCCAGGATTTCCTGAATAATGGCTTTGTTGTCAAATTCGTTATCGTTGTTGCTGCGCATGTACATGGCTTTGTAGAGTTCCTCGCGCAGTTCTCTTTTTTCGGAATACTGCAGGAAGGGGATCCAGCTGGGTTTGTGCAGGGTAAAAACCCACTTCCCTTCCATCCCGGCAGTGGCGGCTGCATCTGCTGCTGCTGAGCGAACCGACTGGGGAAGTCCGGCCAGGTCGGCCTCATCTTCAATGACCAGCAGAAAATCATTTGTTTCAGCGAGCATGTTATTCCCAAATTCCAGGGTAAGCATGGAGAGTTTCTCATCAATCTCCCTGATGGTGGCTTTTCCTTCCTTGTCAAGGTTGGCGCCTCCTCTTTCGAAACCCTGGTAGATCTTTTCCAGAACCTTTTCCTGCTCGGCTGAAAGCTCCAGGCTTTCTCTCTCATTATATACCGCTTTCACTCGCAGGAATAGCTCCTCATTGAGCATTATATTACTTTGGTGTGCCGAGGTCATGGGAACAAGAACCTTGGCAATGGAATCCAGTTCATCACTGGTCTCGGCGGAAAGAAGCCTGTAGAATACGCCACCCACTTTGCTCAGGATATCCCCGCTGATATCAAGGGCAGCGATCGTATTTTCAAAAGTAGGTGGATCCTCATTGCTGATAATGGCGGCAATCTGCAGCTTCCTCTTGCCTGATTCCCTCTTCGAAGGCTGGCAGGAAGTGCTCATTTTCAATAATATCAAAGGGTGGAACGCCAAAGGGCGTATCATATTCAGTAAGAAATGGATTCATGGAAGATTGTTTATTTGTTTGGCATCCTGAAAACAGAATGCTGATTGCTACAATAGGTATGATTAAGTTTTTCACGTTAAATGATTTATGAGTTTTTCGGTGCCAAATATAGCCAAAAAAAAGAAGGGCTGATGTGTCGAGCAACAGCCCTTCAGGCAGAAACCTAAAGATTTTGATAATGATGAAATTGCTTATAGCCAGATTAACCTTTTTTTAGATTTTATCTGTTTCAACCAGACGTCCGAGAATGTCTGCGTAGGGCATCATTAAATACTCTTTACCTTCAAATTCCAGTTCTGTGCCTGAAAAATTCTTGTAAAAAACCACATCACCCACGGCTATCTCAGGATCTTCGATCCCGCTGATGGCCAGGACTTTTGCAAATGTGGGTTTTTCCTGTGCAGTATCGGGTATAATAATACCTGAAGCAGTTTTCTCTTCGCTTGCTTCTCTCTCAAGAAGCACATGTTGATTGATAGGCTGTAACTCTTTCATTTTTAATTGTTTTTAGGTTTACTATATGAGTCGAACTCATTTTATCTCAAGGAGCTGATTGATCCTGGACTTATCAAATCCCACAATCATCTGTCCGTTTATTTCTGTTTGAGGCACCCCCTGTTGTCCGCTTTTCTTTACCATGGCCTCGGCCGCACTTGTATCTGAAGCGACATTTATCTCTCTGTAGGCCACATGATGGCTGTCGAGGTAAGTCTTTAGGGTAGTGCACCACGAGCAGGAGGGAGTCGAGTAAACAGTCACCTGTTTTGCTTTTCCTTCTCCTCTTTGCTTAGTCCTATTTCCCTTCCCGAGAGTATGGAGTCATAGGATGCTTGGGTCTGGCAGCCTTTGATGATATTCACCACTTTGCCATGGCTAAAAATCACCAGACTGGGAGCGGTATCCACCCCCAGTTTTCCATGAATGTCTTTCACCATGGATACGTCGGCTGTAAATACACTGAGCTCCCCTTCTGTGGTCAGATCCTTTATACGTTTAAGCGCACAGTCACTTTGTTCAGCCCCTCCTTTATAAAGGAGAAGGAAGGATCGCTTTGTCTGGGATACAAGGCCTGTCAACTCTGTATACGATTCTACCGGAACTGTTTTCATTTGCATAATTTTAATACTGCAAAGAAAATAATCCGGAAGGAGTCTGACAGTAACTTTAGTCACATAAGGGAGCGTAATCGATGCGTCCGCGGGAAAGATGCACCATCCCCTTTTTTTCCATTTGTTTTAAAAGGCGGGAGATTACCTCGCGGGAAGCTGTTCATGGCCTGGGCCACATCCTGGTGGGAACCTTCGAACTCCCTTGTCCCGGTAGTCTTGTAACGGTCAATGAAGAATTTCTCAAGCCTTTCATCCATTTTCAGGAAGGCGATGCTATCCAGTGCATCCAAAAGTTCATCGAAACGCTTCTGCATGGATCGCATCACATATTCTTTCCAGGTCTGGTATTCAGACATCCAGTTATCCAGCAATTCCACGGGAACCAGGATGGCAGTTGTAGGCTCTTCAGTAATGGCTTTCACCCGGCTTCGCGTTCTGTCCATGCAGCAAGTAAGGGATACCGTGCAAACCTCGCCTGGTCTGAGGTAATAAAGAAGCAATTCATTCCCCGCCTCGTCAGTACGACAAACCTTGATTACACCAGAGATAACAATGGGAAAGGACCTGATATACTGATCCTCACGAATCAGTTCCTCACCGGCTCCGAACTCCCGGTAGGTCCCCTCCTTCAGGATGGCATCCCTAAGACCCGACTCAAAAAAGGGAAAGCGCTTTTTTACAATTTCTTCTTCCATGAACAATTATTTGTAAGGCCTTTTTTTACGGATGGGGCCCGGGCCTTTGGGTTCAGCCTCTGGTTTTCGACGCTGTAATATTCTGGCATAAAACATCAGGAGTATACCTGCCAGGAAGGGGGCATATACAACTAGTGGCTTAATAGACCGTAAAAGAAAGCCGGCATTAAAGGCAATACTGATCGCTAAACCTATCACCGCAAGGATCAGTCCCGCTCGATATATTTGCTTTGCATTATCGGGCTGAGCCCCGGATTTTGCTTCAGCAAGAACCCTTTCGTCAACCTCTCTGATAAGATGGCTGATTTCATCCGGCGACATTCCAGATTCCTTAAGTTCTGACCGGATTTCACTGTAGCTTCTTCCTCCCAGTTTTTCCTCGGCCAGTTCTTCTATGATTCTTTCTTTTTCCTTTTCCATGATGTATAATGAAAAGTCAAAGGTAATACAGTTCTATTCGATTGCCAAAGTCTTACAGGCGCTGATATCCTTGCTTTTCGATGATATCTCCAAGCTCGGAATTCACCCGGTCAATATAATCTCTATCAAAATCATAGGGATTGGCAGAGTGCTTCCCATGCTTCTGAAGAAGCCCCTTTAGTTTTTCATTGTCGGGCTCCAGGTCTGAGAATATCCCTTGAGTCATAGAAGAAAAGAAGGCTCCTGGGATCTTTAACCAGCTCCTCATATTTTACTTCCACTAAATTTTCCGGAGGGATCAGGCTTTTGTCTTCCTGGTACTGATTATAGGTTAAGATATAGGTTTGATAGATAAATTTCCACAGGGTTTCATCATCAACTTCCTGGAGCTGGAGGGTCCTCAGAAAACCTTTATGAAACCTGTAGGTGGACATCAGCACCTCATAGGGATTCCTTTCAATGTATACAAAGCGGCTTTTGGGAAATATGTCAAGCAGGAAGGGAAGCCTGGCCATATTGGGAGGATTTTTTGCGATATATTGTTCACCTCCCACATTCAGAAGCGCTCGTTTGATAAACCTCTTATATGCCTTTTTATACTTTTGGATCTTTTTTTCATCCCCGGTGGAAAGGGTCAGGAAATCATCTGTAATGCTCTGGTAATCATTGGGAAAGTGAAACCAGTAATAGAAGCTATACCCGGCTTCATGTCCCAGTCCAAAATCCTCCTCCTGGGGAAAATTCACATTAAGTTCTACCTGATCCACCAGCCTTTTTTTTGGCATAATTATTCCATGACTCCCTTCATCAGGCCATTTAAAAAAAACAGGTTATTTGGAAAAACGGTTTGATAGGTGGTGGGGTAGGAGATATTTTTGTGGCAGCAGAGCAGATTGTGCAATAAGGTGGTTCCGCTGCGCCAGTGGCCTAAAATATAAATGGGATCATTTTTGATTTCCAGGCCTCTGGATAATGATTTATACCGAATCTCGTCAATATAGGATAAAGCCGTGGTAATCATACTGATAGCCTTAGTCCTTCGGTATATTTTTAAGAACTTTTTTTCTACCTGGTAAGATTTTTCCAGGTCTTTCAGAATGGAAAACCTGCACCCCACTAATGTGTTAACACCAAAAATGAACTCGTCTCTCTTCATGGGATGATTCTGATTATTATCCGAAGATAAAAAAACTTCGGGCTATTCTCAGAATTTACTTACCCAGGAATTTTCTTCTTGTCCCTCTTTTGGCCTCACTGGCCTTAATATTTCCCCCTCCCCAGGTGAGCCCCGATTTCCTTTCCCTGTGCCCAAAATCAATATTGGATTTTCTGGCAGGATCCACTTTGGCATTCCTTCTGCTCATCATCCTGCCAACAATTACAGCTATACCAGAAAGCAGAGCCAGAATGACAATGAGAATTTGGATGGGCCTGCTATCCAGCTGGCCAGTGATCCAGGCCATGGTAATCACCACCACTGTGAGAAGAATGAGATAAAGATGAATGGTAGTTTTCACTGCATCGATAGGTTTTACAAAGGTAATTTATGCAAAACCTGTAAATCGTGAGGTAGGCCTGTCCAGAAATTTGACAATAAATCGCAGATTGATCAGCAATTAGTCTTCCGTCGGATTGATTTCCTGTAGTATTTGTTCGATTTTTTGGAGGGATTCCTGGAGGGTGGCTTCGGGTTCGATGGTGTTGTAGATGCCCCAGAAAAGGGGGTCGAACTGGAAGGGTTCATCGGAAAGGACGGTCCTGGGCTTGACCCGCTCAGATGGAGAGATCTTTATCTTTTCTCCGGGTAGCACATCGGTGATGGCCATTTCGATGGCGATGCGGTAACGGGCTCCCATCCAGCGTCGGCGCTTTCGCACCTTCATCTCCACTTCGGCCCTGACCTGGCTCACATGCAAGAGATTATCCAGGGGCCTGTAGTCCACATGATAGCGGGCCATAATGGGGCGTATTCGGATGCGGGGCGAACTGCTGACCAGGAAGATTCCGGGATCCTTCTGGATCAGCTGGGGGTTAAATTCAAAGTCGGCGGCCAGGATGGCCAGATTTTCCTGGTCGATGTATATGCTTCCCTGGAACATAACCTGGCTTATGTGGCTTTTTTGCTTGAAGCCGATTACGTAGACCAGTCTGTTTCCATAGGTCATTACATCGCTGAAGTCCAGGTCGTAATATTCGGCAAAGTCTTCCAGAAGAAAATCGGGTCGATTCTTAATGATATCCAGGCTCAGAGATGCATCTATGCCTGAACGCAGTTTTATAATAACCGTATCCTCATTAGTCAAATCACTAATTTTTCTTCCCTTATGGATACTCACCTGGTCCTTTGAGGAGATTAGTGAATATGGGCCCTTGGATACATCCAGCACGGCCTCTGAAAAGAGCATGCAATGGTCATCCTTTTTCACCGACTCCCGGTAGTAGGCTGTCATTCCCGAGGGCTCCTGTATATAGTTGTCGGGTATGCGCCGGATGGCTTCGTTGAGGATTTTATACGGATCGGCATATCTGATAATGACTTCCTGCAGGGGGATGGTTTCCCGTTCCAGGCGGATGTCCAGATTTTCTTCCAGCGGATAGCTCACCGGGTAGAGGAGATTCTTATAGCCCATGAAAGTAACCACCAGTATGGGGTCCCGGAGCTCTGCTGGCAGTTTAAAGGAAAAATAGCCCTCTTCATTTGCAATGGATCCCAGGGCTGTCCCGTGCAGGGCTATGGTTGCGTAAGGTAGTCCTTTACCCGATCGCCTGTCCACCACTCTCCCCTGCAAGATGGCCCGGTCAATTTCCTGGGCCATGGGAGAGGCTGAGGAGATGTTTTTCTTATAGATGACCACATTCCGCCCTATGACGGTGTAATCAAAATCCGGGTCCTGCAGCAGGTCATTCAGGGCTTCCACCAGGCTCAGATCCCTGAATTCGACCCGGACCTTTTCCTTACCTGAAATAAGGGCGGCATTGTAGGTGAAATAGTAGCCGGTCTGAAGGGTGATTTCATCCAGGACCTGGTTGATGGTGCGGTTTCTGGGTTCGAGGGTAATGCGCAGCTCTGACAGGGCCTCCTGTCCTGACAGGGCCATGGGGACCAGGAGGAACAAAATCTGTAAACGAACTGGCAAACAAGGCCTCATGGGCTGCTTTTAAGGGTTCAGGTAGTAAAGCTCCTCCTTCTTTTGAACGTTCAAAGAAAATGCTGCGCCAATGGTTTCCAGAATGGAATCGATGGATTGCTCCCTGTAGGTGGAAGTGATCCTTAATTCGCTCAAAGGAACGCCTTCGGCAAAAATTTCCACGTGATATGATTCTTCAAGTTCACGGAGGACTTTACCAAGCTCTTCGTCTACAAATTTAAAATCTTTTGTTTTCCATGAAATATAATTTGGATCGGATTGTTCCAGACGGGAAAGGGCAGAGGCTTTGGATATGCCCAGATCTCCTGGTTCAAGGGTAATAAATTCGTCCTGGTTTTCCATGGACATCCTGACTTTTCCGGTCTCCACAAATACTTCAACCTGATTTTCCGTACCTGCCTTTTTCACATTAAAGGAGGTGCCAAGGACGGAAACCATGACCTGGCCTGATCGAACGGTAAAGGGGTTCACGGGATCGGACATCACTTCAAAGAAGGCTTCTCCATCCAGCTTGATTGCTCTTTCCTGCTGGAAACTTTCAGGGTAGCTGATTTCAGATCCTTCGTTAAGGAATACCCGGCTGCCATCCGGCAGATCAATGGTTTTAACACCTTTCTCTGAAAATTGCTTTAGTTCATTAGGGCTGTCGCTGCTTTTATTCAGTGCAAACCAGAGGGAAGGAATACCGATGGCAAGCAGGACCAGTATGGATGCTGCTATCCTCAGGACAGGCCTGAAATTACGCTTTTCTATTCCCGGGTGGACCTGGCTCAGCAAACCGTCTTCCTCAAGTCTGTTTTGTAATTTATTCCATGCCTTCCCGGGATCACCTTCAATGGGCGAGGGTTGATCATTGATATGGGACCAGCTTTTTTCCATTTGTTTCAATTCGTTTTTAAGTTCGGGCTTATTCTCCATGTTTTCTCTGAAGCGGATCTCTTCCTTTGTCTCCATCTCGCCGGCCATGTACCTGGCCATTTCTATCCAAATTTCTTCTTTGTTCTTCATGGCATTTTATTGATCATCATATTTTTCCATGCTGCTTCTCAGAGCACTGAGCGCTTTGCCCATATTTGCCTCAACTGTTTTTACAGATATGGAGAGCCTTTCTGCAATCTCCCTGTATTTTAATCCTTCCTGCCTGTTAAGCAGGAATATTTCCCTTGTTCTTTCAGGCAGGCGGCCAATGGTATCCGAAAGCACAGCTGATACTTCCTGGTATTCCATCTCCTGAAAGGGATCCGGTGAGCCGCCGTCCTTCTCCGGGAACAGTCCTTCTTCCATGCTCATCTCTCTGCGAACCTTTCTCAGGTGCATCATCGAATTGATTATAAACCGAGCGGTAGAGGTAGCCCTTCCAGCTCTGGCTAATCCTGATGGAATCCCTGTTTTTCCATACATTATAGAACACATCCTGTACAACTTCCTCGGCAATTTCATTCTTCCGAACCAGGCTTTTGGCATATCTGAGCAGGCCAGGATAAAAACTGAAAAAGAGCTTCTCAAAGGACTGGATATCTCCCTTCCGGATCTTTCTGAGCTGCTGTTGTTCTTTCAGGTTCATTTTTTTGATAAATAAGCGCTGTCCCTCTTATGCTGTACGGGAAGGGTAAAGTTACATAAATCGGGGGACAGCGCTTAAAAAAATTGTGTTTTGAATGATAGGTTTACCCGTTTCTTTTCAGGTATTTACGATTAAGCCGGCGGATGGCATTTTCGATGGACTGATCGGGTTCGATTACATTATATCCTTCCCAGAATCCCTGGTCGAAGAAGATATAAACCTTATCGTTCAGTACATCGTGGGACTTGAAACGGTCCTTTCCGGCAAATTTCTCAATTCCTTCAGTGGTTCGGTCGGTGATGGCAATCTCCGACATGGTGGTGTAAGTTGAATTGAATAATTTCCTTTTCCAGTTGACCTTAAACCTTACCTCGGCCCTGGCGTAAGAGAAGTACCAATGTCCTTCCTCGATGGTATATTTTACCCGATAGGCTGCCTTTTCTGGTAATGACACTCATTCCTGCAGGTTTTCTCTGGATAAAGAGGCGGGCAGCTTCCTCGGCATTCTCTGTATTCAGTTCAAATTCTGCTTCAGTAATGGCCAGTTTGTCCATATCCACATAAAATTTCCCATTGTAGTATGGATCCGCTAATGTGTTCCTTCTGATTGGAATGATACCACGTAGTGTAGTTTTTCATCAATGAGGATCATATCCGAGATTTCAAAATTGTAGATAAGGTGATATTCTGGTGAAAGCAGAATATAGGGGTTCTTGCATATGTCCAGGAGAATGGTGGTGCTGGGTCCGCCCTGCACTTTGAATAATACAGTGTCCATTTTCTCCACATCGGCGCTCTTCCGTCCCTTGAAGAGTTTAACCTGGTCTATCTGGAAGTCCTTGGAATAGCTTCCTTTGTAGATATCTACAACGGCCTCGGAGATGGAGGCATAGTTTTTATTCCTTATAATAGATTCCCTGTAAAAACCCCTCATCATCATAGGCTCTGAACTGTAGTTTTTTGTGATATTGCTCAGGACCTCAGACATCAGTTTGAGTGCATCCTTGGGTCGGATCGTGACCGCTTCCAGCTGCACAGTGCTGGGTGTCAGGCTGATTTTAACATTTTTATTTCCGCTGAATTCAGAAAGGCTTACGGTTTTATTGGCAAAACCGATGTAGGAAATCTTGAGCTCGGAAACCGTTGATTCCTTGGCCAGTTTAATACTGAATTCGCCATCCATATTGGATACCGTGGCCACGTTGCTCCCAATGGCTTCAATGGTTGCATGGGGAAGGGCTCGCCCGTTCTTATCATTCACCACCTCTCCATAAAAGGTGTTGAAATTTACGGTATCCGCAAACTCTTCCTCATTTCCTGTAAAAGCAAATACAGAGCTGCTGACCAATAGCAAGGCTGCCATCAGCCAGCTTCCTTTGATTATAGTTCTTGTTTTCATGATATGGTTTTATATAACTAATTTCGCATCCTTTACCATATAGATGCATAAGAACAGAAATACCCTATGGATTTTCTGATTTTTTTTGAATAAAAGTTTAGACATGAAGTGGACTGAAGAAAATATACCTGCACAGAACGGGAAAGTGGTGGTGATCACAGGAGCGAACAGTGGCCTGGGATTTTATACTTCCCTGGCAATTGCAGGAAAGGGTGCGAGGGTGATTATGGCATGCCGGAGCCTGGAGAAGGGGGAGGAGGCCAGGCAGCAAATACAAAGCCTTCAGCCTGGAGCGGAACTGGAGTTAATGGAGCTGGACCTTTCCATGCTTTCGTCGGTAAAAACTTTTGCGCAGAAACTGCTCGCCACTTATGGTGCTCCCGACATTCTGATTAACAATGCGGGTGTTATGAATCTTCCTTACTTAAAAACCAGTGAGGGCTTTGAAATGCAGTTTGGTGTCAACCACCTCGGCCATTTTGCCCTCAGCGCCTTACTTTGGCCAGAGCTAAGCGTGAAGCCCGGAGCAAGACTGGTAAATGTAAGCAGCGCGGCCTACAGAAGTGGAAAGATCAGGTTTGAGGATATTCACTGGGAGAAGAGTTATAATAAGTGGGGTGCTTATGGCATGAGTAAACTGGCAAACCTGCTCTTTACCCTGGAGCTGAGCAGGAGACTCAAGGGATCTGGTCAGGATATTCTAGTGGCTTCTGCACATCCCGGATACGCCGATACCACTCTGGTGGCCAAGGGAATGTTAATGAGCGGAGCAAAGCGAAAAGCTAATTTTGTGAATCTGGCCAACCGCTACCTGGGCCAGTCTGCAGCCATGGGAGCATTACCCACTCTTTATGCAGCATCTGCTCCCCGGGTGGAGCAGGGTGGCTTCTACGGGCCTTCTGGTTTTATGAAAATGAAGGGATGGCCTGCACTGGAAATACCCAATCCAAGGAAGGTGAATCTCTTTGTATCTGCACAATTATGGAAGCTTTCCGAAGACCTTACCGGGATTAAGTTTCCACTGGGCTGATATGGCATAGTATTTGTTCTAACTTACAGGTAACCAAATCCGGGAATAATGAACAGGTTCTATATAATTTCAGCGCTTATTCTTGTGGGCATACTCACAAGTTGTAACTCCTCTCTGAGAATCTATTCAGACCTTGAGGAAACCGCACCATTCTCCTCTTATAAAACTTATACTTTTCTTGACTTCACCGATGGCAATAAAAAGACCATCACCGGCATGGAGCTTGAAAGGATCAGGGTTGCCTTTGCACGGGAAATTGAGCAAAAAGGGCTTCGATTTTCTGAGAATGGCCCTGATGTAACGGTTCAGATCACGGTCTATCACAGGGAGGCCCTGGATCACAGCTATTATTATTATCCCACGAGAAAATATATGGAGCGTGCCATTGCAGTGGATCTTTTTGACACCCGGACCAAGAAACATGTCTGGCATTGTGCTGCAGTGGGCGAGTTAACCTATGATCCCACGAGGCGTACAGAAAATTTGCCTGTGGTAGCCAAGGAGATTTTCGACAAATATCCCGTGCAACCTGCAGTTGCACCCTGATCAGGCTGATTCCGGCTCTATTATGCCATCCCCATTAGTAGGTATTTTCTTCTAAATAAGATTTAGCTTCCCCTCGATATGCGTTAGATTATCAGGCTTCTATCCATTTTTGTTATTTAGAATGATTTTCGCTGGGCTGTAAAATCAAGGAAAGCGATCTTTAAATGCCATAGATTTGTCTCATTAATAATCCCTAAAGATGAGCAAGATGAGACAGCATATTATGGCAATGTTATTCATGACTGCTGGTGGCAGGTTTTGGACAGGAGGCGGAAAATACTGCGGAAAGGATGATGCAGGATGAGGACCGGCTGACCATAGGGGGGTATGGTCAGATCGATTATAATCAGCCCCTTTCCGGCGGAAGCTTACCAGAATGGCGGTCTGGATGTGCACAGGCTGGTTCTGATGTTTGGGTATAAATTTACCCCAAAGACCCAGTTCATTACCGAGATCGAATTTGAACATGTGAAGGAGGTTTTTGTGGAACAGGCTTTTCTGCAACATGAAATTACGCCCTGGCTTAAAATTCAGGGCCGGTTTGATGCTGGTTCCCATGGGCATTATCAATGAATATCATGAGCCTTCCACCTTTAACGGGGTCGAACGGCCCAATCTTGATAAATATATTGTACCCACCACCTGGCGGGAAATCGGAGCTGGATTTACAGGAGTATTTCCTTCGGCTTCTCTATCATACCAGTTGTATGTGATGAACGGATTTAATGGCTACGATGGATCTCCCCACCTCAGCGGAGCCAATGGATTCAGATCGGGCCGGCAGAAAGGAGCGGAGTCCTATATCTCTGCGCCCAACCTGACCTTCAAGGTAAACTACTTTGGGATAAAGGGACTGCAGCTGGGACTCTCTGCTTACGGAGGGAATAGCCAGTCAACGCTTTATCCACGGGATTGATAAGAAGATGACACAGCCCTTGCTATGGCCGATTCTTCGGTTGTAGGTTTAAAAATGCTGGGATTCGATGCCAGGTATAACCTGGGTGGACTGAGCCTTCGGGGACAGTTTAATTACGGGATGGTCTCCAATTCTCTGCAGTACAATGAGTTTTCGGGAAGTGACCTGGGTAGCTCCATGGCTGGATGGTATGGTGAGGTGGCCTATGACATCTTTCATCACATTGAGGGTGCCAGGACTCAGTTGATCCCCTTCGTGCGTTATGAACAATACAATACCCATGCTTCAGTTGAGCCGGGAACTACCCTTGATCCCTCCTTTGATCGCACCGACATTACCTTTGGTCTGGGTTGGAAAATTACCAAGGGAGCTATGTTTAAGGCTGACTACCAGATTTTCAAAAATGCTGCCACAAGCGATTCAAAACAGCAGTTTAATATGGGTGTGGCTGTATGGTTTTAAGGGACTAAATACTTTCTCATGAAAAAGATCCTTTTGACTCACTCCTGCTGATTATGCAGCTTCCCGGGCTTAGGGCAGAAAGCCCTGTGGATGTGGATAAAAGTGTACGTAAGGAAGTGGCCAAACTCTTTGAGGGTGAAGCTCAGTTTAGCCAGATCCCTCTGGCTAGGGATGGAGAGGCCCTTCCTGATCTAGCCAGGGAAGGTGATCAGGTTCAGAGTATTGAAGTGGATGGAGAAAGGTCGGGCTACATTTTTTCCACCAGTGCAAAGGGGAGATATGATTATTTCGACTATACGGTTATTTTCGCAAAGGATCTTTCGGTTTTATGTGTGAGGGTAACCACCTATCGTTCTTCGCACGGAGCAGAGATTTGCAGCAAGGGCTGGCTTAAACAATTTAAGGGCTACCAGGGGGAGCATATAGAGATTGGTAAGGATGTGGATAGCATTTCGGGTGCGACCCTTTCATCCACTTCCATGGTGGAGGACATGCAGAGGGTTTACCAGTTGATGGAAGAGCTTATTCTTTAGGCTTTCCCTGCCCGATTCTGAAATCCTTTTTAATAAAGGAGATAAATTCCCTGTTGATCCGCCTGCTGTCTTCCCTGGGCATATTAAGGAAGCGTTTCAGCAGGTGGTTGTCGACGAGTTCGGTGATCAGGAAGAGTTCACAGAGGGTGATGTAAAGATCCTTCAAATCGAAGGTATAGAAAGGTTTGATGGTAATGTAGTCCAGGGATCCTCCCCAGAAGGCATTATCGATCAGGTTGGCCGCAAGTCCCGCCAGGAAAAGGTGAATAAAACCGTTGATCCAGAAGGAGTTTCTTTTTTTAGCCACGTAGAAGCGCCAGATTTCAATAAATAGCACCCCGATCAGGCTGAAGAGGATGATATTCAGGAGGTGGGAACCTTCTTTCAGTCCCAGCAGAACCCAGAGGTAGGAACCCAGGGTATTGTGGGTGGGTTCAATGTAAAATACCGGTTCGATCAGGGGAATGGAGATGCCAGCCCAGTCCAGGGAAAAAAGGTAGGCTTTGATGGCTTGGTCGACACCAACGGCAAAGACCAGAAATATCCAGTTAATGCCCTTCTTAATCTTAAAAAGGGATTGCAAGGTGGTGGCCAGGGCAGCAATTGCTGAAAGAAAAAGGGCGGGGAGCAGAAAAAACTTCCATAAATATTCCAGGTCAGTAACCTTTCCGGTGATGGAATATATAATCATGACTATCACCCAGATGAGGAAAAAGAGAGCGATGTTTCTGAAATACAATTTTGCCATAAGCAGGACCCTGAATTTTCATTTCGAAAGTAATCAAATTTGGATTAATAGAAATCTTTCTCTTAATTTGATCTCTGAAAAATAAATGCACATGACTTTTAATCGCACATATTGGTGGTGGCAAATCTTATCCCGACAAACCGGAGTATAGGTTAATCCCCATTGTGCAATACAATATTCAGGGCTTCCTCTTCGGTGGGAGCCTTTTTTTTTATGCTAAAAAAAGAAAACATGAAGCAAATAGCCGTCAGGGTTGAATCCCGAAAAATCCTTGCTGATATCATCACGCCAGTCAGCATATATCTGAAAGTGAGAGATATCTATCCAAATGCCCTGCTGCTGGAAAGCTCTGATTATCACAGCAAGGAAAATTCTTTTTCCTTCATATGCATGGATCCGGTGGCAGAATTGAAGGTGCAGCACGATACTTGTTATACCACTTTGCCGGGTACAGCCTGTGAAAAAACTCCCATTAGCAGAGAGCAGGGCGTTGTGGAACAGCTTAACCGTTTTATCTCTTCATTTAAGGTAAGTTCCGGTGCGGAAGATATGATGGTAAACGGGGTATTTGGCTATTCAAGCTATGATGCGGTACAGTATTTTGAAGATATTACTTTTCAGTCTGCCCTGCCTGAAAAAGAGGAGATTCCAGAGCTACGTTACAATTACTTCAGGTTTGTTCTGGCCATCAACCATTTTTCCAATGAACTGATCCTTTTTGAAAACATTGTCAATGGTGGTGAAAGCGAGATTGATCATGTGAGTTCCCTGTTGCACAACCGCAATATAGCCACCTACAACTTCGATCTGAGCGGGCAGGAGGAATCCAACCTGACCGATGAGGCCTTTCGAAACATGGTAAGCCGGGGAAAGGAACACTGCTTCCGCGGGGATGTCTTCCAGATAGTGCTTTCCCGACAGTTCTCCCAGTCTTTCACAGGCGATGAGTTTAATGTTTACCGTGCACTTCGATCCATCAATCCCTCTCCCTACCTTTTTTACTTTGATTATGGATCTTACCGCTTGTTTGGATCTTCACCCGAGGCCCAGATAGAGGTAAAAGAGGGAAAGGCCAGCATCAATCCCATTGCTGGTACCTTCAGAAGAACGGGTAATGACCGGGAGGACCAGGAGCTTGCAACTAAGCTGGCGGCCGATGATAAGGAGAATGCCGAGCATGTGATGCTGGTGGACCTGGCACGAAATGATCTGAGCAGAACCACCAGCAAGGTTACAGTGGAATTCTATCGTGAAATACAGTTTTATTCCCATGTGATTCATATGGTGTCCAAGGTTTCCGGAATCCTTGGTGAGGATGCCGACTCCATCAGGATCATGGCAGAGTCCTTTCCGGCAGGCACGCTTTCAGGAGCTCCCAAATACAAGGCAATGGAGCTGATTGACCGCTATGAGGGCAAGCGCAGGGGCTTTTACGGAGGAACCATTGGCTTCATAGGCTTTAACGGCGATATCAACACTGCCATTATGATACGCTCCTTCCTGTCACGCGATCACGTACTTTACTATCAGGCTGGAGCCGGTGTGGTGTCCGAGTCAACCGAAGAGGGCGAATTGCAGGAAGTGAACAACAAGCTTGCCGCTTTAAAATCAGCCATAAAAATGGCCCAGGGCCTCAACCACGAAAAATAGATGAAGATGAAAATACTGGTAATCGATAATTACGATTCATTCACCTACAACCTTGTTCAATACATCGAAAGGGTGATAAAAAGGCCGGTGGATGTCTATAGAAATGATATGATATCCCTGGACGACGTGGACGCCTATGATAAGATCCTGATCAGTCCCGGCCCGGGAATCCCTGATGAGGCTGGTATTTGCCTTGATCTGATCAGAAGATACGGCGCCACAAAAAGCATACTGGGCGTTTGTCTTGGCCACCAGGCCATCGCTGAGGCTTATGGCGGCTCCATAAAAAACCTGACCCGGGTATACCATGGTGTTGTGGGTCAGATGAAACAGTTTATACCAGGAGATTATTTCTTTGATGGCATCCCCATAGATTTTGATGCGGGGAGATATCATTCCTGGGTGGTCGAAGCGGAAACTCTTCCGGCTTCCCTGGAAGTTACGGTTGAAAATGATGAAGGCTACATCATGGCCATCAGGCATAAGGAGCATGATGTGCGTGGAGTACAGTTTCACCCCGAGTCGGTACTGACCGAGTTTGGTGGAAAGATGATATTAAATTGGGTTAATAGAAAAGTTAGAAGTTAATAAGTTAGAAGTTAGTAAGTTAGAAGTTAGTAAGTTAGGAGTTAATATGTTAGAAGTTAATAAGTTAGAAGTTAATGAAAAATGTTATTGAGTTAGTGGTTAATGAGTTAGTAGTTAATGGTTATTAGGTTAGGTAATAACTTACTAACACACTAACCCCTAACCCCTAACCCCTAACCCCTAACCCCTAACCTACTAACCCCTAACCCCTAACCCCTAACCCCTAACCCCTAACCCCTAACCCCTAACCCCTAACCCCTAACCCTAACCCCTAACCTACTAACTTATTAACCGAGCGAAGCGAGACGATTATGAAAGACACATTACAATATTTATTTGATCACAGAAGCCTTGGCAGGGAGGATGCCAAGATGATCATGTGTAACATGGCAGGAGGGAAGTATAATGATGCCGAGATTGCTGCATTTATCTCTGTCTACCTCATGCGCAGTATCACCGTAGAGGAGCTTACCGGTTTTCGGGATGCACTGCTGGAGCTATGCAAACCAGTGGACCTGTCGGACTTTAATACCATCGACGTATGCGGGACCGGAGGGGATGAGAAGAATACCTTTAATATTTCAACCCTCACCTCCTTTGTGGTGGCCGGTGCCGGTGAGAAGGTGGCCAAGCATGGCAACTACTCAGTTTCTTCAGCCTGCGGATCTTCCAATGTGCTGGAGTATTTTGGCTATACCTTTTCCAATGATGCCGATCGGCTGAAGCGGGAAATTGACCGCCATAACATTTGCTTCCTGCATGCGCCCCTGTTTAATCCGGCCATGAAAAATGTGGCCCCGGTGAGAAGGAGCCTGCGGATTAAGACTTTTTTTAATATGCTGGGTCCCATGGTTAATCCTTCCTTTCCGCAGAACCAGATGGTGGGAGTGTTCAGTCTTGATGTGGCCCGCCTTTACCACTATCTTTACCAGGAGTCGGGGAAAAAGTATTGCATCATTCATTCCCTGGATGGTTATGATGAGATCTCACTTACCGGTCCTTTCCGGGCACTTACCCTGAATACCGAGCGCACCCTTTCGGCTGCAGATCTGGGCCTTAAAGGAGTTCAGCCCGAGGAAATTTTTGGAGGTGATACCGTGGAAGAAGCAGCGACTACTTTTATAAATATCCTGAAGGGCAGAAGGAAGCCTGGCGCAAAATGAAGTAGTGCTGGCCAACACTGCTTTTGCCCTCTATTGCATGGACGAAGATCAGGGTCTGGAAAATTCACTGGGACGGGCCAGGCAGTCCCTTGAATCGGGAGCTGCCCTGAAGGCATTTCACAAAATCTTGTGGAGGGGAAGTGATGAATATACTGGATACCATCGTTGAGCATAAAAGAATTGAGGTACTGAAGCGTAAGCAGAAACGTCCACTTTCCAACCTGGAAAACTTCCCTTACTATGGGCGGAACACGAATCCCATTAAGCTTCCGGAGGCAGGAAAGCCGGGGATAATTGCAGAATTTAAGCGTCAGTCTCCCTCCAAGGGTCCCCTGAACCTTGATGCTACACCTGCGGATGTGGCTAAAGGCTACCAGGCAGCCGGGGTTTCTGTGATGAGTGTGCTCACGGACCGGAAATTTTTTGGAGGGTCCTTCCAGGACCTTTCTGCGGTCCGGGAGGCCTGTCCGAAACTGCCCCTGCTCAGAAAGGATTTTATAATCGATCCCTACCAGCTTCATGAGGCCAGTGCCTATGGTGCAGATATGATCCTGCTTATTGCCGCTATTCTGGAAAAGAGGCAGCTGGCAGATCTGGCTGCCGGGGCAAAGGCGCTGGGTCTGCATGTGTTGCTGGAAGTGCATGATGCCCATGAGCTTGAGAAATATGACTCTTCCATTGGCTTTGTGGGCGTTAATAACAGGGATTTGAAGACTTTTCGGGTGGATACTGATCGCAGCCTGGATTTAATTGACCGGATGCCAAAAGGTGTGGTGGCGGTTTCGGAAAGTGGTCTAAGTAAAAGTGAAGAGATAAAGAAGCTGTCCGCAGCAGGATTTAAATTATTCCTGATGGGAGAACGATTTATGAAGCAGGCCAATCCCGGTGAAGCCTGTAAGGAATTTATGGAAAAACTCTAAGCTCATGAGCAGCGTGCTGAAAATAAAAGTATGCGGAATGAAGGAGCCCGGGAACCTGGAGCAGCTTTGTGCCCTGCATCCCGATTTTGTGGGATATATTTTTTACCGGGGATCGGCCAGGTATGTGGGAGAACACCCGATGAGGCCCTTTTCAGCCTTCCGGGTGATAGTGTTTCCAGGGTTGGGGTTTTTGTGAATGAGCACATCCTGTCGGTAAGGAAGATCGTGGAAGCGGGATGGGTGGACCTGGTCCAGCTCCATGGATCGGAAACTCCCGAATATTGCAAGGCCCTGGTGAATGAGGGTGTTCATGTGATTAAGGCCATTGGGCCGGACGACCTGGATTCTTTGGATCGGCTGGAAGAGTATTATGGCGTGGTACATTATTTTCTCTTTGATACTGCCGGTGGAGGAAGTGGGGGAACGGGTGAAAAATTTGACTGGTCCCTGCTTGAGAAATATGAGCTTCCGGTTCCCTTCCTGCTCAGTGGAGGAATCGGTGCGGGAGATGCCCCTTCCATATTGGAACTGGATCATCTTCAGCTCAGGGGGATTGATGTGAACAGCAAATTTGAGCTGTCGCCTGGTGTGAAAAATATTGAAGCGCTTGAAGCTTTTATAAAGGAAATCAGAAAATAGGATAAGATGGATTATCGAGTGGATCAGAAAGGTTTTTACGGGGAGTTTGGCGGGGCCTATATCCCCGAGATGTTATACCCCAATGTGAAGGAGCTGGAGGAGCGTTACCTGGATATTATTGAGTCCGGGGTTTTCCAGGACGAGTTCACCACCCTTCTGAGGGATTATGCAGGCAGGCCTACTCCCCTATACCTGGCCAGGCGTTTATCCGCGCATTTTGGAACGAATATTTATTTAAAGCGGGAGGACCTGAATCATACCGGTGCTCATAAGATCAATAATACAATTGGTCAGATCATCATGGCCGGTCACCTGGGTAAAAAGCGTATTATTGCAGAGACCGGTGCGGGACAGCATGGGGTGGCCACGGCCACGGTTTGTGCGCTCTATGGCCTGGACTGTGTGGTTTATATGGGTGCCCTGGATGTGGCCAGACAGGCCCCCAACGTGAAAAAAATGAAAATGCTGGGCGCTGAGGTTGTGCCGGTGCACAGTGGAAATCAAACCCTTAAGGATGCCACCAATGAGGCCATTAGGGACTGGATCAACAATCCTGTGGATACCTATTACATCATTGGCTCTGTGGTGGGACCCCATCCATATCCGGACATGGTTACCAGATTTCAGTCGGTGATATCAAGGGAGATGCGGATTCAGTTGGCCGAAAAAACAGGTCGGGAATGTCCCGATTATATTGTCGCCTGTGTGGGAGGAGGATCCAATGCAGCCGGTGCTTATTATCATTACCTGGATGATGAAAAGGTGAAACTTATTTCTGCTGAAGCGGCAGGACTTGGGGTGGACAGCGGTTCAACGGCAGCAACCTCCTTGCTGGGAAGACCAGGCATTATTCATGGAAGCAAGACCCTCCTTATGCAGGATGGAGACGGACAGATCCAGGAGCCCTATTCCATATCGGCCGGACTGGATTACCCGGGTGTGGGACCCCTGCATGCCTGGCTTGCCCGATCGGGCAGGGCGGAGGTGCTGACTGCAACCGATGATGAGGCACTTCAGGCAGCCTTGCTGCTGACCCGGAAGGAAGGGATCATACCTGCCCTTGAATCGGCCCATGCCCTGGCCGTGCTGGAGAAACTTTCCTTTAAAAAGGATGATGTGGTGGTTGTGAATCTCTCGGGTCGCGGAGATAAGGACATGGAAACCTATATTGAAAAACTGGATATTTAGTCATACTCATGGAAAACAGAATCGACAAGCTTTTCAGCGAAAAGACAGGGGAGGTGCTCTCCATATATATGACCGCCGGATTTCCTTCCCTGGACGATACCACAGGAATCCTTGAAGCGCTTGAGCGTGGGGGTGCAGATATGGTGGAGATTGGTATGCCTTTTTCTGACCCTCTGGCCGATGGGCCGGTGATTCAGGCCAGCAGCCAGGTGGCCCTGGCTAATGGCATGAGCCTCGAGTGCCTTTTCAGCCAGCTGGAAAGCATCAGGCAGCGTGTTCATATCCCGCTTTTATTAATGGGCTATCTTAACCCGGTACTGCAATTTGGAATGGAGGCCTTCCTGGAGCGTTGCCGGAAGGTGGGGATCGACGGGGTAATTATTCCTGATCTGCCCCCGGATGAATATGAAGCGGATTACCTGGAGATATTTCAGGCCCACGGCATTCATCATGTTTTACTGATCACGCCTCATACGGAAAAGGATCGGGTCAGGAAGATTGCCCGTCTTTCGGGTGGATTTCTTTATATGGTTGCTGATTCATCCACCACGGGAGCACGAGCGGCGGTGAAGGAGCACCAGCTTGAGTACTTTCAGAAAATCCAGACCATGCAGCTGGATATTCCGCGACTGGTGGGATTTGGGATCTCCAATCAAAAGACTTTCTTATCGGCCTGTGCTCATGCACAGGGGGCCATCATCGGAAGTGCATTTATCAGGATGCTTCAGGAGGAAGGGTTTTCCAAAGAAAAGATAGCTGATTTTATCAGGGGAATCAGGTTCGGTGCTTAAAGACCAAGCCAGAATATAAACTTCAATTGTGCGTACCATCCCGACCAATCGCTGGTCAGGATTCTGTCCGGATCATAGGGGATCCGTAAGATCTTCTTTGGTTTCGGTATTGCTGAGTTTGCCAGGAGCATCCATTTCGTATCCTCCCTCCAGGCCGAAGGAGTTTTTTTTCAGATGGAACAGTATTTCGGCACCCGCTGATCCTCCGGCACTCACCGAGCTGTAAATGCTTTTATTGAATCCCGTGGCACCAAGGGCATAGATGCTGGTGGAGGTTTCTATCCGGGTATATTTAAGGTGTAAACGACCAAAGACCGAGAGCTCGAACCAATCTGCTTCCAAAAGGGAGTAGGATGCAAATATTCCCCCCCGATGGGATGAGGCATTCATCAAGCTTGTGATGTAACCGCTATAATCCGAATAATCCGACTTTGCCCCGGTTGATGCGTAGGAATATTCGGCAGCAATCCTGGCCTTGGGGTACCACTGGTGAAGAAAACCCAGGGTTCCCAGGGCATAGGCCGGGAAGGATGCTATTTTTTTCCCTTCCACCGGGTATGATTCTAAAACATAATCCTGAAGGTAGATCATGTCAGTCATTTTAGAGCTTTGAAGACCGGCAGCAACATAGAAAGCATTATCCTGGCTTAAGCCCTTTTGCCCTGTGCATGCAGCAAGGACCAGTATCAGGAAGAGGAGTTTTTGAAGTTTCAATTTGGCCTCCCTTCCAGTAAGAGTTTAAACTCCAGGTTCAGGATGTTTGCTTCCACACTCAGCACATCGGCCAGGCTGTTGGTGTTTGAGCTGTAATAAATGGAAAAAAGCATGGGGTAGAGGGCGGTGTCGGGGGCAATGGCGCTATAGATCCAGAAGGAGTCGCTAAAGACGTAGGGACCAGGAATGGTATCCGGATCATAGTCGGTATAGTGCTGGTAAAGGGTGAGGTTTGACACCGATGCCTCTTGTAAGTATAGCTCTCCTCCTTCGATTTGTACACTGTATTTAAAGAGCAGACTGTCGGAAACGATGATGGGATCCAGGCTGTCCAGGTTGGTGCTTACCGCCACCGATGCCGAATCATCCGCCTGCGGAGTCACAAAGTAGGTGTCCGGATTCGAGTAAGTGCAGCCGGCCAGGAGCAGGGCTACAGCAATGATAATTGAAGCAAAAGCACTCTTCATATGGGTGCTAAAAGTAGTGAAAAAAATGATGACAGCTGAGTTTAATTGCGTGGGCTACATCGGTCGTCGATGATCTTTTGAAGTACATCCTCCATGTTTAGCCCAGCGCTTTTCACCTGTTTTGGGATTATACTCTCCCTGGACATGCCCGGGATGGAATTGAGTTCAAGGAAGTAAAGCTGGTTACCCTTGATGATGAAGTCAACCCTGATAATCCCGGCCGAGTCGGTCATGTCGTAGATCTGGCGGGCCAGTTCCTGACACTTCTGAGACAGAGCATCCGGGATCTGGGCCGGTGTAATTTCTTCGGCCTTACCCACAGTATATTTGGCTTCGTAGTCGAAAAATTCATTTTTGGGAATGACCTCAGTAACCGGCAGAATTGTGAACTCATCACCACTTTTAAAGAGACCGCAGGTAATTTCCCTCCCCTTAATATAACGTTCAATGATTACCTCCCGGTCTACCCGCATGGCAGCCTTTACAGCAGGTTCAAGCTCCTCAAATTTTACCACTTTTGCAATCCCCAGGCTGGATCCTCCACTGTTGGGTTTAACAAAGCAGGGGAGACCCACATGTTCGGCAATGGCTTCCAGGTCCATGGGCAGGTTTTTTTTCACCAGGTCGGCCTCCGGAGTAAGAATATTAAGCTGCTTTAAAAAGGTTTTGCAGGTATACTTGTTGAAAGTCAGGGCCGACGAAAGGTGGTTTGAACTGCTGTAGGGAATGCCTATCATGTCGAAGTAACCCTGCAATTTGCCATCCTCACCCGGGGTGCCGTGTATGATGTTCCAGGCAAAATCAAAACTTACCTCACCCTCCGGACCCCTGAAACCAAATAGGTTCTTGTCCAGGGCGATTTCCCCGGCCGGGGTTTGGATCATCCACTCGGCCCCTGAAACTACTACGGTGTAACAAGAATGTCCTGCTTTTTCAAGCCACTGACCAACCTCTTCGGCGCTCTTCACCGAGATCACTGATTCCGAAGAATCTCCACCTGTAAATATTGCTATGTTCATCGATCTCTCTGCTCATTGATACTTAAAGTTACGATCTTTTCTACGATATCAGTGGACTTTAGGGGGTGGCATTTTGACGAATGTGCCCATTCGTCCATGAAAGCATCTGTGGTTTTGACGTTTGTAGTTTATTGGGTGGTTCTGCCGTCGAGGTAAGTCCTCCATTTCCTGAGGACCTCCGCAAAGCCGGGATGGAGTTCGGAATCGAAGGAAACTTCCTTTCCGGTGCCCGGATGAACAAAGCCCAGGGTTTTGGCATGAAGGGCCTGTCCGGGTATCAGGTTAAAACAGTTTTGAACAAACTGCTTATACTTGGTAAAGGTTGTTCCTCTGAGGATGGCGGCTCCGCCATACTCAGGATCATTAAAAAGGGGATGACCAATATACTGGAAATGAGCCCTGATCTGATGGGTCCTTCCGGTCTCCAGGCGACATTCCACAAGGTTTACATAGCCCAGGCGTTCCAGGACCCTGTAATGGGTAATGGCCACTTTCCCATAATCCCCATCCGGGAATACCATCATCTGCTTCCGGTTTTTCGGATTACGGCCCAGATTGCCGGTAATGGTACCGGCATCCTCTTTCATATCTCCCCAAACCAGGGCATGGTATGTGCGGGTCGATGTTTTATTGAAAAACTGAAGGGCCAGTTTATTCAGTGCGATCTCGTTTTTTGCCACCACCAGCAGTCCTGAGGTGTTTTTATCGATCCGGTGAACCAGACCCGGTCGCTCTTCTCCGCTGTTGAAAAGCTCATTGTTTTGCAGGTGATACATGAGGGCATTGACCAGGGTTCCTGAATAATTTCCGTAACCGGGGTGGACAACCAGGCCAGCGGGTTTATTGACCACAATGATGTCCTGGTCCTCATGGGCAATGGTCAGAGGGATATTCTCCGGGATCAACTCGATTTTCCGGGGAGGGTGAGGCAGTACGATGCTGATGACATCCCCTGGTTTAACTTTATAGTTGGGTTTCACAGGAAGATCATTCACCAGGATGTTCCCGGCTTTGGCGGCGGACTGTATCCGGTTACGGGAAGTGCTTTCCAGTCGGTTGGACAGGAATTTGTCAATCCTCAAAACGGTCTGCCCCGGGTCGGAAGTGAACCTGAAGTGCTCGAATAATTCGTTGTTTTCGTTTTCAAGTTCGGGAAAACTCATAGCTATCTGTTAATGAGAATTTTGGAGTGATAGACCTTATGGGGACCATGCAGTTTTATAAAGTACAGGCCCGTGGGGAGTCCGCTTACATTCAGCTGGCTGTCACGGACCTGCTGCTGAAGAGCCAGTCTGCCCGAAGCATCATAGAGCTCTGCCCGGTAACTGTCCTCTCTGCCCTCCTCGGGGAGACTGATATATACCAGGTCGGAGGCTGGATTGGGATAGAGAAGTAAGGATTGCGGGGCAGATTCAGGCGCCCTGCTATCCACCGTTTCGTCATAGATGAAAGGCCTCATCAGGATGACGCCCGGGGCACTGGACTCTTCCCAGAATCCCTGGTAATTGTAAAACAAAACATGGGGTGAGGGACGGTTGTTCAGATCGAGCCCCACATTCAGCATGTACTGGTTGTACTGCCTCCAGCCCACATAAAAGCCTCCATCCACGTCCACCGGCTCGGAGAAATAATAGCGGACAAATCCCGGGAAGTGGCTTGAATAGTCCGGAGTGAGATCCTTTTCATCTTCAAAAATAATCGAACCGGGCAAACCTCCATTGTCGCTCCAGACTATCAGTTTGAAATAGTAGGTCTCATTCAGGGAGTCTTTCAGCTGGTTGAAACTAATATCCACCCCACCTATTCTGTCGGGCTTGTAAGAAAAGAATTTCAGGGCCACACTGCTGTTCTTCGTGCCCTGTCCCCTGAGGCCATAACCGGCTTCCGGACTGCCATCATCGTATGAGTAGTAGTCTTTGAAGAGCTGGTCGTAAAAGACCGTATCGTTTACCTTGGGATCAATGTCGTCGGTTCGAAGGGATGCCTTGATTCGCACAAGGGCAGAGTCGCCTCGGGTGGTATTAAGCGGGTAAAAATAATCGAACTCCACCAGGGTGTCGCTAAAAGCTGGAAGGTCCTGGGCTGTGGGCACACCTGGTTGATAACTCTCACCATAAAGGGGCTCTTCAAGCACCAGGGCACGGGTTACATTCCTGGAGATGGAATCGTTGTTTGTGTATCTCACCTGCACTTTTTGATCAAAGACCTGTTCCCGTGCATCTTCGAAGTGTGACCAGGGCAGGGAGGTGAGGTTTATAAGTACGGAGGGGATTCCTGTGCTGAAGGCCACATCGCGCAGGATGGTGTCAGCAGCAAACCTGAACCTGTCCAGGCGGATGTAATCCAAATGCCAGTGGTCCACATTGGCCCTCTTATCCTCGAAGGCCTGGTCCCTGGGGAGGCTGATCCGGTTTCTGAATCTGAACCTGAATCCACTGGTCAGGAAGCGCTCCTGGGTAATGGGGATCATCACGGTTTTAAAAGGCTGAAGCTCTTCGGTACCGGGTATGGCCCATACATTTATCCATGCAGTATCGGCCGGGGAGTAAAAATCCACCAGCAGGGAATCCTGGGCCTCGGGAAGGTCTCCAAGTCCGCCGGGCTGGTAAAGAAAACTAAAGTAGAGGCTGTCGGAAGCCAGGAAATTCAGATTAAAGAAACCCGAAGTAAGATGGTCGGCAGGCGAGCTGTTGGGCTCAGTAGCACTGCCGGCATATATACTTCCGCGGTAGTCGATGGCATCCAGAGTTGCCACGCCTATGGAGACCGGTTCTATGCAATAGGTGTTGTTGACAAAGGCATCTGCATCCGTCCAAAGGGAAGGGTCGGGCTGGATGAAGGTGGCGGAAAAGTCGTCAAAAAAAGGCAGCTCGAGTGTGTCAGCTGTGGCTGTTTGTGAAATTTTCCGGCTGGATTTGTAATAGGCCTCGGCAGCAGGATTACCCGCAAGTGGTGTAATAACTTCCTGTGCATATGCTCCATTTGCAGCAAACAGGAGTGCCAGGAAGCCCGCTAAAAAACATACTGTTCTATTCATGCAATTCTTCAATATCCTCTTCCATAATGAGGGTGTCGGCCACAGGCAGAAGGCTAGAATCCAATGTCAGCCATATGTCCACCTCCATGCCCATATTCAGCCTCCCGAATTCATCAAATTCAGGATATTGTCTCCAGATAAAGGCCGTTGCACTATCCTCTTCATTGAGTATTGAATCGCCATATGTGACTGCACCTGTATTCAGGTAGTAGTCTGCAATAATCTCACCGGCAGCCTCAAATCCAAGTCCAATCAAATCAGGTACCCGGGTGGTTTTCGAACTCAAACCCATCCCCAGTACCAGGTCGATTACATCGCCCCTTCTGATGGAGGTTCCCTCAGTTATAACGGAGTCTGCATGCATTTGTTGCAGTACATTGTTAATGGCATAATCGGGGCGGTACTGTATTTCCCCCAGTGTTAAACCGGCATTCTGAAGGGCAAGCCTTGCCTGCCGGATGGAAAGCCCCACAAGCCTGGGCATGGATATCATTTCCGGATTCACCGCATTCATGGTCAGAAAAACCCTTCGGTTCTTTTTCACTATTGAAGAGGCTTTGGGATTTTGCTTGATTACTGTCCCCCTGGGCATCTCCTGGGAGTATACCGAATCCACAACCTCAAACCTCAGTTGCCTGGAAGCAATCACATCACCTACTTCTTCCACTGTCAGTCCTGCAAGATCGGGGACACGGATGGCCTGTCCATGATGGGTATAAACCTTTAACCACACCAGGGTGGCAAGCAGGAGAATCAGGGCAATAGACAGAGCCAGAGCTAGTTGTCTGAAAAATGTTTTACTGATGAGAAACTTTAAAAAATCCATTCCGAAGCTTTGTTTCAAATGTAAGATTTATTCGCCAAATATCAGCCCGGGTTTTTTACAAGCCCGGTTTTTGTAATGACCGAGGATTCCTGGTATACTTCGTAGTCTGTGTTGATTTCCCAGAGGTCGTGACCTGCATTCCGGCTAATATTTTCAGCAGCCCGCATACCCATGAGTATGCTGTGATCCTGGTTGTTGTATTTATAGGCGCCATAGCGGCCGATTACATGCAGCCCCGAAATACTGCTCAGATAATCCTGTACAGGTGCCAGGGCCTCCCTGTATCCACGGAAATAAATGGGGTAGCAACGGGGCAACCTGATCAGTTTTCCCTCCATCTGCTCACCTGCAGGGACCAGTCCCGCCGTGACAATTTCTTTTTTTGCAATGGATATAAGCTGGTCTTCATTCCAGGGACCAGAGTTCATCCTCAAAATTGCACCAGTATTCCATGCAGAGAACAGATGATTTTGAATCCCCATAAACCGAGGGGATCCAGTTCCGGAAATTGGTGACCCGGCCGAAACTTACTGACTGGTCATGGATGTAGAGCCATTGATCGCTAAACAAATCGGGCCGGTCCACTTTCAGGTAAACCAGGATGGTATTTCTGAATTTCAGCTTTCGGGCCTGCTCCAGGATGCCTGAGGGTACTTCGGGAAGCCTTTCCACCATCTGGGTGAGGGGCATGGTGGAAATAATCTGGTCATACTCCATCTCCTCCCCACTTTCCAGCAGAATGGATTTTACACTTCCCTTGCGGGTGATGATTTTTTCAACTCCGGTGCCTGTTTTAACCCGGCCTCCCCTTGACTCAATTTCGCTTTGCATGGCTTCATATACCCTGCCTGTGCCACCGATGGGGTAAGCAAACTGATCCACCAGGGTTGCATGCTTATTACCCTTGCCGGGTAATCAGGGCATTTTTGATGGCCTCAAAAAGGGAGAGTTTTTTTATGCGTTGAGAGGCGAAATCCGCATCCAGTTCGGTGCAGGAAATCCCCCAGAGACGTTCAGAATAGGTCTTAAAGAAGATGGTAAAAAGCCTTTTTCCAAATCGGCTGATCACCCAGCCCTGGAAACTGGACTTGTCTTTTGGTGGTGAAATCCGGGCACCCATGTAGCTGAGGACGCATCTGGCAGCCTCAAAAATGCCAAGTCCGCTCAGGGCATTTAATGCCTTGATGGGATAGTCAAAGAAGCGCTTTTTATAATAAATACGGGTTTGTCGGTCCACAATTTCATATTCATCCTTCACCACCTCCAGCCAGAGTTCATTGATGCTGGTATCATGACTGAAAAAACGGTGGGGGCCCAGGTCAAGTCTTTGCTCCCAAAGCTTGATGGATTTGGAGAGTCCACCCACATCATCGCTTTTTTCGTATACATCAATGGATGAAACACGTTTCCCAAGCTCTTTTGAAAGCTGGTAAGCTGCTGTCATTCCGGCTGGTCCGGCTCCTATAATGGCTATTCTCATGTATACAGCTTTAGCCCGGTAATGTATTGGCGCTTGCTCTCACATCCCGGGCCCGGTCTGCTTCTCCGTAATGCTCGTAAAGGTCGGCCAGTTTAAGGTAGGCCTGCTTAAACCTGGAGTTGTACCTTATGGCCTGTTTAAAGTTGAACTCAGCATTATCCCGGTCATCCTTCTGGGCATAACAGAGCCCCAGGTTGTAATAGCCTGAATAAAACTTGTAATTGGAACTAATGGCAAGGTTAATGATCCTGATGGCTTCGTCAAGCAGGGCCACATTCCGGGTATATTCGGCTTCAATCAAATAGGAGTATCCTTTTATATTCAGGGCTTTATCGTAATCCGGATAGATTGTCAGCAGGCTATCCATGGTGTTTCTTGCCTGGGTGAATTGCAGAAAGGCGGAGTATGCATTCCCCAGTTCCAGAAGGGCGATTTCGTTGTGTGGATCGTATTCCACGGCACTCTAGCAGGGAAAGGAGTGCCTGGTTCAGTTTGTCCTGATTCTGCTCTGCCATGGCCTGGGCCAGCATTTGCGAACCCAGAAAATCGTCCCGGTTCTTCCTTTCAACAATGGCAGCCACAACCACAGTATCCACCTTTACTTCGTGGATGGTATTTTTGGGAGGCCACAGGCCGTTCCTTAGCTGGGAGGGGTGGAGATAGTTACAGTAAAGGATGGCATAGTCCCAGTCGTACTTGCCCCTGTCGTAATACCTGCTGTAAAGGGTTTGCACCTGGTCTCTGTGCTCCCGGAAGTAATAGTTGATGTTAAAATTGCTCACCACCCTGATGGGATTTTCCTTTGTGCCTTCAAGCTGAGGAAGGATGGCCCCAATAAAGTGATCGGATGCGGGTCTCAGGGAGTTGGTATAGTAATCGGTTTCGAAGGTCCCGGCGGTTTTGTTTACCCCACCCGAAAGCTCATTGAAATAGATGTAGGTATTTGGATGGTTTCGGATGATGTGCCTGGTGGGATGGAATAAGGCAAGCGCCGCCAGAGCTAAAAGCGCGTATCTCAGGCTCTTATTATTTACTTTTTCTAACAAACTACTGAGGGCCATGGCCGAGAGGGCCACCATAGACGGATAGACAAAGAGCATATGCCGCCAGCCACCGTAAACATTGGATTCCCTGTAGATAATAAAAATGATGGGGAAGAGCAGGGTGAACCAGAACATGAAATAGAAAAATCCATTACCTTTTTTCCGGTCTGCATACCAGGTGAACAGGGATGCAAGGCCTCCCAGCAGAATCAGCGCCGGAATGGTATTAATCATGTTCTTTGGAATGTAATGCCAGGGGAGGTTGTCCGACCATTGAATGGTGCCATCGTAAAGTACCCGGATTGAAACCTGGATGTCGGACATGACCTTAAAGGCCTTAATGGGATGGTTGATGATGTCCTGCAGGGCATAGGGCCAGGTAAGCAGGCTTAAAAAATACCCGCCCAGGGAAATGGCCAGAAGGGTACAGTAGTCCACGAAGGGCAAATCTCCACCATTCCTTCGAGAAAAATTTCCAGGGCCATTTGTGGAGCAGCAGGTAGAGACCTGCAAACATAAAAAGGTAGGGAACCAGGAGCAGTCCCCCGATGCGTATGCCATTTGCCAGCCCAATCCCCACCGCGATCCATATGGCTGAGCGGATACTGATCCTGGGGAGTTTTTTCAGGAAGAGGACCATGTGATAAAGGGCAAAAATATTCCCAAGGGCAAAGGGGATGTCCATGGGGTTATTGAAAGAATGGCCCAGGAACCTGGGAGAAAGAAAGATCAGGATCATGGCCAGCAGACCTCCTGCATAGCCCGAAAATAACCTTGCCAGAAGCCCCGTAAAAAGGATGGCTGCCGCTCCCGAAAATGCGATCATAACATGCCTGGCCTCATAGGCATTATCCTGGAGGCCAAAGAGGCGAATCATCAGGTAGGTAAAAAAGTCAAAGGACTGACCGTAAAAATTCAGTTTATACTTGGGATCATTCAGAGCTGCCGGGTCGTCCTCGGTAAAATACCGGAAAACCTTTGCAGCGTGTTGGTAGTGTTTTTCATCATCACCCGAAAGACCTGCATCGGTGCTGAGTATGGGAAGGATGAGGAAAATGGCCAGTGCGATGCCGAAAAAGGCCAGCCTGAAGAGGGGATTTTCCCTGGTGAAGAATAGATTTTTCAGCTCCGGGATCCGTGCTTCATTAAGGGCCTGGCTTGTATTCCATGTGAGATTGAGCCTGATACGCTCTTTGAGAAGGAAGTTTCTTTTTTTAACGGCTCTTAAAAGGTGGCTCCTGGTTGATGGACAGTTCTTTCCGGCTGAAGCCAAGTTTTTCAAGGATCAGGCGGATCACACCCGTTTTGGGTATCTCCTTTCCAGCAAAAACTGAAGTCAGGTAGCGCATCACATCCGAAGGGAGAATTAAGCCTCCCGGACCGCTATCCTTTTTCCCATTGAAGGTAAAATTCCAATAAACTTTTTCTGAATTTGCTTCCGGAAGTGTCAGCTGGGTAAATTCACCCGGGTGAATCTGGCTTTCAGGTCGAAAGGACTCCAGGACTACTACATAGCCGTTCTGAATGTCGGAGCTTTGATCCCAGTGAATGATCTCCTCGCTATTCAGCTTCTCAATCAGCGCCCGAAGGGGAGGTGGACTGCTATTTTTTTCTTCCCTCCGGGGGAGGAGAAACTGCAGGGAGTAGTTGCTTTTTTTATGGGAATGTTTTTTTGCCATAGGTGCCGCTTGGGAAATAGTTGGCAAAATACAAAATCTGATCAAAAGTAAGGGCAAAAAAATAACCAACCGGAATCCGGTCAGTTATCTGATCTATTCGCTTATATATGGAAGCTCTATACTTTGTGTCTTGGCTCATCAGAAACGGTCAGTTTCTTACGGCCTTTTTTTCTGCGTGCCGCAATGACACCGCGACCACTGGCTGTTGCCATGCGCTCTTTAAACCCGTGTTTGTTCTTCCTTTTTCTGTTTGATGGCTGAAATGTCCTCTTCATAACAATCGTGTTTTGAGGGTGCAAAAGTAGTCATTTATTTAAATAAACAATCGTTTTTGTTGAAAAAAACGACTCTTCGAAGTACCCGGATATGGGAAAAAGGACGACTCTTTTCCGGAAAGAGCTCAATTCATCTTCCAGGTCTCCTCCCTTCAGTGCAATTAATCCCCCGCTTTTCCTATCCCGGGGTGCTTTGATTAAGGGTCTGGTCCACTGATATAGCTTAGGGAAGGCCGTTACTGCCCTGGAGACTACGAAGTCCGCTTTCTGACCAAGCTTCTCGGCTCGCTGCTGATAGGCGCTTACATTTTTTAATTCCAGGCTTGCAGCAATCTCCTTTACCATGTCGATCTTTTTACCGATGGAATCCACAAGGATAAAAGTGCTTTCCGGAAATAGTATGGCCAGGGGAATCCCTGGAAAACCTCCACCCGTTCCCACATCGATGACCCTTTGTCCGGGGGCAAAGGAAAAAGCTTTGGCAATGGCCAGGGAATGCAATATATGTTTCTCTTCCAGGTGATCGATGTCTTTCCTGGAAATGATATTGACCTTCTGATTCAGGTCGGGGATTATTTCAGTAAGTTTCCGGAATTGTCTTTCCTGGGTGCCGGTGAGGGTGGGAAAGTATTTTCGGATGAGTTCCATGGATCAGGGTTTCTCCATTGAACGGCTGAGAATGTTTAAAAGTAATTCACGGGCCCGGAATAGTTGTGCTTTTACTGTGCCAATGGGAATGTCCAGTTCTACTGCAATCTCATCGTAGGAGTACTCCTTAAAATAGCGCAGCTCAACCAGTTGCCTGTAGCGGGGTTTGAGTTTGGAAACCACATTTCGCATGTGCTTGATCTTCTGCTTGTTAATCATTGAAGATTCTGGATCGAGCGTGTCAGCCTGGATCATTGCAGATGGTAATAGTGAGTCCTCTCCGTCAAGGGTCTGGTCCAGGGAAACATGGTTGGCCCGCTTCTTACGAATAAAGTCAATGCAATTATTGGTGGCAATTTTGAAGAGCCAGGTTGAGAAAGCGTAATTGGGTGTATACTGATCGATATTTTTAAAGGCTTTACCGAAAGCTTCAATGGTCAGGTCCTCTGCGTCAATGGGGCTGTTCACCATTTTAAGAAGCATGAAGTAAATCGCATCCCTGTAGCGACCAAGAAGTTCGCCATAAGCAAGCTGATCCCCTTTCCTGGCTTTTACCACCAGTTCCATATCCTGCTGTGCTTTCAGCGAAAGATTGGAAGTTACTTCCATGATTGATTTTTAGTTATAAATAAGTTGCTGATCCAGATGACTCCCAGGATGAGTGGCAATACCAAATCAAGAAGCAGCGAAGGTAGCAATAAATACTTTTCATTCAAACGCGTCATTGCCATTTTGAAAACGGACATACGGATGAGGGTAAAGAGGGTGAAGATGATTGCCAGGGGTAGTATAAGGGAGGAAACAAGCATCAGGGTAATGAAGGAAGAATAGAGCAGGAAACGGCTAATGATTTCAAGGCCAAGTCGGAAACGGGAACCTCCCCTGTATAGTTTGCCCGCAAGAAGGTGGCGTTTTTTTTGCCTGATCCAGGCTGCGAGGCCCTGCTTGGGAATGGAAATGGTAAAACTATCGGCTTCAATTTCCACAGCGGTATTTTCTTTGTCCGCATGCTGATTCACAAACAGATCATCGTCGCCTGAAGCCACGTGATAATGCCCGGCAAAACCCTTGTTATTGAAAAAGAGGTCTTTACGATAGGCCAGGTTTCTTCCCACACCCATATAAGGCTTTCCCTTCAGGGCAAAGGAAAGATATTGCAGGGCTGTGAAGACCGTTTCATAACGAATAAGTATGTTGAGAAAGCCCCTTCGTCTTTCATAGCTTCCATAAGCCAGGACAAAGTCCTTTCCGCTACCCAGGTTTCCGGCCATGTTTTGCAGCCACATTTCACTGGACGGATAGCAATCCGCATCGGTAAGCAGGACATAATCATATTCAGCCGCTTTTAATCCCACGGTGAGGGCCAGCTTTTTACCATGGGCAAATTTTTCATTCAGGGGGATGTTGGTAAAGCGGAGCTTATCATACCTCACCTTCATCTCAGATAAGAGCTCTTCGGTGTGGTCGGTGGAACAGTCATTGACCACTACCACTTCAAATTTCGGATATTTTTGCTCCAGAATCAGCGGGAGGAACTTTTCAAGGTTCTCTGCTTCATTCTTGGCACAGATCACCACCGAAACCCCTTTGGTGCTGCTTTTTCTTTTTCCGGGTTTGTGGCGGGGCAGTTTGATATAGATCCCAAGATAGTAGTAGCACTGTACAAGGAGGCTAATAAGAAACAGCCCCAGCAGAATCCTTTCGGGGATCCCGATACTATCATACATCAACTTAAAATCCATGCCCTGCAAAAATAGGTGGCCCGGGCCGAAAAGAAAAAGTTGATTTTCAACAATTGCTTATCTTTGGCGCATCATATGTACAATGGAGTTTAATATCTTACATAGCGATCCGGGATCAATGGCCAGGGCCGGCATCCTTAAAACAGATCATTCCGAGATCCAAACGCCTGTTTTTATGCCGGTTGGAACAGCAGGGAGCGTAAAGGGTGTTCATCAAAGGGAGTTGTCGGAAGAGGTGAATGCTTCCATTATTCTCGGGAACACCTATCATCTGTATCTTCGTCCCGGCCTGGATGTGTTGAAAGGTGCCGGGGGTTTGCATCGTTTTATGAACTGGGACAGGTCTATTTTAACCGACAGTGGCGGCTACCAGGTATTTTCCCTGGCAGCTCAGCGGAAATTGAAGGAGGAGGGGGCTTATTTTAACTCCCACATCGACGGGTCCAAACATCTCTTTACCCCTGAATCGGTGGTGGATATTCAAAGGGTCATCGGTGCAGATATCATGATGGCCTTTGATGAATGTACACCCTGGCCCTGTGATGAAAAGTATGCCAGGAACTCCCTGGGTCTGACGCATCGCTGGCTTGAAAGGGGACTTAAGCAATTTCACGAAACAGAACCCGCCTACGGACACAGCCAGGCCTTCTTCCCCATCGTACAGGGAAGCGTTTTTCCGGAACTCAGAAAGGAGTCCGCTCATTTTATTGCTGAACAGGGTGCTGTCGGCAATGCCATTGGAGGACTTTCCGTGGGAGAACCTGCGGAGGACATGTATGCCATGATCGAGGTGGTGAATGCCATTTTACCGGAAGATAAGCCCCGCTACCTCATGGGGGTGGGTACCCCTGTAAATATCCTGGAGGCCATTGCTCTGGGTGTGGATATGTTCGATTGCGTAATGCCTACACGGAATGGGCGAAACGGGATGTTATTCACTGCAAAAGGGATCATCAATATAAGGAACCGGAAGTGGATGGAGGATCATTCACCTGTGGATCCGGACGGGCACTGTTTTGCTGACACGCAATATTCAAGGGCCTATCTCCGTCATTTAATTATCTCAGGCGAAATGCTTGGGGCACAAATTGCAAGTATTCATAATCTTTCATTTTACCTCTGGCTGGTCCGGAGCGCATTCAAAGAGATTAAAAACGGCACTTTCAGCACATGGAAAGCAAAGATGATACCAGCCTTAAGTACAAGATTATAAGAAAACTTGGGCTGAAGATTCTGGATCTCTATGTGATCCAGAAATTCCTCAGTACTTTTTTTCTGTCCATCATATTGATTCTATCCATTGTCGTAATTTTCGACCTTTCGGAGAAGATTGACGATTTTATTGAAAGCGGTGCAAGCCTTCATGAAATTGTTTTTGACTACTATCTCAATTTTGTTCCCTATTTCGGGGTTCTGTTCAGCTCCCTCTTTGCGTTTATTGCGGTGATCTATTTCACCTCCAGGATGGCCTACAATACGGAGATTATAGCCATCCTGAGCAGCGGTATGAGTTTCAGGCGCTTCCTGGTTCCCTACCTGATTTCTGCCACGGTGATCGGAGCCCTGGCTTTTTACCTGAGCGACCAGGTAATTCCGGGGGCCAATAAGATTAAACTTGATTTCGAGGAGAAGTATGTGAAAAAGGGGCCTGTTAAATTTAAGACCAAGGATTTCCACAGGCAGATTGAACCCGGGATATATATCTACCTCCAGAATTACAGCAATGTTTCCAAAGTGGGGTATAACTTTACCATAGAGAAATTTGAAGATGGCGAACTGGTGTCAAAGATGTTTGCTGACCAGATCAGGTGGGATACTGCTGTGAATAAATGGGAGGCAAGGCGCTATTACATTCGTACCATTGATGGCCTGAATGAGACCATAGAAGAGGGCAAGATTATGGATACTACCCTGGCCATTCACCCTGACGATTTTAAGATGCGGCTGACCATCACTGAGACCATGAGTCTCAAAGAACTGGATGATTTTATTGATAAGCAGCTTATGCAGGGGGAGACCAATGTAAAAGCCTACCAGATTGAACGTCATAACCGGGTTGCCTTTCCCTTTTCCCTTTTTATTCTTACCCTGATCGGGGTGGCTGTTTCGTCCCGAAAGATGAGGGGTGGGATCGGATTACAAATTGCCATAGGAGTGGTAATCAGCTTTAGCTACATCCTCTTTTCACAATTTTCCAAACAGTTTGCCATTGGAGGACTTTTACCCGTGATGGCCGCGGTGTGGTTGCCCAATGTTTTTTTCTTTTTTGTGGCCATCTATCTTTTCCGTCTTGCTCCCCGCTAGTTAATTTTCTATAACAGTTTTTTTTGGCGTTCAGTTTTTCGTAAGATTGTACCCTTAAATCAATACCGTTTAATATGGCCGCTAATAAAAAGGTTCAGGAATTAATCAAGAAACGGGAGGAAGTCCTCCAGGGGGGTGGTGAGAAGGCCATCCAGAAGCAGGTTGCCATGGGAAAAATGACAGCCAGGGAAAGGATTTTGAAACTCCTGGATGAGGATTCCTTCAATGAATATGATCTTTTTGTGGAGCATGAAGCACGCGATTTCGGAATGGAGCAGAAGATCCTCCACGGAGACGGAGTGATCACCGGAACAGGGACAGTAGGCGGAAGGCCGGTCTGTGTTTTTGCCCAGGATTTTACTGTGGCCGGGGGATCTCTCGGAAGTATGCATGCCCGGAAGATTACAAAAATAATGGACCATTCGCTGAAAATGCGCATGCCCCTGATCGGGATTAATGATTCGGGTGGTGCCCGGATCCAGGAAGGTGTAAATTCCCTTGCAGGTTATGGGGAGATCTTCTTTCGGAATACCCTGGCTTCGGGTGTAATTCCGCAGATTTCTGTAATTCTTGGTCCATGTGCCGGGGGAGCTGTTTATTCTCCGGCCCTGACCGACTTTGTTTTTGTGGTTGATAAGATCTCCAAGATGTTTATTACCGGTCCTGAAGTCATCAAAACCGTACTTGGCGAAGATATTTCAATGGAGGAACTGGGCGGAGCAAGGGTTCACAGTGAAACCACGGGGAATGCCCATTTCTTTTCAGAAACAGAGGATGCCTGTTTCGACCAGATTAAATCACTGCTATCTTATCTTCCCTGGTCCAATACGGATAATCCCCCAAGGAAAGAAAAGAAGGGAGCCCCTTAAAAAGTACGATATTTCGGAAGTAGTTCCCAACGATAAGCGGCAGCCTTATGATATCAGGAATGTGATCAGGTCGTGTGACCGATGGATCTGATTTTATTGAGGTACAGGAAAGCTGGGCGGCAAACATGGTAATTGGTTTCGGTACGATGAATGGTCGTACGGTAGGTTTTGTAGCCAACCAGCCCCTGGTGCTTGCCGGTGTGCTGGATGTGGACTCTTCCTGTAAGGCAGGCAGATTCATTCGTTACTGCGATGCTTTTAATATTCCCATCATTACCCTGGTGGATCTTCCGGGCTATCTTCCCGGTGTTGACCAGGAGCATGCGGGGGTGATCAGGCACGGAGCCAAGGTGCTTTATGCTTACAGCGAAGCCACTGTTCCCAAAATTACCCTGATCCTGCGAAAGGCCTATGGCGGCGGATATATTGCCATGAATTCCAGGCACCTGAGGGCTGACTTTGTGTTTGCCTGGCCGGATGCTGAAGTGGCTGTTATGGGTCCGGAAGGTGCAGCCAATATCATTTTCCGTAAGGAAATTGCAAGTGCCGAGGATCCCGATGCCATGCGGGCTCAAAAGGTGCAGGAGTACAAGGAGAAATTTGCAAATCCCTACGTGGCCGCCGCCAAAGGTTTCATCGATTCGGTTATTGAACCCGACGAAACCAGGAAGTCGCTGCTTCATGCCCTGGAGGTTTCAGGAGAAAAGAGTGTGGGCATGCCTGCAAAGAAACACGGAATTCCACCATTTTAGTAAGTGCATATGAGAAAGCAAGAAAAGGCGAATCAGGAAATGGCAAAATCCGGATCTCCCATGGAGGAGCTGGAGATTGGAGGAGCCCTTTACACCACAAAGCTTACGGCCAAGTTTAAGAACCGGCCCCGCTGGACCCAGCCGGATCAGAATAAGGTGCTGGCTGTGATTCCCGGAACCATTCAGAAGGTAATGGTTTCGGTGGGGGATGAGGTGACGGCTGGTGAATCCATGTTAATCCTGGAAGCCATGAAAATGCGAAATGAGATCAAGGCCCCGCACAATGCCATCATAAAAAAGATCAATGTGAAGGAGGGAGAGCATGTGTCCAAATCCTACCTCCTGGTGGAGTTTGAATAAGTCAGGCCCCGCCTTCCCAGATGATGAAGGGGGAAAGGAAAGCGGACAGAGCAGGCTTTTCCGGAAAAATTCCATAGAGGGAGGATCCGCTGCCGCTGAGTGAGGCGTAAAGTGCTCCGGCAGCATAGAGTTCCTCCTTAATCCTGGCCAGTTGGGGATATTTGATGAAAATGCCCTTTTCAAAGTCGTTTTTTACTGAAACTTTCCATTTTTCAATGGGATTATTGAGCACTTCCTTCAGATGCAGCTCGGGCAGCTCAGGCACCACACCTGAGTAGGCTTCCGGGGTGGATATGTGAATATCCGGGAATAGCAGTACCAGCCATAAACCCTTAAGGCTCACGGTCGAGGAAGTGAGTATTTCTCCACGACCCTCCATCATCATGGCCCGGTCATGGAGAAAGAAGGGACAGTCGCTTCCCAGCTCAGCCGCCATGTTATGAAGGACTTCAGGTGAAAATGGGGAACGAGTCAATTGATTTAATCCCTTCAGGACCTGGGTAGCATTGGATGATCCGCCTCCCAGTCCTGCCCCGATAGGAATCTGCTTGTGCAGGTGAAGTTCCAGTGGAGGAAGTTCCCGCTGAGCAGTGAAAAGTTCATGGGCTTTTTCACAAAGATTTTTCCCGCTTCCCTCATCTACAGGGATGCCACTCTGAGAGAAATTCAGGGCTTTTTCACCCGGGCCTGCCTCTCTGATTTCAATAATATCACTGAGCCCAACCGGGTACATAAGGGATTGAAGATCATGAAAGCCATCGGGACGCCGTCCGATGATTTGCAGGCCTATGTTAATCTTGGCAGGGGATGGGAGTATCATGGTTGTTAAAGATAAATCATTTTTCAACATTTGTTAATTAAAACTATAGCAGGGCTGTTTATAAGTGGGAGGGAGAAATACCCTTTGGGGCACCTTTGGTTTCTTACCTTTACCGCCCCGAAATGAAATGATTCAAATGGCAAAACAGTATACCCCCTACCCTAAGAAAAATCCGGCTGTAGCACTTGATTACGGTAAAATACCACCCCAGGCCCTGGATCTGGAGGAGGCCGTACTGGGTGCCATCATGCTGGAAAAGGATGCCATCCTTTCCGTACTTGATATCCTGGAGTCGCACAGTTTTTATAAGGAGGCCCACCAGGAGATCTATGCCACAGCAAGGGACCTGTCCACACAGGAAAAACCCATTGACCTGCTGACCATGACCGAGGAGCTTCGCCGTAAAGAGAAGCTGGAAGCAGTGGGCGGTGCTGTCTATATTGCCCAGCTCACTTCCAGGGTAGGCTCAGCAGCTCACCTTGAGTACCATGCCAGGATTGTGGCCCAGAAATATATTCAGCGTGAACTCATCCGGGTTTCATCGGATATTCAGGAAAGGGCCTTTGATGAGAGCAGTGATGTGGATGATCTGCTTGACTACTCCGAAAGGGAATTACTGAATATTGCCGAGGGGCACATAAAGAAAGAGACCGTTAAGATCAACAGCCTTCTGAAAACGGCCATTGAGCAAATTGAAGAGGCTGGAAAGCGGGATGATAGTCTGAGCGGGGTCCCTTCCGGTTTTTCGCGGCTTGACAGGCTTACATCAGGCTGGCAGAAATCAGACCTTATCATCCTGGCAGCAAGGCCCTCCATGGGTAAAACCGCCTTCGTACTTTCCATGGCCAGGAATATGGCTGTGGAGCACAATCGCCCCGTTGCCTTTTTTTCCCTGGAGATGTCCTCCATCCAGCTGGTTAACCGGCTGATTATTGGAGAGACCCAGTTGCCTTCGGATAAAATCCGGACCGGCAGACTGGAGAATTATGAATGGGAGCAGTTGGAATATAAGATTAAGGATCTGGAGAAGGCACCCATTTACGTGGATGATACCCCGGCCATTTCCATCTTTGAATTCAGGGCCAAAGCCCGGAGGCTTAAACAGAAGTATGACATCCAGGCAGTGGTGATTGACTACCTGCAGCTGATGACCGGTTCCAAGGATTCGGGCAGCAGGGAGCAGGAAGTTAGTAATATTTCAAGATCGCTTAAAGCTGTGGCCAAGGAGCTGGATATTCCCATCATTGCCCTCTCCCAGCTAAACCGGAGTGTTGAAATGCGATCGGGTAACAAGCGCCCCCAGCTTTCCGACCTGAGGGAATCGGGTGCCATTGAACAGGACGCCGACCTGGTAATCTTTATTCACCGCCCCGAATATTATGGTCTGGATGTGGATGAGGATGGTAATTCCCTGAAGGGTGTGGCTGAGATAATTGTGGCCAAACACAGGAATGGTGCCACCGATGATGTGCAGCTGAAATTTGTCAGAGAGTTTGCCAAATTTGTTGACCTTGACGATAACCTGGCCATGGTTGAAGATGATGAGAATGGCAATGCCCAGGCAACCTTTGCATCCAAGATGAACCAGGAGCAACTTTCCAATAAGGACCTGAGCCAGAATACGGGCTTTGATCCCCCGCCTTTTTAACTTACCAGTTGGTATCTGTCATCCAATCCTCAAGCGGGATGAATTCTTCTGCTTCGAAGGGCCTTGCCATCCATGGCTCAAGACTGAGATCTTCCTCTCCAGCTTCAGTTTAAAGGGATTGCTCATCCAGTCTTCCATGTAAGGACCAGTCTCGACGAAGGCCTCATCATAAGAGATTTCTGCATATTCGGTATAGAAGGTATGTGAAATGTGCGGAAGGCTGATTTGGGCAAAAACCTCATCACTGTTTCTGTCGTTGACAAAATACACCCAGGTTTCTACACGATTCATTTCAGGGGAGAATATTGCGGCTGCAAAGAGCTTGGAGTTTTGCTGGGCCATTGTGGCTGTGCAGAGCAGGACCAGTAAAAAGGTGAAAAATATTTTTGTAGTTTTCATGGCATGCTTTTTAGATGTTTGCTTTGCCCAGATTATTCATATAACATGCCAATATGTGTAAATGACAGAAATACAGAAAGATACAGCTGTTATCGAGCCGTGTTAAAATATATTAATTCTGATCGGATGCGTAACAGGAGTGTTCGTATTTGAACACTATGGACTTTTATTTACATGAAGCTTAACATAAAAACTTTTTTTGTTGTCCCTGCATGCATCCTTTAGAGGAAAGTCTTGTCTTTTTTGTTAGTAAAGAGTCAGGAATAATATAAATATGCCGAAATGAAAAGGATAAAAGCAGGTCTTGCCGTTCTTGCCATTCTCGCCCTTAACGGATGCGATTTCAGCGGAGGTTGTATACAGGGATATGGTCCGGTAACTTACCAGACCCGAGAGTGGGACAATTTTACCGGGGTAAGTTTTTCAGATAATTTTGAAGTGAGGGTAACCATGGCTGATACTTTTGGCGTGGAGGTTCAGGCCCAGGAAAATCTGCATCAAATGATCGAAATATATGTTTCAGGGACTACCCTTGTGATTCAAACCGAGGGTAATTCTTGCGTAAGCTCGATTGCACCCATAATTGTTTATGTTTCGCTTCCCGTTCTTGATGAGATCCGAAATTCAGGTTCAGGAAGAATCTCAGCCGACAGGGCAGAGGCTGCAGAATTTGAATGCTACAATTCAGGATCCGGCATGATTGCCATAGACTCTGTTTTTGCAAAGTCGGTTTCACTGGGGAATTCCGGTTCAGGAAAACTTTATCTTACTGCTTCCTACCCTGATGATATACAGATCAGTCAGACCGGATCGGGTACGCTTGGATGCCGGATTTATTTTTAATCCCCTTGAGGTGAGTATTAATCATAGCGCTTCCGGGAAAGTATATGGTACGATTCTCGATGGCCTGGAAGTGGATGCCAAGTTAAGCGGTTCAGGTCTTATCGGGCTTGAAGGTAATGCGGAAAGTGCGGACCTGAGCCTGAGTGCTTCCGGAAAAATTGATGGAATTAACATGCTGGTCTCAGATGCCAATACGACCATTACGGGTTCGGGAAAGATATTTGTCTATGCAGTGGATCTCCTGTATGTTACCATTACCGGCTCGGGTGACGTATACTACAGGGGCAATCCTCAGATTACCACCAGGATCAGTGGTTCGGGATCTGTCAGACCTTATTAGATCCGCTGCGGTCATGAGTTTCATCTCCGGCCACTACAATGACAATTTCTCCTTTGACTGCTTTTGCCCCAAAGTGGGTGGCAAGTTCCTCAAGGCTTCCTCTTGCATTTTCTTCGTGAAGTTTGGAGATCTCGCGGGAGACTGATGCCTTTCTCTCGGGGCCGAAAAATTCAGCCATTTGTTTCAGGGTCTTTTCGAGCCTGTGTGGTGATTCGTAGAAAACCATGGTCCGCTTTTCTTCTGCCAGCTGGGTGAAACGTTTGTTCCTTCCTTTTTTTGGAGGCAGAAAGCCCTCAAAGACAAAGCGGTCGCAGGGAATCCCGGAATTAACCAGGGCCGGGACAAAGGCGGTTGCTCCAGGAAGGGTTTCCACCTGGATCCCTTTTTCTATACAGGCCCTGACCAAAAGGAAGCCCGGATCTGAAATTCCCGGGGTTCCGGCATCAGTAACCAGGGCCATTGTGGTTCCGGAGGAAAGTTGTTGGACCAGGGACTCAAGTGTACCGTGTTCATTAAATTTATGGTGCGACCTCAGGGCTTTGGATATCTGAAAATGCCTGAGTAAATTTCCGGTCTTCCTTGTATCCTCAGACAGGACCAGATCCACCTCCTTTAATACCTCAAGTGCCCTGAGGGTGATATCTCCAAGGTTTCCAACAGGGGTGGGTACAAGGGTGAGTTTTGACATCAGCTTTGGCTGAACCTCCTTTTAAGCAGAGAACTGAGTATAACAACACCTTCATGGTTGAGGTTTTCACTGAAGCGGGCACTCAGGCGCTCACTGGCATCCTGCAAACCATCGGCGCTGTCCAGATCTTTGATCAGCTGTCCAAATCCGTCAGAGTCACCATCAAACAATTCCCGGATAATCAGAAACCTGTCGTTGATGCCAATGTTTCTTCCAATATTATCAATGGGAGGGCCCATCAATTTTGAATCTTTATCCTGCACCCGGTTTCCGGCCATATTTTCATTGATGCTGGACTCAGCCGAAAATTTTTCAGCAATAGTGCCAGAGCCTGCGGGGCTTTCTACAAAAACTTCCGGTTCCGGTTCCGGTTCAGGCTGGGAACAGGCTTCTGCTCCGGCTCAGGCGCGGTAGCGACAGCTTCCGTTCAGGTGTGGCTGCAACAGGTTCCGGCTCAGGCGGGGGAACGACTGCTTCCGGTTCCGGGGGGGAGCAACAACTTCGCCGGGCACACTTCCGGTTCCTGCTTGGATTGGGGCTGAACAGGAGGAGCGGGCGCGGGCGCCTCGCCTGGCGCTTCAGCCTGTTGAAATGGGTGGCGCTTGACTGGACATGTCGTCCTTGATTTCGCTAAGGACATCATATACATTTCTGAGTTTGGAAAGGGCCAGGTCCAGTTCCAGGGTTGAACCTTCAGGAGAATTATGGAGGTTCTCCACCAACTTTCCTATATCTTGTATATCTTTAGTGAGTATTTCTAAGGTGTACTTTATTTCCATTTGGGATGGGTATTATTATTCAATTGATACTTACAAAACTAACGATAATCTTCATACAATAGTGTATCATGTTTCTAGAAAACACGGTAGATAAATCCCGGGGACAGGGTTGGATAGAGGTGATCTCGGGATCTATGTTTTCAGGGAAAACGGAAGAACTGATCAGGAGGCTTAAGCGGGCAAAGATTGCCAAGCAAAAGGTAGAGATATTCAAACCCAGGATTGAGGTCAGATATTCGGTGGAGGAGGTTGTCTCGCATGATGCTAATTCCATTCACAGTACCCCGGTTGATTCAGCCAGTAATATTCCCCTGCTTGCCAGTGATGTGGAGGTGGTAGGCATTGACGAGGCCCAGTTTTTTGACGATGGTCTGGTGGGTGTTTGCAACCAGCTTGCCGATGCAGGGATTCGGGTAATTGTGGCCGGTCTTGATATGGACTACCGAGGTAAACCCTTTGGTCCCATGCCCAAGCTACTTTCCATTGCCGAATACGTGACCAAGGTACATGCCATTTGTGTGAGATGTGGATCTCTGGCAAATTATACCCACCGTCTGTCAGGAGAGGATAAATTGATTGTGCTGGGGGAGACCGATATTTATGAGCCCCTTTGCCGGGTATGTTATTACAGGGCTAATGCCGGGAAAGGTACATCATGATAGCTGACTGGACATTAGGGGATGTGAATCGGATTGTGCAGGGTACCATCACGGGCCCAGGCGAGGCAACTATTGAGTCCATCGCAATAGACTCAAGAAATCTGCAGCCCTCACCCGGAGCAATGTTTGTGGCCCTGAAAGGGGAGCGGCACGACGGTCATCACTATATTGAACAACTCTACCGCGAGGGTGTCAGGGCTTTTCTTGTAAGTGAGCCAGGAGATGCTGCCCGTTTTCCGGAGGCAGGCTTTTGCCAGGTGGAAGATACGCTGTCTGCTTTACAAGACCTGGCCGCAGCCAGGAGAAGGGATTTTACCGGGCTGGTTGGTGCTATTACCGGTAGTAATGGCAAGACCATCGTAAAGGAGTGGATTTATCAGTTGCTTGCACCCTCTTTTCATATTCACAGGAGTCCGAAAAGTTTCAACAGCCAGGTGGGAGTTCCCTTATCAGTCCTGATGCTTGATGATGCCCATCAAATAGGCCTTTTTGAGGCAGGGATATCGCTTCCGGGGGAGATGAAAAGACTGGAAAAAATAATCTCTCCTGACCTGGGCTTATTTACAAATCTTGGAACTGCCCACCAGGAAAATTTCTCAGGCTTCGAACAGAAACTAAAGGAAAAACTTGATCTTTTCAGGTCATGCAGTAAGATCATTTACAGATCGGACAGGGGCAAAAATAAGCTTACTGTCGGGCCATTTCTGGAGAACTTTTCTGCCACAAAAATAGGCTGGAGCCTGGATGGGGATGGACAATACTCTTATCTTAGTTCAGAGACCGGCTCAGAGGGTAGATGGATAAAGGCCCTTACACCGGGAGGAGAGTTGCGGTTTTTCCTGCCCTTCATCGATGAGGCTTCCATTGAAAATGCCCTGCATGCCTTTACCTTTGCCCTGGAGGCCGGATTGCCCGGTGAGGTGGCAGTGGAGCGTATGGGAAGTCTTGAACCCGTATCCATGCGCATGGAGATTCTGCGGGGAATTAATAACTGCATGCTGATCAATGATGCTTATAATTCGGATATCGGTGGTCTCTCCGCTGCCCTTAACCTGGTTGATCAGCAGAGACAGTTCAAAGAAAAAATCCTGATTCTTTCCGATCTCTTTCAAAGTGGTATGGAAGAAGAGGCTTTATATCGGGAGATATCCGGTCTGGCTGAAACAAGGGGCATCAGCCTGTTCATCGGGATTGGGCCGGCCATGATGAAGCATCAGGCCCTTTTCCCGAAAAAAAGCATGTTTTATTCAGATACCAAGGAATTTCTGAAAAGAATAGACCGGACCCGTTTCCGAGACTCCATGGTATTAATCAAGGGCTCAAGACTTTTTGGATTTGAAAGGATAGCTGCCGAACTGCAGTTAAAAACCCATCAGACTCTTTTGGAGATTGACCTGGATGCCATGGTCTCCAACCTGAATCATTATCGTGCTCTCCTGAAGGAAGATGTGAAGATCATGGTCATGGTAAAGGCCCTATCCTATGGAAGTGGCAATATAGAGATTGCCAACATGCTGCAATATCAGCAGGTGGATTATCTGGCGGTTGCCTTTATAGACGAGGGCATCGAGCTTCGCAATTCGGGGATCAGGCTGCCCATCATGGTACTAAACCCCGATCCCTCCGGATTTGGTCAAATGATCGATTTCAACCTGGAACCTGAGATCTATAATATGAGGGGTATTCAGGTCCTCAAACAAATACTAAACTACCGGGAGATTAAAAACTATCCCATACATATTAAGCTGGATACAGGTATGCACCGGCTGGGCTTCCAGGAGGAAGGAATCGCTGAGCTCATTCCCCTGCTGGAAAAAGGCCCCTTCAGGCTGAGCTCGGTTTTTTCTCATATGGCAGCCAGCGATGAAGCCGGGCAGGATGAATTCAGCCGGGAACAATTCAGGCGCTTTGATCAGATTTCCGGGATTTTAGAAGAGGTCCTGGCTTACCCCTTTGACCGGCACATATTAAATTCGGCGGGTATTGAAAGGTTTCCGTATGCCCAGTATCAGATGGTCAGACTGGGGATTGGTCTGCATGGTATTGGACTGAATCCGGGTCTGATCCCCGCCAGCTCATACAGGAGTACCGTTTCCCAGACCGGGAAGGTGAAAAAAGGGGAAACCATTGGTTACTCAAGGGCAGGAATCGCAGAAACAGACCTGATTGTGGCAACCATTCCGGTGGGTTACGCCGATGGAATGGACCGAAGGCTTGGAAACGGCAATGGCAGGGTATGGATCTCCGGAAGGCTGGTTCCGACCATTGGTAATATTTGCATGGATATGACCATGCTTGATGTAACAGGTATGGAGGTGTCTGAGGGGGATGAGGTTGAGCTATTTGGGAAGAACCTGTCGGTTCGGGATGTTGCAAGCATGGCGGGTACGATTCCCTATGAAATCCTTACCTCCATACCAGAGCGGGTGAAAAGAGTATATTTGCAGGAATAAGATGGAAGTCAGAATATCAGCTGTAATTATCACCTATAACGAAGAAAGGAACATCGGAAGATGTCTTAAATCGCTTAAGGGTGTGGCAGACGAGATCGTCGTTGTGGACAGCTATTCGACGGATCGTACTGAAGAAATCTGTAAAACCTTCAGGGTAAAGTTTATCAGGCACCGCTTTTTTGGACATATTGAGCAAAAGAACTGGGCCATTCTGCAGGCATCCTCACCCTATATTCTTTCCCTCGATGCCGATGAGTCGCTTTCAGAGGAACTTAGAAACTCTATTTTAAAGGTGAAGCAGGATTGGACCTGCGACGGCTACCTGTTCAACCGACTGAATTCTTATTGTGGAAAGTGGATCAGGTCTACCAGCTGGTATCCCGATCGGAAGCTAAGGCTATGGGATTCCCGAAATGGTGCCTGGGGTGGAATGAATCCCCACGACATTTTTATTTTAAAGAAGGGGACCAGGCAAAAAAAGCTGAAGGGTGATTTATTGCATTATTCATACTCCTCGGTTTCGGAGCATATCGAGCAAATCAACAGGTATTCCACAATTATATCCGAGGCTTATTTCAAGAATGGGATCCGCTCCCGATGGCATAAGATTTTGTTAAATCCCCTGTGGCGTTTTATCAAGGATTACCTTGTGAAAAGGGGGTTCATGGATGGCTACTATGGCTTTGTGATTAGTGTGAATTCAGCCCATGAGGTTTTCCTGAAGTATGTGAAACTGAGGGATTTATACAGGGATCAAAAGCGACGTGAAAGGCAGACTATCTGTCTCTTTAATTTGTCAAGCGACTGGGGTGGGGGTGAAAAATGGCATGTGGATGTGGCGGCCTATCTTACGAAGAGGGGATACAAGGTCCTGTCCGTTTCTTCAGCTGGAAGTCCCTTTGCCCAAAAAATGAAGGAGACAGGAGTGAAGGGATATCATTTTCCCATTGCCAATCTGGGCTTTCTGAATCCCATAAGAGTGTTGAAGCTGAGCCGGATCTTCAAAAAGGAGGGTGTGGGCACCCTGGTGACCAGTCTGCCCAGTGATATGAAGGCAGCCAGCATTGCAGCCAGGGAGGCCAGGGTTCCAAATATTATTTACAGGAGAGGAAGTGCCATCCCAATCAGGAATACCTTCTTAAACCGCTACCTTCTAAGAAAGGTAGTGAGTCATATTATTGCCAATTCACTTGAGGTAAAAAGAACCATTTTGGCCAATAATAGCAGGATGGTCCCGGAGGATAAAATCAGCATCCTCTACAATGGTGTAAACCTGGCCATGTACAGCCAGGAGACAGCTCCGCTTTATCGTGCCGGCGAGAATGAGATTATTCTGGGAAGTGCAGGCCGCCTTTCGGAGGAAAAGGGTCATTCCCACCTTCTGGATCTTATGAAGATCCTGGAAAAAAGCAAGTATCGTTTTAAAATGCTTATTGCCGGTACGGGTAAGGAACTGGGCAGTCTTGAAAAGAAGGTCGCAGATTTGGGCATGGAGGACAGTGTTGAATTCCTGGGTTTCGTTGAAGAGATGCCGGCTTTTTTCAATTCTCTTGATATTTTTATTCTTCCCTCCAGGTACGAGGGTTTTAGCAATGCCCTGATAGAGGCTATGGCCTGTGGGAAGCCCGTAATTACCTTCGACCTGGGTTCAACCGGCGAAGTTATTGAGCATGGTGTTACAGGCTATATTGGTGATCTAAACAGGGTGGATCAAATGGCCGAATGGATTCTTGAACTGGCAGCAGATCCTTCGCTGAGAACGGAGATGGGCGTAAAAGCCAGGCAAAAAATTGAGACTTCATTTTCCTTTGAAAATGGAATAGAAGAGCTCATTCCTATTCTTACCCGGAAATAGTGCCAGGATGAAGATATAGTTGCATCAGGTTTCGGCCTGTCTTCCTTCCTTTTTCCCTTCCTCTTTTAAGGCAAGATATCTTTCGTAGGAGTGCTTCCACCTGCGGTGGGACCAAAGCCAGTATGCGGGTTCTTCCCTGATCAGATCTTCAAGGATTCTCACATGCGCTTCCGTAATGGCGAAGGGTTCAAGTTCCCGTGGATTTTCAGTAATTAATTCAAATTCCACCTCATATCTTCCCCTTGATTTTTTCCTGATTTTGATAAATACAACAGCTGCATCCAGTTTTTTCGCCAGTTTTTCTGTTCCCAGAAACATGGGCGTATCCTGTCCCAGAAATTTGGTCCAGTAGTGAATCTGGTGAAACATGGGTCGCTGATCCGCAAGGAAAAGGGTAAGCACCTGTTCTTCCCGGCTTTTATATTCAATAAGTTTACGGCTAATCTTATCCATGGGAACTACCTGACCGCCAAAAGCACACCTGTTTCGTTGGGTGAGCCTATCGAAGTATTTATTGTTAAGCGGTTTGTAAATTCCAATGAAGGGATATGGACCGATAAGACTTATGGTGTTGAGATATTCCCAGTTTGCATAGTGACCCAGCACCGCAATGATCTGTTTTCCAGAGCTGTAAATATCATTAACCACCTCCGGGTTTTTGTAAGTCATTCTCTTAAGGGCCTGGGCCTCTGTATAAAAATGGGAAACAGCTGACTCCAGAAAAAGATCACAAAGGTGGTGGTAAAACTTTTTGGCTATGCTCCGGATTTCTGACTCGCTGTATTCGGGGAATGAGTTTTGAAGGTTTTCATATACTACTTTCTTTCGGTAGCCTGTTACACGGTACATAAGCAGGAAAAGTACATCCGAAAGAAAATATAATACGCGTTCGGGTAGGAGGTGAAGTAGCCATAAAAGGCTGTACGTCAAAATGTAGCCAAGCCACTTCATCGCTTATCCAAGGTCGCTGATGCGTTCAAGCTTGTGCAGGTCCAGGATGCGGATTTTCCGGCCGTCAATGGAAATAACTTCCTCCTGAGCAAAGGTTGAAAGTGTGCGAATGGCATTTGAGGTGGTCATGTTTGACAGGTTGGCCACGTCTTCCCTTGAAAGATAGATCTTGATGGTCTTTCCGTCATCTTCGTAGCCGTAGGTATTTTTCAGAAAGATAAGCGACTCTGCCAGTCTGCCCCTTATGTGCTTTTGAGTAAGAGTTACCGTCCTGTCGTGCGAGAAGCCCAGTTCAGAAGCAAAGGAGGCAATGATGCTCATGCTGAGTTCAGCATTGCTCCTGATCACACGATATACACTTTCTTTGTCAACGATGCAGGATACGCAATCTTCAATGGCAACTGCTGTGGCTGTATGATTCTCTTCTGCAAATAGCGCCCTGTAACCAATAAATCCAACCGGCTTGGCCATCCTCACAATTTGCTCTCTGCCTCCAACACCCTCTTTGAATATCTTTACCTTCCCTTCCGCAAGGATCATTAGCCCCATGGGCTTATCCCCCTCCTTGAAAATGATTTCTCCTTTTTTGTAGAATGCGCAGGTATAATTTTGCTTGAGGAATTCCTTCTCTTTGGGAGTAAGCACAGTAAATACAGATTTTGGATTGTCTATGCAATCATCTGCATTGTAGTTCCTTTCCTGCATTATAGTTTGTTGTTTTTTCGTAGAATGTTGAATAACAGACAAAATTAGAAAAAATAATCAATATCTGGCTACAAGTGGTAGCCGTCGTCCAACGCCGAAAGCTTTGGATGATATTCTCAGAATGGGAGGGGTCTGGTAGCGTTTGTATTCATTCTGATTGACCAGTTTTATTATTTTTTTCACCAGTTTATTATCCAAACCAGCTTCTTCCATTTTATCTGCAGATTGTTGCTTTTCAATATACGATTCGAGAATGTGGTCCAGTACTTCATAGGGGGGTAAAGAATCAGAGTCCTTCTGGTCAGGCCTCAACTCCGCAGAAGGGGCTTTGCTTATGATATTTTCGGGAATGATCTCTCCCTTCTTGTTTAAATGTCTGGCAAGGTCGTAAACATCAGTTTTGTATACATCCCCCAGCACTGAGAGACCCCCGCTCATGTCACCATAAAGCGTCCCGTAACCCACTGCTGTTTCACTCTTATTACTGGTGTTCAGCAGGATGTTACCGAATTTATTTGAAAGGGCCATCAGCAGCGTGCCCCTGATTCTGGCCTGGATATTCTCCTCGGTAAGGTCTTCCGGCTGGTCCTTAAAAAGGGTTTGAAGGGAAGCCCTGAATTCATTGAAGAGGCTTTCAATGGGAATAATATCATATTTCACACCCAGGTTTTCGGCCAGCTTTACGGAATCATTTACACTGTGATCAGAAGAATACTGTGAGGGTAGAAGCAGAACATGCATGTTTTCCGGACCAAGTGCCTCTGCCGCCAGAACAAGAGTCACCGCTGAATCGATTCCTCCCGAAAGCCCCAGGGTGGCACTTTTAAAGCCCATTTTCCCGAAATAATCCCTGATCCCCAGCACCAGGGCTCCATGAATCATCTCCATGCGGTCAGGGATTAATCCTTTGGCAGAATCAGGTGCTGATCCGGCCAGTGTTTCAAGGTCTACCACCTTAAGATCTTCCTTAAAGAAAGAAAGCCTTTCAGCCACTTCACCATTGGAGGAAATGGCCATGGAACCGCCTTCAAATATGAGTTCCGTATTTGCCCCAGTCTGGTTGCAATAAATCAGCGGGAGGGAGTGCCGTGCTGCTTTGCCTGTAAAAATGGATTGTTTTACATCCATTTTACGGTGGGCGAATGGAGATGCTGCAAGATTAATGATCGCATCCGGTTTAAAGCGCATTAATTCCTCCAGGGGACTGGTATTATAAAGCCTGCTTCTGGAAAATTCACTTTCAAAGGGCTGTTCATCCCAGAGGTCCTCACAAATGGTGATGGCCAGTTTCTTTCCCCTGAATTCAAGAATATTAAATTTTTTATTGGGTTCAAAATACCTGTATTCATCGAATATGTCATAGGTGGGAAGCAGGGTTTTCCTGAAAACCTGCTTTATTTCCCCTCCCAGGAGAAAAAATACCGAATTATACAGGAGTTTTCCATGCTCCTCGGGATTAAGCTCAGGAGCCCCGATCAGTACGGCCATTTCCGGATCTATGCTTTGGGCCAATTGGCTGACTGCCTCCAGACTTTTTGAAATGAATTCTTTTCGTTCCAGCAGGTCGAGGGGAGGATATCCGCAAATGGAAAGTTCGGAGAAAAGAACCAGGTCTGCTCCTTCATTACCCGCGCGGAGTGTTGCTTTCTGGATATTGGCGAGGTTGCCCTCGAAGTCGCCTATTAAGTAGTTGAGTTGAGCGATTGCAATTTTCATATACGCTAGATCTTTTTATGACGATCAGAACAGAATTCCCAGGTGAATAGAAACGGCCCTCAGGGAAATATTGACCCCGTCATTTTCAGTAACATTGGTTAATCCGGAGGTCCACCTGAGCCCTCCAATTAAGGCCGTATTGCCCCCAAGGCGGTATTCCAATCCCGCGCCCACATGGTAGGCCAGGCAAAAGGTGGCGATACTGGCCTTAATATAATCCTTTACATAGACCCCGTCTTCTGATGTGATATGGGCATTGATGTTAAACATGGGATTAAATCCCAGCTGAAGGAAGAAAGTACCGTATCCCAGCTCCTCGGTTTTCAGTTTCAGGCCTAAGGGAATATCCAGGTACTGAAGGTTCATCTTCAGCTGCTGACCCGGAAGCGATGGGCACCTCCCCTTTATCATTCGAATAGCTTACCGAATCACCGTAAAGCAGATTTCCCCCCAGGTTATTGATCCCGAAGCCCAAAACAAAAGCATAATTCTCCTGGAAATAATAGTCCATTTGCAGTCCTGCCTGCATATGAAAAATGGAACCATCGGGTTTGATAAGGTCATTGTCCGATGATTTATACCAGGCAAATTGCGGGTCCGCATGCACATTAAAGCGCATTTTACCCTGCCCGTTCATCACATGGAAAGAGGCTAAAATAGCAATGATGACAATTATCCGTTTAATGCATTTCATATTTTATAATTTTGTACTCGGATCGAAGACCAAATTTACATATTATGATGAGACCTGTTCATTGGATCTTGCTTTTTCTGGGTGCTTTTTCTCTTTTGTTTTCTGGCTGTGGCGGGAACTCCCTGAAAGTTGACACTTCAGGGATTAAGGCAGATATTGAGGTGGAGCGTTTTGATATCAGACTTTTCGGGATCCCTTCAAACCAGGCTGAGGAAGCCATCGGAACTTTGTATACGGATTTCGGTGATTTTTTCGATATTTTTAATGTGTATGTGATCAATATTGGCAGCGCTTCTGAAAAGCGGTATCCTTCCTACCTTTCCATGTTTATAAATGATCCGCTTAACCGGGAAGTCTTCGAATATACCCGGGGGGTGTTTAGTGACATGGGCGAGATCAATGAGGCCTTAAGTGAGGGTTTCCGGCACTATCTTTATCATTTTCCGGATTCAACCCTCCCAAGGTTGGTGGGATATGTGAGCAGATTTAACCAGGGACTATTTACAGTGGATCGATTTGTTGGTGTCGGACTGGACCAGTACCTGGGATCCGATTGTCCCTATTACAAACAGATGGGAACCCCCCTTTATCTGACACGTAAAAAAGTGCCCGGGCGAATTCCTGTTGATGTGATGATGGCATGGGCCACCCAGCTATATCCCTATAATGATTCCCTGGATAATGTACTGAACAGAATGATTCATAAGGGCATGCTGGCCTGGTTTGTGGATGCCATGTATCCGGATCTGGATGAAGGATTTAAAATGGGCTTTAGTGAGGAGCAGATGATATGGTGCCGCAACAATGAGAATCAAATGTGGACCTACCTGGTGGAAGAGAAGTTATTGTTTTCCACCGACCAGATGACCATCCGGAAACTCACAGAGGATGCGCCCAATACACAATTCTTTACAGCGGAATCGCCCGGGCGTGCAGCCGTATGGCAGGGCTTGCAGATTGTCAGGGATTTTGCCCGCCGGAATCCGCAGCTATCGGTGAGCCAGATCATGGCCCAGCGTGACTACCAGGAGGTGCTCAGGCTTTCCAAATATAATCCCTGAAAAAGTTTTAATTAAGGATTACCCCAAAGGCGGCTGTCCCTATGGCTTGCATCCGAAATGAGCTTTCCTGGTAGGAAACACCAGGGCCAAGGCTTACATTCCAGAACCAGCGTTTTCCAAAGGTACACTGAAAGCCCATGACCGTTCCCATGGCAAAATCCAGTTCTGGAAAGGTCATCATAAAGGGAAGTCCAATATACCAGCCAGAATAGAAATCCGTTCTTTTGCCATTTATCCTGCGGTGGGACTGGTTGAAAAAGTATCTGGGCTCCAGGGTCATGCGGGGATTAATGGAGGGATTATATATGGTTTGTCCCTGATCATTTTTTTCCCATAAAGAGGGCCAGATTCTGATCCCGGTTGAGAAAACAAAATTTTGTATGGGAGCAAACTCAAGTACAAACATGGGGGCTATGAAGCTGATTCGGGCGATGACAGAGGGTGTGCTGAGCATGGCTTGTTTTCCAGGCTCCGGCAGGCCCGGCATTCAGGTCAGTATATTGATAGCTGCTTTGTTCCTGGGATAAGAGCAGCAGGGTAGAGAAGAGTAAAACTGCTATAAAACCGGACTTTTTCATCAGTCCTTCTCCGGAAGTGCGCTTCCGCATATTTTACAATGATTTGCATCGTGATCGTGGGTAGGGTGCCCGCATCCCTTACAGATTCTGGTTTTGCCTCCCTTTTTAGTTCGTACAGCCTTGCCTATTTCCACAGAGATGATTCCGGTGGGAACTGCAATAATGGAATAGCCGGTCAACATGGCAATGGAGGCCAGGGTTTTACCGAGAACGGTTGCCGGGGCAATATCACCATAACCCACGGTGGTGATGGTAACAATGGCCCAGTAGACACTCTGTGGAATGGAAGTATACCCGTTTTCTTCCCCTTCGATCATGTAGAGCAAGGAACCCAGAATAAGCACAAGGGTGAGCACAGCACCAAAGAAAACTGCGATTTTATGTATGCTCATCTGCAGGGCTTGAACCAGGATGGCAGCTTCCTTAAGATAGCGTCCCAGTTTGAATACCCTGAACATTCTCACCAGGCGAAGGGCCCTGATGGTGAGGAGGAAATTGGGCTGGTCAAATATGAGACCCATGTAGGTAGGCAGTATAGCAAGCAGGTCGATTACCCCAAAAAAACTGGTCATGTATTTTATGGGATGGGGAGAGGAATAAACCCGGAGCAGGTATTCAATGGTAAAGATGATGGTGAAGAACCATTCTGCACTGTGAAAGAATTGAGGGTAAGTATTGTAGATGGAGGAAACACTCTCAAGGATCACCAGAGCGACACTCGCAATAATCATATAAAGCAGTGCTACGTCGAAGGCTCTCCCGGAGGGCGTATGTGTTCCAAAGATGGTTACGAATATCCTGTTTCTGAGATTCATGTCCTCCAAAGTTAAGAGGAAATGCAGCAAAAAAAAAGACCGCCCATCGGGCAGTCTTTTTTATAAAGTTGTTTTTTCAACCCTATTCAGGGCTGATTGCCTCAACCGGACAAACGTCAGCACATGCTCCACAGTCAGTACAAAGTTCAGCATCAATTACATAGATATCTCCTTCGCTGATTGCTTCAACAGGGCATTCGTCGATACAAGTCCCACAGGCAGTACACTCATCTGAAATTACGTAAGCCATATTTTCTAGTTTTAAAAATCAATTCGACAAATTTAACGGAATTTCCAATACCGCCAATTCGGAGCGAAGAAAACTTCTTAACCAGGGGCTGTTTGGAGCAATTCTATTGAAAGGTAAACCATCAGTCCAATCCCGGTTTCCAGAGCAGTTTCATCCGCCCGGAAGCCCGGGGTATGCAGGTTGAAAATATTCTCCTGCCCGGGCTCTTTCACACCAAGACGATACATCATGCCGGGAACTGCCTGGGTAAACCATGCAAAATCCTCGGCAGTCATCCTGATGTCCATATCCTCCACCCGTGAGGCACCCAGGAAATCCACGGCTTTTTTCTTTGCGAAAGCTGTAATCTCTTCATCATTATGAAGGACAGGGTAGCCGTGTCGAATCTCAATCTCACAACTTCCCCCCATACTTCCTGCTATTCCCCCGGCAATTTGCCTGATGAGCCCGTGGGCCTTTTCCCTCCAGGCTTCATCCATGGTCCTGAAGGTACCTTCAAGCTGAACCTGGTCAGGGATTACATTCGTAGCGCCGTCTGCCACCACCTTGCCAAATGACAGAACCACCGGGACATTGCTGGGGGATTTACGATTGATCTCCTGCTGAAGCGAAATCAAGATGTGGGAGGCCATCAGTACAGGGTCACTTATTTTTTGAGGCAAGGCTCCATGTCCCCCGACCCCTTTCACGGTGATATATATTTCATCATTGGAAGCCATATAGCGTCCTGGCCTGAAGCCCACATGGCCTGCTTCCATTTCGGGCAGCACATGCTGGGCAATCATGGCATCGGGTTTTTTCTCCCGGAAAATTCCTTCCTTCAGCATGAGGCTGGCCCCACCGGGTAATTTTTCCTCTCCCGGTTGAAATACAAAGAGCAGTTCACCATTAAACTGAGCTTTCAGCGAATCCAGAATGCGAATGGCTCCCAGCATGGAGGACATATGGATATCGTGTCCGCAGGCATGCATAATGCCCTTGTTCAGGGACTGAAATTCAACGCCGGAATTTTCATGAATGGGAAGGGCATCCATATCGGCCCTCACGGCCACACATCTTCCGCGGTGCTTTTCCCTTTAATGCGGGCAACAATCCCTGTTTCAACCACGGGATATTGATAGGAAATACCCCAGCTATCAAGCAGCTTCCTGATATAAGCAGAGGTCTGGTGCTCCTTAAAGGAGAGTTCGGGATGCTGGTGAAGATGCCTTCGGATAGCGGTGATTTCACTTATAAAAGCAGGGGTGATCAGCTTGTTAATTTGGTCTTTGATATCCATGGCGGTTAAAAGTCGAGACTTAGTGAAAGATAGAACATTCTGGGTTGAACTAGCCTGTTTTCAAAGCCCCAGGCCCAGTCGAGTCGTATAAAGTAACCCAGAAGCATGGCCCTGATTCCAACTCCATAGCCTGCGACAATGGGATCCCGGTTGGCATCCAGTGTAATGGTCATGGGTCCATTGTAAATGACTTCCTTATCCCAGGCATTTTCACCGGAATAGGGGTGAAGACCTGTCCATGCCGTTCCCACATCTGCAAAGCCCACGACCTGAAAATTATTCAGGAAACCCGAAGAAAGCGGATGCCCGGCCAGGTAGCGGAAGAGCGGCAGCCTCAGTTCAGTATTAAATACCGCAAAATTGCTTCCGTTCCTTATATTTTGTGAGAAGCCTCTCACATTGGTTGCCAGGGCCTGGTATGCATAGTTCCGGGTGTAGTCTATGGCCACACTGGGATTGAAAGTGGGGACGTCTGTACTGATTCAGGTTGATCCAGTTATCCACACTGCCCAGGTAATAAATCAATGGGCTTCTTCCGAAGGAGGTACTGGCCGCAAAGCGATTGGCCCAGATCAGGGAGCGGTGAATCCGGATGTAATGTCTGAAGTCACCTCCAATTACAAAAAGATCGGACTTGGCCTGGTTTATCTGCCGGTAGGCTTCGCCAAAAACCTTCAGGCGGGTTCCGCTGTACAGATTGGTTCCCAGAACCCTGGTATTGTCAAAAATTACCTCGGCCTTAATTCCGCCCCAGACCTTGGAGATGGCAGGCTCGTTGAGGTTCACAATGTCGGTGGAAAGAAATACGGTATTGTCGTGCCTGAATGACACGGTTCCTTTTATGGCAAGGGTCTGGCTGAAGGGATATTTTACGACCCCCAGTAATTCGTGGGTATAAGTTTTTATGTAGGATTCGTAGGTGTAATTCTTGAATACCTGGCGGTGAAAAATAAGCTGCTTATCCAGTCGTTTTTTTACATTCTCAAAGCTGAGGAGGTATTCGTTACTGTCAAAGTCGGTGGCAAAGCGAACACCCCCGGTGAGCCTGTAATCTTCAAAGATATCCTTGGCCCCGATTTTAAAAAGCAGGTTTAATCCCGGATTATAGTAGAAAGCTCCACCGGTGAAGGCCTGGTAGGATGCGTTCAGAAAGCTGAAATCGATCTGGCTGACCAGGAGATCAGGATAAAATGCCACCTGGTAGTCGATGTACATCATCCTTTCGTCGGTGGTGGAATCCAGCACCAGGTTTAGCTGTCTGCTTCTTAGCTGGTTATTGTAGTAATTCAGCTTTTCCCTTTCAAAAATATAGTTATTGATATCGATTTTAAACTCCTGCAGGGATATGGTGTCTCCCTTATGCACCAGCTGGTTATCCGCAATATCCTTCATGGATATCACTTTTTTCTCCACATGGTGAACAGAGTCTTCCCTCATCAGGCGCTCCACATGCCTGTCCCTGTATTCGGTTTTCGGAAGTTCATCACCATGAACCGGGTTCATATCCATGGGGTAACGATAGAGCTGGTAACGGTTGTCATGATAGACAATCTCCGCGATCTCCCCTGTGGTGGTGTTAATATCGTGGGAAAGAATGTTCCTGTCGTAGTTCGTAAGGGGGTAGCTATTGGCAAAATATCGGTAATGTATGGTGGTGTCCACCAGGCTGATCAGGCTGTCGTACTGAGCATAATAGCGGTTCACAATCCCGTTTTTGTCACTCAGATAAAAGAACTCGTTTTTTCCCGGGGAGAGGGTCTGGGTGTGGTTGATGTAATCACCCTCAGATATTTTCTGCAGTTCAGGATTTTTCCCGGCATAATCATATACATAGACCGAGTAGGCTGTTGTGGTGTTGTATTCGGGTTCGTCTTTGGCATAGAGCTCGCTGTACCTTCGGTTGGAGATGAATGATATGTTGCTCATATTATTCATAAAACGCGGGTAAAAATCATCAGCCAGGTCATTGGTAATCCTTTCATTGGTTGATGCGGCAATGTCAAATACCCAGATATCGGTCTGTCCGTTTTGGATAGCTGAAAAGGCCAGTTTCCGGGCATCGGGTGAAAAACTCAGGTCCAGTACCTTTTCAAAGTTGAACAGGTTCCTGCTTGTTGTTTCTCCTGTCTCCTGATTATAAAAATGGATCTTCAGAAAGCCTTTCTCCTCGGTGATGAAAGCCAGGATTACGGAAGATGGATGCCAGGCAATTTCCGGGTAGGAATAGTCATTGATCTGATCAAGTTTATGCCCCTTTTTATAGATTTTTTTATGTTTGCCGGTGAAGGTATCCTGGATCCAGATTTTATACTGTCCTTTCTGGTTTGTGATATAGGCCAGTTGATTCCCGTCCGGGCTGATCCTGATATTCTGGTAAACCCGCCTTTTGTTGGATCGTTTAAGCACCTTATGGTCTTCAGGCAAACCGGCATTTTCCTGATCGTTGCTGTATAGCCCCATATAATAAGCAGCCCAATCAAAAGACAGTTCTTTTAATTTGCTCCCAATCACATACTGAAATCCGCTTTCTGCATTTTTGTTGATTTTTGTGATATAGAGGATCTGGGGAATAATGGAGGGGCCATAGAGGTCGGCAATATACTTCCAGAATGAATGTCCGGCATAGCGGGCATCATCGTCCTGAAGGTTTATAAACTTTTTATATTTCCCGGAAACTATACCATCCTTTACCCGGTTCTCAAGGGTATAATCCCATGGATTGGATACAAAGGAAATCAGACCATCCAGATACCAGTCTGGCAGATTAATGATGGTTGAGCTGGTCATATTATCCCTGAGGCCCTGTCCAAACATCATCTCGTTTACCAGTACCTCGGCAATGGCAGCCCTGATCTGTCTTTCAAGAGCCACGTGATCGCCATCAAAATAGAGAAAGACTTTGTTCTGTATAATCTGGGTGGTTCCGCCGATGTTGTACTCTTCATTTTCCGAGTGGAGCCCGATATTGCTCTGTCGGTAATCAGACATTTTATTATAGGTGAGGAAGATCAGTCGCCTTTCGATGTCATAGTCAAAAAAGCGCTCAATCAGCTCCAGCTCTTTTTCAACAAAATCAGCCACATAAAGGGAGAGGTCTGTGCCGTTTTCATAAGAATATACATCGAAGCGATCGAAACGATAGTATTTCCAGTAGCGGTCGTTGTACTGGACACGGTTTTTCCCAAAACTCATCTGCATACCATTATAGAACTGAGCTGAAAGGCTTGTAAATCCCGTCATCAGTATCAAAAGAAGTCCTATGCGCAGATGATCTCTCATAACTAATTAAGGCCTAAAAATAATCATTATTAGTCACAAGTCGGTTTAAAACTTCGGCCCGATGTTTGCAATTGATGTAATGCGCAAATAAATGTGCAACTATTAGTGCACTTTAATTGTTATTTTTGTATTCAGTTTATTCATAACCATCATTCAGAAAAAAACATTATAAGATGAAAGGCGTATTCGTGCTCATGTTCGTGTCCATATTATCGGCACCGGTGGCTGGCCAAACCATCCAGCCCAAAATATCATTTGAAAAAGATCTGCATGATTTCGGTAAATTTGCGGAAGCAGACGGAAAGGTAAGCTACCAGTTTGCCTTTGTGAATACGGGGGGTGGAGATCTGTTTATTCAGAATGTGACTGCTTCCTGTGGATGCACAGCGCCACAGTGGACCCGTGAACCTATACCTCCTGGAGGAAAAGGATTTGTAGCCGCTACATACAACCCCGCCGGACGCCCCGGTCCCTTCCGGAAATATATTACCGTGGTTTCCAATTCTGATCCGGCAAGCATCCGGCTTACCATTACGGGTGAAGTTACACCAAAGCCCCGTTCAATTGAGGATGATTATCGCTATGAAATGGGGCCCATGCGCCTGAAATCAAATCATCTGGCTTTTGGTAACATCAAAAACACCCAGGAAACAGAGAAAAGCCTTGAGGTGGTAAATACCTCAGATGAAAAGGTTTCTGTGGAGTTTGTTGGTGTACCCAGCCATATTAATATAAGCGTGTCACCTGCAAGTCTGGAACCGGGGCAAAAGGGAAGCATCACAGCAAGCTATAATGCACCCCAAAGAAATGACTGGGGTTTTGTGATCGACAGGATGAATCTGAAGATAAACGGAGTCTCGGAAAGAAATTACAGCCTGGTAATCAGTGCAAATATTGAAGAAGACTTTTCAAGCATGTCTGCTGAGGAGCTGGCCAAAGCGCCTGTCCTTAGCGTGGATGATCCCGAGTTCAAGTTTGGGAAAATCAAACAGGGAGAGAAAATAGACCATGTTTATGTGCTGACCAACTCGGGAAAATCGGATCTCCTCATTCGCAAGGTGAAGGCCTCCTGTGGTTGCACCGCTGTTCAGCCTGAGAAAAATGTGATTGCCCCAGGGGAATCGGTCGATATTAAAACCGTTTTTAACTCTGCCGGCAAGGTGGGCGCCCAGAACAAAACCGTTACCATCATTACCAACGATCCTAAAAAGAGTAAAATGATTCTTTGGGTTAAAGGCGAAGTCGAAAAGTCATAAAGCCTAGAGAAGCGCTTCGATGGCTTCACGAAGCTCATCACCATGCAGGTTCTTGGCTATGATGGTTCCTTCACGGTCAACAAGAACCGCATGAGGGATGGCGGGAACACCATAAAGTTTGGCTCCTTCGCAATCCCATCCTTTCACATCTGAAATCTGGCTCCAGGTAAGATTGTCATCCCCGATGGCCTTGATCCAGCTGGCCTTATCGCTATCCAGTGATACACCCAGGATATCAAAGCCCTTGTCGTGATAGTCGGCATACATTGCCACCAGTTCGGGATTGGCCTGCCTGCATGGACTGCACCAGGATGCCCAAAAGTCAATGAGCAGGACAGAGCCCTGATGGACTTCCGAAATACTGAGCATTTTACCTTCGGGAGTTTCCAGTGCAAAGTCTTTGTATTTCATGCCTATGCCCACATCCTTCTGCTTCTCCATAATTCCGTACATGTATTTGTACTCTTCCATTTGCTGAACCGAGGGGTCCAGGGAAGTTAGCGCCTGCTCCAGTTCATTGGTTTCAAGCATGTAGAAAGAATTTCTCAGAACCAGCACTGAGGCAAAGGAAGCTGGATTTTCCTGAATATAAAGCTCGCCCATGGCTGTTTTTTCATTGTTGACAACTTCATATCCTTCAATTATACTATCTGCAGCTGCCTGGTCCTCATTCTCCAGGGCGGCATAGTAGGCTTCAATGATGGCGGAAATTTTTTGATCAAACCCGGCAGCCTTTTCATTGTAGCTGTTCAGGTCATTCTGAGCCTTGCTGGTAGTTACAATTGCAGGTTCTTCCAGGCTTCCCGAAATGGTATATTCTGCATTTTCCATAAGCAGGCGGACCGATTTACGTACACCCTTTGCGGACAGATACATGGTCTGAACCCCGTCGACACTACCCGTAAGAATTGCGGGTACGCCCTTTTCAATCAGAGCAGAGTCTATTGCAACATATTCTCTGTTCACCCTTGAGTTGAGCATGACCCATTGTCCTTCAAGACCGTCCATTTGTAAATCAACGGTGAAGTTATCAGCCACCTGATTGCAGGAGGCAAGTACCATGATGCTTAATACTGATAAGATAAGATTTCGCATTTGTTTGGTTTTAAATTTCGGCGCAATAATACAACTATTTGTGCTATTGAAGTAGTAATCAGAAGGATTAATGCCCTGATTTATACTTGTTCAAAATAGTTGTGGCTGCCATGTGTGATGTGCATTCACCCCTGGCAATGGCTTCCTCCAGGATTTTTAATTCAGCCTGCATGGCAGGATCGCTGAATACCTGCTCGTAAATACCTTCCCTGAGGGTTTCATACATCCAGTACCTGGATTGATCTTTTCGCCGTGATGCAAGGAAGCCGTTCTTTGAAACGAAGGTATGATAAGTGCTGACCATGTTCCATACTTCACTGATGCCGGTTTGATAGAGGGATGAACAGGTGCTGACCTTTGGGATCCAGCCAGATGGGGAAGGAGGGAACAAATGGAGGGCATTGGCAAACTCAGCCTGTGCGCGCTTGGCTTTCTGGATATTGCTACCGTCGGCCTTATTGATCACGATAGCATCGGCCATTTCCATGATGCCCCTTTTAATGCCCTGGAGTTCATCTCCGGCACCGGCTATCATAATCAGGAGGAAAAAATCCACCATGCTGTGTACTGCTGTTTCAGACTGACCCACACCTACTGTTTCCACAAAAATATTGTCAAAGCCTGCGGCTTCGCAGAGGATCATGGTTTCCCGGGTTTTCCTTGCTACTCCACCCAGAGTGCCGCCTGAAGGGGAAGGCCTGATAAATGCTTCTGATCTGCCAGCCAGTTCCTCCATTCGGGTTTTGTCACCCAGAATGCTCCCCCTGGATCTTTCACTGCTGGGATCAATGGCAAGCACGGCAAGCTTCCCGCCACTGTCAATAATGTGTTTTCCAAGGGCCTCAATGAAAGTACTTTTTCCGGCCCCGGGTACCCCGGTAATTCCAAGCCGAAAAGCCTGGCCTGAAAAAGGCAGACAGGCTGAGATAAGTTTTTGAGCCTCGGCCTGGTGCTCTGGAAGGTGACTTTCCACCAGGGTAATTGCTCTTCCCAGGGAAGAGATGTCGCCTGAACGAATTCCATCGAAGAGAAGGGAAGCCGAAGGTTTACCTTTCATGGCTTTTTTGAGTCTTCCCACAGCCTCATTACTGACAGAGTCAGGCTGAGCAACTCCCTTGGTCACCGAAAGGGCAGATTTTTTTGGAGAGGAGCCGGTCATTTGATGCTTATCTTGAAAGTCAGCTCTACCTCAGAACTCTTGCTGTCCGTATTTGTTCCTGAAATACTCATAAGTGGCAATCTGGGAGCGGATATCCGGACCTTTGGTTACAATACGCTGATTGATCAGATTTTTATCCACCAGGCAAGCCTTTACGTTGTCGGATAACTGAATGTTCAGAATGTCCAGGATCTCTTTTTTGGCATCCGGATCATAAACCGGGAATATACATTCCACCCTGCGCCTCAAGTTCCTTTTCATCCAGTCAGCTGAGCCCATGAATATCCTGTGCTCCCCGTTATTGAGAAATACAAATACCCTGGCATGCTCAAGGAAGCGGTCTACAATTCTGATTACCCTTATATTTTTACTGTAAGGCTGTCCTGATTTAAGGGTGCATACACCCCGGATGATCAGGTCGATTTTTACGCCTGCTTCACTGGCCTCATATAAGGCGTCCACCATTTCGCCATCCTGCAGGCCGTTCATTTTGAGAAGGATATATCCTATGCCTCCTTTTCTGGCAATCTTGATTTCCTGATTGATAAATTTTTTAAATTCTTCAATCATATTAAAAACCGGGACCAGGATGTGCTTGAATTTTGGTTTGTAAGTCTGGTCCTCCAGATAGCGGTATAGATTTTTAACATCTTTAAGTAACTCCGGATCAGATGTGAAAAGTCCATGATCCCCATAAATTCTGGCCGTTTTTTCATTAAAGTTTCCGGTTCCCAGGTAGGCCTGGTCTCCATGCTTGGAGCCTTTTTCCCTGATCACAAGGGCAAGTTTGGCATGAACCTTCAGGTTGGGAATGCTGTAAATGATTTCAATCCCGGCCTTGGTCATTTCATTAGCCCATTTCAGGTTGGCCTCTTCATCAAACCTGGCTTTTAATTCCACGAAAACAGTAACCTTCTTACCGTTCTCTGCAGCGTCTATCAGGGAATTCACCACAACAGAGTGGTCGGACACCCTGTATTGAGTGGACTTAATCTCCACCACAGTGGGATCAACGGCAGCTTCTCTTAAAAACCTCAGGTAGTGTTCAAAGGGTTGATAGGGGACGCTGAGCAGAAAATCCATTTTTCCGATCAGGGCAGCTATGGGTTTTTTTTGGTTTGACAGTGCCGGTATGGGTATGGGTGGTAAATTCTCTATTTCAAGCTGAGGGTAGAGGGGATTGGGAAATCCGAAAAAATCCCGGAAGTTATGCCTGCTGCCACCCCTTACCAGTAAATCCCTTGAGATGCGAAATGATCCTCTCAGGTATTCCAATAGTTTCTCAGGCATTTTCCGGTCATACTGGAAACGATTTGCATAACCCACAGAACGAACCGACCTGATCCGGTCGATAGCGTGGATAAGCTCATTACCCTCGAAGTCATCATAGTCCATGTCTGCATCGCGGGTCAGTTTAAAAGAATAAGAATTCATTACCCTGTATCCGGGAAAAATGGAATCGATGTGACGCATAACCAGGTCCTCAAGGAACATGATGTAGTATTTTCCATCCTTGCCCGGAAGCTGAACGAAACGGGAGATATTATGGTCAGTTGGTATCTTTACAATGGCATACCTTTCCCTTCTGGTACTTCCCTTATTCTCATGGCTGACCATCTCAATGGCAATGTAGGGATGGCCGGTTTTCAGAAAGGGTCTTACCTTTCCTTTTACCAGCATGATGGGCTGGATGGATGTAATCAATTCAGAATAGAATACATCCCTGATAAATTTGAGCTGCTCCCTGTTTAACCTGTCATTCTCATTAACAACAATGATGTTGTTTTTTCTCAGTTCAGGCAGAATTTCATCTTCAAATATCCTGTGAAATATGGATTGCTGATTGGTGACTGTTTCGTTGATCTGCCTGATAATTTCTTTGGGGTCAACGTCTATAATATGTTGAGCCGGAAATTCCTTCACGTGGCGCAGCATTTGCTTATAATAACTCACCCTCACCTGGTAAAACTCCTCCATGTTATTGGAGTAAATGGCCAGAAATTTTATACGCTCAAAAAGGGGCAGCGTTTTGTCCATTGCTTCCTGAAGTACTCTGAAATTGAAAGAAAGCCAGCTAATGTCCCTGTTGATGTATTGATATTTACCCATAGTATCTGATCAGTTCCCAAAGGTAGCGATAGTTTGGGAAAGCTCACAATTGGACACGATTTGTATCTGCTGTCAGGTCAAACTGGAATTGATTTTATCGCGCAAAATCATTAAATTGTTGAAAAATCCCAACAAATGGACATATTATCTGATCCCGCAGTCATCTGGTTCCTGATAGGGCTTGGGCTGCTTTTACTGGAGCTTGTACTTCCCGGCCTGGTAATCCTTTTTTTTGGAGCCGGGGCCTGGGTAACCGCTCTGGCATGTGTTATACATGATTTCAATCTGAACTGGCAAATTCTGATATTTCTGGTAGCCTCTTTAATGGGTTTGGTCTTGCTTCGAAAATATCTCAGAAGGAAATTTTTTGGCAAAAAGAGTGGCACCGAAGAAGACCAGCTGGAAGAGTTCATTGGCCGTAAGGCCAAGGTTATTGAGGATTTTGAGGACGGACTGGGCAGAGTGGAATTTAAGGGGACTCAATGGTCAGCCCGATGTGATGAGCCGCTTAAAAAAAGCCAGTGGGTGAAAATTTTGAGTAAGGACAGCCTCATCCTGGAAGTCAAGCCAGACTAAGCCCCTAACCCCTAACCCCTAACCCCTAACCTCCTAACTATTAACCTACTTAACCCCTAACCCCTAACCCCTAACTTACTAACTTCCTAACTTATTAACCCCTAACCCCTAACCCCTAACTTATTAACCCCTAACTATTAACCCAACCATCATGGAAATGAATGCATTAACCCTCGTATATGTTGGCCTGATATTTCTGGCTCTGATCATCCTCCTTTCATCTATTAAGGTAGTTCCCCAGAGAAGTGCCTATATTGTTGAGCGACTCGGGAAATACCGGGTCACACTGATGGCCGGATTTAACGTGCTTGTGCCCTTTATCGATCGCATTCGCTACAGGCATACCCTGAAAGAACAGGCCATTGATGTAGCCTCTCAGATTTGTATCACCAGGGATAATATCTCTGTTGAGGTTGACGGGATTTTGTATCTGCAGGTGATAGATCCTGCCAAGGCATCCTATGGTATTGACAATTACCAGTTTGCTTCCATTCAGATTGCACAGACCACCATGAGGAGCATCATTGGAAAGCTGGAGCTGGACAAAACCTTTGAGGAAAGGGAAACTATTAATAACAGCATCGTGGCGGCAGTGGATAAGGCTAGTGATCCCTGGGGAGTTAAGGTGAGCCGCTATGAGGTGAAAAATATTATTCCTCCGCAGAGCATAAAGGATGCCATGGAGAAGCAGATGCGTGCTGAAAGGGAAAAAAGGGCAGTCATCGCCGAATCGGAAGGGGAGAAGCAGGCGAAAATTAATGTGGCAGAAGGATCAAGGCAGGAGGCCATTGCCGAGTCGGAAGGAGAGATGCAAAAAAGGATCAATGAGGCTACCGGCCGGGCTTCTGAGATCGAGCAGGTGGCCACGGCCACGGCCAATGGAATCAGGGCCATTGCCCTGGCCATAAACGAGAAGGGAGGAAAGGACGCTGTGAATCTGCGGATAGCTGAACAATACCTGAGTGAATTTGGGAAACTTGCCAAAGAATCCAACACCATGATTATGCCCACCAACCTTGCTGATATATCCAGCATAATAGCCACTGCTACCAAAGTGTTTGATGCAAGTAAGGAGTAATTTTCCTATGTGGTTGTAAATGAACAAAGAGCCTGATTATATGTTTATGTTAATTACACCGAATCACCACCTGATAACCTTAGCCCAGATAAAATGAAAAAAGCATTATTCTTATTAAGTATCGTCCTGTTCCTTTCCCAGTGTAAAACTCCCACTGAAAAACCTGCTCTGGCACCGGTTATCCCGGTTGTGAATGAATACTGGGGCATCGAACTGACCGACCCCTATCAGTACATGGAGAATCTGGACGACAGCATTGTAAAGAACTGGATGATTGCAAATGCCGATTATGCAAGAAGCATACTTGATGGAATATCAGGGAGATCCGGACTGATCGAAAAAATGAAGGAGTTTGATGAGAGGCGTTCAGACCAGGTTAGCAACCTGACCATCCTGGACAATGACCGTTATTTCTATTTGAAGACAACGCCGGAAGATGAAGCGGGAAAGCTTTATACCCGCGAGGGTTTTGAGGGTGAGGAAAAGCTTTTATTCGATCCCCAGACTTATGGCGAAGATACGCTTGACTATGTGGTTGGCACTATTTCGCCCACATTTGAGGGGGACAAGGTGGCTTTTACAGTGGAGCCCAATGGTTCAGAAAATTCCACCCTGTTGATCCTGAACATGGAGAGCGGGGAGTATTTATCCCGAGGAGTTAAGCCTGACCATTGGCGGTGGATCATGGTTGGCTGACGGGGAACACTTTCTTTATACAAAAGTTAATTCGGCAGATGTATTTGATCCCACTCGTTATTTAAGCACCAAATCATACATACATAAAGTGGGGACAGCGCAGGAGGAGGATAAGGTATTTTTCAGCGGTGAGAAGTATCCTGAACTTGGCATCCAGCCCCAGGAGTTCCCCTTTGCATTTTACGACATCTATTCAGATAATCTCTTCCTTGGATTTTTCAGCGTTGAGGCCTATATGAAACTTTTTGTAATTAAGGGGGAGAAGGCCTTTGATGAGATGGTGAACTGGAGTCAGCTTACCACCCTGGAGGATGAGGTTCAGAATATCTATCCCCTGGGAAATGAGCTTTATGCTTATACAGCCAAGGATGCACCCGGGTTTAAAGTGTTGAAGACCGATATCTGGAATCCTGACTTTGAAAATGCTGAGCTTTATTTACCTGAACCTGAAGAGGGTGTGCTGGAAGACTTTGTAATGACCAGGGAAGCCTGCTATTTTACTGTAAAATCTAACGGAACCCTTACCAGGGTATTCAAAAAGGATGAGGCGGGTATTTCAGAGCTTGAACTCCCCACCAGTGCCGGCTCGGTTTACCTGCGCTCCAAGGGGCACAAATTCTCCGATATCTGGATATCGCTTACTGGCTGGACTCTGGATGGTAAAAGGTACAGGTACCATCCTGAAGATGCCACTTTTGAAGTGGAACAACTTTCCCAGAAGGCTGAATACCCAGAGTTTGAAGGCATGGTGGTTGAGGAGTTGATGGTGCCCTCGCATGATGGCGTTGAAGTACCCCTGTCCCTGATTTACCACAAAGACCTGCTTAAGGACGGGAAGGCACCGCTCCTGATCTATGGATACGGGTCCTATGGATCAACCGATGATCCGGGTTTCAGCACGCTTCGACTGCTATGGTGTTCCCATGGAGGAATCTGGGCTACTGCCCACGTCCGCGGCGGGGGAGCCCTTGGGGATGCATGGAGACTGGGAGGATATAAAAGCACCAAGCCCAATACCTGGAAAGACTTGATTGCTATTACGGAATACCTTCAGGAAAAATCTTATTCTTCACCTGCTCACACTGCCATTGTTGGTGGAAGCGCAGGTGGGATCCTGGTGGGAAGGGCCATGACCGATCGTCCGGATCTCTTTAAGGCCGTGCTTCCCCTGGTGGGAGCAATGAATAATGTACGGATGGAACTGAGTCCCAACGGGCCGGGTAACATTCCGGAATTCGGAACCGTGGAAGATTCTGTTGAATTTCTGGGTCTCCTGGAGATGGACAGTTATCATCACCTGGAGGAGGGTGTAAATTATCCCGCCACCCTGATCACTGCAGGTATGAATGATCCCCGTGTGATTGCCTGGCAACCGGGCAAATTTGCTGCGAAGCTTCAGGCCTGTAATGCCTCCGATAATCCCCAGCTCTTCCTGGTGGATTATAAGTCCGGACATGGAATCGGGAATACAAAGTCAAAAAGCTGGGAGAATTGGGCAGACTACTTCAGTTTTGCATTCTGGCAGACCGGGCATCCGGATTTTAAGCCCTGATTCTTTATGGAAGGCTTCATTTGTTAAAAATTCAGGCCTGAGGCAGGCGTATAATTATAAATATAGTTATACATTTGCAGCTGAATTTAAATGAAACAGCGAAGTTGGAATATTTGAAGCGTAACAGACACACGGGTCTCCCTTTTTCTTTTTTCTGCAGCAGGATTTATTGCCCTGATGGTGCTCTTTACACGGGGTATGAAGGGTGTTGAAATGCCTGAAGAGGTAGTGGTTATGGAGGAAATCCCCTTTGAGGAACCAGAAGTAAGCAGCTATGAGCTTCCTGCATTTCCGCCTCTGAAGGATTTTGTTTCCTATATGGATCAGGAGCTGGACAGCACACATACAGTGGGAGCAGCCTATACCTTTGTAAGGTCAGGGAAAATTGAATATGCAAGTACTTACGGTGAGCGGAAAAGAGGAAGTGGCCTGGAAGTGAATGAGCATACCCTTTTCAGGCTTGCTTCAGTTTCGAAAGGATTTGCAGGTGCCCTGGCCTGTTTGCTTGAACAGGAAGGCCTGATCTCACTGGATGATCGTGTGGTAGATCACTACCCGGGCTTTCAATTGAAAGATTCCCTGAGTACGGAAGATATGACCATTCAGCACCTGCTTAGTCATGCCACCGGCCTGGTTCCCTATGCATTTGATAACCTGGTTGAAGCGGATCAGCAGTTGCCTGAAATTATTTCACGACTGGATGAAGTGGATATTTCCGCTCCACCGGGAGCTCTATATGGTTATCAGAATGTGATGTTCAGCATGTGGGATCCTATTTCGCGACGGGCCACCGGAACTCCCTATCAGATCCTGGTGGATGAAATGATATTTAAGCCCCTGGGGATGAAGGATGCCTCTGTGGGCATGATCGTTGATACCACCAATCTGAATATGGCCTTTCCTCATGTCCGGGGCAGGAATGGCTTTATTCCCATGAAGCCTCATCAGGGTTATTATAATGTATTACCCGCTGCAGGGGTAAATGCCAGCATTTCAGATATGGGACAGTGGCTTCTGGCCCTGCTTGGATACCAGGATACGGTTTTTCCCGATACCATCTCAAAGAAACTGGCTGAACCCCTCATATATACCCCACTCAAATACAGGTATACCCGTAACTGGAAGCCATTCAAGGGTCGTTACTACAGCCTGGGCTGGAGAATATATGAGTACAGGGGAAGGAAAATTGTATACCATGGCGGGTATATCCAAGGCTACAGGGCAGAAATTGCCTTCTGTCCGGCAGAAGATGTGGGCATCGCATTTATGCAAAACTCTCCCAATAGTCTGGCTTCAAAGGTAGTACCTCATTTTTTTGATCTTTATTTTGATCACCAGGAGGCCCTGGTAGCATCAGGTAACTAAAATAAATGGTGATATAATTATAAGTATAGTTGTATTACTATAAAAATAGTTATATGTTTGTTGTATGAAGGAGTTGACAAAGGCAGAACAACAGGTAATGCATCACATCTGGGAACTCAGGAAAAGCTTCCTGAAAGATATCGTGGATGCCTTTCCCGAACCCCGTCCCGCCTATACCACAATATCGACGGTTATCAGAGTCCTTGTAAAGAAGGGCTTTGTGGGGTATAATACCTATGGAAAAGTTCATGAGTATTTTGCAAAGATCTCCAGGAAGGCCTATTTCCGAACCCATGTAAGCTCGTTGATTAATAATCATTTTGAGGGCTCGGTGGTCAGTTTTGCATCTTTCTTTACAGGGGATGAAACACTTGGTCTGGGCGAACTGGAGGAGATCAAACTAATGATAGATCAAAAGATTGAAGATCTGAAAGGAGGCGAATAATGGGATTTACGGAATATATGCTAAAGGTCAACCTGGCCATAATAGCTGCATTTTTACTTTACCGATTTGCTTTCAGACAATTAACCTTCTTTCGATGGAACCGTTTTTTTCTTTTAGGTTCTGTTGTACTCTCTTTTATTCTTCCTCTGCTAAAGCTTCCCCGGGGAAGTTTCCTTGCAGCGACAGATTTGAGTGGAATTGATTGGGAATATGTGGATCACCTGGTGCAGGCGCCGGCAAAAATTGTTCCTGAAACCGGCGGGATATCTCTCACTTCTCTTTTCCTGGCTTTATACCTTACTGGTGCTTTTTTGGTACTCGCCCTTTACTCCTGGCGCTTTTTCAGAATATGGAAGCTGACCAGGCATGCCAGGCCAGTTCCTTACCAGGGGGTGAAGGTTTTTGTCCAGGAAAGGAAGTAGCGGATCTTTCACGCTTTTCAGGAGAATATACCTGGACCGGCACGCATATGACAATCAGCTGGGGCATGTGCTTCGGCATGAGATGATTCATGCATCTCAAAATCACTCTTTCGATTTGATAGTTTTGGCATTCGTTGGTGTTTTATTGTGGTTCAACCCCTTTGTCCTTCTTCTTTTGCGATCGGTCAGGGAAAATCATGAATACCTGGCAGATGATCATTTCCGACATGAACCAGGTGAGCTTGTGGGCTACCTGGCTTGTCTCAGGGATGAAACCATCCGCCGTTATTCTCCTTCGGTCGCGAGCTACTTTAAAAGTTCAACCATTAAAAAACGAATCATCATGTTAACACATCATCATACTAAAAATCAGAAGAGATGGCGATATATGGCTGCTCTTCCACTTGTTGCACTTATTTTGCTTGCCTTTCAGGCACCAGTGGATCCCGGACTTCATAACCCGGTTAAAGTATCCAATCTGATACCTGGAGTTTCGGAATCAAGCCCTTCGGCTGAGATTCCCTCCCTATTCCCTCTTCCGGAACAATTCAAGGAAAAGGTCACATGGGATTTCCATGTGAAGGCAGTTAATCCCATCACAAAAAAGGAAAGCATTCATGACGGAGTAGATATTGCGGCCCCCTCAGGAACCCCGGTATACGCTGCCGCTGCCGGTGTCGTTAAAAAAGCTGAATTGCTCGAAGGTTGGGGAAATCTCCTGGTTATCGAACACAGTGAGGGTTATTCTAGCTTCTATGCCCATTTGAAGGGATTTAAGGTGAAATCGGGTGATAAGGTATTTAAAGGCCAGCAGGTTGCCACTGTAGGCAACACAGGTCAATCTACAGGTCCGCATCTTCATTATGAGGTAAGGAAGGACGGGGAACATATGAATCCCGCAGATTATTATTAATTCCTTTAAACCCTAAGTTGTTTTGGTTGTTATATTCACGTAAATTCGTGAATAAAATAATAAAACTCAAGAAGAATGAACTTTGATCTGATCGTTATTGGCAGTGGCCCCGGAGGTTACGTAGCTGCTATCCGTGCTTCCCAGCTTGGATTAAAAACAGCTGTAGTGGAACGTGAATCCCTTGGGGGTATTTGCCTGAACTGGGGCTGTATACCCACAAAATCCTTATTAAAAAGTGCTCAGGTATATGAATACTTCCTGCATGCGGCCGACTATGGAATTAAACTGGACGGATCGGTTAGTCCCGATTTTGAAAAGGTGGTGGGACGTAGTCGGACTGTGGCAGATGGCATGAGCAAGGGTATACAGTTTCTTTTTAAAAAGAATAATATTGAAGTGATTTCCGGCACCGGGAAACTGAAAGCGCCTGGTGTTGTGACTGTGACTGCCGAGGATGGCAGTGCAAAAGAAGTGACAGCGGCAAATATTATTCTGGCCACAGGTGCCCGATCCAAAGAGCTTCCCAACCTGAAGCAGGATGGTAAGAAGATCATAGGGTACAGACAGGCCATGACCCTTCCCAAACTTCCGGAGTCAATGGTGGTCGTCGGTTCAGGTGCCATTGGAAGTGAATTTGCCAATTTTTATAACACCATGGGTACCAAGGTCACCCTGGTGGAATTCCTGCCCAATATTGTACCCCTGGAGGATGAGGAAGTATCAAAACAACTTGAACGCTCCTTTAAGAAAGCAAAAATGAAGGTGATGACCTCTTCTTCAGTGGAGTCCGTTGATACCTCGGGTAAGCTGTGCAAGGTCAAGATTAAAACCCCAAAAGGTGAGGAGGAAGTGGAAGCTGAAGTGGTCCTTTCTGCTGTTGGTGTTGCTCCCAATGTGGAGAACCTGGGCCTTGAGGAATTGGGCATTGAGATGGATAAAGGCAAAGTTAAGGTGGGTGAATACTACGGCACAAATGTGAAGGGTATTTATGCCATCGGTGATATTGTCGGGGGACCGGCGCTGGCTCACGTGGCTTCAGCCGAAGGTATTACCTGTGTCGAGAAAATTGCCGGGCATAGTCCCCAGCCAGTTGACTACGGCAATATTCCAGGATGTACCTATACCAGTCCTGAAGTTGCATCGGTGGGAATGACAGAAAAGGCTGCCAAAGAAGCAGGTTATGATTTGAAAATCGGTAAGTTTCCCTTTACCGCTTCAGGTAAAGCATCTGCTGCCGGGGCCAAGGATGGCTTTGTAAAACTCATCTTTGATTCAAAGTACGGGGAGTTACTGGGAGCACACCTGATTGGAGCCAATGTAACTGAGATGATTGCCGAGCTTGTGGTGGCCAGAAAACTTGAAACCACGGGAGAGGAAATCATCAAGGCAATCCACCCTCACCCGACCATGTCGGAGGCAATAATGGAAGCCGCCGCTGCTGCTTACGGGGAAGTCATCCACATTTAGAGGCATAAGTTTAAAGAGTCCGGAGAGGGGCTTGTGAATAGGGAGCCGGTTGTAAAAGACCGGCTTTCCCTGTTTATATACGCAACCTTTTGGATGAGGCTTCCATCCTGTAGATGAATTCTAGGGATATGATATCCTGCCAATTTGCATAAATTTGTCTTGGAGGAAAACTTAATTGGCAGAAGAGCTGGATATATTATTGAAGGGTTGTAAGCGGGGAAAACCGAAGAGCCAGGAAGCGCTTTATAAACGGTTTGCAGCTGCAATGTACGGTATATGCCTGCAGTACGCTTCAAGTGAGGAGGATGCACAGGATATCATGCAGGAAGGATTCGTTAAGGTGTTCAGAAAGCTTGACCAGGTGAAAAATCCGGCAGCCATTCCAGGATGGATCCGGAGGGTAATGATCAATACAGCCCTTGAGAAATACCGGAGCCAGGTTCATCTTCAGCGAATCGACGATGTGAAGGAGGCGGCTGATCAGGAAGTTGACGACGGGATCTTTGAAAATCTGACCTGCCAGGAACTGGTTGCCCTGATTCAGACCCTTACTCCCCGTTACAGGATGGTTTTTAACCTTTATGCCATTGAAGGATACAATCATCAGGAGATCAGTGAGGAGCTGGGCATCTCTGTGGGGACCTCCAAATCAAATCTCTCACGGGCCAGGGCTATTTTACAGGAGAAGATTAAAAAAATTTATGGTTCAGTAACATTACGATGAGGCGGAATATTGATAGCGGGAAAGGATTTTTACAGGACAAACTGGGTGGCTTCCAGGCTGATCCTCCGGAGGAGCTATGGGGTGAAATCTCAGCCAGGATTAAGGGAAAAGGCAGGAGCCGTAAGCTGATCATCATACTTTCAGCGGCAGCCTCCCTGGCTCTGGCAATCAGCCTTGGGATCACATGGTCGGGCAGGGATGAGCCGCAGGATGCTGAACTGGCGATTAAGCCTTCATCGCCTATCCATTCATCTCCCAAAAGCGGATTGGAAGAGAGGGTTGTTGAGCTAATGGCTGAAGTGAATACTACACCTTTTGAGGATGGAGATCATACATTGAATGAGGGGCCTGCTCTGGCTGTTCTGGAAGTTAAACCTGAAGAAAGGGCAGCAGCCCTTGAGGGAGACATTTTGGGCGAGCTTACTGCTGAGGAACTTTCTGAAACAGATGAAGTGGAGAGTGCTGAAGAAGAGGAGATAACTGAAGAAGAGGAGGAGTCTGAACAAAATGTTCGGCTGGAAGATATTGATGCGGTGGGTGATGAAATTGTGCTGGATCTGAATCAGGATGATCAAAAAGATCTCAGGTGGGTTCTTGGAGCGGTTCTTTCACCCCTTTACAGTTTTCGGGATGCCCAACCCGATGCGCTTGCCGGGGCAAGTAACCAGGAGACCGGAACCATTGCCTATGCTACAGGGGTACAGGTGGGCTTTAAGCCAACCCGGAGACTGGCCATTGAGTCGGGCATCCTGTTTAATAAAATGGGAATCGCCATTGGAGCCCCCGGGATTCAGGTGTATTCCGATCCCAGTTTCGATGCACCTACGGGACCTGAATCGGTGGGGAACAGGGTAATGGCGGTTACCAACACCGTGGGAAATATTGTATCCAATTCGGGTGAGATTTATGTCAATAATTACCTTCTGAATGCTACAAAGGAGAACCAGAATATTGATGCAGCCTTTATGGAATCAGTTAATGCCGACCAGGGAATTCAACAGCACCTCGATTACCTGGAGATTCCCTTAAACCTGAGGTATAATCTCCTGGACGGAAACTTTAAGATTCAGCTTCTGGGAGGGATGAGCACAAACCTGCTGGTGAATAATTATATTACCATGGAGTCGGATGGCCTGAGCAAGGAAATTGGCTATCTGAGCAATGTTCGCAAGGTAAATTATTCCGGAAATGCCGGTTTGGGTTTCGTCTATCATTTCCTTGATCAGTTGAGCCTGAGTGTGGAACCCAGGTTCCGCTACTACCTTAATTCAGTCAATGATGCCACACTTCCATCCACCCGTCCTTACACCTTTGGAATTTATACCGGAATAAACTATTTCTTTTAGTCTGTCCAGCCAGAACCAATTTCCTTTTTTATTGTTTATTTTTGTGGCTTATGGACAGAAAGAAGATGATCAGGAGGGTTGGGTTTTTCACTTTTTTTACCGTTTTGGGGCTTTTGGCTGTTTTTGTGGCCAAATCAGCTTATTCGGGGGGGAGTGAAAATGATCCCATATCCACAGGAAACAGAGACTCATTTACAGTTTACGGTGTAGAGGTGCCGGCGAAGGTCAATTTTGCCGGAGAACCGGTGCCTGTTGACCTCTTTGATGTGAAGGAATCCCTGGACCGGGAATTGCTTTCAAATACATATTTTCATTCCCAGACCATCCGTCTTATCAAACTGGCAAATCGCTATTTCCCGGTGATAGAACCCATCCTGAAACAGAATCTAATCCCGGATGATTTTAAATATCTGGCTGTGGCTGAGAGTGGATTAACACAGGCTGTCTCACCTGCCAGGGCAGTGGGTTTCTGGCAGCTGCTTAAAGGTACAGCCCAGGAGAACGGACTGGAAGTGGGAAAAGAGGTTGATGAGCGCTATCATATAGCAAAATCTACCCAGGCAGCCTGCAACTATCTGATCTCGTCCTATCAGAAATATGGAAACTGGAGTATGACTGCTGCCTCATATAATGCGGGAAGAAGGGGTATGGATGAGCAAATTGGCAGGCAAAAGAAGGAGAATTATTACGATCTTTTGCTTAATGAGGAGACTGCCCGCTACCTTTACAGGGTTGTGGCTTTTAAGCTGATCTTTGAAAATCCCTCAGTTTACGGTTTTAATATCCCCGAAAATGAACTGTATCCCCGGATTCCAACACATACAGTTCTTGTGGACAGCACTGTAGCCGATTTTGCTGATTTTGCAGCAAGCTATGACACCAACTATAAGATTTTGAAATTTCTGAATCCCTGGTTAAGGGATACCAAGCTTACGATTTCCGGGGGAAAGACTTATGAAATTATTTTACCGGAGAAAGGATATCGCCGACCCGACGCCTGGGAGCTACCGTGAAAAGGAAAGAACAAAAAATAGAAGTTCAGGGTGCCAGGGTACATAATCTGAGAAATATTGATGTGAGCATTCCCCGGAATCAGCTAACCGTAATTACGGGGCTGAGCGGGAGTGGTAAGTCCTCCCTGGCATTTGATACCATTTATGCCGAAGGTCAGCGGCGATATATTGAAACCCTGAATGCATACGCAAGGCAGTTCCTTGGAAATATGGAACGTCCCGACGTGGATAAGATTACCGGCTTAAGTCCGGTCATCTCCATTGAGCAGAAAACCACCAATAAAAATCCAAGGTCAACAGTGGGGACGGTCACAGAGATTTATGACTTTCTGCGCCTCCTGTATGCCCGGGTTGCAGATGCTTATTCCTACGTTACCGGAGAGAAGATGGTTAAATACACGGAGGAGCAGATTCTGGACCTGATCATGGAATCTTTTGAAGAGAAAAAAATCTATCTCCTCGCACCTCTTGTGCGTGGGCGAAAGGGGCATTACAGGGAGCTCTTCGAACAGATCCGTAAAAGTGGCTATATCTATGTGAGGATAGACGGGGAAATAACCGAGCTTGTTCAGGGGATGCGGGTTGATCGTTACAAGAATCATGACATTGAGGTGGTGGTTGACCGGCTGACAGCCAGGGAGAAGGAGCGCCCAAGGATGAAGAAGTCCCTGTCTGCGGCTATGAAACAGGGTAAGGGTGTGAGTATGATCCTTGAAAAGGATGGTACGGAACCCCGCTTTTTTTCAAGCCAGCTGATGTGTCCTACTTCCGGTATTTCCTATAATGAACCTGCACCTCACAGCTTTTCCTTCAATTCGCCCCAGGGTGCATGTCCGCATTGCAATGGATTGGGTAAGGTTAACGATGTGGATATTTCAAAAATTATTCCGGATGAGGAAAAAAGCATTCGCGCCGGGGCCCTGGTTCCGGTAGGGCCCTACCGGAATGCACTTATCTTCTGGCAACTGGAGGCAATAGCCACCCGGTATAAATTTAATCTGGATACCCCCTTTAAGGATATTCCCGAACAGGCCGTACATTGTATCCTCCACGGATCCGATGAACCCCTGAAGTTGCAAAATACGCCCCTGGGTGCCACATCCAATTATCTTCTGAGTTTCGACGGCATCATCAACCATGTTCAGAACGGAGCCCTGGAGGAAAGGGGAAGGGCGGAGAAACAGCAGATCCGGCAGTACATCAGGAAGATCACCTGTCCCCATTGCAAGGGAACCCGATTGAAGCCAGAAATGCTTTATTTCAAGATGAAGGATAAGAATATTGCCGAACTGACCTCCATGGATATCAGTGGACTTTCCGTTTTCTTGGATGATATTGAAAATGACCTGAGTGAGAGGCAGAATACAATTGCGCGGGATATTCTGAAGGAGATCAGGAGCCGGATTGGGTTTCTGCTGGATGTGGGCTTGAATTATCTTTCCCTGAACAGGAGTGCCCGCTCGCTTTCCGGTGGTGAGAGTCAGCGAATCAGACTGGCAACTCAGATTGGATCCAGGCTGGTGAATGTACTTTACATCCTTGATGAGCCCAGTATCGGTTTGCATCAAAGGGACAACCGGAAACTCATCGCCTCACTTCAGAATCTCAGGGACCAGGGGAATTCGGTAATTGTGGTTGAACATGACAGGGATATGATCCTTTCGGCCGATTATGTGCTGGATCTGGGTCCGGGTGCAGGTCGCTGCGGAGGAGATCTGGTTGCATCAGGCTCGCCTGAGGAGATTCTCGAGGGTACATCACTTACGGCCATGTACCTGAATAAAACAAGGGAAATTGCTGTGCCTGAGATTCGTAGACCCGGAAACGGAAAGCAGCTTGTTCTTAAAGGTGCCTCGGGTAATAATCTTAAAATGGTAGATGTGGTCTTCCCCCTGGGGACCTTCATCTGCATAACCGGGGTGAGCGGCAGTGGAAAATCCACCCTGATCAATGAAACACTTCATCCCATCATCAGTCAGAAGCTTTACAGGTCGAACCGTGATCCACTTCCCTACAAATCCATTGAGGGACTCGAGCATATCGACAAGGTCATAGAAGTGGATCAGTCGCCCCTGGGAAGAACACCCAGGTCAAACCCGGTCACCTACACCGGGGTGTTCAGCGACATCCGGAAGCTTTTTGAACAAACAGCCGATGCCAGGATTATGGGCTATAAGGCCAGTCGTTTCTCCTTTAACGTGAAAGGTGGCCGCTGCGAAACATGCGGTGGGGCCGGTTTGCAGACCATCGAAATGAATTTTCTTCCCGATGTATATGTCAAGTGTAAAACCTGTAATGGAAAAAGATACAACAGGGAAACCCTGGAAGTCCGTTATAAGGGGCAGAGTATTAATGATGTGTTAAAGATGACCATCAACCAGGCTGTTGAATTTTTTGCCAGTGTACCCTCAATTCTCAGGAAGTTGAAAACCCTGCAGGATGTGGGACTTGGTTATATCCGGCTGGGCCAGCCCTCGACCACCCTCTCAGGAGGAGAGTCGCAGAGGGTTAAGCTTTCAGCTGAACTGGCCAAAAAAGATACAGGCAAAACTCTGTACATTCTGGATGAGCCAACAACCGGCCTCCACTTCGAAGACGTAAGTGTGCTCCTGGATGTAATTGCCAGGCTTGTGAACCGGGGAAATACAGTGATAATGATCGAGCATAATATGGACGTGATTAAAGTTGCTGATCATCTAATCGATCTGGGTAAGGAAGGAGGTAGCCAGGGAGGTAGCATTCTGGCCACGGGAAGCCCTGAAGAACTGGCCCGAGAAGCAGGGAGTTATACAGGTAATTTTCTGACTGAGGAGCTGGCATTGAAATAATTTGATTAATTTGTGAAAACGGTACTAAATATAGCAGGATGAGCGCCAGCGAAGAAAAAATTAAGAATGCCTTCAAGCATAAAACCTGGAACGAGATCAAGAGCTCGGATTCATGGCAGATATTTAAAATTATGGCCGAGTTTGTGGAGGGCTTTGAGAAGATGGCTTCCATCGGCCCCTGCGTATCCGTATTCGGATCGGCACGTACCCAGCCTGATAACAGGTACTATAAGCTTGCAGAGGACATTGCCTTTAAATTAACCAGGCATGGATATGGTGTAATTACCGGGGGAGGTCCCGGCATTATGGAGGCTGCAAACAAAGGTGCTATGAAGGGTGACGGCATCAGCGTGGGATTGAATATTCAGCTGCCCTTTGAGCAGAGTTCAAATCCCTATATTGATCCGGATAAACTGTTTACTTTCAAGCACTTTTTTGTAAGAAAGGTTATGTTCCAGAAGTATGCCCAGGGTTTTATAGTTTTGCCGGGAGGCTTCGGGACCTTTGATGAGTTTTTTGAGTCCATTACCCTGATCCAGACCGAGAAGATTGGAAAGTTTCCCATTGTGCTTGTGGGAAGGGCTTTCTGGAAGGGACTGGTGGACTGGATCCATGAAGTTGTTCAGCAGGAGGAAAAGAACATCAGTGTAAATGACCTTGATCTTTTTAAATTGGTGGATACGGCCGAGGAAGCCGTTGAGGTGATTGATACCTTCTACGGGAAGTATATGCTGAGCCCCAATTTCTAACATGCCAGCAGCTTGCAGTGTTCGTAAATCACCAGAATCGTGATTAATTATTTTGTACATTTAACAAAATTCAGTTTCCGATGAAGAAATTTACGTCCTTTTGGATGGGCCTTTTCCTGGTCTGTCTGTCATTTTCGCTTCATGCCCAGGAAGTGGACATTTCCATTGATCATCCGGCTTCGGTAAAGGCAGGAGAGGTATTTGAAGTCACCGTTACCATATCAAAGGGATCGCTAACTGACTATTCCCGTTTTTCCCAGGATTTACCACTTGGTCTTACCGCCACAAATGTTGAGTCTCCCAATGCAGACTTTAGTTTTGATAATCAGCGTATCAGGATCATCTGGCTGAAGCTCCCTGATGTGGAGGAAATCAAGGTATCCTATAACATTATGGTGGATGAAAGGTTAAAGGGTAAATTCATCCTGGGAGGTGTTTTCGCCTATGTGGTGGATGAAGAGCGAAAGTTCCTGAACTTTGAGAAAAGCGATGAGATTACAATTATTCCAAGTACCAGCATAGATCAGGCCTTGATTGTGGATATCAGGGATTTTAAAGGAGGCCCGGCAGGAACTCCAACAGCTGTCGTTTCTGCTGAGGAGCCTTTTGCCATGGCCATCAGGCAGAAGCCTGTGCTTTTGGGATCGGGTTCTTATCTTGTGAAAATACTTATTAAAAATCCCACCGGAAGCAAATATGCAAAGGTGGAGGAGATCATTCCCAGGGGCTATCTTTTCGAAAGTGTGGATCCCCATGAGGGGATTGAATCCTTTTCCTCCTCGACCGTAAAGTTCATATGGATGAAATTACCACAGGAGCCAGAGTTTGAAATCTCCTATAAGCTTGTGCCAAAAAGAGATGAGCCCCAGGGAGCTATGAACATTAAGGGTCAGCTTACCTACTCAGCAGGAAACGTGAATAAAATTGTGAATATTAAAGAGCTTGAGTTTGATATGGAGTCTCTTTCTGCTGCCGATAAGAGAACACTCCTCCAGTCGGGAGAGGTGAGTACGGGAGTGTCCACGGCTGCTGCAGTAGTGCCCCCCAGGGAAGATCCGCCTGCAAAAGACCCTGAGCCAGACCCCCGGCCTGTACTTACTCCGGGTCAGACCGTTGCCAATACCCGCGTACTTGCCCCCGAAGCAGGTATCTATTACCGGGTACAGATTGCTGCAAATAAGAGCGCTTACGATGCGCGAGCCCTGTTTAAGGATGCGGGTATTGATCAGGAGATTTTTGTGGAACAGGATCAGGGCTACTATAAATACACGGTAGGATCTTTTAGCTCTTATACCCAGGCTGTGGCTTACAGGGACCGGCTTGAAACCAACCCTGAAGTTGAAGGAGCCTTTGTTGTAGCATACAAGGACGGCTTACGAATTCCCATGCCCTCCAGCAATTAATTCAGCCAGATATACTGTGTTTCGATCTCCTCTATACCGGTTTTTAATTCTCAGCATCACCCTGATTCCCTTTGTTTCTCAGGGACAGGAGATCGATAATGATTCCCTTTTGCAGAGGGTGGACTCGGTTGAGTACCCGGTTTTTAAACCTGTGATTTCATTTTCATACGGGGTAATTAATTTCAGGGGAGATGTGGGTAGCAGCCTGATTACCCCCCTGACCGGATCCGTTGCAGGCATGGTGAATGTGGCTACCTTCATTGATCGCAAGCATCGGTATTTCATTGCAAACTTTAACTTTCTCGCGGGCAGACTTACAGCCAGCGAATATTCCTACAGTGATTTGAGTCGCAACCTTAATTTCGAAACTTCCCTCCGTGCCTTTGCGACAAATGTGGAGTACAGATTCGGACACCTGATTCCAGAAGGTTTTGCCATAAGACCCTTTGTTCAGGTGGGTGTTGAGAGTGTTAATTTCAGTTCCAAGGGGGATTTACTGGACGCCTCGGGAGCACCTTATTTTTATTGGTCCGATGGTACCATCCGGGATCAGGGCGAGTCAGCCGGTGACGCCGGCCTTCTTTACAGGGATTATAATTATGAAACCGACCTCAGACAGCAAGAGAGTGACAACTACGGCCTGGGCAACTACAGCCAACATACCATTGGCTTCCCGCTTGGTGCCGGTGTTCTTTTCAGGGTGAGTAACCGGACTTCCTTCAGTTTAGGCGCCACCTATCATTTCACCCTGAGTGATTACATTGATAACGTGGCTTATGAAGGGACCAGTATCCAGGGAAAAAAGGGGAACGATGCCTACGTTTACTCATATTTGGGCGTACATTTTGATCTCTTTTCTGATCCTAAAACCCTTACGGCGGATCTGCTATATGCCGATGTGGAGTATGATGAATTATTCTTTGGTGATGAGGATGGGGACTTTGTGCTTGACGTATCGGACCATTGTCCCGAAACCCCTTACGGAGTGGCAGTGGACAGCCTTGGATGTCCCCTTGACGGTGATCAGGACGGAATTCCTGATTATCTTGATATGGAACTGGAAACTGCCCCCGGGGTTTGGGTGGATGAGACGGGGGTGACCCAAAGTGAAGAAGCATTTTATGCAAGCATTGAAAGCAGGAGCAATGCCATGCCGAGGGATCAGGTTGAAGAATATTTCACAACCATCAGGGACGATTATGCCCTCAGAAGGGCAAACGAGATTCCTGCAAAGTTCTTAGAGCTCGATGAAGATGGGGATGGTTATATCGCCTTTGATGAATTACTGAAGGCCATTGACCTGTACTTCGATTTTGAAATTGATCTCGATCTTGAAGAGGTCCGGGAACTCAATGACTTCTTCTTTTCGCAATAACAGCCTTATTTTATTTTGTGAATACGGTCCATCTGACGCTGGGTATCCTTGCGTCTGATGGTATCTCGCTTGTCGTATTCGCGCTTACCCCTGGCCAGCCCGATTTCCAGCTTGGCGTAGCCTGAACTGGCTATGAATATTTTCAGGGCCACTATGGTCAAACCACTCTCTTTCACCTTCCTCTGTAGTTTTCTCAGTTCCTGCCTGTTCAGAAGAAGCTTACGGTCACGTCCGGGAACATGGCTGTTAAAGCTTGCCCAGGCATAGTCGGAAATTTGCATGCCCCTGACGTAAAGTTCTCCATTTTCAAAAAGACAATAGGCTTCGCCAATGCTGGCCCTGCCATTTCTTATGGATTTAATTTCGGTACCCGATAACTGGATTCCCGCAGTATAGCGATCCATGATTTCATAATCGTGAAAGGCCTTTTTATTCCTGATGGAGATTTTGTTCGACATGCCGCGTAAAGGTATAAAAAACCGCTTATTTGGGTATATTTGATTTGTATGAAGGAGAATTCCACAAGCTTGCTTACCATACTGGGGCCTACCGCTGCGGGGAAGACTGCTTTTGCTGCCCATTTAGCTCATCGTCTTGACGGGGAAGTTATCAGTGCCGATTCCAGGCAGGTTTACCGGGGAATGGACATAGGTACCGGGAAGGATTACGAGGATTACGTGGTGGATGGGGAGCAGGTGACTTTTCATCTTATAGATATTCTCGACGCAGGCGAAGAATATAATGTCTATCGCTTCAAGCAGGATTTTGTCAGGGCTCTTGCTGATATTAGCGACCGGGAAAAGTTTCCGCTTCTCTGTGGAGGGAGTGGAATGTATATCGAATCGGTTTTAAATAACTACAAGCTGCTTCAGGTGCCGCCTGATAAGACCCTGAGGGCTGAGTTGGAAGGAAAGGATCTTGTTGAGCTGGAAGGAATTCTGAAATCATATGGTCCGCTTCATAACCGAACCGATACCACATCAAAGAAAAGAATTATCAGGGCCATAGAGATAGCCATGTTTCAATCCCGGGATGAGGCTGCACCGACTGGCGGGGTGGATCTGGATCCGCTCATAATAGGGATTCACCTGGAGAGAAGTATCAGAAGAGCCCGGATTACTGAAAGGCTTAAAAAACGCCTTGATGAGGGAATGGTGGAGGAGGTGGTAAGCTTAATCGATGCCGGAGTGAGCCCGGAGATGCTGGATTATTATGGACTGGAATACCGCTATATTTCCCGCTATTTACTGAAGGAGATGAACTACGATGAAATGGTGGAAAGACTCAATACAGCCATCCACCAGTTTTCCAAGCGTCAGATGACTTATTTCCGGGGAATGGAGAGGCGGGGTGCTTTTATCCACTGGATCGATGGATCGTACCCGCTTGAGAAGATGTGCACTGAAGCCCTGGAAATATGCAGGGCTAACGGAATTGCCAGGGCAGATCCAGAATGAACCAGAGCAGTCCAAGGGACATGGCAATATTAAATGCGGATGCGATGTAATTGTAGGTGACCCGCCAGCTAATGATGCGCCGCCTGATCATGATTCCCACATTGGGAATGAAAAATGCCAGTATACTGAAGATGGTCAGGCTATTCAGAATTTTCTCTTCATCCATCTCTTCTGCCGGTTCGGCCGAGGGAAGGAAAAACAGAATCAGATAGGCCATTAAGAGGAAGCAGGCCAGGTAGATCAGGTAAGATGACTTTAATGCTTATGGTGGAAACTGGTCGCTTGCGGTGTATTCTGGCAGGCTTCAAAACAATAATAGCAATAATATAGATCAGCAAAAATGCTGCTATAAATATGAAATGAAGCAGAAAAGTCATATCCTCTTCATTATTATGATTTTACTAGGCCTAGACCTCCACCGATTGCAACTTGGCCTTAATCTTACCTTCAATCTCTTCAGCAAGTTCCGGATTATCCCGCATAAGGTTTTTTACAGCATCTCTTCCCTGTCCCAACCTGGTCTCCCCATAAGAGAACCATGAGCCGCTTTTTTTAAGAATATCCAATTCTACACCAAGGTCGATCACTTCGCCAGCTTTAGAAATTCCCTGACCGTAGAGGATGTCAAATTCAACCTTTCTGAAAGGCGGTGCCAGTTTGTTCTTCACAACCTTGACCCTTGTTCTGTTTCCAGTGATATCTTCACCTTCTTTAATCTGGCCTATTCTTCTGATATCCAGTCTTATGGATGAATAAAACTTCAATGCGTTTCCACCAGTGGTGGTTTCAGGGTTGCCAAACATAACCCCAATTTTTTCACGCAGCTGGTTGATGAATATGCAGGTGGTATTGGTGCGGTTGATATTTGCCGTAAGTTTTCTCAATGCCTGGGACATGAGTCTGGCCTGGAGGCCTACTTTAGAGTCTCCCATTTCACCTTCAATCTCTGCTTTTGGAGTTAGTGCTGCCACGGAATCGATTACAATAATATCAATGGCTCCTGAGCGGATCAGGTGATCGGTAACCTCGAGGGCCTGTTCCCCATTATCAGGTTGAGATATATAAAGGTTCTCAATGTCTACTCCAAGATTCCTGGCGTAAAATCTGTCAAAGGCGTGCTCAGCATCTATAAAAGCGGCAATTCCACCGGCTTTTTGTGCTTCGGCGATGGCGTGAATGGCCAGGGTGGTTTTACCGGATGACTCAGGACCGTAAATTTCAACAACCCTACCCCTGGGATATCCCCCTATTCCAAGCGCCACATCCAGACCAATGGAGCCAGAAGGAATAAACATCACATCCTCAATGGCATTGTCACCAAGTTTCATGATGGTCCCTTTCCCGTATCCCTTCTCAATCTTATCGAGTGTCAGCTGTAAGGCTTTTAATTTTTCCTTGTTGTCGCCGTTCCCGTTTTCTTTACTCATGCTTTTTCCTTGTTAATGTGATAATTCCGTAAATATCTGCGTGCTGTGCTCTTTGGTCTTTACTTTCTCGATGATTTTAATAATGATTCCTTTCTCATCAATGATAAAGGTCTTCCTGATAATCCCCATGTAGGTTTTGCCATAATTTGTTTTCTCACCCCAGGCACCGTAATCCTGCAGGACTTTCTTCTCCGTATCCGAGATAAGACGAAAAGGAAGCTTGTGCCTGGCAATGAAGTTCTGATGGGAAGTTTCACTGTCTGCACTTACTCCAACGATATCAAATCCCTGCTCAAGAAACTGATTATAATGATCCCTAAGGTCGCAGGACTCTGCGGTGCATCCCGGGGTATTATCCTTTGGGTAGAAATAAAGCACAAGCTTTTTTCCTTTGTACTGATCAAGTGTGATTTCTTTTCCTTCCTGGTCCACTGAATTGATGGCGGGAGCAGGGTCTCCTATGCTTAATTTCCTCATGTTAAAATCAAATCATAAATGTACAAAAGTTGCTCAATATGCAGCTCTATTTATTGCTATTTTTGGCATATGGATCATTCATTTCTACGCAAGTTTTTGTATACGGGCCTGGTACTGGCCTTTGCTTTCATTTCTGAAATGCCAGTACGCTGTCAGGATGGGCGTCCTTTTAGCTCCTACGAAGAGTCGCTTCGAATGTTTGAAGAGGGTCAGTTTCGCATGGCCCTGGAAGGTTTCCGAATCCTGAAGGAGAGCCAGCCCGCCAACGTTTTGCCTTATTATTATTCGGGAAGATGCCTGGTGGAGTTGAATGAGGATCTGGATGAAGCCATTGAGCTATTGTACGGTGCATCAAGAAGGGGAGCCCCGGATGATGCATATTTTTACCTGGGCAGGGCATATCACCTGGATTACAATTTTTCAGAAGCAAGCAAGAATTACAGTAAATTTGAACAGCTTGCCACCCGTCAGCAAGAGAAGGACCTGAGAGTGGCTCATATGATCCAGACCTGCAGCAGCGCACTTAAGATAACAGCCACCTATAATCAATATGAAGTGATGGCCGTCACCTTTTTGGATCTTTCAGACTCAGCCTCTTTTTCCCAGATCAGGATGAAGGGGGGGCAAATGCAGAGAAAACCCATGGCCTTCTTTAAAGTTGGTGAGGATCGAAGCGGACTGGGAAGCCTGATGTTTATGCCGGCAAGTCCCCAAAGGGGAGATTACATTTATTATTCGGGTCCGGGACGAGGCGATAAGGAGGGTATGCAGCTATACAGGGTTAAGAAGGGAACGGCCAGGGCCTGGAGCGATCCTGTGGAAATAAAAGCCCTGAATACTGAAGGTGATGAGTTACTGCCTTACTATGATCCCATTGAAAATGATCTCTACTATGCTTCCAACGGAGGTCTGGGAGTTGGAGGGTTTGACCTGTATCGGGCCCATTTTGATGCGGAAAGGGATGAATGGACTGCGCCTATAAACCTGGGATTTCCAATTAATTCTGCCATGGATGATTATCTGCTCCTGCCAGGTTCTGATCTGGGTATGATGATGTTTTTCTCCAACCGACAGGGAACAGATTCCACCCTGACGGTTTACCGGGTGCACATGGTGGAACCCAAACTTCATACCGATCCCAATGATAACCGGAAGCTAAATCAGATTGCAAGCCTTGGTGGAGCTGCAAACAAACTGCTGGCAGAGATGGGGGCCATGTCGGCACAGGCTTCACAAGAAAAGGATTTTGCGGAAGAAAAGGATCTAAATGATCCCGGGTCACTTACCTCCCAGGTCTATACACCTGTCAAAATTCTTCCTTCCGAGGGGGAACCGCTGGCTAAGGCCCCGGACAATGAGAATTTGCTTACTGAGGCACGGATGCACCAGTCAACATCTGATTCCCTGCTGGATCTGGCAGGTGATGCAAGGGCAAAGGTTCGGGAGTCGGATGACCCTAACGACAGGTGGGTATGGCAAAAGCAGATCATGCTGTGGGAGAAAAGGTCTCATGATGAGGCGCTGAAGGCTGCTGCGCTTTACGCGAGCATCGAAGAAGGGCGGTCAGTAAAACAGATTCCTCCAGCGGTAAATTCTCCGGAGGCTGCTGCGCTTGTAGCTATCGCAGCAAGCGTTCCCGGAGAACCGGGAAGCCAGCCGGAAACAGGTCCGGTTTCAGGCTCCGGTGATGAGGCTTATATTAGTCGATTTGATATACTGGGGGCTGCTCCCTATTCGGAATCTAACCCTGTTCCTACTGATGTGGCTCTCCCGGATGGTGCTTTTTACAGGATTCAGCTCGGTGCTTATGGCAGTGCCGTTTCACCTGAAGCCTTTGGCGGAATCAGTCCGATTACTGCAGAGACCCTTAAGGAAAGGGGTCTGATAAAGTATTATGCCGGGAAGTTTACTAAATATGAGGATGCCTCCCTTGCTCTGCAGCGGGTCAGATCCGCTGGATTCGAAGATGCTTTTGTCTCGGCCTGGTATAATGGCAAGCCGGTTTCAATACAAAAGGCAAGGGAATTAGAGTAGTATAATTAGGGAATATTTTATTATATTTGATGTGATCTGAAATCCTTCCTTATGGACAGTAATTTTACAAGTCGTCCCCATAAAGTTGGGTCCGGTGATACGGACGATAAACTGCTTGGTAAATTGGTATTACACAATGATGATACCAATACTTTTGACTATGTAATGAATACCCTTGTTGAGGTTTGTAATCATTCTCTTACCCAGGCTGAGCAATGTGCCACCATCACTCATTATAAAGGTAAATGCGAGGTGAGGGCCGGTGAAATAAAGGAGATGAAAGAATTGAGATACAAGCTCATTGAAAAGGGCTTGAAAGCCACTGTAGATAATTGACCTGTAATGACAGTTATCATTATTCTGATCGTATTAGGAATCCTCTTGTTTGTAATTGAATTTCTTCTTGTGCCGGGTGTTACCGTGGCAGGGATAGGGGGTTTGGTTCTTACCGTTTTTGGGGTTTATAAGGCTTTTAATGATTTTGGACCTGGGGTGGGTAGCTGGGTTCTGATCGGTACAATTATTCTCAGTGTTTTCGTAATTGCCATGTCACTTCGGGCAAGAACCTGGAATCGCTTAATGCTTAAGACCAATGTGGAAGGGACTGTAGACAAGGATTTGACCGAGGAGCAGATTAAGGTTGGGGACCTGGGGACCAGCATTACCCGACTGGCTCCAATGGGGAAGATAAAGATCAATGCACTGGTGAGGGAAGCCAAATCCATGGAGGGATATATTGATGAGCATAAGGAGGTGGAGGTTGTTTCCGTCGAGGGCACCCGGATCCTGGTTAAGAATCATAAGAAATAGACTGTAAATTAATAGTTAAAAGATAGAAATTATGGAATTTGATTATTCATGGATCATTATAGTAGTGGCCAGTATCATTGGTCTCTGGATCATACTTTATTTTATTCCCATCGGCCTGTGGTTTACCGCACTGCTATCGGGAGTGAGAATATCACTACTGCAACTGATTTTAATGCGCTGGAGAAAGGTTCCGCCAACCATCATTGTTCGCTCAATGATTGAAGCAACCAAGGCCGGGCTTGATTATATCAAACGTGATGAACTTGAAGCGCATTATCTGGCCGGAGGACATGTGGAACAGGTTATCCATGCACTTGTTTCCGCCAGCAAGGCAAACATAGACCTAAGCTTTCAGATGGCCACTGCCATTGACCTGGCAGGCCGTGATGTACTTGAAGCAGTAAAGATGTCGGTAAATCCCCAGGTAATCAATACTCCCCCGGTAACTGCTGTTGCCAAGGATGGAATCCAGTTAATTGCCAAAGCCAGGGTCACCGTTAGGGCCAATATTAAGCAACTGGTGGGTGGTGCAGGTGAAGAGACTGTACTTGCCAGGGTAGGAGAGGGCATTGTATCCTCCATCGGTTCGTCCAAATCGCATAAGGAAGTTTTGGAGAATCCCGATTATATTTCCAGGATTGTTCTGGAAAAGGGCCTTGATGCCGGAACAGCATTCGAGATACTTTCCATTGATGTGGCCGATATTGATATTGGAAAGAACATTGGGGCGGTACTTCAGATGGACCAGGCCAACGCTGATAAGAACATTGCCCAGGCCAAGGCTGAGGAGCGCAGAGCAATGGCTGTTGCCACTGAGCAGGAAATGAAAGCTAAAGCCCAGGAAGCCCGCGCGAAAGTGATTGAGGCTGAGGTGGAAATTCCACTGGCAATGGCTGAAGCCTTTAGGACAGGTAACCTGGGAATTATGGACTACTACAAGTTCAAGAACATTGAGTCAGATACTTCAATGAGAGATTCCATTTCAAAGGGAACACAACGCTCTACCCGGACACCGGGACCTGATGACAATAAGAAATAAGCCCTGATCAGGCAGGCATTTTTTAAAAAGCAAAACAGGCCTTATTAACAATTTGTTGATAAGGCCTGTTTATTATTTGTGAATAGAGATAATTGAGAATTTTCTTGACTTGAGTCTTCCTATACCCTATTTTTGGTTATACCGAGTAAGAGATAACAGGCCGCTCGAAGTTTCGCCCGGGGTAGTGAGCCGGTCCGAAAGGATCGGGAAGCGAACCGGCCGGCACAGGGATTCCCCCCATCGCCGGAGAATCATCCAGAGCCAGGCACAGGGCTTGAGGCAAGGCTTCAAGGTCGGTTTAGCCGGAAAGGTATCTACTTGGATGCTCTTTAAAAGGTTGATCCTATAGGCTGAAGAGCCAAACAGAATCCCCTGGGGTTCCACTAAGCTTTTTCACTCTGGCACGGACAGAACGTACGATTTGACCGTTGCAGGGGCCTTAAGGAGCCGGTCCCGGAAATTCAGCTTTTTTGCTGGGTGAAAGGACGGTAGCAAGTTCCTGTTCTACGGGACAGGAGCCGAGAACCAGGGTTCGTGGGAATTAATCCTTGGGATAGTTCAAACGGACCGGCCATAATAACTGTAGCTCGGCACTGATTGATGTCTATGGGTATCATTCAGTGAAAAGGGAGTAAACCTCAAGTTTACTCCCTTTTTGTATTTATACCGGTAAGCTTAAGCTCTAGGATTTATATTTGGCACTCAGGAAGGGATTAATGATAAGCCCAAGAACGATTCCTGCAATGCAGAAGGCAAATGCGTAGAGTACCAGGTCTTCAGATATCCCAATAAAGATAGCAGGAACAATTACCCCCACCATGCAAAACAGGATGGATAAGATTACACTTAATCTGTTGATCTTTGGGTAGATCCATATTACCAGAACCAGGAGTCCGAGCGACATCGTGAGCGATACAAAAAAGAAGGTTGCATCCACAATATCACGCAGAATAATGGCCAGTCCAATTCCGAGGATCATCAATGCCAGCATACTCCACCTCATGGTTTTTCTGAGATTCTCCTGCCTGGTAAATCCGGCTTTCTCCAGGAAGTCCTGGGTGACCGATGCGGCAGCGGTGAACATGTAGGTATCGGCCGATGAGGATACGGACGAGTAGATAATTACAACAGAAAGACCCGCAAGTCCGACCGGTAATAATTTACTGAAACCGACTATTAATGAAGTGTCGGGTGCAATATCAGGTATATCGGCCCTGATTACCAATCCGATCAGAAGCAGAATAAATCCTACTATGATGTAGAATAACGAAGACATAATAATGCTGCGCCTGAAATTCTTTTTATCCTTGATGGCATATACCCTTTGCCACAACTCGGGCGAGGCCATGGGTATGAAAAAACCTGCCAGGAAGAAACTAATGATTTGCATGGTCGGTATGCTGAAGAGATCCATGAATATCACTTCCGGTTTTGTGCTACTTGAGGAGAGAAGGTACATCATCAGAACAAATAGCAGGAAGATTCCAAAGGTCTGGACAATATCTGTTTTTACCACAGCGTCAAAACCACCCGCCACCAGGTAGGCAAGGATAATCACCCCCACAATAATCACAGAGAGGTCATAGCTGATAGGTGTATATTCGGATACCAGCTTTGCACCAGCCGTGAAATTTAGCACCACCCATCCAAACATGATGATGATGGTGATGACCGTAGCCAGGTAACCTGCGTATTTCCCTTTGAAGAAGAAAAAGAAGTCGGGCATGGTATAAAACTTCTCTTTATCGGCAATCTTCTTCACCTTCAGTCCGAAGAAGTAGAATACAAACAAGCCAAATACCGATCCCACGAAGTACCACAGGGCTCCCATTCCATACATATAAACCAGGGCAGTGTAAGTAAGCAAAATCGCTGCTCCAATCCGACTTGAAAAGATGGTGGATGTAGCCTGCATGGCGGTGAGTTTCCTTCCTGAAATCAAAAAGTCCTCCTTTTCCTGCTTTCGTCCTGTGAGTGCTCCAACCACAAGGATCACAAGGAAATAGGCTGCAATAATCAGATAGTCAGAAACAACCAGGTTACTGGATTGCATTTGCATAGGGCTTAGTTTTAGAACATAGATATGTAAATATATAAAAATATAGATAAGATGGATTTTTTGTGAATAGATTCAGGTAGTTTTTGTGTTGGCTTGTTTTACCCCCTTTTAGACGTCATATACCCATTAGAATAATCCATTTTTGCTGAAATTATTCTCCACAACTGGTCTAGGTCCTATATCAAACCCATGTATGGCAGGTTTCATCGGGTAAACGGAACATAACAGATTTCAAGCGTGTGAACGTTTTCACATTTCGGTCATTGCTTGATATTATTAGATAAACATAAGGCAATCTGCTTTCTTCATTTCAGAATTCTGTCTAAACGTTAGAAATATCAAAAATTAATCTAAAACTAAGTCTATGAAAAAAGTATTATGCTTTCTGCTATTCATGGCGTTTGGTACCCTGACTATGTTTGGTCAGGCCCGGTTAGTATCCGGTGTTGTATCGAGCTCTGAAGACGGTTCCCCTCTGCCTGGCGTTACGGTAGCTGCGAAGGGAACCACCGTTGGTACCATTACCGATGCCAATGGAAATTACCAGATTAATGTCCCCGCAGGGGGTCGAAGTTCTTATCTTTAGTTTTGTGGGTCTTGCTACCCAGGAGGTCAATATAGGTGACCTGAGCGAAGTGGCGGTCACCATGGAATCCGACCTGATGGAAATTGATGAAGTTGTGGTTACTGCCATGGGAATCCGCAAGGAGAAAAAGGCCCTTGGTTACTCGGTCCAGGAGATTGATGAGAGCCAGATTTCAGGGGCCAAAAACATGGATGTTTCCAAATCACTCCAGGGAAAAATCGCCGGTGTGAATGTGAAACAATCCAGTGGTATGCCGGGAGCTACCTCCCATGTAACCATCCGGGGTAATGTATCCCTGACCGGTGACAACCAGCCTTTATATGTGGTGGATGGCATGCCCATTGCCTCAGAAAAAGCTTTTAGGGAAAATGTGGGAGAAGGAACCAACCCATCCTCCAGGATCGTTGACCTGAACCCTGAGGATATCGAATCCATTACAGTTCTGAAAGGGGCTACAGCCGGAGCAATTTATGGTTTAAGAGCTTCCAATGGCGTCATCCTGATTACTACCAAAAGTGGTTCTTCGGCACGGACTGCAGGCAAGAAAACACTGGTTACAGTTAACAGCAGCTTCTCAACCGACAGGATCAGCCGACTGCCGGAACTGCAATCCACCTATGCCCAGGGGAATGGGGGAGAGTTAAATCTTTGGTCGTCAGGTTCATGGGGGCCACGTATTGATACCCTGCAAAATTATCAGAGCCAGGAGGATAACCTCTTCTTTGATAATCCTTATGAAACCTCTGACGGAGGCCCGCCACCGCAGGTACCTGCCGTATACAATAACCAGGAGGACTTCTTCCAGAACGGTTACACTTTCTCCAATTCCGTGGATATTTCATCAGCAACGGATAATGCCCGGTATAGCCTTGGAATTGGCCGGACCGATCAGGAAGGGATCATTGAGACCACGGGGATGGTGAGGAACAATGCAAAATTTAATGGTTTCTTCGACCTGAGTGACAAATGGACTGCTTCGGTTTCGGCCAATGTTTCCAATGTGGATATCGATAAGATCCCCGGAGGAAGTAACCTGGCCAATCCCTTATTTACGGTTTACTTTGCACCCCGGACTTATGATCTCACTAATAAGCCCTTTGAACGGGAGGAGAATCCCTATCAGCAGTACCATTATCGCTTTGCTATGGATAATCCATACTGGGCATTAAAAAACAATTCACTATAAGGAAGTCACCAACAGGTTCTTTGGGAACACTGCCATAGGCTATCAGCCTTTCGAGTGGATGCGCATTAATTACAGGATCGGGCTCGACAGGTTTGTAACCACCGGTCATGAGGTAACTTCCCTGGGTTCCGGCGGACAGGGTAGGGGATACCCTGAGTTTGGTGTCGAACCTGGGGCCGGACAGATTGAAGACTATACATACCAGCGACAGGAAATCAATTCTAACCTTTCCATAAGTTTTACGAAAGATTTTGGGGATTTCGGACTGGATGTGATTCTGGGTAATGAGTTTTACGATATTACCACCCAAACCCAGCAGATGACGGGAACCAATATTACCATTGGAGGCTTTGATCATATTTCCAATACAGGTGCCCAGAATGTCTTTATGGAGTTAACGCGGCAGAGAGTTGTTGGTTTTTACGGGAGTGCAACAGCCGATTATGCATCCATGGTATTCTTAACAGTTACCGGAAGGAATGATGTTGTATCCAATATGCCCTCTGGGAACAGGTCCTATTTTTACCCCTCGGTTTCAGCCGGATTTGTCTTTACCGAGCTGGGTGGTCTGGATGATCAGCAGGTGCTTCCTTATGGAAAATTAAGGGCCTCCTATTCCCAGATGGGACAGGCGGGTGCGCTTTATGCAACCAGAACGTTGTACTCACAACGTGTAGACAATGAGGCTCTTGGGGATGGTTTCCTGGACAATGATTTTAATTTCCCCTATCAGGGTTTCCCTGCATTTACCCTGCAGCAAACTCTGCTTTCAGATCAGCTGAGGCCACAGAATATTACGACTTATGAGGTGGGTGTGGACCTGCGCTTCTACGAGAACAGGGTAGGTTTAGACTATTCCTATTATTATGTAAATGCAACGGATCAGATTTTTAATGTTCCGCTTGCAGCTTCTTCAGGATTCCGTGGAGAATACAGGAATGCCGGGGAGCTGGAGTCCAAGGGTCATGAAATAATTCTTTCCATTGTTCCTGTAAGGACCAGTGGAGGATTTGAGTGGGAAATTCTGAGCAACTTTTCAATGAACAAGAATATGGTTCTTTCATTGGCCCCTGGTGTGGAAAGGGTTCAGACCGGCTGGCAGAATTTTAACAGCGTTGGGGCCTATGCCTATGAAGGACATCCTTACCCTGTAATCTTTGGTAGTGGCTATGTAAGGGATGATAATGACAGGGTTGTTGTGGATTCCAGGGCAACTGTTAATGGTGAGCCTAATCCTTTCTACGGAATGCCGCTGCAGGGTGGTGATGAGAAAATCCTCGGCAAGGTAAATCCGGACTGGGATGCCAGTTTCACCAATTACTTCCGATATAAGGGTTTTACCTTTATGGCACAGCTTTATTACTCTAAGGGAGGATTTATCTCCAGCGGATTAACCGGCTTACTCAGGAACTATGGCGCTGCCAAGGAATGTGAGGACCGTGAGACTCCCGTTGTACTGCCCAATACTGCCAAGGGTTACCTCGATTCTAATACGGGTGAACTGGTTATGGAGGGAGATAACGACATTGAAATGCTGAAGGGAGAAGACTATTACAGCACGGTCCTTTGGGGCATTGAAGAATCCAAGGTTTTCGATAAAAGCCTGCTCAGATTCAAGGAGCTGCTAATCAGCTGGGATATGCCGCAGCGATGGTTTGCCAATACATTTATCAATGGTATCTCTGTTTTTGCCAACGGAAGGAACCTGGCCCTGTGGACCGACTATCCCAACTTTGATCCGGAATCCAGTACGGCTGAAGGGAACGGGATCGGGGCATTTGAATATGTGTCCTTGCCCAACACCCGCTCATTTGGAGGTGGACTAAAATTAACCTTTTAAATAAGATACAATGAAAAAATATATTTCAATATTCAGTATACTCCTGCTCATGCTGTTTGCCTTTTCGTGCAGTGATGAGATTATGGACGAGATTGATACCGATCCGAACAACCCCACAGACGTGCCCATCAGCATGTTGATGTCGGGTAGTACTGCGGCCACTCCTTACTGGGTTACAGGTACTGACATCGCCTGGTATAGCTCAGTATTTGTTGAACAAACCTTTGGGGCCCATGGCCAGATGAGGGATGCCGACCGGCGTGCCAATATCAATTCCCAGTTAGGGGAGAATTCCTGGGCTTTTTATATTTACCCGAGTTTGCTACCTGACCTTAAGATTATTATTGAAAAAGGCTCGGAAGGTGGAAGTGAAGAAGGGAAATGGATAGATGTGGGAATTGCGAAAATCCTTCAGGCTTATACCTATATGGTTGTGACGGATACCTGGGGCAGGGTTCCCTATAGCGAGGCAACTATGGGAGCTGAGCAAAGAAAACCTGCCTTTGATACCCAGGAATCAATTTATGCCTCCCTGCAGCAGCTACTTGATGCAGCCATTGCAGACCTTCAAAAGGACAATATTAGTACCACAGGAGGTGAGGACTACATTTATGGTGGTGATCCTGATGCATGGATCATGGCAGCTTATTCTCTGAAGGCCAGGGCAGCCAATCGGCTCAGTAATATTGATGCCACTGGTTCTGCTGCAGATGCACTTGCGGCAGCCGCCCAGGGTTTTGCCTCCATGGATGATGATTTCACCTTTGATAACTGGTCAAATGACCTTGGTCATGAGAATACCTGGTTCCAGGAAGAAAATGAGAGGGCTCATCATTCCGTTAGTGTGACTTTTTATGACATACTTGATGGCTTAAACGATCCGAGAATTCCACTATTCATTACCCAGGTAAACGGAGAATATGTACCGGGCCAGAACGGAACCTCTGAGGAAGATCAGGCGGGTACAATCTATTCAAAGATAACTGGCAATGTGCTCAATGCCACATCGCCGTTGCCCATCATGACTTATGCAGAATTGAAATTTATTGAAGCAGAATGTCATTTAAGAAAGGCTGCTCCTGATGCTGATGCTGCACTGGCTGCCTACACGGAAGGACTTAATGCTGCTCTGGAACAGGCCGGAGTGGATACTGCATCTGCAGACGCCTATAAGGCCCAAGCTGAAGTGCTTCCTGTCGATGCATCTGCTTTGACTATGGAAATGATCAACACCCAGAAGTATATACACCTCTGGCCATTCGGGTCTGTTGAGGCCTTTGCCGAGTGGAGAAGGACCGGCTATCCAACAATGACCAATCCCTTTGAAACTCCCCGGAGATTCCCTTACCCGCAGAATGAGATCAGCGGAAATGGTGAAAATGTTCCGGATGTTACAGCATACAATGGGGTATGGTGGGATGATGGCTCAGAAGACTAAAGCTGGAAGTTAAAAGTAAAAAAAGGCGCCCTATATAAGGCGCCTTTTTTTAGGTTAGGGGTTAGGGGTTAATGGGTTAGGGGTTAAGGTTAGGGTTAGGGGTTAGTGGATGGTGATGAGCTGGCCGGTGCCGCCAGGGATGTAGGCCTTACCAAAGGCTTCAGCAAGATAAGAAATGGATTGATCACCAGTTTTTCTTATGCTTTTTTAATCATTTCAACCGGTCCGGGATGACCACATCCGGTTATCAGAATGCCCCCCTTCTCAGTTTTTACCAACAGGCCCTGCTCCTCAAAGGCACGGAAGTTATCCCCGGTTGAATAAAAGGGTCCATACATGTGGGATGGCTCGGTAAAACTTTTGCTCTTGGGAGGAAGCTTTCAACTGGCCTTGAGTTGTGCCGCATAGCCTGAGAGCAGGTAGCAGTTCACAGAAGGATTGATATTCAGTATTCCCATATTCTTTTGGTACAGATCGGCATTCCTGCCTGCGTCGAACAGCAGTTTTTTTTCCTTGATTTCAACAAGGCCGGCAAAGCCCCAGTCAGTATCCAGCCTGTCGTCTGCCTGGTAGTTATCATAAATGATTTTTATCTGAGCAGCTTCCTGTCCCTGAACAAAAAGTGTTGCAAAAAGCAGAAGGCATAGGTGCAAAACACCAATTACTTTTGCCATCAGATGTCTTGTTTATAATGAAGTGCGCTGAAAACCTGGTTTTTGTAGTTGCGGCCAATTCTTAATTTGGCATTTTCCAATTCAATGGTAGTGGCATTAAAGGCCCTGATCCTGGGAATGGATACGATGTAGGATTTATGAATACGGATGAACTGCTCGGAGGGAAGTTTGCTTTCGATGCTTTGCAGGCTGCTTTTGACAACCACCCTTCTGTTGTCGGTATGGATTCGGATGTACTCATTCAGGCCTTCAATGAAATGGATTTCCTTCAGGTATATTTTAATAACTTTTTTATTCTCCTTCACATAGATAAAGGCTTCTTCTGATGTTCCGTTTCCGCCTTCAATGGCCACAGTATCGGCATGTCCGGTCTGGAAGTATTTATTTACCGATTTAAAGAATCTTTCGAAGGTCACAGGTTTCATCAGATAATCCACCACGTCCAGTTCAAATCCATCCAGGGCATACTGGCTGAAGGCTGTGGTGATAATTACCTTGGGGGGACGCTTCAGGGTCTTCAGGAAATCGATTCCCAGTCATCTGGGGCATTTTTATATCCAGGAACATAAGATCGACATTATGATTGCGAAGGACATCCATGGCTTTCATGGCATTATCGCATTCTGCTACAATTTCGAAATTCTCAAGTTTCAGGATATGTCCCCGGATCAATTCTCTGGCCAGCGGTTCATCATCGACAATCAGGCATTTCGTTTTCATGTGACATATTATTTAACACCGGTGTGGCGCAGGCCTCAGGAATACCGGTTCAGGGTTCATAAAATCAAATACACGAAAACAAATCTTACCAATTCATTATGAACATAGTAAATTTACCAGCTTTTCTTTAATCAATTCAGTAAAATGCAAATAAAATCGTGCGAACAGCAAAGAAATGTCTGTAAAACGCCTTTATCGTATCTAATCCTGCCTGTACCATCTGCATCTTGCATCTGATTGATAAATAAAGGCTTTGTAGAGTCTCATGGTTAAATTTAAATCGTGATAAGACTTTTCGTTGATCAGAGATGGGGATTCAGAATTCTTCGCCATGTAATCCTTTTTCTGACCTTGGTGCTGCTTTTTTCCTGGGTCGCCTATTACCGATCTGATGCTGATGGTGGATATTCGGGGCACTTACTTGTGGTCCTGATAAATGCAGTATTCTTTTTTGGCTATGCCTATCTGACGGTCTATATTTTTATTCCGCTGCTCCTTGCGAGGAAAAAAATTGGATGGTTTGTGTTGGTATTTCTCCTCAGTGGAGTGCTCTTGTCTGCCTTAAAATTTCTCTTCTCGGATTTTGCTTTTTATCAGGCTATTTCACCGGAAAGCACCCTGGAACAGATGTTTTTTCACTTTCAGCCCTTCTTATAAATACCAAAGACATGACCTTTATTGTGGCCCTCTTTGCCATCGTCAGGTATGCACGGGATCATTACCTTCTAGAGTCAAATATCAGGGAGCTTGAACAAAAGGGACTGGAAGCGGAAATTAAACTCCTGGAACATCATATGGATCCTCATGTGATCTTTAACAATTTTAATAGTCTTTATTCTATTTCACTAAACCGTCCAGAGTTACTACACGCAACCGTGAAAAAGCTTAAATCGGTGCTCCATTACCTTTTCCTGGAAAGCAAGGTGGAAAAGGTTTCACTTTCCCGGGAGCTGGAGATGATTGAGAATTATATCGGTTTGGAGGAGCTGAGATACGGAGACCGGCTGACGATAAATTATGAATTGCTTGGCAGGGCGGAGGATCTGAAAATCGCTCCCCTCATTCTTTACCCTTTTGTTGAAAATTGCTTTGTTCATGGAGCGGGGGAGGATCCCGACCGTTCATGGATTGAGGTAAAAATTGATATTAAAGGCAAAGATCTGAGCTTTAAGGCCTCCAATTCAGTGTCTTACAGGACACACACCAATGCCGGGAGCAGAGATAGCGGGAATGAAAATAGTGTCAGAAGGCTGGAGATCCAATACCCCAACAGTCACAGGCTTACAATCCTGGACCGGGAGAAAAAGCATGAGGTTAAACTTAAAATCAGCTTATCGTGATGGGAGGAAGAATAACACAGCTCTTTGCCAGAAGGAGATGGAGGCACATATTCTTCTGGATTTGCTGGGTATTGGGTTTTACTTTTATTAAAAGTTTTGGCCAGCCCAATGAGATTTATTTTGGGTGGTTTTCTTACTATGTGATCACTCTGCCCATATTTGTAATTCATACCTACCTTGTGGCCTACTTTTTAATACCTCGCTTTTTTAATAAAAAGCTTTGGCCGGTATTTGTCCTTTTATTCACCCTGTTATTCTATGGATTCTCGATTGCTGAGTTAGTATTGAGCAACGAATTTATATTTGTCTGGTATCCCACCGGGTCAGTCATCATGGAGGACTACCTGGTTCCTGGTAATGTGGTGCGCAGCGGACTGGGTAACCTTTATATTGTCCTGGTTTTTCTGGCATCAAGAACAGTCAGAAACTGGTACATTGCAGATAAACAGCAGAAAGAACTGATGCAGCTTGAGCTGATGCAGCAAATGGAGGATACCATTACCAAGGTTCAACCAATGATGCTATTGTATGCCATAGACAAAATAGATGAGATGGTGGAAGCTTCTTCTCCTGAAGTTACACGTGCTATCGCTTTTACCTCAGAACTTTTAAGTGAACTAATGATGTACCATGAGGAGAAGACTCAGTGGTTTTCCCGGGAAGTTGAGCTTGTAAAAAAACTGGTAGAACTGGTGGCTCTTCTCAAAGGCCTCGGCCTGAAGTTGAGTTTTTTATCTCCGGAGATCCTGGATAAAATTGATTTACCACCTATGATTCTATTTTCTGTCGTGGACCTGGTATTCAGGAAGTTTGAACACGATGATGTCATGCCCGAGTTGAATATTGAGGCATCCGGTTTTTCCAATATGATCACCATCCAATTGCTGAAAAGCCCGGAGGGTGATCAAAATGATAAGTTGGAGGAATGTATGAAAACCTTTAGACAACTTGAAAATCTGTACAGGGGAAAGGTATTATTTCACATACAAAACATAGCTATGGGTGTTCCCTTACAATCAGAAACCGAAATGAAAGGCGGATGAATGACACTTCCATGGATTCAGGTGCAGTTGATATGGAGAAAACTGTAGCTGGTTGAAAAAGTTTTAGGAAACGATATGAGTCATATACTTTTGAAGTGACTCTATGCATATCAATGATAAACTTGCCGTCAGCAGTCTTACTAAGAGTTTTAGGTTTAATAAGTAACTTCCCCGACGGCAAGTTTTTCTATTTACCTCCACCATCCCAATCTCAAGATTCCTGATATTGTTCCTGTTCGTACAAGCTTGTACATTTTCGGACGATTTTAACACAGCCATATTGAGTAATAAATTTCGCAAAATACATAAAATGAGAATAATACGCCATTTGGCATGATAGATGAATGATAAAAGTCATAGTTTGATTGTACAGGGAAGGTACAAGAAAGGAGGCGAAAATGATTTTAGATCAATACATGGTTTCACGGAATTTTCAGCAGCAAAGCGATGAACGTCACAATCTGGAATTGTTTAAAAACTTATTGCAGCCCCATTTCCTGTTCAATTCACTGAACAATCTTTATGCACTTTCACTCAGTCATTCAGAGCGCACTCCTGATGCAATTGCAGGCCTTTCGCAGTTACTTGAGAAGGTGGTTAACTATTCCAGGAAGGATCTGATCAGCCTGAGCGAGGAAGTTGCACTGATTGAAGATTATATTTCCCTTGAGAAGTTCTGGCTTGGAGAGTCTTCCTTCCTAGCTGGATTTTCAGGTAAAAGGAGATGTAAGCAATGTTTATATTCCCCCCCTTGCTATCTATACCCTGATTGAGAATGCCTTTAAGCATGGAATAAGAAAGTGTAAGGGACAGGGATGGATCACAATTCACCTGGTGGTTAAGAATGATAAGGTTCTTCTTAAAGATCAGGAACTCCATTGAGAATTGTGATAAATCTCTGGAGGGTGAAACACCTGTACACACAGGACTTGGGATCGAGGCAGTGAGAAAACTCCTTGATGGCTCCTTCAGAAAATCCTACTATCTGGATGCCCGTTCCATTGGTAATGTCTATGCAGTTGATCTTATTATCGGGCGGGCAGCTGCATAAAAACTGTCATTGTCATTGACAGTTCTTAAGACTCCTTTAAACTCTATTAAACGTAGTTGATTGATAAGTTTTCTCAACTTAGATTTATCAGTGTAATTTTAGTTATAATCATATAATAATTTAGCGCTATGAAAACAAAGGTTGGTATTATTAGCAGATTGGCGGCCATGGCCGTAGGACTGTTTGTGTTCACCATGTTTGCTTTTGCAGATGGTGAAACAGCAGAGGTGTTCCTGACCGGATCTTCAAACTCTTCCGCTGGTGATTTCGTGGTGCAAACCACAAATGATATGTTTCATTACCAGGGAAAGGAGTATGAGGTATTCCGGGTATACTATGATGATCCGAATATGAATATGAAGATTGCCGTTAATACAACAGATGGAAAATGCAAATCCTTTGTTGCCTATAATGGCGAGTTCATGTTCTTTTACAATTGCAATAAGCACGGATTTGGCGTAAGGAAAGTAATGTTTTCGAATCCCTGGGTAAAAGATGGTTTTGATGCCCAGCAATTCCATGATCAAACTGTTCTGGTCAAAGCACAGGAAGGTTGAAAAGAAGGAAGCAGTTGGATTGATTGCCGCTTATGTCCCACAATTAAAAGGCTAAGCACTTAGACCAATCTTTAATCGTAGCAGTAAAAAATCACCCGTAAAATGGGCCAGCGCTATATCCGCTGGCCCATTATTTATTTAACATGCAGATAATCATAATTTTAACTTTCTTCTTAACGCATCCGCTTTCGAACAAAAGTGTTCACATCCGGTCATATTTAACAATTTTTACAATTCCATGTATATGGATCTAAAGTATCAGTAAAAGAGATATATAGAAGCTTTGGCACGGCGATTGTATACTTGTATAGCAGATCAAAACAAATAAACAACAACATAAAATCTTAATACCATGAAAACACAAACTAATTTACTTAAGAGAATCGCAGTCCTTACCCTTTCAATGATGTTCGTATCTACAGCCTTGTTTGCAGATGGTGAAGCCAATGAAGTTTTCCTGAGCGGAACCACTTCAATAGCTGCTGGTGATTTTGTTGTTACCGGAACCGATGATGTTTATCATTTCCAGGGTGAAGAGTATGCAGTATTCAATGTATATTATGACAATCCACAGCACAACATGAAAATTGCTGTTCTGGAGGAAGACAATTGCAAGAGTTACATTGCTTACACCAATGGATACTGGTTCAGGTATAACTGCACAAAAGAAGGATTTGGCGTCCGGAAGTCAATGTTCAACAGCGCAGCCGTCAGGGATGAGTTCAACCATGAGGAGTATCGCGATCAGAGCGTGCTTGTTAAAGGCAGCAAGATTGAGAAGGACCAGGCCATCGGACTCATCGCAGCTTATCTGCCCAAGCTTCAGAGCTAATTCAAAATATAGGGATCATTGATCCCCCGGTCACTAGCAAACGTCCACTTCGGTGGACGTTTTTTTTTGTCCTGGCTGCCGGGTAAAAGTATCTGGCATTTCATGCTTGTACAAGTGAGAGTATTTATTTACTTTTGTCCTGCTTTAAGCTATACCCGGAGAGGTGGGAGAGTGGCTTAATCCACCAGTTTGCTAAACTGGCGTACTCGATTAGGGTACCGGGGGTTCGAATCCCCCCCTCTCCGCAAAGCAAAGTAAACCCTCGGCGAAAGCCGGGGGTTTTTATTTGCCCGAGCGTCAAAAGCTTGCTTTTGTAAGCGAAGGGGCAAATAAAAAGCCGATTGCGCATTGCGCAATTGGGGTTTACTTTGCTTTGCAGGCCCCCCCTCAGGGATCACGAGCGTAAGTGAGTAATCCCCCTCAGGGATCATTCCAGTATTCCTGTTAAGGATTATCCCATTATCCTTTTTTTCACATATCGTTAACACATTCGGGGTTTTAAAAATCAGTGATAATGGTAAATTTGCGTAAGAACCTTACCAACAAGCCTAATGTCGGATACAGCGCAGCTCCCCCAGCAACAATATCCCTCTCCAATTAGTGATAAGCAAAGAATTGTTTCCCTTGATATCATCAGGGGAGCGGCCGTGCTTGGAATCCTGCTGATGAATATTCTTATGTTTGGGATGTTTACCGAGGATTCAAGCTGGTGGGAAGAGCTTCTGTTAAAAGCCAGCGGACCTAACTTCTGGACTGATGAAATCGTTACGGTTCTTTTTGAAGGGAAGATGCGGGCCCTTTTCTGCATGTTATTTGGTGCCGGCCTTATGCTCTTCATTCAACAGAAAAAGCTAAAGAGCGGAAAGTCTCCCTGGCGCCTGTTCTACTTCAGAATGTTCTGGCTGGTTCTCTTTGGCCTGATGCATGCCCATCTGCTCTTGTGGAAGGGGGACATCCTTTACTTTTATGGAATCTTTGGGATGGTTGTTTTCCTTTTCCGCAATATGAAGCCCGGCTATAAGGCAATGGGCGTACCTATTATGGTTGTGATTGGCGTTATCCTTGGTCAGCTTTATTATTCAGATATCAGGGGGAAATACCTGGATCAGCTGGAAGCAAAATCAGCAATGGAAGCAGGGCAAACTTTAAATGAGGAGCAGAATCTTGCCCTTGAAACCTGGGAGGAATTAAGAAAAGAACACATACCCAACCAGGAGGAATCGCAGGAAAAAATTATTGCCATGCAGGGTTCCTACAGTGATGTTGCCTCTGTTGTCAGGCCCGATTCATTTAAGTATCAAACGAAATATCTTCCTTTCCTCCTAGGGGATAATGTGGCCCTGATGCTACTGGGTATGGCCCTTTTACAATGGGGCTTTTTTGCAGGAAGCTGGAGCCGAAAGCGTTACCTGATTACCATGCTTGTGGGCTTTGGAGTGGGTTTGCCCCTGTCCATCTTCAATCAATGGTACGAGGTGGTGCACCTGCCCACCATGGAGTTAAATTTTAAGCACATGGAAACTCATTCCTTTAACTGGGGAGGCCCGATTTACCAGGTACAGCGAATCTTCCAGTCACTCGCTCATGCAGCCATGCTGATGCTGGTTATAAAGTCAGGTCTGGCCTCCTGGCTGATGAAGTCTCTCAGGGCAGTGGGACAGATGGCCTTCACGAATTATATCCTGCAGACGGTTCTCGCTACCCTTTTCTTTTTCGGTTATGGCCTTGGATATTATAACAGGCTTGAGTTATACCAGCTCTATTTTGTGGTCCTGGGAATCTGGATACTGGAGATGATTTTAAGTCCCATCTGGCTGAAATATTTCCGCTTTGGCCCCCTTGAGTGGATGTGGAGAAGTCTTACCTACTGGAAATGGATGCCCTTCAGGCGTTAATCCTATCCAGAGTATAGGGCATAAATCAGCAATTCACTAACTTGTGCCCTTATGACAATATTACGATCAATATTATGCCTGGTAATCCTGATTCCGGTCCATGTATTTGGCCTGCAGGACAATAAGGTATCCGAAAAATATGAGAAAACTGAGTGCCAGATCGAGATGCGGGATGGTGTAAAGCTATTTACGATTGTTTATACGCCAAAGGACCAGTCCAGGTCCTATCCGATCCTGATGCAGCGAACTCCCTATTCCATTGGACCCTATGGCGAGAATATGCGAACAAGACTTAGCGCTAATAAATGGCTTGAGGAGGATCTGTATATCTTTGTTTTCCAGGATGTAAGAGGGAAATATATGTCGGAGGGCGAATTTGTAAATATGAGGCCGGTACTTACCGAATACAAAAGTAAAAAGGACGTTGATGAAACTACAGACACCTGGGATACGGTCGATTGGTTGATTAAAAATATCAAGAATAACAATGGAAAGGTGGGTATGTACGGGGTATCCTACCCTGGTTTTTATACAGTAATGGGCAGCATCAATGCCCACCCGGCAATGAAGTGCACCAGTCCCCAGGCTCCCATCTCCGACTGGTTCTTATGGGATGATATGCACCATAACGGTGCATTTACTTTGCCCCTGAGTTTTAATTTTTTCCAGAGTTTTGGAAGGGATCGTCCGGAACCTACCAGCCAGAGGGGAAAACGATTTGATTATCCCTCCGGCGATGCCTATCATTTTTTCCTTAATCTGGGCCCCATAAAGAATATAAACGAAAATATCCTTAAGGGAGAAATTGATTTTTGGAATGAACTCACCGGGCATCCCGATTATGACGAATTCTGGCAGAGCAGAAGTACCCTGCCACATTTGAAGGATATCACTCCGGCTGTATTAACCGTCGGGGGCTGGTATGATGGAGAAGACCTCTCGGGAGCCCTTCATACATACAAGTCCATAGAGAAGCAGGACCCCGAATCGGTTAACATGCTGGTTATGGGGCCCTGGACTCATGGCGGGTGGGCTTTCCCGGACTACAATGATCCCAGCTTAATCCGCTTTAGGGAGGAGGACAAGTATTTTTTTCAGAAGGAAATAGAGTATCCTTTTTTCACTTACTACCTAAAGGGTGAAGGTGAATCGGATCTCCCCGATGCCTGGATTTTTGAAACCGGATCTGATACCTGGAACAATTATGATCACTGGCCGCCAAAGGATTTAAAGCAAAAATCATTTTACCTGGGAGCCGGTTCCAGTATCGCTGAAAAGAAAAGTGGGGAAAAACAAAGCTATGATGAGTACATCAGCGATCCTTTCAAGCCTGTTCCGTATACCGCCCCCTTCCTGAGTGCAAGGGGATTTTACAACAGGCAATACCTGAGTGAAGATCAGCGTTTTGCATCAACAAGGCCTGATGTGCTTGTCTATGAAGGGGAGGTTCTGGAAGAAGATTTAACGCTGGCCGGACCAGTGCATGTCGAGCTTTATGTTTCCACCACGGGGACTGATGCCGATTGGGTTGTCAAGCTGATTGATGTTTTCCCGGATACTGCTGATAACCGGGGTTTGAGTAGCAGGGAAATTGAGCTTGGAGGATATCAGATGCTGGTTCGTGGTGATATCTTCAGGGGCAAATACAGGAATAGTTTTGAGGAACCGGAACCCTTTGTCCCGGGAGAGCCTACGAAGGTAAGTTTCGATCTGCCGGACCTCAGTCACTGCTTTAAAAAGGGGCACAGGATGATGATACAGGTGCAGAGTTCATGGTTCCCGCTTTTCGACAGGAATCCCCAGACCTTTACAGACATTTATCAGTGTGGGGAGGAGGCCTTTAAGAAAGCTGAGCACAGGGTGTATTTTACCGAAGATTATCCATCGGGGATACATGTGTACGTCCGTGATTAATGATTTAATTCTTGTTCAGAGGTTCTTCCACCCCAAAGTTTTTTCGGGAGTTTTCCCATTTCAGAGATATAGCCAGTAGAAGACCAATCATACTGAGCGCTGCGAACATTAACAGGGTAGGGGTGTAATTCAGCGTCTCAGGATTTCCAGGATTGGATTTGTCCAGGATTATTCCGGCCAGGATGGGTACACCCCATAGTCCAAGATTTTGAACTGAATACATCAGCCCGTAAGCCGTACCAATTTCCTTTTCCTTCACCAGTTTTACCATGGTGGGCCACATGGCTGCCGGTACGAGGGAAAATGCAATTCCCAGCAATATCAGGAATGGTTGTGGCTGGAGGGAGGTAAGTGCAAATACCAGATGGACCAGGAGCAGAATGGCGGCCCCAAGGATCATGGCCGAGGCACTTCGGCCCTTTCGGTCCACCAGGAATCCAAACAGGGGTGTGAATACCATGGTCCCCAGTGGTAAGAGTGAAGTCAGCTTCCCACTTTCCAGGTTTGTAATGCCAAATTTGTTCATGAAAAAGTCCGGTGCGAAAGCCATAAAGGGAAATACCGCTGAATAGAAGCTCACGCAGAGCAGGAGAATATAGATATAGGCCCGGTTATTTAAAATACCCAGGATATCCCTTAGAACAAATTTGTCGGTCTTCACCTCGCTTCCCGAGCTGGCTCTTTCCCTGTCCACTTTCAGGTCAATGAGCATGTAAATGATAAATGCTAGTAGCCCGATGCAGGCCAGTATGGCAGCAAACCATATAGCCGTAGAAAGCTGAGTTCCTTCCCGGGCCAGGGCTGGTGATATTCTCAGTGCCAGAAAAGTACCCAGTCGGCCGAACCCGACCTTTAGTCCGAATGCCAGGGCAAGGTCTTTCCCTTTGAACCATTTTACCAGTATCTTGCTGACAACCACAATGCTGGTTTCGGCACCCAGGCCATAAAAGAACCTCCCTGCCAGCATCATTTTTAATTCGGGACTGTATTTGGGAAATATGGAGTTCATCATCTGGTAGGCGATTCCTCCTTCCCGGTAATAATCGCTGGAACCATAGGCAGTGAGTACAGCCCCAAATGCCATAAAAAATACAAAGAGAAAGCCAGTACGACGGATTCCCAGTTTATCCAGGATCATTCCGCCAAGCACTGCCATTAAAAGAAAGGTATTGGGAATGGCATAGAAGGACACAAAGAGGCCATACTGGGTATTGGAAAACCCAAGTTCGCTTGTCAGCAGGGATTTGAGCGAAGAGAAAGCATCATACACGTAGTAGTTCACCGACAGAATAATTCCAAGCAGTAAAAGTATGCCCCACCTGGCATAGGGAATATCCAGTAATGATTTTCTGAGTTTTTCCATTTGCAGGAAGCAAATATAACTGTTTGTCTGTCATTGCCCGTCCTTATACAGCAAAATGCAACGTCAGAACATGGTCCGCAACATGTATTAATGAAATGCCACGCTGTTTCATGGATTATTAAAATGCTTCATCGGTAGTGATGGCGCTTCCGGGGTAATTTTGAATCAGACAAATTAAATCAGTAAAACATCATTATTTCTAAACAAAATCAAGCATTATGAAAAATCTAAATGTATTTCTATCGATTGCAATTATTGTAGCGTTTAGTCTCAGCCTGAACGCGCAGAAGAAGAACAAGTATCACCTGGATGCCAATGAGGTACCCGAGGTCCTGCATGTGAATGTGAATGATTTTCCAAAGGACGGAGTACTTCCGGTGATCTATGGCTGGGGAGGCATGGCTGTGGATATCAACCGTGCTCCTGCAGGCACCGATTTCACACCCATGCTTGCAGGCCTCGAAAATGATAAATGCCAGGTCCCGCACTGGGGATATATCATAGAGGGTGCCGTTCGCATCATTTTTGAAGATGGGAGCGAAGAGCTTTTCGCAGAGGGAGAAGCCTTTTTTATGAAGTCAGGTCATACGGCAATTGTGGAAAAGGACCTTTTCCTTGTCAGTTTCAGTCCGGAGCATGAAATGCACGAACTGGTAGATCATATCAATGAGAAGGTGGCAGCAATGCAGGCGGCGGCAGAATAGGCGGGTATAATTAAATGGTCTATTTTTGGCCAGGTCTTTTTTTATAATAGGCCTGGCCTTTATTATTCTTATAATTCCTAATTTTAGCACTGAAATATCAAAGCAATTAGCCATAGCTTTCTGGAAAATGAAAAACAGCATCTTAGTCTTTGTCTTATTATTCAGTACCATTACCGGATATAGCCAGGTGAATTACCTGGAGGAATCAGAAACCGATTTCGACCAGCGTATGAAATGGTTCACCGATTCGAAGTATGGCTTATTTATCCACTTCGGTCTTTACAGCCAGCTGGGTGGTATTTACGAAGGGAATGATGAAGGGCGTTATGCAGAATGGATTCAGTGCAACCAGAAAATTCCAAAGTCGGATTATATCAAACTGATAGATACCTGGAAACCCGGAAACTTCAATGCTAATAAAATTGTGGAAATAGCGAAAAGAGCCGGGATGAAGTACCTGGTTGTAACCTCCAAACACCATGAGGGCTTTTGTTTGTTTGAGTCGGAATTTACCGATTACGACATTGCCAGCTCACCCATGGCAGGCCGCGATTTTATCAAAGAGCTTTCGGCAGCCTGCAACAGGCACGGCTTACATTTTGGTACCTACTACAGCATTATAGACTGGAACCATCCCTCGCATGACATTCCCGATGGCAATGCCGGAGAAGTGGACCGGAAACGCTGGCAAAATCCTACTCTTGTTCCAGGAAAAAAAGCGGAGTATGTGCAGTACATGAAAAACCAGGTGAAGGAACTGATTGAAAAATATGATACGGAGATTTTATGGTTCGATGGGGACTGGGCAGACTACTGGACCCTGGATGATGGTAACGATCTGTACCAGTACATTCGTGAATTAAAACCCGACATTATCATTAATAACCGCGTATCAAAACGAAAAATCTTTAAAAAAGATTTTGGCACTCCCGAACAGTTTCACCCGGATTCAGAATTACAACATTACTGGGAAGCCTGCTACACGATGAATGATTCCTGGGGTTTTAAGATTAAGGATACGGACTGGAAAAGCCCGGACGAGGTTTATGAAAAGCTTACGGACATTAACAATAAGGGAGGGAATTTCCTGCTCAATGTGGGTCCGGATGGAAAGGGCGAAATCCCAAAAGAATCGGTTGATATTCTTTTGGAGGTTGGGAAAATGATCAGTTACCGGGAAGGAAAAAGGTGAACTTGTTGATGATAAAACGGCAAACAAACTATTTAGACCATGAAAATAATATCACTTTCAGAAGTAGAGAAAAAAGAGGTACATATGGAAGGCGCTGTAGGTGCCTGGAGACAATTACCCCTGGGAAGCAGCGATGGGACACCCGTATATTCTTACCGGGTGTTTACCGTCGAGCCCGGGGGGCATACACCCTACCACAATCACCCCTATGAGCACATGAACTACATCATCGAGGGCCAAGGTGCTTTGGTGAACGAAGCAGGGGAGGAGCAGCCTTTGAAAGCTGGCGATTTTGCGCTTGTTGAATCCTTCGAGAAGCACAGTACCGCAATAAGGGTGACGTCCCCTTCAAGATGATCTGCGGGGTGCCGAAGGAGTTTGAATAGTGATCTATTTATATACCAACCAGGTTGTAGCCATACAATCCTTCTCAGTGACAAATCTAATCCAGCGTGCCTGGAATGCGTCGGGGAACTCGTATTCAAAGGTTTCACCAGGAGAAACGATTACTTCTTTGTAAAGCATCCAGGGTCCATGACCAATTGGTTCAACTTCAATTCTAAAATTGATTGCTTCTTTTGAATCATGCGAGATTGAAAGTGTCCTTTTGTCGTAATATCCAATTAAATAAGGATCAGAAGGTTGATCGGCTTTTACTTCTGTGTTTTTCCATGGGCCGCCTTGTCCCGTTGGCTTACCCAATTTCCATAGATCGTCAATTACTCCAGCCCAGACTTTTGCTTTTCCATCATCAGAAGTAAAAATATGATGGTTGTCAGTTGGTGTATTTTTACTTAATCCTGTCATTATAAGCATGCCCCTGTAGGATGCATAGTCATGAATCCGGAGCTTGTGCGATGCCACGGGCCGGATTTTTGCATACCCATCTGCATTTTCAGCAGGGAGTTCGTAAAAAGTTCCATGGCAATTGAACAAGTCACGTTCTGTGGCTACCTCCCGGCAAATTCTTAGTGAGGCTGAATTAGTTAGAGGGGTATACCCCTTATCGCCCAGGGGAAGACGCCAGCGTCTTCCCAAATCGTCGATAATCAGAACCGATGATTCTTCCATTGAAACGACCTTGGAAGGAATCGCAAATTTGTCCCGGATAAAGTTGGCAGTTTCCTTATCATTCTTTTGAACAAGATTCATGGCACTGTCCAATTCATAATAGCCTGTTTCATTCGATTGCCCATCAGCAAACTCAGAGACTAAAATTCCCAGAGCCCTTCGATTGTTGCCAAGGCCATATAGTAAACCTCCAGTGGTTTCAGTGTCCTGTACGTTTGAAATTCCGTCAAACATCTTATCCTGGGTAGTAGAGCGCAGGTCCACAGCCGAATAGGAAAAATGGACTGTAGCTTTTGTGGATTGATTAGTCTTAATCCGTATCCACTCTCCCCCTTCTTCTTCACTGAAATCGTAACTCAAAGAACTTTTTTTCTCCAGGATCAGCTTGCCTATCTCCGACCAGTTTCCTGTTCCAAACTCATCGACCTCCAAAGTAAAAGTAGTTTTCTTGTCGCCTTCATTTTTTATCCAGATCGTGCGCTTGGGCCATCCGGCAAAAAGCATGGGTTCCGAATAGGAATTTGCTGCGACATTCTCTGAAAGCCAGACAGCTCCTCCGGCAGTAGTTGGGCCAAGCTTGTCGGGTGTGTCAGGTGTAGTGAACCAGAGGTTTGAGTTTGATTGTCCCGGACCTTCAATTCCTCCTTTTGCTTTTCGCTTATTAAGAAATTCTTTATTAGCTGAATCATCGCAGCCAAAAACCAATTTCCCCTTCCATCGGGCATAATCTCCAATAACCTTTAAATAGGCAGATCGAGGTCTTATTCCTGCTGAGTTTTTGCTGATAAATTCCCCCGGGAACCTCCAGAACATTCCATGCATGGTCATCAGATAATCGGGTTGCTCTATGGTCCCGATATCCCTTATCCTGGGCCATTCGGTGTTCCAGCCATGAGCCCCATCGTAACTATGGCTTGTTTTGGGCAAACGGTAAAAATCCCATCCGGATTCAGGATGGCGAACCCCAAGCAGGATCGATTTATGATCCCAACCTGTTGCCCAAATTGGGTCGGTTTCTGCATTGTCGTTGCCATAAATCCCGCCAGGTCCGGTAACTTCAACAAACTGATTGCGCCTGATTAACTTCCAGGATGCACCATTCCATTCGTACAATGCACCGGATTCAATATCAAACTTTCTTAAAGCCTCTGGAGATCTTTCACCATTGTTTGAAAAGACCAAAACGCCCTGACCAGAATATAAACCCTTTCCATGTGCACCAGCCAATGATGCATATTGAGGATGCGGATTATCTGGAGTAAATTCTATAGGGCCACCCTGAGGATTATTTCCGTCTTTGTATAAAATATTTACATCCAGAGAATTAACGTCAACTTCATAAAATCCTTCTTCCATGCTACCGTAGAATATTTTATTACCCGGATCATACAAATGCCTGGCATTTCCAGTATGTCTCCCGGGCATAATTTCGTACGGGATTACCTTTACACTCCTTTCTTCATCGATTGAATATGGGCCGATAAAAAGTTGCTTGCTTTCTTTATGTATCATGCGATTCGCCGGGGTTCCTCCTATACTTTCTTCCCTGATTATTTGTTGCAAGTCTGGGGTGATTTCATAGAGCCTGTCTGACGAACCATTTGGTAAATGCGGGCCGTATGAGATTACCCACAAGTGATCAGCCCATGGCACAACGGCTCCTGTTCCACACTCCCCTTCGCTATTATAGTAAGCTAGATGGGGGTAGATACCAGATATATTGATGGGCTCTTTGCTGTTTCGATCAGGAGAGCAACCTGACATTAGAATAGTGAATAAAACAGCGGCGAATAAAATATTTCTCATTGTTAAGTCGATCAATTTTCAGTTTAATATTTCCGTTCAGCTACACATTATTAACTCTCTTTGAAAGAATACAATAAAAATACAGCAATATTTAACATGTCATTGCATCATTGAACCTTCAAAATTCCAAGTACTGGAAGCATTATTTTGTCAAAACTTATAGTACACATGACTTATTTGATCGAAGGCAGCGGCGCATTGGTGAACGAAAAAGGGGAGGAGACGCCTTTAAAAGCCGGCGACATTGCCCTGGTCAACCCCGATGAAAAGCATCAGTACCGGAACAAGGGTGATGTTCCATTCAAGATGATTTGTGGAGTTCCCAAAGAGTTCGAATAAGCATTAATGTTCAATATTAATGAACAAAGATGTATGATATTAATGGACAATATTTTATATTTGTATTGTCACACTAATTAAATCATGAATACACAAGCACTTATATCATCTGTAATTGATGCACAGAAAGTGGATATTGATAGAATGCCCGCGGGATTATCCCGGGAAATTCTCAAAGATGTTCCGGTAATTGAGAAATTCTGTTCGATAATAACTGGAATCCGGCGCTGTGGAAAGAGTACGTTGATGATGCAAATACTGAGAAGGACAAAAGGAAAATCGCTCTTCTTGAAATTCACAGATATTCGATTGTCTGGATTTGAAACTTCAGATTTTTCCAGATTGAACGCTGAAATTGAAAAACGGAATGTCAAGATTTTATTCTTCGATGAAATCCAAATTGTAGATAAATGGGAAATCTTTATCAATCAAAAGTTAAATGAAAACTACTTTGTATTTATAACAGGTTCTAATGCCTCATTATTGAGTAGAGAGCTGGGTACACACCTTACCGGAAGGCATTTATCATTTGAACTCCATCCCTTTTCATACACAGAATTCCTGGCCTATAAAAGTTTGGAAAACAACTTAGATAGCTTCGAGGATTACATACAAACAGGAGGAATGCCTGAATATATCAAAAACAACAATGGGATTATTCTGCAACATCTTGTGGATGACATTCTGTACCGTGACATAGCAGTAAGGCATAATATTCGTAATGTGAATGCTTTAAGGGAAATGACAGTCTATTTGGTATCGAATGTTGGGAAACCGGTTTCAGCACGAAGATTAACAGGATTGTTCGGCATAAATTCAACATCAACAGTAAGCGATTATTTTTCGTACTTAAAGGATTCGTATGTATTAGATTTCGTTCCTCAGTTCGATTATTCGATAAAAGCCCAAAGTCGAAATCCGAAAAAAGTATATTCTACCGATCTGGGTATATATCACCAGATAAAAACCACATTTACAGAGGACTACGGACGTCAACTGGAGAATGTAGTTTTCCTTTACCTTCGAAGAAAATATAAAGAGATTTATTATTTCAAGAAAAGCGGGGAATGCGATTTCGTTGTAATGAATAAAAGTAAAATAGAACATTGTGTGCAGGTGTGTTACAGGATTGACGATATGAATATGAAAAGAGAGCTTGAAGGCCTCAGAAGTGCAATGGATTATTTTGGATTAAAGGAGGGTGTGATAGTCACACATGATCAATCCGACATATTTGATTACGAAGGAGTTACGATAAAACTTATTCCAGCAATGAACTATTTGGTTTGACTATTTTTCTAGAGTACCTGCACCTCATCCGGGGGATACCAATTGCCATGATGAATAAGCTGATCACGGAATTCGAAAGGCAGGTTCATGAAGTCGATAATGCGATCTTTCGCTTGGAACAGGCCATGACAATACCGGGGGAATACATGGTCGGGCACTATGCCAATATAATCTTTGCCCCGGACCATGTCCAGGATCTCCTTCCCGTCCCGCAGGTAGAACGGGATCCCATTTCTGTAAAGAGCCGCAGCCATCCTTGTGGTCTCTGCTACCCTTACAACACTGGATCCTGCCAGTGATAAGATCCAGTCCTTTTCCCTGGCCGACAACATAAGGGAAATGTGTGTGGAATTCCCGCCGCGGCATATTTCCCAGGGATGTGCTCCCGCTTTTTGGCCACTATGGTACCAACTTCTGAAGGCCTCTGGAGAATCCTGATCGATCTCGGTCAATCCCCCATGGCGTATATCGGCCATTTTTCTGTATTGTTCCATGGGTGAGAGAGGCTTAGGTTCATTGTGGAAATAGTCGTTCGCCTGGTAGCAGATTTCGCATAAGCGGAGGAATCCGGAAGCTGATATTTCAGGGATCCCGGGTGTTCGATCATAATCTGTGCCCTGTTCAGCTACCTTCTCGAGATCACTGACCACATCCGGAGGTAATTCCTTATCCAGCCTGATAATGTCATCCCCTGCGATCTCCCAAAACGTTGATCTTAATATTTTTCCGGTACGTTTCTCGTAGGGCAGGTTTAACTCCAGGAACCTGTAGTATGCCAAAGGATCCTTTCTGATCAGGGTGATTTCTTTCGGGATCTCTTCACATAGCCAGGAGAGGAATGTGATCAGTTTGCCATCTGCATGCTGATAATGCCCTTGTTCCGGATTGGGGGTATATTGCAGGGCCAGTTTGTGGTTGAAATATACAAAGCGCTGATCCTCATATTGTGAAGTTGCAATATGATACCATTTTACAGGATCCGGATATTCAAGGTGCCAATGTTCTTCAAAATCACCATAATCCTCTATGGTACCACGTTTTGCCCGGATCCAAATCTGGCGCACCTCATCTTCACCAACCGGGCAGACGGGCCGGATCGATTCAAACAAATCAGGAAGTGAGGATTCCATCTCCGGACCCACAACCACAGGCCCGCTGTGGAAACGGTACAGATGGTTGTCAACCCATGGTGCTGTTGCTTTCAATTTCTTTTTTGATGGCATCGTTGATGTATTGATTCAGGGAGATGCCCTTCAGGGTTGCATTGTATGCTGCTTTCTTGTGAAGATCAGGTGATAAGCGGATGTTAAGATTTCCCTTGTAGGATCTCTCAAGTGGAATATTTTTCTTTTTGCATTCTTCTATGTGTTCATCAACCACGTACTGGAATCCGTCTTCAAGATCGTCAACTGTGGATCCCTCAAAGCTGATCAGATCATTAATTCCTTCTACCTTTCCATAAAATACCCGGTCTTCCGCTGCGTAATGCACTGAGCCAATATATCCTTTATATTTCAAGACATCCTTCATGCCAGGTTCTTAGAATTTAGTTCTTGTATGATCAAATCAATCTGATATCGCTTCAGGACAATGCCTGGATGTGGTTTATGTTATTTCGTATCATGTATTATTACAAATGTATAAAATGCACATATAAATTGCAACTAATTATTAGTGGCATCATTGAAGAAATATAGTGCATAAAGAGTTTGAGTGAGCTGATTAGAAGATTCTAATGAATAGCTAATATATTAGCTTAAGCAGGAAAAAATAGCTATATTTGTATAATATATTAGCTATATGGAAAGATATAGTATAAATAAGCTCCCTACTGATGTCTTACTTACTACTGCGAAGAAAGTCCGTGAGCTTCGAAAAGAAGCGGCTTACTCCCAGGCTGAACTGGCCAGGCGTTCAGGAGTGTCATTGGGTAGTGTAAAGCGATTTGAAATTACAGGGCAGATTTCAATGGCCTCCTTTCTTAAAATCCTTCACCTTTTGAACAGACTTGACGAATTTGATGGCATTTTGCAGGCAGGTGAGAACCTGGAGGAGATTGAAAAGCTCTTCACTAATAAATAGGCATAGAAAATGATCGGGGTTGAAAGGTTGGGTGTATCCATTTTCCTGGGTAATCAGGAGGTGGAAATCGGAGAATTGGTCCTTGCCCGGAACAGGGTCTATTTCAAGTACTCCAGTAGCTTTTTAGAAAAAGGTATGGAGATTTCCCCGTTTAAAATGAAATTGACACCTGAGATCATTTCCGCAAATTCACTTCCATTCGAAGGATTATTCGGAGTGTTTAATGATTCACTACCTGATGGCTGGGGTCGATTGCTGCTTGACCGTTACCTGAGTTCCCTGGGAATAACCATTCAGGAGATCAACCCTCTGGATCGACTTGCTTATGTTGGCACATCGGGTATGGGGGCGCTTGTATACCGCCCCGAAATAAGTCAGACTTTTGACAGGGATAAACAGATTGAACTGGACGAGGTGGCGTCTGATATGAAGCATTTACCGGAAGGAGAAAGCTCTGATGTGATCGAAGAACTATATCAGCTTGGAGGTTCTTCCGGAGGAGCAAGGCCCAAGATCCTGGTTGGATACAATAAGGGTGCCAACCGGATCATCCATGGTGCTCAAGAGCTATCTCAAGATTTTGAGCACTGGATCATTAAATTCCCTTCCTCCATGGATTCTCCTGATACTGCCAATATTGAATATGCATATCATAAAATGGCTCTGGCTGCCGGGTTAAATATGAATGAATGTAAACTGTTTGAGGGAGAATCAGGTAGGAATTATTTCGGGACTTTACGGTTCGACAGGGATCATGGCCAGCGGATTCATATGCACTCGGCCAGTGGATTGTTGCATGATAATTACAGAATGAGCTCCATGGATTACGGCCACTTAATGGATTGCGCCTTCCAACTTGAGCATAATGTAGAGTCCTATTCTAAAATCTTCCGTCTGGCAGCATTTAATGTATTTGCCCACAACCGGGATGACCACAGTAAAAACTTTGCTTTTTTAATGGATCAGCAGGGCTCCTGGAAATTATCCCCCTCTTACGATCTCACTTTTTCCTATTCTGCCCATGGACATCATAGCACTATGGTGGCAGGTGAAAGCAAGAATCCGGGTAAAAAGCAGCTGCTTAAACTTGCACAGATATTTGATATCAAAGCCCCTGAAAAGATTCTCGATGAAGTACGTTCCTCAATCTCAAATTGGAATGCAATAGCTAATGACTGTGGGGTCAGTACTGGTTCACGAAACAGAATTGCCAGGGAAATTGCTTCTTTAAAATAATGGGTTAATACCGACGAGAAGCACGTACCGGAACGAGGGCGATGTTCCTGCTAATCTAAAATATCTAACACTAAATCAAAGGGGACAATTTTGAAATTCTGATTTACGAGTGAATCATTATCAAAATTGTATCCATCCTGCACCACCAGGATGCCCTTTGGATACATCTCCCCAAAATTGGATTGGCTGATTTCTATTCCATCTGTTTCTTCAACACCATCGACTGTTTGGCCATCCACAATAATAAAACTCGTAAGGTATCTCTCGTTTTCTCCCAGCTCAAATATGGCATAAGAAAAATTACCCTGTATGGATGCTAAAAGATAGTCTTTGTGACCAGTTGAGAACAGGGCTAAACCTTCTATATCGTATTTTATGTTTGAATTCAGGGAGTCGCTACCAGAAAGAAGCATTGGCTCAAGGCTGCCTATCCGATCCACAGGCAACTTATAAATACCTAAATCTTCCACACCTATATACAAGATACCCTTCTGGTCATCCACCACCATTCCTTCAGGTTGACTTGGAAAAGCAAAGGTATTAGTAAGATTGGCTTCAATTGAATTTCCACCTGTTAGTTCCCATTGTTCAAGTTGTCCTCCTTTGCCATTTACAAAAACATAATACTTGTTTTCCTTCTTGTTTTGATAAAAACACACACCATATACTTCATCAACTCCCGATTGAATATTCATGATTGAATCTGATAATTCAGCCCTTTCAGGATCAATGTAAAAAAGAGTAATGCAATTATTGCTTCGATTGCTTCCCGCAACCAGGGCTACCTCTTTGTTTTTATAGTCAAAACCCTGTCGGATATCCACATTGTTCAGTCTGCCCACTTTATGGTACTGTAGAATATTACCGCTCAAATCATAGGCATATAAACCAGCTGTTTTATTTGTGCCCAGAATTAGGCTTTTTGCAGGATTTTCATGATTTACCCAAATGGCCGGATCATCGGCGGCATCTTCACCATCTCCTGATTCCACTGCCCGGGTCTCTGCACTTGCCTGAATTATAATGTCAAATTTCTTTTGCTCGAGCAGTTCATTTACCAGATCAATTGAGTCTTCCGCTGATTCCATATGTTGAAAAGCAAGCTTCATATTTGTGACACCAGATTTAGCTTCATTATCCTTTGTTCCAGTGCTGCATGAAACAGCAAGAGCGGCCAGAAGAAATAAAAGAAATTGGAGGTGTGGGATTTGATTTTTCCGGGTTTTCATGTGCTTGATTTATAAGGTTAACTTGATGCCCAGACGGCACCACCATGAGTAATATTCACTTTGCTTTACATATTCAGGTGTCCCTAAATAATATCTTAATGGGGTATTTGTAAGATTGACTACATCGGCAAATATTTTAAAATTGCCTGTTAAGTTCCAAATGGCATTAAAGTCCAAATGCCACGCTTCATCATAATATTCATCCAGGTCTTTATCGCCGCCGAGTTGACTTAAAAAGGCATCGTGGTAATTTGCTGATAATTTGACATAGAATTTATTTGTCTCATAATATAGCGCAATATTACCAGTATGTTTAGCCTGCCCGGGCATAGAAATCTTTTCCTCTTCATCATCACTTGCTATAAATTCAAAACCAGAATCATCAATTTTCACGACCAGATCTGAATAATTTGCAGGTAATCTTTTTTGGATATATGCTTCTGAATAGGTGTAGGTGTAATTAGAAAAAATGCCAAAATTACTTAAAAAGCCAGGAAGAAAATCCAGTTTAAATTGCCCTTGTATTTCAGAGCCAACAACAAATGCATTGTTCCCATTCATTGCTGTTGTAATCTCCACCAGGGGATTGGTAATGGTGTCTTCGTGTGCAAAAATGGTGTAATATGTAACGAAATGATCGATTTTCTTGAAATAGACTCCTCCGGAAATAATTCCATTGTGGGACAGGTATTTTTCTGCCAGCAGGTCAATGTTCAATGATCTTGGGAACTTCAAATCGGGATTTCCATATTTAACCGCATCTCTTTCCTGTTCGCGATAAGGTAAAACATCCTCAAAATTTGGCCTTGAAAATGTATAGGTTACTGCTGCCCTGAGGTTAAAGTCATTGGGAAAACTGTATTTTGCCTGAAATTGCGGTAGGATAAATTGGTGGGTACGTTTATCATTTTTGGAAACAATCGTGTCCAGATAATTATTTCTGTTAAGGACCACATCATAACCGTCATAATTGACGTCTGTTCGTTCGAATCTCACACCGGCAAGAATCATCAACCGGTTAAAATCATGATGAATCATTCCATAGGCAGCATAAATGTTTTCTATTGCTGAATAATCGCTTGCAATTGATTCCACTTTTGTCTGTGTACCTCCCTTACTTCCGTATATAAACAAATTAGGGTAGAAGTTGAAAAAATCCCGCATCAAGACGTTGGAGGGCATATTATCCACGACATATCCCTGTCCAAGCAAATTGTCATCCTTAAAATCATCAGTTACGGTTGTGAGATATAATGGATCTGCATGATCACTCGGGGTATATTGGTTCCAGTCGTGTCGGAAATCCTTAAAGGATTTAGCGGTAACATCCCGGTCCTTGTTTTTAATTCTGATCTTTCCACCAAATTTTATAAATCCTCTGCTGAGTGGTGAAAAGTTATAAGGTAGCTTGAAATTAAGTTTAGCAGAAGTATTAATATCTCTTACCAAACTTTCCTTTAGAAGTAAATTATCAAATTCGTAAGCATCATAATTGGTCGCATTGGCATAATGAGCAGAATCAGGAATGATTGCTTTGGGCCAATCCGGATCACTCCTGTCAATTTGAATGGTAATTGCCTGTCCCGGATTCTCAAAGCCGGACTCAAGCCTGTTTGGAACATCTTCCATTGCCATTGCCAGGGATGCTTCAAAGTCTATATCAATCCTGGACCCTTTATGCAAACCTCCAACATTTAGTGTACTTACATTTTGTTTTTTAGTCCTGGATTTTACATCGTGTTCAACCCCACCATACAGGTAGTAATCCATCGTAATGGCATCCTCAAGTACATATATTTTCCTTCGCCTGACCTGATCGTCCTGGTAACTGTTATACATTCCACGGATATAAAAACTTGTCCGATTGTTCAGGTTGTAATCAATGGTTGCGCTAAGACCCGTTCTTTTTTTCTGAATATCATAATGCCTTAGCTGCATTTCTTTATACATCAGGTGATAATTATCCTTTCCACTGGTATCATCTCCCCAAAAAGGACCTTTGATATATTTGAATTCAAGGTTATCGGAACCTGTATTATTCACATAATAGGAAGCATTTAAATGAAATCCGATTTTACCCTTTCTTTGTCCGAAAGAAAATTGAAGATTACTATTTGAAGTTCCTCTAAGATTATTGTATCCGCCTGAAGCAGTAAGCCTTAGCTCGGGTATTTCACTTTGAGCTTTTTTGGTGATTATATTGACTGATCCACCTATGCCATCTGCATCCAGATCAGGGGTAAGCACTTTTGAGATTTCAATGAATTCAACCTGATCTGCCGAGATAATATCCATTCCTACATACCGCACATCCCCTTCTGGTGAAGGAATTTGTTCGCCATTCACATTAAAAGTGGTGAGTTCCGGCGGGGTTCCGCGTAATTGAATAAATTTCCCTTCACCTTGTTCTCTTTGTAATGTGACCCCGGGTATGCGCTGCATGGCTTCAGCTGCATTCAGATCAGGGAATTGCTCAATCTGCTCATAAGAAACAATATTCTTAATATTTTCGGCATTTTGCTGATCATTAAGCGCTTTTACCTGTCCCTGAGCTACTCCAACCACCACAATTTCATCCAATGAAAGTGCATCCGGAGACAATGAAATACGAATGTCTTTATAGGTATTTTTTGTAAAATCACATTCAATAAATCCTGGTTTGTACCCGATGAATGAAAACAATAATTTTACCTTATCCTCTTTTATATTCCTGATTTCAAAATATCCTGACAGGTCTGTGACCGTGCCTGTATGGGAATCTTCAATCTGAATGCTTGCCATTGGCAGATGCTCATTTGTTGAAGCATCAACAATCCTGCCTGAAACTGAATAGGACTGAGCTAAGCCATTTAGACTGGCCAATATGCTGGCGAAAAAAAGGAAGTATTTCATTCAGAAGTAAGCTGTTCTTAAAATAATTCTAAGGGATACCAGGGTAGCAACTGCGCGTTACTTATATGTATCCCTTAGAAAGAATTAAGAGTCTGCCAGAATTAAGACAGACTCATAGCTGTGATAATGCTATTCAATAATTAATTTTTTGCTTGCTATGCCAGACCGATTGCTTACCTGAACGAAATATAATCCTTGAGCGAAACTTTCAATATTTATCCTGACTAAATCATCCTTAGTTGTTTCAGAACTGAGCAATTGTCCATTCACATTGAAAATTCCGATTTCAGTTTCAACATTCTGACTTAATTGAATATTTATGAAACCTGAATTTGCCGGATTTGGGAAGACTGAGAAATCAATCGTATTTGCGGAAGCGCTTTCAATACCTGTGACCGTGGAATACTTTATCACAAGTTTTGGAACCCTTTCAGGATGATTCACGCCATCACCCCCATCACCCGGATCAGAAATATTTTCAAATGATTCAATTTCTCTTGCATTATCATCCTCACTGGCGCCCTGCTCATCGGATCCCAAAAGTATGATTGCCATGGCATTCCCTGGCTTCCACCCCGGACGATCAACGAGTTCCTGTAAAACAGGAGAAAAATCAACAGATTGCTCAGTAGTCCATAAACCCCATTCTTCCTCTACGGTCCATACCACAGAAGCAGCTGTTCGGGCACGATCCGTTATTAAAGAATCTTCAGAAAAAGTTGGAGGATCATCATTGGCATCAGCTACAATAGTAATAATGGCAACATCTGTTGCAGCTTTTGCTTCATGAGAAGTAACAAGCAAATATGCTGAATCGATCGTTGCGCCTACTGGAACCTGGACGTCCAAAAACCGGAGTCCAACTGTTTGGACATTTAGGTCCTCGGGATCACCCTGCCAGCCAAAATCAAGATCATCATCATTTAATGCATCAATTTCATCATTTTCCTCTTCTGCATCATCATAGGATAATTCAACGATTACAGTATCATACACAATGTCGTTTTCATCTTCCAGAAATACGGTGTCTATTGCATTTTCCGTTCTTACAATTGGAATTTCTAATCGGGTCGACTGAGCTATTAAGCCAGTAGAAATGAATAGCATCAGAATAAAGCCTGGTAAAATTTTTTTCATAATTGTGTGTATTAAGATTTGTTTTAAGATGGGGGTAAAAGTACTTGCAGGGCCTTAAGATAAGGTGCCGTTAAGGGTAAATTAATGTTAAATCTATGGGGTTTATACCAGGTAAGAATGAGCTATGGTGGAAGCGGAAAACCAGTTTAAGAACACCATTACCGGAGCAAGGGCGATGTACCCTTCAAAATGATCTGCGGGGTGCCGTAGGAGTTTTGAGTAAACGAATTAAGTAAGAGATAAACATCCTAATTTACTGTATGTAAGGAAGATGAAGATCCCTCTAGTAATAACAAATATCTTATTGCTGTTTGCTATTCTTACATTGATTGTATATCTTTGCAATATACAATTATGAAAAATATTTTTACAGATTGTATTGGTTTTGATTGGGATGAAGGAAACTCAGAAAAAAACTGGATTCTTCATCAGGTGAGTAGAAATGAATGTGAGCAGGTTTTCTTCAATGCTCCCATTATAGTTGGTGATGATGTTAATCATTCCCAATCTGAGCTTAGGTGGTTTCTTTTAGGTAGGGCAGACAACAAACGCCTGTTGTTTATTGTCTTTACTATCAGAGACAGGCTGATACGTATCATATCAGCCAGAGACATGAATAAAAAAGAGAGGAGGATATATAATGAAAAAACCGAGTAAAATACCTGTTTTTAAAAATGAAGAGGAGGAGCGAGCTTTCTGGAGTAAAAATGATTCTTCTGAATATGTTAATTGGGATGCCTCGGATAAAGTAGTATTCAGTAATCTGAAACCTACAACGAAAACCATTTCACTTCGCCTGCCCGAATATATTATCGACGAACTAAAAGTGCTTGCACACAGGAAGGATGTACCTTATCAATCATTGATAAAGATCTTTTTAAAGGACAGAATTGATCAGGAATTGCGAAAGGCTCTCTAGGTTTATACCACATTCTGGTAATTATTTTTCATACAATTCTTTATTGTGAATTTATCATTCACATGACTTATGATATCGAAGGCGCCGGAGCACTGGTGAACCCCGAAGGGCTCACGCCAGAAAACCGAACCTGAAAGGTGAGCTCATGAGCGCAGCGAATAATCCCGACAAGAAGCACCAGTACCGTAACAAGAGGGAAGTTCCCTTCTAGATGATGTGGTGTTCCCAAAGAGTTTGAATAATTATTATTTTTGCTGGCACAGTAGTATTGTGATATGGCAAACTCAAATCCTGTCTTTCTTTTTATCAATAAACAATTTGGAGAAGATTTAGATCCTTCACAGGATGATATTATCCTGAATACATGGAAAAAAGAAGATGTTAAAAGAAAAGAACTGCTCTTCAGACAGGGAGATTCAAATACCAGGCATTACATCATTGAAAAAGGATTGCTACGCTTATATCTTATTGATCCAAATGGAAAGGAAATCAATATATTATTTGCCAGGGAAAACCAGGTCATTGGAGACCTGGCCACCCCTGAAGCAACAAATTTCTTCCTGGGAACTGTGGAGGACAGCATCGTCTATTCAATTGACGAAGAGCATATGCGAAAATTATTCGCACAAATATCAGATGGAAGGAACATAGATCCCAACAGAGGACTGAGACGTTCGTATATTCACATTCAGAAACGACTGGTTTCAATTCTGGCAAATACTGCAGAAGAAAATTACCTCGAATTCCGAAAACAATATCCTGATCTGGTACAACGGCTTCCTCAATATCATATCGCTTCCTACCTGGGGATCACTCCTGAATTCCTCAGCAAAATAATCGCAAAGACTGCTAAGAAGATTTAGGTTGATCGTATTTCTTGAACTAGTTCAATTTTTCTTATTTAGAATCATTCTATTTTTGCAGTGTAATATTTAAAAAATAGAAAGAGATGAATACAGTACTTTGGATTTTACAGGGATTGATCGCAGCAATGTTTGCGATGGCAGGCTTTATGAAACTCAGCAAATCAAGGAATGATTTGATGAAGCAGAAGGATATGAACTGGGTGGAGAGTGTCTCTGACGGGAATCTGAAAATAATCGGATTACTTGAATTGCTGGCAGCGCTGGGCTTGATTCGTTCCGCAATTGACAGGTATTCTTCCCGTCTTAACACCCTTTGCAGCCTTGGGATTGATCCTGACAATGGCTGGGGCCATGGCACTGCACCTTAAGAGGGGTGATGGCATGAAAGTGGTTTCCAGAAATATTATGTTGATGCTGGTGGCCGCTTTCATAGCCCTTGGCAGGTTACTCATCGTACCGGTCTGATGAGATCCTTGGAAATCGGGATCGACAGTTTTGCTGGTTTTTCGGGAAAAACCGGGAAACCCTTAGAGGCTTCACACGCCATGTCTGAATTGCTTGAACGTATAGAACAAGCTGATAAACATGGTTTGGATGTTTTCGGTATTGGTGAGCATTATCGGAAGGAATTCCTGGATTCAGCACCGGCCGTGATCCTTGCGGCAGCTGCTGCCAGGACCAAAAATATCAGGTTGACCAGTGCAGTGACAGTTCTGAGTGCTGCAGACCCGGTAGGTGTGTTTCAAAGCTTTGCCACCATTGATCTGATATCAGGCGGAAGGGCGGAAATGATTGTGGGAAGGGGTTCGTTCATAGAATCCTTCCCCCTTTTTGGACTGGACCTGAATGATTATGATGCTTTGTTTGCGGAAAAACTTGACCTGCTCCTGAAGATTCGTAAAAACGAGGTGGTGAGCTGGTCAGGCAAGTTTCGGCCGGAACTGAATGAGCAGGGTATCTATCCCCGGCCCATACAGGATCCAATACCAGTTTGGCTGGGTGTCGGGGGAACTCCTGCTTCTTTTATCAGGGCGGGTGAATTGGGATTGCCCCTGATGGTTGCGGTCATCGGAGGAGAGACAGAAAGGTTCCGTCCGCTGGTTGAGCTATATAAACAGGCCTGGAAAAATGCAGGGCATCCAGCTGAAAAACTCAAAGTGGGTTTGCATTCACTTGGCTTTGTAGCAAAAGAAGGGAGAAATGCCAGGGAAGCTTATTTCCCGGGCTATGCCGAAATGTTCAACAAGGTTGGCAAAGAAAGGGGGTGGCCCCCCGTTACCCGAAGCAGGTTCGATACACAGACTGGACCGAAAGGTGCCATCGTGATTGGAGATCCGCAGGAGGTGGCTCAGAAAATCGTGCACCACTCTGAGGCGCTGGGTGGTATATCGAGGTTCACATTCCAGATGGACAATGCAGGATTGACCCATCAGCAACTCATGGATGCAATTGAACTGATAGGCAAAGAAGTCATTCCCATTGTTGAAGAAGTTAGAGTAGAGTCCTTTGGGATATTGAATCCTGCCCTTACTCTACTGCGTGGATCCCCAAAGTGGATTGTAGATAGAAAATTCCTTTAAGCGAATAAGCCCCTTTTCTTCTACCCCGCATGCTAACACTGAGTTGACCTTTTCTTTGAACAATGGGGCAATTTTTTTGAAATTTAGTTTTGCCGGATTAGGACGTTCGCTATGCTTTGCTTTTACAAGGAAGACTTCACCCTTATTTTCAAGTACAAAATCAATTTCAACCCCGTTGGCATCTCTGTAGTAGAAAAGATCTCTTCCCACAGTGAAACCCTCTTTCAAGTATTCTGACAGAACGAAATTTTCCCAGATGTGCCCAAGGTACAGAGATTTTTCCAGGCTATCCAGCGTGTTAATATTGAGCAGGGCCGATACCAAGCCATTGTCACAAAAGTAAAGCTTGGGCGCTTTAATGATTCGTTTCCCAAGATTGTTGTAATAATGAGCTTTTACCTGCCTGTCTCACTCCGGTTAGTAAAACCACAGGTCTCGTTTTAGCTGCTTTTTTTATTTTGGTTGAATAGTCGCGCTCTATCCACATGGGAATTCAGTGTAACGTCTTATCTGGACAAATATTATACATATGCAAATGCATTGCAAATCATCATAATACAAATTGCAAATCATCCTAATTATGTTAAAAAGCTATAGGACACATGATTTATCTCGCTTAAGCCTTCGATGTCCGAACGAATCACCCAGAAATCTATGGGCTCACAAGGTCCATGTTTTCGACTGTAAGCTGTTTGAAAGCTTCCAGCCTCCAGCCAATACCGGGATTTAAACCCTGGTGCTTTATATTTCTACCAACGAAAAAAACGATAGGGATAGTCCCATTCTTCTGGCTCATCCATGTACAATCCTTCAAGCCACCGTTTTTCATCCCGGGCAGGATCCACCGGCTGCGCAAAACGTTCAATCAATGGAGTAACACTGTCCACACCCGCATTGCTTACTAAGCGGCTTAAAAGAGCAGAGTGGCGCCTGTAGGTCTGTTTTACATTGTGTTTTCCATTTGTGTAATCGTACTCCCATGGTTTGAGCTGACAAAAGACTATGCCGTTCTGATTTTCAGAGGCTAAAATCCCATTTGCGATAGTTTCAGCTCCATCTTTTATTAGAAGTAATTCTTTTGGATCCCTGTTATGAAGGTCCGCAGGACCAATACCTGCAAAAGGTGAGTCAAGTCCGGTCGGCTTAAAATATGAAGCAATATGCTCTTCTTTTTTCGTAGTGACCTTTACCGGCAACAATGCATCAAAATCATCCTGATCCAAACCCAGGGCCAGCAATTTCGCCTTTCTGTTAAGCAGTTTCCCGGCACCGGGACCCGCGATGACAGGCTGATCCCCTGTCAGGCTTTCACTCCCCGGCAGTGAGACTTTTATCCCTGCTTTTAGCAAATGAAAGAATCCTGCTTCGTCTCCAGTATATACGGCAGGTTTTTTTTCTTCTCCTTTCCACTCCGAAACATAGGCGATGATATTCCTTGCCAGTTTCATAGCAACAGGCTCATTTTCAGTCCGTCCGCATACATCCAACTGGCAAAACATCAACATCCCGCTCCCTTCCTTATATTCCATTAAGGGACTGTATTGAAGGCTGTAACCTCCGTCAACTATTGGCAGGAAATCGCCACACCCCGGCTTTTCAATCAGGACGCTGGCAACATTTCCCCTGTTTCCGCATCTCCAGATTTGAGTAAGCGGAATATCGCACCAATTTATCGTGGGTGCACCGTTAAAAAGGTCCTTATTCTCATTAAATTCTCTTCTACGGGGCACCAGGGAAGCTTCTCCCTTCCAATCATGGAGGTTCCCGGGGACCAGACCCTCCATTACCGGATGATCGGGTATGCGTATATAAATATCGCGCAAGCCATATTCTGCCACCCTGAACCCGAAGCGCTGCTCCAGCACCTCTGAACTCTGCTCGAATATTATCACCTTCAGCCCCTTCCTGACACGCTCAAGATTTAAGCCTTCATCATATACATCCAGGGCCATCTTACCAACGATCAACAATTCATAGTCGTCCAGGGATTTGCCGGGTCTTATCGGATCATAAATTATACCCAGGTCATCAAGGAGTTCACAGGTTTGTCCCTGAGGATCATATACCCCTATTCTGACTGTTGGTTTTCCCGGATCAGTTAGCGGGATTACATCAATTTCAAAAGTATCTTCCTGCATTTCTCCAGTGCTGAAACGAACCCGTGCATCTATCATATACTTCCCCGGTGCCAGGTTTTCAGGAAGATAAAATTCCAGCGGGATACGGATTTGATTCCCGGTTTCGACCTGCACCGATTTATGGCCTGAAATCTCCTCCGGCATGTTCAATGTCCACTTGCAATCACAGGAGACATCCTCCCTCGAATTATTAATAATTACCACTTGCTTTTCGAATTTCATTCCGGGAAGGAAATTATGATCTTTGCTGGTGAAGGCACCCCTCTTACCTGCGATATATGCCAGCAATGGCATGTTGTTCTTCTCCAGTGCTTCCCCCGCAGTAGATATCCAGTCGGAGCAGCTATATGCAACATCAATATCCATCCTTGAATTCCTTTCTGAGAAATCCGCACTGAAACCAGGCCTCTGCAGCTTTCCCCAGTCTACTTTCAGGTTCTTTGGCTTCTTTTCTGCATTTTCTTTCAATTGCCAGTAGGTGCTGTAATCCCAGGGCGAATTGGCAGATACCCCCCAGGTGCGGAAAGCTCGCCACTGGTTAATAAGATGCTTCTTCAATACAGGAATTCGCTCGTTGAAGACGCTGCTGCCAAAGCTATAAGGATAGTCCCATCGATGCCAGGTATTTCCCGCTTCAAATTGTTTTGCTTCCCAGCGAAGATTAGTTCTTTCTGCTTCTGAGATCTCAAAGGCCTCATCCCCCAGGAACTGGGCATTCCACTCGGCAAGGCAAAACTCCCAGGGGACCCTTGCACTTCCGAACTCTCTTTTTCCCTGGTACCATCCCCTGTACAATCCCCAGTCCCATGTAAAGGGAGATCCAAACTCACACATAAAGACCGGTTTTACACCGGTCGATGCCCAGTGTTCAAACCAATCGCACATTTCCTGGATGGGGACCCAGTTCGGGTAGAAATTACTGGTATGCATGGATCCCAGATTTCCCCCGGCATGATGATAAATAACCCTGCTGTCGTCAAGTGCGGCAACAATAGCCTCTGCACCCAGGGCTCTTCTTGCATTCCTGGCGGACCATTCCGTATCCGGCCTGGTGCGACCGTCAATGAAATCAGGATTCATATCATCGCTATAGCCACACCCATTATGACTCATGGAATATAGGACAACTGAAGGATGATTTCCCGCAGCTCTGGTATAGAAGCGAGCGTGATGTGCATATCCATTTTTTAGTTCGCTATCTTTATCTCCCCAATCATATTGGCCAAAATGCGGCTGAGAGAAGGATAAAAGCATCCCTGTGTCATCAGCAGCCCTGAGAATCTCTTTATAAGAAAGATGCGTACCCGGTTCGCAACCGTAATTATGTGTGTAGACCATATTTATCCCGAAACTCATCAGGCGCTGCAGGTTTGCTTTTGCGGCATCATAATTAGCCAGGCCGGCACCAATCAGTGCACTGTCCAATGGAACAGAAGAGAGAAAAATCCGCTTTCCGTTCAAATAATAATCCCGCCCTTCTATCCAGAATTCCCTGAAACCAAATCGTTCAATAAAGAAAGTATCCAGCTGCCTGCTCCCGGCCTCAAAAAGGGATACCTTGCAATCAAATACATTTTTGGGAGTATGTATATTCCAGAGTTTCCCTGGCAGCCAGGTTTCAGAACAGGATAGATAAGCATCCTGTAAATCATCTTTCGAGAATACAGGACTTGCATACTCTTTTACTTTCCCCCCCTCTTCACTGATTGTAAACTGCAATTTGTAATTTAAATCCTTCCTGAGATCCTCCAATGCGACATTGAAAGTGATCTTCTTCTCGCGGACGGAAGTCTGAACCTGTATACCGGAAATCCTGGAGCCCTGCGGCTGACTGTTGAGAAAAACATCCCCGCAAAGTCCACGTCGCAGGACCTGTCCCTTTCCGCTTCGTGGAGCATTGGTATCGGCGAATATGGCAACAATATCATTTAAGGGAAGGGCTTCCACTTTCAGGCTAAGTAAATAGGTGCTGCCGGGCTTGCAATGCGCCGTAAGGTCTATCCTGCCTTCAGGGAAAAACATCTCTCCGACTCTGTTTCTGTCAATAAATACTGCTGCACCGGAGTTCAGGTATTCTGACGACAATATAATTCGTCGATCCTTCCAGGATGGGGGTATACTGATCTCCCGCTGGTACCAGGCAGTGTGTACATCCCTTCCATCCATGTTTTTCCAGGAGGAATGAGCAAACAGGGTTTGACTTTCGCGTTGCATGTAGTGATTAAGGCCTGGCCAGTTTCCGGGAACTTTAAAATACCCCCATTTGTTCAGGGGTACATCATTCTGGCCGGAGGTGCCGGGTTGCCATTGCCATAATCCATTGATGCAAATTCTTTCCCGGGTGCCGGTTGATTCACGAAAAGCCTTTGAGATATCCCATTCTGCCTTTATTCCGTCCGGTAAGATCACTTCATCCTGAACATGATCATTGGCTAATATTCCCATTATTGGCCGGAAGAAAGCTATCCCGGAAATAAAAGTGGTGATGGATCTTATAAAGCGACGGCGTGACCCATGATGTTTCATTCTGTCCTTTTTTGATTGTTTTTGTTGGTCTTCTGAAACAAGAAATGATTGTAAGGTGGAGATATAAATGTATGAAATGGGAACAGTTAATGCAAAACAGATTCCATAAGCACCTTTTTGAACCCTTAAACGCTTTTGATGTTATAAAGAGAGTATTTAACCATCCTGTTTTAATGAAGAAGATGCAACATATCATATTTGGGCTGGCAATTGTCATGGCATTTCCGCTGGCAGGTTTAGCTCAACACCATGTTCACCATGCTCCCCACTTCGAGGAGAGCTGGAGCAGACCCAATCATCATCCGGATCATATTGTGTTAAACCTCACAGAAGATCCTTCCACCTCAATGAGCGTAAGCTGGCGAACCGATACCTCGGTTCAGGCAGCCAGGGCAGAAATCGCCATTGCAACGGCCGCTCCAAAATTCTGGAGACATGCCAGAAACTATGAAGCAAAAACTGAATTACTCGATGCAAGTGAAGTGATGCATGCAGGAGTTGTCGCCAATTATCATACCCTGACATTTAAGGGATTAGTCCCTGATACCCTGTATGCCTACCGGGTGGGTGACGGGATGCACTGGAGCGAATGGTTTCAGTTCCGGACGGCTTCTGATAAGGAAAAGCCATTTTCATTTCTCTATGTGGGGGATGCCCAGAATGACATCCTTGAACTTTGGTCAAGATTGATCCGTGAGGGTTATCGCACGGCTCCGGATGCAGGGTTCATTATTCATGCAGGCGATCTGGTTAATAATGCCCACAGCGAACAACAATGGCATGAATGGTATACTGCAGGAGGTTTTATCCATAGCATGTTACCCAGTATATCCACTCCCGGTAATCATGAATATCAGCCCCGGACAGCAGAAGAAGACACTCTGAATTTAAGATCATTGTCAGTACAGTGGCGGCCTCAGTTCAATTTACCGCTGAATGGAATCCCGGGATATGAGGAAACTGTCTATTATGTGGACTATCAGGATACCAGAATCATCACTTTAGACAGTAACCGATCTCCCGGAGATCAAAAAGCCTGGCTGAAGAAAGTATTGAAAAACAATCCCCGTAAATGGTCTGTTGTCACCTTCCACCATCCGATCTATTCTGCTTCTGCAAGCAGGGATAATAACGAGTTGAGGAATGAGTGGAAACCCATTTTCGACAAATACCAGGTTGACCTGGTCCTGCAGGGGCACGACCATAGCTATGCAAGGGGAAGGACCTGGCCCGGTGGGGAGAATGTTTTAGCCGGGATGAATAAGAGAGATTACACCGGAACCGTCTATGTGGTTTCCGTAAGCGGAGGGAAAATGTACAAACTGGAACCCGCTGGCTGGGATGCGTTTGATGATGCTGAACAGGATCGAAACGCAGAAAACACACAGTTGTTTCAGGTTATTACCATAGATGGGAATACCCTTTCATACGAATCTTACACTGCTACCGGCGAATTATACGATGCCTTCGACCTGAAAAAGTCGTCCGCTGATGCCCCGAACCAGTTTATTGAAAGGAAAAGTGAGGCGATCCCGGAAAGGCACCATGACAATACCATTCCCTATGAGGTCAGCCTGCCGGAAACAGATCAATAGCTGTGGTTGGGAAGATGGTTGATGGCCTTTTTAAGATACAATATGTAAGTTACCTTACGCAGGTTACCTAATGTAACTTATAAAAAACAACAGTCCTAGCGGGTAACGACAAGTTTATAACTATCCGTTCCAGCCTGAGGCGAACGATATCCCCCTGTCTCAGAGGGTTGGGGTAGGGATCAGAATTTCCGATTCCATCCGATGGTATTCGATGCTGTCCCAGTACTGGGCTCTGGCAATGGTGCCTGCAAAAAGCAGCGATATGAATAAGAGGATCTCATTATGGTCTTGATGGAATGCAAAGATACAAGAGTTGTTTACTGTTATACCTTTTTTCCAATATAGAATACATAACCGTAGTAGTCCTTATACTTGTGATATAGCCGGGCTTCGTGTTGTTGATTTTTGATGAAATCTCCGGCGGTTTTATTACCGGCATGTTTCTTCAGAAAGGCTTCATCAACCAGAATCTGTGGTGTGTAGAAGTTATCTGTCCAGCAGTAATCTGGCAGGATGAAGCTGGCTACGGGTGCATATCCGGTATTTTGCATCTGTTCAACTTTATTTGGGATCGTATCTATGCCCGGGTAGGCATCCTCCCAGAAGGCCTCAATCTCAGCAGGTCTTTTTGCTGTGAACCACGATGCTTCGGAGACGGCAATGTAGCCACCTGGTTTCAGGAATTCCCGCCATTCTTTGAGACCACGTTCAAAACCGATGTTATATATGGCCCCTTCCGACCAGATCAGGTCCAGCTCTTCGGCCTTAAAATCCAGCTCATCCATGGAGGCAACTACACCTTTTACTTTGTCCTGGAGATTCAGTTTTTTTACATTGGCATTAAATAGATCGATAAAAGTGGGAAAGAGGTCAATTCCCATTATCATTCCCGGTGCGTGCTTTGCCAGGACCATGGTTTGTCCGCCTGTTCCACAGCCAATATCTGCTATCTGGGACTTGTCTGTCAGATTATCCACAAAACTTAAGGCTTTCAGGGTGATCTCAGGACTGCCAGGCCCCTGTCTTTCCAGATTTGAAAAATATTCACAGATCAGGGTCAGGTCAAATTCGTGGATGGACTTAATATCGTCGGCCATAATGTTCCATTTAAGGGTTAAAAATACAAAGACAAGCCTTCTGCAATTTCGAAACTTGTTTTCGATCAAAGAATGAATTATCAATGTAAGCTAATTAAAAGGACAGTCACCATCAAGTTCGAATACAAGAGGAGTATCTCAGTAAGCTGGAGCGCTTCAGTGTAAATGGGTAATCTGGAAGGTATCCATGTTACCGGTCACAGGGTAGACTTCTAAATAACCTCAGTATTCTGGTAAACAAGCTTGATAAATTCCATACTGAGCGTCACGGTGATTTATCGTAATGCTTTTAGTTCGGACTATACAAACCTGGAAATAACAAAAAAGGGCAGTTGGAAGTTGATGCCTTATTCTTATGTGGAGCTTGTGAGTTGATTCCAGATTGTAGAAATGTGAATTGAAAATTCTGAAGTCGGAGCATATTCATTAATTGATTTTCCTTTTACCATGGCTTCAACCACCCTTGTGTCAAAGGGAAGATTTCCAAGATTGTTTATGGCATTGTCGGAAAAAAGCTGGATATTTTTTGTGCCATTTCAGGATTTATACTTGCCTTATTTATCAATGCATTTATGGGAATATTAAAACTCAGTGCCAGCTTGATCCACCCTTTCTGCATCATGAAGGCTGGTCAGGCTGGGCTCAATGACAATCAATATGGCATCGCTACCAGTGATGGATGCGATGGTGGCACAACCTGTTCCCGGTGGTCCATCCGAGAGTATATACTGGTAATTGCCAGAAGCAGCAAGCTCACGGCTTTTCTTTCTCAGCAGGCTTACCAGTTTTCCGCTGTTTTCCTCTCCCGGCCCCATGTGAGCATGAAGCATGATGCCTGCGCGTGTTTCCGAGATCATCCAGTTACAATTCCGGCTTTTGCTCGAACTGATGGCTCCGGAAGGACATACTCTTTCACAAAGCCGGCAACCTTCACACTGATATGGATCAATCTTGTGACGATTACCTTCATCCAATGTGATTGCATCAAATTTGCAATTCTGGGTACATAAACCACAATCATTGCATTTAGTCGGATCAATTTGGGCAAGCCAGGCTCCTTCAAAAATATGAGACTCTTTTATTTCAGGCTTCAGAATCAGATGAAGGTCGGCTGCATCCACATCGCAGTCACACAGTACCATCTCCTGGCCTGCTGTAGCCAGAGCTGCCGTAATGGAGGTTTTTCCGGTTCCCCCTTTTCCACTGATTATGGTTATTTCTTTCATGAAATACCTGCAATTTTCTTGAGCTTTCCCCCTAATTCTTCAAAAG
>CAVQMZ010000022.1:0-19002 GCA_963713725.1 uncultured Bacteroidota bacterium
GGTCATTTCGTCCATTTCTTTGATCGATCGGTCACATGATTTGAATGTATCAGGAGCTTGAGAGAAACTTTAGTTCACCAGGAATTGTTTTATAATAGTATTATAATAGTTTTAACCCAAAATACCCCAATGAAAAAAGAAGAATTTGAAAGACTGAAATACCGAAATCAATATATATTGGCCCCCTCAGCCATTGAATGTCCCTTTCTCCACAACAGATTTAATGTAAGTGGGGGATATATGCTTTATACCCACAAAGATTTAATAGTGAACTCAGTCGAACAAGAAGATGTAAAATTAATTCTTCTCGGTGATATGTTTGACTATATATCTCCTGAAAAAAACAATGAAGAGATTTTAAAAGATCTGATAGCTTATGAGTTTGATTCATTGCTTGAAGCTATAGGAAGATATACCGGCAGATATGTTATCATACATTTGAAAGGAGATAAACTAAATCTGGTTCATGATCCAATTGCATCTCGAAAAATATACTATTGTAATTCTCAAGGTGATGTTTGGATGGCATCTCAATCACATCTTTTAGCTAAAGTTCTTGGCTTTACAAAAACCAATAATCCTGAAATACTGAAATACTATGTTTCGCAAGAATTTGTCCGTTTGAACCATGCAAATATTGGTGACATTACATTGTATGATGAAATCAGGCAGTTGATTCCAAACCATTTCCTGAAAGTTAAGGGTATGCAGGCATTTCGATATTGGCCTAAGACCAAAATTGAGAAAAGGCCCCTCAAAGAAGTGACCATAGAGTGTGCAAAAATGATCGAAGGTTATATGGAAAGCATTACCAAGCGTTATGAGGTGATGCTCCCTGTAACCGCAGGAAAGGATTCACGTATACTACTGGCTGCTACAAGACGGTTTAAAGAGAAAGTACATTATTATATAAATAAACCAGAGCATGTATCAGACAACAATGTCGATATTTCAGTTCCCAGGAGACTTCTGGCTGATCTGAACCTCGAATTCGATATTCAGGTTCCGTCCAGCGAAGTGGATGATGAGTTTAAGAAGATATATTTCCATAACAATGAATATGCAACCACGGAATTTCTTCCCATCATATATAACTATTATCGTAAATTTCAAAATAAGGTAAACCTGCCAGGCAATACGGCAGCTGGAGGGTTGGAGTTTTATAAAAGCAAGAGAATTAAAAAAACGGGAAGAAGACTGGCTCAGTTAAATCGTGTTGATCATTATATATTTGCAAATAACTATTATGATAACTGGATTGCTGAACGTCAGTATTTATTTCAAACCTTGAAATTTGAGATGATTGTTCTGTTTTACTGGGAGGAGAGGCTTGCAAACTGGGGGACACAGATTCAGATAGAAAAGGATATTGCTCAAGAGGAAATAAATATTTTTAACTCAAGAAATTTGATTACTCTGTTTCTTTCTGTAAAACCCAGGAATATAACAATCCCGTTTTTTAAATTGCATACGAGAATAATTAAACTTTTGTGGCCGGATGTTCTTAGAATTCCGATTAATCCGGGTCTTCGAACAAGCTTACAAAAGATATTAAAACCAATCGGTTTACTGGATGTTTATTATCGATTGAAACACTAATGTCAATGCCAGTGATCATCTTATCAATACCAGCTTCTCGGCGGCAGAATTTGCCCCGGCAATAAGGATCAGGATGTAAATACCGCTTTCCAGGGAGGCTGGTAACTCAATGCTAAACTCCTTTTCAATGATCCCCTCGGATACATCAAGTTCAGTATTATAATGAACGTGACCCGCTAAATCAGCAACCCTGAGAAAAGCTTGCTTCAAATCCTTATCCTGATTTCTGACTATAACTGAAAAACTTCCCTTATTTGGATTGGGATAAAATGCCAGAACCGTATCAATGCTTGCGACATTTCGATAGATAAATTCTTTGGCATCACCGTATACTACCCCCTGATCGGTACTTACAAAAGGAGTTAAGGTATAATTCACATTAGGATTAAGTGTATCCAGTGGGATTGAGAACTGTATGGGACCAATCCCCGCATTAAAATTTGTCAATACATCCTCCTCCGAAAGGGCACGATTATAGACTGCCGCTAAATAATAGATCCCTTTCCACGGACGATCCAGCGTAATTTCATTACCCAATGCAAAGCGGTTAGCATCGCTCCATGTATCGAAATTACCGGTCCTGTTCCCAGAGGCTATCTTCTTACCATTTACATAGATATCTTCCCTGCCATCCCTATTTCGGGAATAGACGACATGATGCAGAGTTTCACTAAAGAAACCCGACTGCGTGGATAATTCAGGCAAACCATTAACTCCGGTAGAAGTGGTATTCAACCTTACTTTATAATTGAATATCGAATTGTTTCCCTCGTGCCCCAAGGTTATTGCCCGCTGTTCAGTTCCTTCCGATAATGTTATTATTCTCGCCGGACCCGATTGGTTAATTAAATCTTGCCTTATCCAGGTTTCCATCGTTATTTCATCAGTCCGGGAAATCTCATCGATCAGTTTATCAGGCGATCCTTCATGCTCAATAATTGTATTTCCGAGCAAGCGCAGGCCCTGACCCGTAAGCCATTGGGTTGCAATGCCTTCTTGTTTGATTTTAAGGTTCAGCGGAGCCCCGTATTTAGAACGATCTTCTACATTGTCACCTTCCCCTTCAGAGAAGTTATAGAAGGCAATCAGACCATCTTCTACTCGTTTACCAGCAAAGTCCTCAGTTGAGTTAGTTCCTTTGAGAATAATGGGATCGTTCAAAGAACTCTCCTTGGTGATTGCCTCAATTCCATAATTTATAAGCTCAGTATATCCAAAAGATTCTATCATCGAGGTTGTATATGGGGGAAAGGTGTTGGCCGATATATTTGTAATATCAACTGTTGGTAGCACTGGCAATGTGGAAATATCTCCATTAACAGTGGATACATTGATTTCTGAGGATCTTCCACTTTCGTTTAAGGCTTCATCAACAGCACTGACTGATATGGAATAATTAATGCCGGAAGATAATTGTGCAATGGTCTCACTGGGTTCCGAAGATTTCTCCATTAATACATTATTCACATAGATATAGTACTCTTTTACGCCTAAATTATCTGTGGATGGATTCCACCTCAGTGATATGGTTTTCTGGGTTTTATCCGTTTCAACTAATCCTGTCGGTACAGAGGGTGGTTCATCATCAGGGTCTGTTGTCCTTATTAGAACTGAAGAAGAAAGAGAGCTGGAATTCCCGGCCTTATCGTGAGCTCTCAAAGCCAGTTCATAATCAGTATTGGGTTTAAGGTCCGTCAACTTATAGCTGGTGGATGTTTCATCACTTATCCACTCCTGGTCGAGGTAAACGCTATATTTCTCCACTCCGATATTGTCTGTTGAGGCTTGCCAGGACAATAACATAGTATTTCCTGTTACATTACTAATGGAAATTCCAGTAGGAATGGTGGGTGGCTCCGTATCTGGATTTAGGGTAGTAACATATATACTTGATGATCTTGGGCTTTCATTTTGCGCTTGATCATTTGCCGAAACCGACATTGAATACCTTCGGCCAGGCTCGAGTTCTGTAATGGAATACTCTGTCCCTGTTGCTGTTCCTATGCCAATTCCATCTAAAAACACCTTATACCATGTAACGCCAACATTGTCCTGGGAGGGCTCCCAGGCGATGGTAACGGAAGAGGCTGTCGAATCAATAGCACGTAAGCCCTTGGGAACTGAGGGAGCTTCAGTATCACCCGGATCTGGGTCTATTCCATCACTCCAGTCGGCATCCCTGGGTGTTAAAATTTCTCCTTGTATCGGATTAGCCTGTATTCCTCTTTTTACAGATGGATTATTCTCCAGATATTGATCGCTATATTTCCAGACAAAGACATTATCGATAAGTATCCACTCATCACGTATAGTGGCCCATCCAGCATCACCTCCTCCAAAGAAACCCTGGATTCGGGCATAATCCACTCCTATATCCTTTAGATTTCTTAGCCTTAAATTAGTCCATGTACCATAGAGTTTGCCGTTGACAAATCCCTCCATTATTCCGTCATTCAGGCCATCAGGCCCGCCTATTTCAGTGGCTGTAGCTGTATTCATAACAATCCGGAATGTAATATCATACCAGTAATCAGATGATACATCAAATGTATAACCCCAGCCCCTGGTATCCCCATATTGTCCCGGCATATCGTGATGATAGATGTAAAATACAGGACTTGGCCCTTCTTTAAACATGAGAGATCCTCCAAATCCATCTTCCCATTCCGGAGGTCCGGCACCCGCTAATCCATTTATAGGAAGACCTCCCTCAAGTCCAGGAATTTTACCTCCCTGCACCGGCTCAAAACCGGGTTTGAACATAATTGAATAAGTAAGGTAGATCTCTTCATAACTTCCTCCTAAAGGAACCTTCCACTGATATCCATGCTTATCATCCGCTGAAAAAGTGCCCTCAGGGAATTTCCAATGCATCAACCGGGATCTTCGCTCACCCATATCGCTATCTTCAATAATTGTGCGATCACCGGTATACACACCATTTGCAAATTCAGGATTCTGCCAATCCCTGGCCCATTGTTCTTGCGACAATGGGCCAACAGGTGTCTTTTCCATATCCTGATAAAATATAATATCAAAATCATCAGGCTCTATGGATAGAAGATCAGTAGATTTATCTTCGTTGGAAACTATATTTTGAGAGAATACCGAAAACGCAAACGATAACAACCACAAGAAGAAAACTATTCTCATAGTGAAGCTAAATATAAATTTTTGTGAAAGCTGAAATGATGATGCTGCGCTTCCCCTCCCTATCTCTTCTATTTTTCTAATTAAACCCATCCTCTAAACACGGCACAAAGATAATGGAATTCTTACTCCATAGACCTTATACGTAAACTGCTTTTAAATGTTGTTGACGCTTATGCAAACTTATCATAAAGTTTTTGACTAAGGTATAGACTAAGAAAGCTTGCAAATGGTTCTGCGGGCTGAAAAATAAAAGAAAAATATTAAAAAGAATATTTGACTAACAGCCTATTTTGTGTGTTTATTCCACTTTCCGTTTCGGATCTCAGCCACTATGGAGGGAAAACGTCCGTACAGAAAAATTTTCTCCTTCAGATAGCTCCTGAGGTATACTGACTTCAGGTGAGTATCGCTGCCTTCTTTTTTAATAAATATCAAACTGATATATCGGGGAAGAAATTTTAATGTATCGTATACGGTTCTTAGCAAGCTGAAGAAACGATTCTGATATTTCAGAGCATTAAAACCACGATCACCTTTTGATAAAGATGCATATACCTCTAAGATAGTTTCGGCCCGGCCAAAAGATCCGGTAAGTTTCACCAGGTATTCCCATGTCAGCCGCCCGGGGGGCATAAAATGATAGAATGTCAGATCTGATCGATAAAATAATTTTTGCCCGCTAAGGATGACAGCCAGGCATAATTCGGAATCTTCTCCAGAGCTTATATGATTTCCTTTTCTTCCTGTTAACTGGAATTTAAAACCGTTTTCCTGCAGATTATCCCAGGTGCTTTTTCGGATATTTAAACCAGCCCCATACAGGCTTGTAGTTCGTTCACCTGAGCTGGCCCCCTGGGGGCCCACAGCATAAGATTCTTCGTAACTGGAAAACCAGGCTGGTGGTGTTTCTTCAAATGCTGCCGTTCCAAAGCCACCCATTATACCAATTTCCATATCGGAATACATGGTGTCAAAGACCTTTTGAATCCATTCTTCTTCAACCCAATTATCATCATCCACAAAAGAAATAATCTCGAAGCGTGCGTCCGCAAATCCACGCCTTCTGGCATGGCTGATCCCAGGATTGGGTTCATCCACAACCCTCAGCTCCACACCAGGTAATGTCCAGCATTCCTGAGCCACCCCACCTGTTCGATCAGTAGAGGCATTATCCACCACCAAAACCTCCCAGTCAATCTGAGACTTAAGTTTCTGATTTTGTAGACAGGTGAGTACCTTTGGAATTCTCAACTCACTATTATAACAGCAAATTACAATGCTTATTCCTCTCTCCATGAAGGTATTTCGTAAAAAAGTAAGTAACAGGGAAACATAAGAGCGCATAAAATTAGTCAAATATTTTTATTCGGCTATTTTTGCAATTTATTATTCAAGTAAAAAAATGGTGCAGACTGTCAGTGTTATGGATTACGATGTATTTTCAGGGGATTTGGATAAAACCAAACTGGAAAATGCAAAGCCACTGGTGATCAATACAATTAATGCCTATTCCTTCGTTGTTGCCAGTCGTGATCCATTGTTTAAAAGCGCATTGCAGAATTCCGATATACTGGTTCCTGATGGCTTCCCGCTTGTTTTTGCAGCAAAATATTTAAAAGGTTCCAGAATCCGGAAAATTGCAGGGGCAGATGTATTTCATTCGCTCTGTGAAAGAATGAATGAAAAAGCAGGAAGCTGCTTTTTTCTTGGATCAAGTGAATCTACCCTGGAAAAAATTAAAACCCGGATGATGCTTGAATTCCCTCAAATCAAAACCGGTTTTCATTCTCCTCCCTTTAAGAAAGAGTTTTCGAAAGAAAATAATTCAATCATGCTGGAGGCCATCAATTCATTTAAACCTGAGGTACTTTTTGTGGGTATGACAGCACCCAAACAGGAAAAATGGGTTGCTGCACACAGAGATTCAATCGATGCCGGGGTGATCACCTCCATTGGAGCCGTTTTTGATTTTTATGCCGGCACTACGAGCCGCCCCTCTTCATTCTGGGTAAATAACAATCTGGAATGGTTTATCCGCTTACTTAAAGAACCCCGCAGACTATGGAAAAGATACCTGGTCTACTCTCCCCTCTTTTTTATCAGTATGCTGAAGTATAAATTCAAGAGTTCATGAAGAAAGTATACCTCTATCCCCTTACCGCCCGTAGCAAGGGTACGGAGGTGAATCCCTATATGGGAAACCTGAGAGATGCCCTGAGCAAGAATTTCCAGGTGGTCAATGCCAAAAAACCTTCCAACACAGGCATTTTTGATATTCTCAGCTACCTGGGAAAAGTGGATGTGGTCTATTTCAACTGGAGTGAAGAGCTACCTATCACTACACAGGGGCAGGATACAGGGAATTTTCTTCCTTCTCTTACTTCAGTATCTGAAACACTCCTCTATTAAGGTAATCTGGACCATGCATAACAAAGAATCACATTTTGAAAAAAACAGATTCCTTAAGAAAGAAGCTCTTTGCTCAAATGCTTAAAAAAAGTGATGTAATAATTACTCATGCAAAGGAGGGCTTAGGGCTCATCCCTGTTGGAAAAGCATCCCTTTTTACGCATCATCCTGTATCAACTACCTACTCCTTACCTGAGAAACGGGAAAAGTATTTCTATGATATAATTATATGGGGAACCATCTCACCCTATAAAGGAATCTCTGCATTTTTGAAGTTTTTAGAGGAGAGAGGTCTCATCCGTAAATACAGGATCCTGTTAGCAGGAAAAATAACTACTTCAGACCTTGCAGAGGAACTTGAAGTATATAGTCAGAAGTATGAAAATCTGGAAATAATGGACGAATTTGTGGAAACCGGAAAACTCATAAAACTCATCCAGTCTTCAAAAATAACGCTTTTCACCTACCACTCCGAGTCCATCCTTAGTTCTGGAGCATTGATGGATTCTCTCACCTACGGAGCCACCATTGTGGGCCCCGGGGTTGGAGCATTTAAGGATCTGAACGAACTGGAATTGATCGAAACATATACAGACTTTAATTCACTGCTCACTGTGGTCGACCCCCTGTTGAATTCCCCGGAGGAAAACCACACCAGAAAATTAAGGATGGATGAATTTATGAAAAAAAACAGCTGGTCTCAATTTTCAAATTCTCTTCTTGAACTAATTGGACAATAATGTTGGAAATGGGGCTTGTATCCAACATTAAAATGATGCTAGATAGTCCACGGTTTAGTGAAACTGCAGACCTGCTTTCAGTTCACCCTGAACACTTTTATTTAAAATTTTCAATATGAAGAAGATTGCACTTATTACACCCATGTTACAACCCTATAGGATTTCATTTTATGAAAAACTATCCAAAATGAGTGAAGGGTATCAGTGGAAAATTTTTCATGGTGTTCCTCAGGCAGAGGATGGCAGGCCCAGTTATAAAGAGGGAACCAACTTCGAAGAGGAAGGATTCGCAGAACATAAGTATTTCATTGGGCCATTTAAAATAGTAAATAACAAGGGGCTCTTTAGCGCCATTAAACGTTACAATCCTGATTTACTTATTTTACAAGGAATTACAGGTGACATAAGCAATCGAAGAGCCATATCATGGGCATATAGGAAAGATAAGAAGATTATCGTTTGGACCTGTGGTTGGGAACCAGGTCTGGCAAAGGGTTTCTTGTTATCATTTAAGAACCGATTGGTTTCTACTTTCTTTAAAAAAGGGGATCTGCATCTCACTTATAGTACAACAGCCAATGGATATGTAGAATCCATGGGAGTAAGCCCTCAGAAAATAATCACAGCTTATAATGGCATTGAGACAGACCACCTGCATGCTGCCGAGGATAAGGTTTTAACTCAATCAGAAAAGATCATTAAGGAATTGGATTTGAGTCAGCACACAAGCTTTCTGTATGTTGGAGGACTCATCCAGGAAAAAAGGGTAGATCTTTTATTAGATGCATTTAAATCTCTTAGAGAGAAGAACTATAAGATTAAGCTTATTATCGTTGGAGATGGCCCCCTGAGGGAGCAGGTTCAGCAGATGATCAATAAATTAGGTGATCCCAATGTGATCTATCTTGGACGGATTATAGATGGGGTTGATCCTTATTTTGCAGCGGCAGATTGTTTTGTGTTGCCTGGCATAGGTGGTCTGGCATTAAATCAGGCCATGTTTTGGAGAAAAACCTGCATCGTCAGCGAAGCCGATGGTACCGAAAATGATCTGGTGATTGAATCTGAAACTGGTTTTAGATTTGAAAAAGACAATCTTCAAAGCTTAACCTCTGCCATGGAACGAAGAATTAAGTCCAGCCCTTCTGAGATTGAAAAGATGTCAGCAAAATCCAGGGAGATTATTGAAACAAAAAGTAATGTAAATTCGATGGTTCAGATATTCTCCGAATCTGTTGATCATTTGCTTAAAGTGTAATCCCTGGAAATCCGTCACTATTCGTTAATTTAAGGAAATCTGATCTGGAATTTCATCACCGGAACTCACCTGGCTACTCAGTTCCGCCTTTTCTTCAGCCAGCTCCTTTTCATTTAAATACATATCAATCATGTATAACAACATGCAATTGATAAGGATATTAATACTGTTACTTCCAAAGGCTCCACCACCGGTAACCAGGGTAATCAATATTCCGAGGAAATTATATTTAATAAACATTAAGTTTTCCGGAAGCCTTGATGATAGTGATCGATAAAAAATGATGATCACACCGATGACAAAGAGCACACCAAATTTTGTATACTCCCCAAGCAGTCCCAGATCAGACCGGTAATATCCATAACGCTCAGCGATGCCTGCCATTCTTAATCCATAACCAGATGATCCGGGGGCTCCATTCCCAATTATATAAGCCCAGTCGTTTTTATTAAAATCGAAAAGAAAATACCTGGCAGCCTTTACCCTCACATTGCTGGCGGCACTCTGACTCTGACTCACAGTTATATCCAACATGGAGTTAATAATGTCCTGGAATATGAAATAGACCGGAATTATGGCCACGGCAATCATTATGAAAAATAAAAACCGGGATTTAATCACCTTGCTCTGAAGCATGAACACGATGGAAAGCAGTAACATGGCTGCAAGCACCTGGCGAGTGCCCAGGAGAACAAAAACAATCAGCGAGGCAACCAGGAGGGCGATATACTTAAATTTATAAGTCTTAAAAAAGGAGTAAAGCCAGATAAAGTAGGCGATGACCAGGAAACCGGCTCCGGGCATAAAAATCCGCAGGGTACCCCGGTCTATAAACATTTTACTCTTAATCAGGGCCGTTGGAAAAACCAGGTACTGAGCCACATACAGGACCATGTATACGATGGCAAAAACCACTATGAGTTTACGTATGTAATCAAGGGGGATCTTAAGGTAGTGGAGCAGAAAATAGATAAGGTAGTAATAAAGGACCCGCTGCCCAATTGCAGTTGAGGAAAAAGATTGTTCCTGGAAAGCATAGGCGCCAATCATACTGAAGATCATTGCAATCAGGATGAGCAATACCGGCAGCGCAAAGCGCCTTTTCCCCTGCTGCTCCTCTCCATAGATAAAATAAAGGACCAGGAAAAAGAGAATGATGGCGATCCCTGCCATTTCCACCACCTCGATCACCATATCAGGGAGAAATACCAGAGTGTAAAGCTCCAGAGAGCAAAGGATCACTGATATCAGGACGAACTTCTTAAGCATGCAAGGGCTTTTTCAAACTTGAAAATAGATAAATTTATTTTCTCCGCAGCAGATTCTCTCGAACGATTTGGCCAATAAAATTAAATCCGTAAACAGGAAGCTGGTACAAATAGTTTAGAAATGGCCATTTCAGCAGTCGCAGCGAAAGCATGGGTGCATACCAGTTATTCATAAACCATTGAACCACAAATTTAGTTACTACGATCCCAAGAATACCATAGGTCGGAATGGTGAAAAAACCAATGCCTACTATAAGGGCACCGGAAATGGTTGCCGGTAGAACAAAGGGTACATGGTTGGTGGACGTATAAATGGTAGCATGAAAGGAGGCATGCAAATCAAGAATTTCAGTTATGGCGATGATCGCAAAAATAGTCAGGCCGACAAACCTGGTATCGATTGAGGGGAAGAGGCCCAGAATGCTATTTCCAAAAAGGCCAAGGAAAACCGATCCTGCGATCAGGACGCCAAAACCGAGAAACATATATTCGGACGCCTTCTTCCGAAGAACCATCATATTCTTTTCCGCTGCCAGGGTGTATATCTTGGGGACATTGGAATAAAAAGGAGCCCGGGCGATATTCAGTAGAAAGGTAAATATCCGCATGGTAAAGAGGAAACTCGCCATCAGCGCCACATCGCTAATCTGAGCAGCCAGAATGGACGTGCCCGACTGAATTCCATAGGCACCCCAGAAAAGAAGCCCTGTTCTCCAGGTGGCCGCCCACAAGGATCTGAAAATAACCGGATCAAATTTGTTTTTCTTTGGAATCTCAACCTGCTTATCCCGGAACCACTTTAAAACAAACCATCGCAGATAAATATACCTGACAATCGATTCAAGGAGCATGATACCAATCAGGTAAGCGGGCCCAAGCTTGAAGAGGAGAAGAATGACAAAGGCTATTACCCGCAGGATCCCCTGAAATGCACCAAACCGGGCCTCCTGGGCGACATAACCCAGACCACGCATATAAGAGCTCCACTTCACTCCCATGATCATGGTATAACAATAAGGGATAATAATCAGGTAGGCAACCCAAAGATCGGTCTGGTGTTCCGATATTGTCATTATATTCCACACTGCGGCAATTCCTCCGGTAAGCAGGATAATCACCGTAAACAGTCCCAGGAAGATGTAAATTCTGTTGACTGTACTTAACAAACTAACCAGGCTGGGAAAATGGGGCTCACCCTGTTCAATTTCATCAATTTCATCATACTCCTTTTTATTTCGTGGAAGATATTTCGCTCCAGCTTTGAAATAGGAAACTGCGCGAACCAGGGTGGCACCGAAACCGGAATCTGCGAGCATGGCGAATCCTATGATGGTGTTAATAAAAAACCAGAAGGATTGCTCCACCTCCGTAAACAACCCCAGGATCAGTGGGAGGACAAAGAGTGCACTTCCAAATCGTATAAAATAGGATGCCCACGACATCATGGTGGGACTGTTGTATATTCTTTTTAACATGCTTGTTTCTCTCTCTTAAATGAATCAGAAAGCGCAAATCTTACACTCATATGAAAGCTTAGGATTTTCTACTGATAAAGGACTTGGATATAATACGTAAAGCAATGGAAAAGGATACAATAAGCAGCGTATAAAATATTATCTTTGACGAATCAAAAAAAATGAAGTACCTATGAAAGAAAAGTTGACCATTGCACTTCCGGTTTATAACAGGACGGACTTCGTGAAAAGTGCACTGGACAGTGCGGTAAAGCAGACTGTTCCATGCAGTATATTACTGATTGACAACAATTCACCCCACGATGATTTTAAGCGTATTGTTGATAGCTACGAGGGCTTTAGTATTAAATACATTAAAACCGAAGAAACTGTTCCCCAGGATGAGAATTTCAACAATTGTTTTCGTTATGCTGAGACCCCCTGGGTAACTGTCCTCCACGACGATGACATGCTCCATTGCCAGTTTGTGGAGTACTGCCAGAATATCATTGAAAAATATGGTGACAAAGTAGGTGGTGTTATGGTACCAAGCTTTGTGGCTGAAGAAGAATGGTCCGGGATCTATACGAAAAAACCAATGACCGACGATATTCGCTTCGTCAATGAAGCCTACTTTTATTTCAATACAGTACCCTTTCCGGGTGTTCTTGTAAATAAGGACGTTGCCCTTAAAATCGGAGGTTTTAACAATGAGCTTTTTCCCGTGGCTGACTTCGACTTCTGGTATCGTTATTCCAGGGAAATGCCCATGATTTACATTGCAGAATCCATGGCTTTTTACCGCATTTCTGCTTCCCAATCGACCAATAACATGGTGGCTGATATGATCAACAATATCTATGAATACAGGATGCGCCTGATCAAGGCCGGCAAGAAGAATAATTTTCTTACCCGCCTGGCCCTGGAGGAGTCCAGAATCGAAAACATCAGCTACTTTAAAAAAACCTATGACAACCTGGTTTTACCCGATAGCTTCGCCAATGACCGGGCGATGAAAAGGGCTAAACGATGGCTGGCGCTGCCCCTCATGGGAAAACTGGTGCGCAGATATAAAAGGAAAATTGCTTTTTCACCTGCAAATTAGCATCCTATAAGGCAACCATTTTAATTTTTTTTGAGACTTAATGGAGATGGGCAAAGCCCATCTGGAAATTGAATAAATTCAGAATATGAAGAAAATTACACTTTTTGTGCTGACCCTTATGATGGGTTTCCTGGGAATCAACCAGGAAGTGAGTGGACAAACCAAGGTATTTGACCAGCAAATCACCTGGACCCATACTCCATACGAACACGGAGGCTATGGTTTCTACTGGTGGCACAGAACTGACGGTCAATCGATTATCAACTACGGAGACATGCCCAGTGATAATTGGGCATCCCCTAACAACTATTATAATGGCGAATTCACCATGTCGGTGGAGGTCATCTCCCAGCCCACCAGTAAACCCTTCTGGATACAGTTTGGCATCTGGGCAGACTACTGGAAGGGTGCTAATCATACCGAAACGGTGGCGGCAAGGCAATATGTAAATGGAGGAAACGGTTCTTCGGGATCATGGAGCCTGGGAAGCCCGTCAGGATGGTGGAACAAACAATCCGGTGACCCCCTGGATTTCAGCAGGGCCGATGATTTTTACCGCATAGGTGTGGTACTGTGGAATAATGATCCCCTTTGTATCCCAATGGGGACTGAGTGGAATGCCAGTGGTTGCCCGGAATTTGGACCTGACTTTTTCCCCCTGACCATCCGAATCCGTGTATATGCTTCATCGGGAGTATATGTACCACCGGTGACTGCTCCAAATTATTCTATTGATTATGGAAATGAACGAACCAACAAAGTGATTTCAACCGAAGACCAGTACAGTTACCAGAGTAATTTCTCCACGGTTATGGACGGAGATGGTGAGTACCTGTCTCTGACTCCCGGGACCAATGTATACTTCAGGAAAAAATCCGACTACTCCAAGACGCAAACCTTAACGGTTCCAAACCGGTCCTCAGCTCCCTCCTTTGGCATTGATTATGCCAATGAGAGAACCGACGAAACCGTAAGCGATGAATATGATTACTCTTCCAACAGCGATATGAGTTCATCCTTAAGGGGAGACGGATCCGCAGTGAGCCTGACTCCCGGATCCAATAAATATTTCAGGAAACGGGCCACAGGATCAGCCTTTGCTTCCAACATACAAAGCCTTACTGTTCCCGGAAGACCCGGAGCACCGTCCTTTGGAATTGATTATATGAATGAGCGGACAAGCTCGGCCGTAAGCAGTGACTACCAGTATTCCGACAACAGTGATATGAGTTCAGCCACCACAGGCACGGGATCACAGCTAAACCTGAGTCCGGGATCCAATAAATATTTCAGAAAGCTGGGATCTGTGAACCAATTTGCTTCCAGTATCCAGAACCTGAACGTTCCTTCCCGACCGGCAGCTCCTGCTTTTGGAATCGATTTTGTAAACAGCCGGACCTCTACCCCTGTTGCTGGTACACATGAATATGGCAGTTCATCTGATATGTCTGATGCAATAACAGGAAGTGGTGCTTACGTGGACATTGCTCCATTGGCTACACTATATTTCAGAACAAAGGCCACAACATCGGCCTTCCTCTCCAACATACAAACCCTGTCAGCCCCGGGTCAGCCAGAAGCCCCCTCCTTCCAGATTGATTATTTGAAAGAGGAGATCTCCACCCCCATTGGAAGTGGATATGCCTATGGATCTGCTCCTGATCTGAGTGATGCCATGCAGGGAAGCGATAACATCCTGAAGGTAGTTCCAGGCGAGAACCTGTATTTCCAGGCCCTGGCTTCCGCTTCAGGATTTGCTTCTGAAATACAAACGCTTGTTTCTCCTGTCAGACCGGGAGGACCAAGTATCGGGATTAATTTTATGGATGAAACCACGGATCAGGCCATCACCTCCGGACTTCAGTATTCAAGCAGCCCGGGCTTTGAGATTGCCACGGGTGGTACAGGCGCTGCCATGGATGTGATTCCGGGAGCTGACATCTATTTCCGGTATATCGGAACAGCTTCAAGCTTTGCATCCGAGGCCTTCCATCTTCAGGTTCCTGAAAGGCCTGTGATTGCCAGCATGGAAACGGGAACAACAAACCTTTATCCCTTTATTGCAAGCATTAGCTTTACACAGGAGATCAGCGCTCTGGAAAGCTCCAGTCTGACCATTGTGAATGCAGATATGAAGAACCTGAGCCTGAAAAGTGCCGGGACCAATGAAACGGTCTTTGAGGGGCTGATTTATGCCACTGCCAAAGATGTTATCTCCATTTCCATCCCGGCAGATGCCACAGCGGAAGGAAACTTTGTATCCAGTTTCTTTGAGATTCTTTATACCGGCGACTTGCCGAATGTGGGTATTGAGTCAAGTAATCTCAACACCTTTACAGTCTTCCCCAACCCTGGAAAAGGAGTATTCCATATGAAGTTTGAGAACTTTAATCCCCAGGCTGACTATAAAGTGGATTGCTGCTCCATTACAGGTGAACTTGTCCATTCTGAGACCTTCATCGGCACCGAAGATGTGCGAATGGATCTGTCAGATCTGTCCGATGGCTTTTACTTGCTGCGACTCTCAGAGAACGGTATGGAACGCGGCGTGGTGAAATTGATAATCAAATAGAAGAAGGCTTATCGCTTACTACTACTTCGAAGAAAGGGTGGTCCTGCCGGATCACCCTTTTTTTATGAACTTTTTATCGGCCCTTTTCTTTGTTTCATACATCCATTAGACATACAGATCAGCTTAGTTAACAGATCTTTGACAGATGCATCCCAAACCTTGATGAACCTTTGGTCTTTATTTAGACTAATTCTTTATATTGTCCGCCCGAAAAAAAATGAAATTATGAAGAGAATTTTACTATTCACATTGACCCTGACCTTGGTCTTCCTGGGAATGAAGCAGGATCTGAAAGGACAAACCAAGGTTTTTGATCAGACAATCACCTGGTACCATCCTCCCTACGAATACGGAGGCTATGGATTTTACTGGTGGCATAGAACCGATGGTTATTCAAATATCAATTACGGGAATATGCCCAGTAATAACTGGCTTTCTCCCAATGACTATTATAATGGAAACTTTACCATGTCTGTGCAGGTCCTCTCACAGCCCACCAATGAACCCTTCTATTTACAGTTTGGAATATGGGGTGATAAACATAAAGGAAGCTTACATACGGAAACAGTAGCGGGAAGGCAATGGGTGTCAGGTGGATCCGGCTCTACGGGTTCTTACAGCCTGGGAAGTCCCTCCGGCTGGTGGAATAAGCAAGCCGGTGACCCGCTTGATTTCAGCAGAGCTGATGATTTCTACCGCATTGGTGTGGTTCTCTGGGATGGTGCCGATGTATGCATCCCCATGGGGAAAGAGTGGAGTTCCTCGGGATGTCCTGGGAATGCCGACAAGTACTTTCCAATGACAATTAAGATAAGTGTTTATGCCACAACGGGCAGTGGTCCGCCACCGCCACCGCCACCGCCACCACCGCCACCACCACCGCCACCACCCTCAGTGGACCCTCCCAGCTATTCTGTAGATTACGGGCTTGAAAGAACGAACAAAGTAGTCTCCACTGAGGATCAATACAGCTACCAGAGTAATTTTTCCACAGTGGTGGATGGCAACGGTCAGCACCTTTCCCTGACACCTGGGACAACTGTCTACTTCAGGAAAAAGGCTGATTATTCAAAAACGCAAACTCTGACCGTAAAATACAGGCCGGGGGCACCAGTTTTTGGGATTGACTATGCCAATGAAAGAACCAGCGAAACTGTAAGTGATGAGTACGACTACTCTTCCAATAGCAATATGAGTTCCTCTTCAAGGGGAGATGGAGGCCATGTAAGACTTTACCCGGGATCTATTCGATATTTCAGAAAGAGGGCCACAGGATCTAACTTTGCTTCTGTCACTCAAACCCTGACTGTACCCGGCAGACCTGATGCACCCTCCTTTCTTATTGATTATCCCAATGAAAGAACCAGCGAAACGGTAAGTGATGCCTATGACTACTCAGCCAGCAGCGACATGAGTTCTTCTTCAAGGGGCGACGGATCCTACATTAAGCTGTACCCGGGATCAAATCGCTATTTCAGAAAGCGGGCCAGCGGATCGGTCTTTGCCTCCGCCATTCAAACCCTGACCGTACCCGGCAGACCTGATGCACCCTCCTTTCTAATTGATTATCCCAATGAAAGAACCAGCACAACCGTGAGTTCGGAATACAGGTATTCTGACAACAGCGATATGAGCTCTTCATCCAGTGGAGACGGTTCATTCGTGAGCCTGACCCCCGGGTCTGATAAATATTTCAGGAAGTCAGCCACAGGATCAGCCTTTGCTTCAGGTATTCAGGAATTGCTTGTACCCGCCAAACCAGGTGCTCCCTCAGTTGAGATCGACTTTATGAATAGCAGGACAAGCATGGTCATTGAAAGCACCACCGAATATGCGACACAGGCAGACATGTCGGATGCTGCATCCGGAACAGGGGAATATGTGGAGATCAGTCCCGGTGCCGTGTTATATTTCAGAACAAAAGCTAATTCATCTGCCTTCCTTTCAAATATTCAAACTCTGGAAGCACCGGCCAGACCTGTTGCACCATCATTCCAGATAGATTACATGAAGGAGGAAATCAGTATACCCATCGGATCGTCTTATGCCTATGGGGCAAACCCGGACCTGAGCGATGCTGTTCAAGGCAGCGATAATATACTTAAGGTGAGTCCGGGGATAAATATTTACTTCCAGGCCATGGCTTCTGCATCTGAATTTGCCTCCGAAATTCAAATGCTTGAATCTTCGACCAGACCGCCTGCCCCGTCAACTGGTATTGACTTTAGCAATGAAAGCACCGATATACCCATTTCATCAGAACTTCATTATTCTGCCAGTGAAAAATTTGAAGCATATGAAGAAGGAAATGGCGAGGCATTGAAGCTTTTACCGGGCTCTGACATGTATTTCAGACAGGGTGCAACGCTTTCCTCCTATTCATCAGATATCTTTCACCTTGATATTCCGGAAAGACCCTTAGTTTCCAGTACCGAATCAGGATCTACAGCACTCTATCCTTTTGTGGTTGATTTCACGTTCTATCAGGATGTTGTTAGCATGGACGATGTTTTTGTCATAAATGCAGATATAAAGAACCTGAATATTAAAAGCTCTGGTAGCGGTGAAACTGTTTTTGAAGGCCAGGTATTTGCAACGGCCAATGACAATATCACCATTTCTGTTCCGGCTGATGCTGTTCAGGAAGGAAATTTCATGTCCAATACCTATGAAGTATCGTTCACCGGTCAGTTACCAGTTCTGGGTACAGGGTCTTCAGATCTCAGTTCATTTACCGTATATCCCAATCCTGGGAAAGGTGTATTTAACCTGAGGCATGAAAGCTACGACTCAAATGCCGCTTACGAAGTTAGGATAAGCTCCATAACAGGTAAGATAGTTCACACCGAGATCATATATGCGCGAGAAAATATGCAACTTGATCTCTCCGATCTTTCTGATGGAATCTACATCCTGCGTTTATTGGAGAATGATGTAAATACCGGAGCTGTTAAATTAATTATTAAATAGGCAATTAGAGGGTGTCCGATATGGGCACCCTCTATATTATTCTTAACCAGTGCTCAGGAACTAGAGTCCAAGCATAAGTGGCTCAACCCCCATTCCATTGAGCATTTTACCAATCTCATCCATGTAGACCGAGTTCATCACGATAACCACATCCGGCTTATAGTCGGCCAGGAATTCTGGTTTGACATACTGAATTCCCACACCGGGAATATAGTTGCCACTCATATGTGGATTGATATCCACCACGTGCTTAATCACCCCGATATCATGGAACTGGGTCAGGAAGCCCACAGACTTTGATCCACCTCCCCAGATAACAACCTTTTTATTTTCGGCCTTAAATCCTTCCAGCTTCTCCGTCCACGAGTCCAGCTGAATCCTGATCTGCTCGACAAAGTAGCGCGTAAGCTCCTTTAATTCCCCGACGGATTCCTCCAGGGGATGAATTTTATCAGATATGCCATCCACGGGCTT